>JAYFQH010000015.1:0-194415 GCA_034927265.1 Paludibacter sp.
AGTATGAGCTACTCAGATATGTCTAGTATTTCAGTATAAGGATTTATGAAGTGCCTACTCTTTCAGTATAATGATTTCTTATTTGTCTAGTTTTCTAGTATAAAGGATTAAAAAAGTGTCTACTAAATTCAGTAAAAGTCACTATGATGGTGTGTTGTAGCCTAAGAAGAGATGCTTAGTGCAGTAGTGCACTAAGACTTAGTACAGTATTGCACTAATCGATAGTACACATGTGCACTAAGTGGTAGTGCACTACTGCACTAAGCACCTCTTTCGGGGCTATGAGGGAGTGTTAGTAGAGGGGAGTTACCGGTGCATCAGCCTCTATTCGTGCTTCTCGTACACTTGCTCGTGCATTCTCTAATTCTTAAATTCTGCTCCGTGAATAAAATTTTCCCCCATTTTGAATAGTATTTACTCCCCCAAAATGTGTATCTTGCGATAATTTTGTAAGCTATTGTACCAACAGACCTGAGTTCAAAATTAAACAACAATATTATGACAAAAAGAAATCAACTTCTGCTGTTAACTGCCTCTGCCTGTGCGATGGGCATGTATGCTAAAACAGATAATGCCACAAGACCGAACATTATTCTTTTACTGGCCGACGACTTAGGCTGGAACGATATTTCTTCACCGATAGCCACTATGGGTAACGGATCGAAGAACCATCAAACACCCAATATCGACAAACTGGCTACACAGAGCATGGTTTTTACGAATGCTCATACTCAGCAAAACAGTGCTCCGACAAGGGCTGCTCTGCTTACCGGACAATATGCCAACCGGACGCATGTGTACAATGTTTTCGGTCTCGATCGTTATGCGACGGGTAAAGAGGCGGGAATCAGAAAAGAAGATGCCCGTATTGTTCCGGCCAATCAGGAAAAG
The DNA here is from genome assembly GCA_034927265.1 of Paludibacter sp. Classification (GTDB taxonomy): domain Bacteria; phylum Bacteroidota; class Bacteroidia; order Bacteroidales; family Paludibacteraceae; genus Paludibacter. The sequence goes on from JAYFQH010000015.1 coordinate 892, forward strand.
GAATCGATAAAACCGGGTACACTGACTTATGCCCGCATTCTGAAAGAAGCGGGTTACAATACCTACATTTTCGGAAAAGTGCATGGTTTCCGTCTTACAGAAGAAGATGATTGTGGCTTTACGCACAATTTTGAATGCAGCAAAAAAGTAAAAGAAGACAAAAAGGAAGACTCGAATTACTTTGCTTTTAAAACAAAGGATGGGAATTGGATATTCGACAATCCTTCGTACAATCAGTTTGCACAGCCCTATACTGAAGCGTATATCCGGAAGAATCTGTTGCCTTATGCCAACGGGAATAATCCGCTGACATTGGTGGGGACTAAAAAACATTTTACTGATGCCATGGCTGATATGGTGACTGATCAGATTTCGAAGGTCGACAAAAGTAAACCTTTCTCCATGTGGGTGGCTTTTCATGCCATTCATTCGGCCATTGTGGGCAGGGACGATCTGTACGCAAAATATAAAACCCGCACGGAACTCGACAAACGACATGAAAATTTCAAGTATGCTGCTTTGACGGAACAACTCGATCAAACGGTAGGACGTATTCTCGCGGCACTTGATGATCCTAATGGTGATGGAGATAAATCGGACTCGATGCGCGATAATACCGTGGTGATCTTTATGTCGGATAATGGTGGTGTTCACGGGGGTAATCATTCCAATGCTCCTCTGAAATGGGCGAAGGGTACCTTGTATGAAGGTGGAACAAGGGTGCCGATGATAGTGCGTTATCCGAAACTTGTTAAAGCCAACACGGTTAGCGACGAGCCGGTGCATGTTATCGACTTCCTGCCGACCTATCTCGATCTGGCCGGGGTAAAATATACGCATAAGGAACATGTGCTCGATGGAGAATCATTGCTGCCATTGCTTACCGGTAAAGCCAAAACCCTGAAACGCGACAAGCTTTTCTGGCATTTCCCGGGTTATATGGACGAAAGAGGTATTCCTGCATCTGTAATCAATAAACGTATCGGCGATAAACGCTATAAATACCGTTATTGCTATGAGTATGATACCCATGAATTGTATAATCTTACCGATGATATTGGTGAAACAGTCAACCTGCTCAGCGGAAAACCATCGAAAGAAAATCTTAAAATCGGAAATGAATTACTGAAAGATCTGAATAAATGGATCAATCAAACAAAACCGCTTCCGATGTATTATGTTGCTGATGGGAAGAAGGTTGAGCTTCCGAAGACAATTCTTATTAAATAGTCTAATGTCAGTTGTCTAATGTCTAATGTCTAATGTCCAATGTCAACTGACAATAGACATTTGACAATAGACAATTGACAAAATAAAATATCATGAAAAAAATAAACCGCCTTTCATTGCCATTACTTTCGGCTTTGGCTATTCCTTCGCTGGCACAGGCAGCGTCGCATCCCAATGTGGTTTTAATATTAATCGACGACATGGGTTGGAAGGATGTGGGGGTATATGGTAGCGATTATCATCAAACACCGAACATCGATGCATTTGCCCGCGATGGAGTGCTTTTTACCAATGGCTATGCAGCCTGTACGGTGTCGTCGCCCACCAGAGCGAGCATTATGACCGGCAAGTATCCGGCACGTTTGCACCTGACCGACTGGATTGAAGGTTGGAAGTTCCCTGATGCAAAACTACAGATTCCCGACTGGACCATGTATCTGCCATTAGAAGAAGTGACTATGGCGGAGGTTTTTAAGTCGGTCGGCTATGCTACTGCCCATATCGGAAAATGGCATTTGGGAGAGGATGAAAAATACTGGCCCGAGAATCAGGGTTTTGATATCAATATTGGTGGATGGAAAAAAGGTTCTCCAAACCTGAACAAAGCCAAAAACTCCAATGGTCCCAACGGCTATTTTTCTCCCTATGGAAATCCACGGTTGAAGGATGGCCCCGAAGGTGAATACCTGACGGAAAGGCTGGCTAACGAAGCCTGCAATTTTATTGATAATAATAGCTCCAAACCTTTCTTCCTGAACCTCTGGTTCTACAATGTACACCAACCTCTGATGGCAAAACAGGATAAGGTAGACAAATATCAGGCAATGGTCGATTCGACGAAACATCAGAAAAATCCTGTGTATGCTGCCATGGTGGAGCATGTGGATGATGCTGTGGGAAAAGTAGTAGCCAAATTGAAACAAATGGGTATTTACAACAATACCATCATTGTGTATACTTCGGATAATGGCGGACTGATAGGCAAAAGTGCCCGGAAAGTTACGGATAACAGTCCCCTGCGGAAAGGTAAAGGACATATGTACGAAGGAGGAGTGAGGGTACCGTTTATCATTAAAAATATTAAACAACAGGCAGGTGGTACTGTCAATAATACTCCCATCATGTCGATCGACCTTTTCCCAACCCTGACAGAGATGGCCGGTGTCAAAATAGATAAAAAGATTAAAAAAGGATTTGATGGCGTAAGTTTGAAACAGATACTTGCAGATGGTACAAAGTCATTGAAACGTACGTCACTTTTCTGGCATTATCCCCATTATCATTCCGAAGGAGCAACGCCTTACAGTGCCGTTCGTCATGGCGATTGGAAATTAGTGCATATTATTGAGACAAATACTTACGAACTTTACAACCTGAAAGAGGACATCAGTGAAAAAAATGACCTGGCTGCAAAACAGCCACAATTAGTGAAGCAGTTGGCTAAGGAGCTTGAGGCATGGAAGTTAAAAGTGAATGCCCAGATGCCTGTGAGAAAATAAGAGCTGACAGGCATCAGTTTTAACTCTTTGCATAAAATCTACACCGTGTTTGCATAAAATTTACACCCTCTGACAGTGGTTAAATAGATACTTTTGTTGCAGTAGAAACAAATGTTTTATTAACCATATTTAATGTCATGAATTTCAAACCGGGTCCACGGGAAATCATTCTTTCTTCCGGAATAATGATGTTCCCGCTTTTAGCTGTCGGTGCAAATGCCGGCAAAAGTGTTTCAAAAAAATCTCCGAACGTAATTTATATCCTTGCCGACGATTTAGGGATCGGCGATCTGGGTTGTTACGGCCAGAAAGTCATCCGTACTCCTGCTATCGATAACCTCGCTGCCAATGGCATGAGGTTTACCCAGCATTATTCAGGCTCCACCGTGAGTGCTCCTTCAAGATGTGTTTTACTTACCGGAAAACATACCGGTCATGCCTACATCCGGGGAAACAAAGGTTCGCGCAATAATGCCGATGGTATCGATTATGATTTGTCGCTGGCCAAAAATGAAATTACCGTAGCCGAAATTTTTAAGGAAAAACAATACCAAACTGCCTGTATCGGCAAATGGGGGCTCGGTGGTCCAAGTTCACAGGGGCACCCGAACAATCAGGGTTTCGATTATTTCTTCGGATATTTGGGACAGGGATTGGCACATAAATATTATCCGAAACAGTTGTATGAAAATAATACGGCTGTACCCCTCGACGGTAAAGTGTATTCACACGACCTGATCATGGAAAAAGCGCTTGACTTCGTTAATAAAAACGCATCGAAACCTTTCTTCCTGTATCTTACTCCCACTATTCCGCATGCTGAACTGATCGTTCCGGAAGGGGAACTGATGGGATACGACGGAATGTTTCCTGAAAAACCTTTTGTTCAAAAATCCGGTTCGTATTGCTCGCAACCGAAACCGAGAGCCACTTTTGCTGCCATGGTAAGCCGGCTCGACCGCGATGTACAGCGATTGGTGGATTTGCTCAAAGAAAAAGGTGTACTGGAAAATACCCTGATTATTATTACTTCGGACAACGGGACACATAAGGAAGGCGGACACGATCCGGAATTTTTCGATAGTAACGGACCATTCAGAGGTTATAAACGTGATTTGTACGAAGGAGGTATCCGTACCCCTCATATTGCCTACTGGCCGGGAGTCATCCCTAAAGCAAGCGTATCGTACCATATTTCGGCATTTTGGGATTTCCTGCCAACAATGGCGGAATTAATCGGAGTGAAAACACCCAAAGGAGTGGATGGTATTTCATATTTACCAACCCTCACCGGAAAAGGGAAACAGAAGGAACACTCCTCACTTTATTTTGAATTTCATGAACAGGGAGGACGGCAAGCTATCATGAAAGACGGTTGGAAGCTGATACGCCTCAATGTAAGTATGCCGGACAAAACCACGCTGGAGTTGTACAATTATTTTGAAGATCCGGGTGAAATGGCCAATGTGGCGGCACAATATCCTGAAAAAGTAAAAGAACTCAAAGCTTTGATGGATAGTCAGAGAGTTCCGGATCCGAACTGGAATTTTGTAAAAGAAAAATAAGAGAACAAATATATAACCAATAAAATCTATGCAAAGAATGAAGAACAAACTAACATTGACTTGTTTAGCGCTGTTTCTGATTTGTTCGCTGTCGCTAAAGGCACAACAAAGGGAATGGAGCGGACAGGTATGGGATGAAAAACTTAATGAGCCCCTGATTGGTGTGAGTGTGGTAGTGCAGGGAACTACATCGGGTACAATTACCGATATTGATGGACGATTTTCAATTAAGGCTGCTGCCAATCAAACCCTTGTTGTTTCTTACATCGGATACACTACGGTAAATGTTCCGTTAAAGGCAAATGCCGATTTATCCAGAATTTACATGCGTGAGGATACGAAAGTGCTGGATGAAGTTGTGGTAGTGGGGTATGGCGTACAGAAAAAAGTATCGTCGGTAGCATCAATTTCAGCAGCTAAAGGCGATGAATTGTTGAAAACCGGAAATGTTACTTCAGTATCGGAAGCCCTGCAGGGGATGATGCCGGGGGTGGTTTCTATTATGAACGACTCGAAACCTGGTGCCGATGAAGCTACCCTGATTATCCGAGGAAAAGCCAGTTGGGCATCGTCAAAGCCTTTAGTGCTGGTAGATGGGATCGAACGTGATATGAACGATATTGATGCCAACGAAATTGAATCACTTTCTGTATTGAAGGATGCTTCGGCCACAGCAGTATACGGGGTAAAAGGAGCCAATGGCGTTATCCTCGTTACCACCAAACGCGGGGTGAATCAGAAACCGAAAATTTCATTCAGTGCGAACTTTGGTTTTAAAGAGCCATTGACCCGTCCTGAATATGCCGATTATATGACTTCCATGAATATGTGGAATGAAGCGGCAACCAACGACCAGCAATGGTCGAAACTGATTCCTGAGTCAACCATCTCGGCATGGCAGAATGCCTTTGCAACAGGGAATGTAGGTCCGTATAATACTTATTTTCCTAATATTGATTGGTGGGATGAGATGGTCAACGATATGGGCTATCAGCAGCAATACAATATCAATATCAGCGGAGGTACTGAATTTATGAAATACTTTTCGTCCATCGGTTATCTGAACGATGGCGATATTTTCAAAACCCAACCCAATGAATTGTTTGATCCTACTTTCAAATACCAGCGTTACAACTGGCGAAGCAACTTCGATTTCCAACTTACCAAAACGACTGTGTTGTCGTTAAATCTTTCAGGTCGCCAGGGCTATCGCAGTCAGACCGGTTACCGCATCAACGATAATAATGAGGACGACAGTTCATTCGGACAACCACAGTTCTTCAAGAGTTTATACATTGCTCCCAGAAATGTATTTCCTATCAGATGGGAGGACGGAAGTTACGGTGTGACTTCCAGTGCCAGTCTGGGTGATAACCCGATTATGCTTTTCGACCGCGGTCAGCGCATCTACAAATATTATCAAAACTTTATCGATGCCAGTTTGAGTCAGGATTTATCATTTATCACCAAAGGCCTCCGTGCCAGCGGAAAATTCAGTTATAATGTTTCGACCCGAACCCGTGATGACTTAATGCGTTATGGTACTACTAACCCAAATGTGGATGCCGGACCTTTCGGCGAAAAATTATTCATAGGTTATTACCGTAAATTTGATTACTCACAACCACTTGCAGGTGGCGGTTATGCCATTTCAGATGAAAGAAGATGGACGGATAATGAGTTTCAGGGAGAACGTCAGAAAGCAAATTATGATAATATGCTGGATGGCGGTTTCGATAAACGGCTTTATTATGAATTTGCTTTGAATTATGAAAAAAGCTTCGGGAATAATAATCTGACATTGCTTGGTCTGGTGAATAGAAACGAGATTGAGGGACTTGCAGGGAGTAGTGCTACCAATCTGAAATTTAAAGAAAATCAGGAAGACTGGGTATACCGTATTACTTATAACTGGAAAGAAAAATATTTATTTGAACATAACGGAGCCTACTCCGGTTCACAAAAATTTGCCAGGGGTAAACGTTATGAATACTTTCCATCCTTTTCTTTTGGATGGAGACTTTCGGAGGAGCCTTTTGTTAAAGATATTGCAGGAAGCCTCTTCGAGAATTTAAAAATCAGATATTCATGGGGAAAAGTAGGTTATCATCAGTCGGCAGCAGCCTATACCTATTTACAATTGTATGACAATATCGGAGGAAACGTTAGCTTTGGTGAAAATGAAAAAACGAATTATGGTCCGCTTTATGCCGAAGGTAAAGCTGCAAACGAGAATGCCACATGGGAAACGGGTCATAAACAAAATCTTGGTCTCGATATGATGATTTTTAACAAGTTAACTGCTACTGTCGATATGTATTCCGAAAAGCGAGATGGTATCATTATGACAGTTGCCACCCCTGCATGGTTTGGAATCAAAGAACCTGATGGCAACATCGGAATCACTAAAAGCCGTGGTTTGGAATTTGAACTGGGTTGGAATGATAAGATTAACAAAGACTGGAGCTATTGGTTAAAAGCCAATTATTCCATTAACGAAAACCGGATAGTGTACAGAAATGATGCAGCCAATTTACCTGAGTACCTGAAACTGGCAGGCAAACCGATTGGAGTCATCAATAAACTACAGGTCAACGGTTATTATCAGTCGCTCGATGATATCTACAATTATGCTGTGGCTACTAATACCTCCACACAAAATAAGCTCGTGCCGGGCGACTTCATGTATCTGGATTATGATGCCAACGGTACTATTGATCAGGTATACGACAAAATACCGATGCTTTATAACAGTTATCCACAAAATACTTATGGTGCCACTCTGGGATTCAGATACAAATCTTTCCAGGTAAATGCCATGTTCTACGGGGTGATTAATGTGTATAAAGATGTTGACGGACTGGTGCTTTGGGATTTAAGCGAAGGTAATTCAGGAAATTATTTTGCCAATCCCGATGTGTTGAACCGCTGGACACCGGAAAATGCTGAGAATGCAACAAAACCTTCGCTGCACAGCGACTACAGGGATTACAGCATGACTTCGGGCACTACTTACAGTTTCCAGGATGCTTCCTATTTCCGTTTGAAAAACCTTGAGCTGGCATATGATTTCAGCAACAAGACACTGACAAAATTAGGACTGAAGAATGTTCAGGTTTATGCCAATGCCAACAACCTGTTTACCATTACCAAATTTAACCGACAGATGGATCCTGAAGCGAATTCTTCGGGATTGTACCCTTTGGTACGACGATATAATATTGGAACCAGAATCTCTTTCTAACAAAAAAATCAATAGAAAATGAAACAATATAAATTCATACTTATTCTGATAGGTCTTCTCTCCCTGACTTCGTGTGAGGAATATCTTGATAAATCACCGGATTTAGGGATAACTGAAGAAGAGGTGTTCAGTAATTTCTTTACGGTTAGGGGTTATCTGGACAGATGTTACAACTGTGTGCTTGATTATGCTTTCTGGAGGGCAAACGGACTGGAACGTGCCCATATCGGACAAATGTCCGACGAAGGTGCCAACCCTTACAGTACTAAACTGGACAGGATTGTAAATACCGGAAAATGGCTAGCCGACAAGCAGGCTCCCGATGTAGGTTGGGGGGAAGAATATGTGGGTACAAGCAGGGGAAATGTTATCCCTAATGCGTTTCTTGCACTTCGTATTGCCAATAAGGTTATCCAAAAGGCACCTTTGATGACTAACCTGACTGAGAGTCAAAAGAATCAACTGCTCGGACAGGCGCACTTTTTCCGTGCATGGTTTTATTTCGAAATTATTCGTAGGGTAGGTGGTATGCAGTTGCTCGACAGAGCTTATGCCAGTGATGATAATTTTGATGTACCACGGTTGACTTATCATCAGTCGAGCGATTGGGTGATTGAACAATTGAATATGGCCATTACCTTGTTGCCCGATGAATGGCCAAGTCAGGAACTGGGACGTCCCAACAAAGCGGCAGCTTATGCCCTCAAATCGATGGCCGAGCTTTACTCTGCCAGTCCGCTGATGTGCAATCCGCTTGATAAAATTGAAAACAACGGATACGATGTTGAGCGCGCAAAAAAGGCAGCCCAATATGCTAAAGAATGTCTCGAATATATTGAAACGGTAGTTCCTAAACATAAAATGATGCCAAAGGAACAATACAAAAATATATTCTATCATTTTCCGAATTATGTTAGTGACGAATCGCTGTGGTACTTAAATTCTACAGGGCAGAACAGGAACACTACTCCCGATCTGCCTATTCACTGGCAGAATATCCATTTCTCGAAACGGGCAGGAAACTATGGACAAGCTAATGTAAGCGTTTCACAAAATCTGGTCGATAAATTTGAAACCATCAATGGTTATAAAGCCACACTGACACCCACAGGATGGGTAAGCGATGATCCGGCTTTTGATCCGGCCAATCCTTATGCTAACCGTGATCCCCGTTTTGATGCTTTTATTCTCTATCCGGGTGAACCCTTCGGTACTTTTGCCAACGGTAATCAAAACTATGTATGTACCTGGGAAGGTGGCCGCGATGTGTCGGTTCAGCCGATAGAGATGGTGCGTACCCATTATATGGTAAAAAAATGGCAATGGCCTGAAAGTGTAAAGCTCGACCGGGCTGATGATAATGGTTATGCCAAGTATTACTATAATACCATCCATATCCGTACTACTCAGGTGTGGCTTGATTATGCCGAGGCGATGAATGAAGCCTACGGCGACCCAAAGTATAAACCTGCAGGATACACCTATTCTGCCGAGGATGCCATCAATAAGGTAAGAAATCGTGTAGGGATGCCAAATGTGAGAGCCGAAATTGCTGCAGATGCAGTTAAAATGAGGGAATTGATCAGAAACGAAAGAGCGGTGGAACTGTTGTTCGAGAATCATCGCTGGTTTGATCTCCGTCGCTGGATGATTGCCGAAGAAGTGTTGAATGTACCAAATCCTATCAAAGGAGTGAAAGTGACAGCCAGCAATGCTGCACCACTGAAACCGAATCCAGGCAATGTGTTTACCTATCAGTTGATGGATGTAACTGAAGAGGTTCGTGTTTTTCAACGCAAACATTACTGGTATCCGGTGGGTGAGGATGAAGCTAAACGTTTGGTGAATTTTAAACAAAATCCGGGTTGGTAAAGGTAATAATGATCTTAAATAAGGATACAAATGAGAAATAAAAATCAATATATAAGCATTGCACTGTTTTTTATCTTTACACTGATGTTGGGTGTGACACAGCTGGATGCGCAGAATAAAAAACAGAAAGTAGCAAAAAAAGTAGCGACAGTGGAGGTAAAAGCAACGGTTACTAACGAAAAGGGTACTGTTGTTCCCAATGCTGCTGTCACAGTCGGGGAAGGTGCCCTGACCTATTACACCGATAAAGAAGGTAAGTTCAGTGTGAAAGTAAAATCGGGCTCAACACTGATTGTTGAAGCTCCGGGATACGAACCGAGAATAATTGACACCTCGAAAGGAAACCTTTCTGATCTGAAAGTTGTGGTAAGTAGTGCTCCGTTATTTGCGGGCAATAAAGATAAACTATCGTTACCGGGATGGCTCGAAACAACCAAACGTTACAATGTGGGAGCAGTGAGCGCGGTTTCGGGAACTGCCATCGAAACTTATCCCGACATGATTACCAACAATGCCCTGCAGGGAAAACTGTTGGGACTTATCTCGGTAATGAACGCGGGTGGTCTGGCAAATAATGCGGCAACACTTTATATCCGTGGGTTGCACCGCCAGAGTGGAAATGGTATTGTTACTCTGGTGGATGGAGTGGAAAGAGACATCAACACCCTGATCCCTGAAGAAATCGCGACGATTGAGGTGCTGAAAGATGCTACCGCGAAAATCCTGTACGGTCCGCGTGCTGCAAATGGTGTGCTGATGATTACTACGAAAAGAGGAGAAAAACATAAAAGGGTAATAAAAGTAAATGCCGAGTACGGTGCTGGTTTACCCGCTGCTTTGCCTGAATTTATTAATTCCTATGATTATGCCCGGCTTTATAATGAAGCACGTCAGAATGACGGTCTGCAACCGATCTATACAGCCAAGGATATTGAAGGCTACCGTAACAGTACCGGTGCTAACGACTTCAGATATCCTAATGTCGATTATTATAACTATTTCCTGAAGAAAAACACGGAATACCGTAAATTCGATTTCGAATTCTCGGGAGGAAATGAAAATGCCCAGTACATGTTTGTGGGAGGTTATAATGGTACGAGCGGTTTGCAAAGTGTTGGGAAAACTCCGCAGCGTGACCGTTTCAATGCCCGTGGAAATCTTGATGTGAAAATCAATGACTACATTTCGGGTTTCCTTGGTATCTCAGGATTATTCGATATTACCGACCGCAGTTCTCTGGATCATGCGCAGACTTTCGCAGCCCTGAGTACTCATCGCCCGAACGAATATCCGATCTTTATTCCTGAAAGTGTGTTGAAACCCGACTCGGCCGGCTATCCTGCCTTCGGTACCGGAAATAACCGCACCGACAACCTGTATGGTTCTCTGATGTACGGTGGCTTCAGAAAGGAACAAAACATCAACGGTCAGTTGAATTTCGGACTGAATTTCGACCTGAATGATTTTGTTAAAGGGCTGACCGCCAAAGCGCAAATTACTTTCGATAACTATTTCTGGGGCGCCGAAACGCTTACAACAGAAGCGCCAACTTATGCCCAAAGATGGATTCAGACACCTGATGGTCGCGACTCACTTGTGCTCATCATGAAAAAGATGGGAAATAAAACCGACCAGATGGTCCTGACGAATACGACTTCTTATCGTACCACCACTTATCTGGGTTCGTTGAATTATCAGCGTACTTTCGGTGACAACCAGTTGAGTGCCGATTATGTGTACAACTATTTCCTTTCCGAATCATCGGGCGAAAATCAGGATTTGAAGTTCCTTCATAATGCGCTGCGACTGAACCTTGTAAATCAGGGAAAATACATTGTTGAGCTCAATGGAGGATATATGGGCAGCAATAAGTTCTCCGGCGATAATAAATACACCGCTTCGTTTGCAGGAGGGCTTGGCTGGCTCCTTTCAGAAGAAAGTTTCCTGAAGGGTCATCCATCGGTTGATTATCTGAAACTGAAAGCCAGTGCCGGTTTGCTTGCCTACGATGGACAAACCTCGTATAATCTGTACCGCGATCGCTGGACCGATAATGGAACGGTAAGGTTTAATAACGCTCTTCAGTTTATGCGCACCAATTTTGTTCAGATCGGTAATCCCGGTTTGAAATGGGAAAAGTCACGTGAAATAAATCTGGGTATCGAAGCCTTATTGCTCAATAAAAAATTGTGGGTGGAAGCCAACTATTTCAATGAACTGAGATATGACATTATCCAAAGGCTTGATCTGATCAACTCTTCGATGTATGGCACGCTTATCCCGTCGACCAACTGGGGCAAAGTGCTTAATAGCGGCTTCGAAGTGGAAGCAAAATATTCCGACAGAGTGGATCAGTTATTCTATCAGGTGGGTGCAAATCTAATCTTCAGCAAAAACAAAGTGCTGCAAACCGATGAAATCAATTACCCTGAAGATTATATGGAAATTGTGGGACAACCTTCGGATGCCATGTTCGGATATGTTTCAAGAGGTTTGTTCGGCAAAGACATTGACATGAATCAGCCGCAACCGTTCCAAACTTTTGGTCTTTATCAGGAAGGCGATATTGCCTATCAGGATCTGAATAACGATGATATCATCGACGACAGAGACCGGCAAATACTTTCGAACAGCTTCCCACGTACACACCTCAGTGTCGATGTTAATCTGAATTACAAAGGTTTCGGATTGTACGTGCAGGGAACTTCCCAGTTAGGTTTCAGTAACTGGCTGAATAATTCTTATTATTGGAACAGAGGGGAAGATAAATATTCTGCGATTACATTAGAAAGATATCATCCGACTGAAAATCCGACCGGTACTTATCCGCGCCTGAGCTCAACTGATGGTGCCAACAATTTCAGGAATTCATCCTTCTGGATTGAAAGTGGCGATTTCTTCAGGATCAAGAATGTAGAACTTAGCTATACGCTGAAAGGAAAGCAAACAGATATTATGCGTTCTGTGAAATTCTTTACCAGAGGTACCAATCTGTTGTTGATCTCAAAGAATACAATGTTCGATCCTGAAGCCATGAATGCAGGTTTGAATAATTATCCGGTGCTGAAGAATATCACCGCAGGTGTTTCTGTAAATTTCTAAAAGATTGAGAATTCATAAGAGTAAACAGATCAATCAAAATAAAATCAAAAGAATATGAAAAAAATAATATATTTACTGTTCGCTATCGTGTTTGTTGCGGTTTGGTCGTGCGACGACTCGCTCGATACCAAACTTGATAACAGCTATGGTGATGAAATAACATGGAAATTACCGAACTACGCTTTGGGAGTACTGATGAATGCTTATGCCAATATTCCCAATACGCCCAACAGTTATGATGGCGACTTCCTCGATGTGGCTACCGATAATGCTTTCTCTAACAATCCTTCATCGGATCTTTCGAAATACGTGAAAGGACGACTTTCTCCGACTACCAATCCTTTTGATAACTGGGGGACTGCCTATACACAGTTCAGAAATATCCATCTTTTCCTTGAAAAGGGTCTGGGTGCAAATATCATTTATAGTTTGTCGGATTCAATCAAGGATAAAAAAATCCGCGATCGTTCACGTGGCGAAGCTTATTTCCTGAGAGCCTGGTGGGGAATGGAACTGTTGCAGGTATTCGGCGGAATTACCGATGATGGTCAGGCGTTGGGTTATCCTGTGGTTCTGAAAAATCTTACGGTGGAAGATCAGAACAATATGGAACTGATGTCGCGAAATACTTATGAAGACTGTGTTTTGCAGATCATTGCAGATTGTGATTCAGCGTTTAAATATCTGCCATTAAGTTATGTTGGTGCTGATGAAGAAACGGGAGTAAAACAGGATGGTCGTGCCAGTGGAAAAGCGGCACTTGCATTACAATCCCGTGCTGCTTTGTTCGGCGCTTCTCCTGCCTATCAGCCTGGCGGTGCTTATGCCGTTTCGACCGACTCCATCAATAAAAAATGGTTACGTGTGGTAACTTTGTCGGAAAGAGCTATCAATACCGGTGTGCTTGGAGCCTATGCCGCACTGTCAGAAGCTATGTATGTGGGTAGTGGTATTCAGGGTACTACCAATGCCGAATTCCTTTTCAGAAAATGGTTCAATAATAATTCGATGGAAAAGAGTAATTTTCCTCCCCTTTTCTATGGTGCCGGACGTACCAATCCTTCACAAAATCTGGTGGATGCTTATCCTGCAAAAAATGGTTTCCCTATCGGCGATGCCCGTTCGGGATATAATCCTCAGAATCCTTATATAAACAGAGATAGTCGTTTCGACCTGACCATCTATTACAATGGAAAAGTCTTTAACAGCGACAGAGCACTGGAAATTTATACCGACTCGAATGGTGTAAAGAGAAGGGATGTTGCAGGATATGATTATCAGAATACGGCTACCGGCTATTATCTGAAAAAATTCATGTCACCTAAAAAAGATATGTTGTATAATCCTGCAACTCTGGCTGCAGTAAACGATTTCCATCAGTATCCACTGATAAGAAGGGCTGAGGTTTATTACAATCTGGCGGAAGCACTCAATGAACTTGCAGGCCCGAACGGAGCTGTAGCCGGTAGCTCTCGTACCGCCTATGCGATTATCAAAGATATCAGGACAAAGAATGGTATCACCGCAACTACTTATCTCGATGAAGTGGCAAATGCCGGTAAAGAATCATTTAAACAACTGATTCAGAATGAAAGAAGAATTGAATTTGCTTTCGAAAACAAACGTTTCTTTGACTTACGCAGAAATCTATTACCTTTGAACGAGCCAATTAAAGGGGTGCAAATCGTACAAACGGCTTCAGGCTTCGTTTACAGCGGAACCAATCCTGCTACATCAGGAATCGTGGTAGAGGAACGTAAACTGGATGACCCGAAACATTATTACCTGCCGCTTCCTTACGACAAAGTGGTAACAAATAAAAATCTTATACAAAACAAAGGTTGGTAATCACAACGTAAAATAACACATTATGATAAAGATTAAATCAGTTAAAACAGTATTAATGGCCTTTGTGCTGATAGCAGTTGCCGCTTGTGAACCTTACGAAGATTACATTGGGGATTACGAATTTTCGGCAGTTTATTTCGGTTCGCAGAAACCTTTACGTACCCTTGTAACCCGCGAGAATGAAGCACAACTGGAATTTAAACTGGGTGTGGTGTTGGCCGGACTGCGTGAAAATAAAACAGATCAATGGGCTACTTTTCAGGTAGATACTACTTTACTCGACTCTGTTGCGGGTGCTTCCGGTTTTACTTTGTTGCCGGAGGATTGGTATAGTTTTAGTCTCACCGAAAATAAGATCATCATCCCTAAAGGAAAATTCCTGGGTGATTTCACTATCAGCATTGATAAGGCGAAATTTACGGCAGATCCACTGTCGCTGACAAAAAAATATGCCTTACCGGTACGCTTGCTCGAAACTTCAGCCGATTCCATCTTAAAAGGTACGGATGTAATTGCGGGTAAACATTATACGATTCTGGTGGTGAAATACGTTAATGAATATTCCGGAACTTACTATGTGCGTGGGAATCAGGTAGAAGTTGATGTTAACGGAAATCCTGTTGACGGAACGCTGAAAGAATATAACCATGAGGACTGGAGCAGGAATAAAACAAGAGTAGCGATAACTACCGGATTAAATCAATGTGAGATGACAGGAATGGGCAATGAAGTTTCAGATAAAATGAAAGTAAATGTCACTGCCGGGAATGTTGTTACCCTTAGTTCATCGGTATTGCCGGTGACTGATCTGGGTTGTACTTATGCCGATGGGATATATCACTTTAAATATAAGTATGTGAAAAGTGGAAAGACCTATCAGGTAGATGAATATTTGAAACAAAGAAATGATCCTGAAAATGATTTACGTTTTGAAGAATGGTGATCATGAATAAGAAACAAATCTCACTTTTACTTTCGAATGCTGTTCTGGCAGCATTTGCGCAGGATCGGCCCAATATCCTGGTATTGAGTATCGAGGATACCAGCTGGTATGAATTTGCCTGCTATGGAAATAAATGTGTACAAACTCCCAATCTGGATAAGCTGGCTAGTGATGGTATCATGTTTAAATACGCCTACTCGAATGGGCCGCAGAGTTCTCCTGCCCGTTCGGGAATCATCACCGGCGCTTATGCTTCGACCTATGCGATGGAGCAGCACCGTTCAGGCCCTGCGACACCTCCGAACATCTTTTATCCGCAGTTGCTGCGCGATGCCGGTTATTATTGTACCAACAATGCTAAAACGGATTACAATACCACCACCAACAATAAAATCTGCTGGGACGAATGTAGCAATAAGGCTTCGTACAATAGTGCCAACCGTCCTGCCGACAAACCTTTCTTCTCCATCTATAATGCAGGGATGACACATATGGGACGTGTTCGTTCGTATCACCTGGATGGACGCCGTGATTTTACTAAAGATGGTATCAACGTGAATAATGCTCCGCTTCCGGCACATTTGCCGGATATTCCGGAAGTGCGATCGGACTACGCTTTTCATCTTGAAGGAGTGAAAGACGTCGATACATGGGTGGGAATCTTTGTGGATGACCTGAAGAAAAGGGGTTTGTTTGATAATACCATCATCTTTTTCTTTAGCGATCATGGAGGTTGTTCACCACGTGGAAAAGGATATCTTTATGAAACGGGTGTGCGTGTGCCGATGATTGTGTATATGCCCCAGAAATACAGAGAACAGTTTGGCGTGACTCCTCAAACGGCTGATAAACCGGTTTGTTTTATCGATCTGGCGCCTACTTTTCTGCAGCTTGCAGGAGCACAGGCTCCGGCACGTTATCAGGGCGAAAGCTTTTTCAAACCACTTGATGGTCGTACCAAATATCAGTATGGCGTGTGTGGAAATCAGGCCACTCATTTCCAGCCGTTGCGGTCGGTATCTGATGGTAGATATAAATATATCCGCAACTTCATTCCTTACAAACAACATGCGCTGAGGAATTATTATCAGTGGGGGATGCCTGCCAATATCGGATGGGATTCCATCTATCAGAAAGGACTTACCAATGATATTACGGATAATCCTTTCAAATGTAAGTTCGCCGAAGAATTGTACGACTTGTCGGTGGATCAGTTCGAAACCAATAATCTGGCTGACCTTCCTGAATACAACGATATCAAATTGTCGATGCGACAGAAAATTGATGAATTTGTTACGAATACGGTCGATTTGGGATATGTGTTGCGTGGGCAAAGGGAGAAACTGAATGTGTATGACTATTGCCGTGCGCCGGGTTATCCATTAACACAGTTGCATCGCCTGGCAAATCTTACCTGCCGCGTGCAGACAAGTGATTTGCCGGAACTGCAAACTGCGCTAACCAGTACCTATCAGGAAATACGGTTTTGGGCAGTGGTAAATATCGGTCAACTGGCATATACAGGCAAAATAACGACGGCTCCTGCAGGTTTGAAGAATCTGTTGAAAGATACTTCACTTGAAGTGGCTGCCGAAACGGCTTATGCTCTTTGTTATCTCGGGGAAGCTCCATTGGCAATCAATTATTGTATGAATCTTATCCGTAGCCGGAAAAACTATCTTGAAGCCATCTCCACTTTGGAGGTATTATCGCTGGACGATAGGAATACTGAGTTTTTCACTACTGATATCATTACGGAACTTAAAACCTTCACTCCGGTGACCAATTATGCCAGTGAAAAAGATTTGGGTATAATGGTAAGAGGGGTGTTGGTGAATCTGAAACAATTCCCTGCCAATGGCATTTATGACCGGTCTGTCTACGAAGAGGGATTATCGGTTAATAAGACCCGAAGATCATTGGTACCGCGACCGGGAGGTGTTTCTGCTTCACAGGCTTTTTTTTTTAGAGAACTTTAAACCCATCGACGGACTGAGCAGTGTGTTGCTCACAAGTATGGAGGGGCGGACAGATAATCCCGGCTGGTTGTGCTCACCAGCCGGTGTATTTGCTCAAAAATCGAGTTCCCTGAACGGGGGCATACGCATCTCATCGAATGTAAATACCCTGGCATGGGTGGAGACACCGGAACTGAATCTGTCGCAATCGGTTGTGCTGGAATTTGAGTCGAAAAAATGGACCAAAGAAGGGGAAGGATCACTCTATGGCGTTATTGGTAACGATACGATTATTTCTGTGATGAATGCCAACAATACCATTTCTCCCCGCAAATCTATTGCTTTTTATGCCGGAGAAAATTCACGTATCCGATTTACCGGTGTAAAAGTGCCTGCCAACGACATTTGTATTGACAGCATCCGGCTTACAGCTACCGATGAACCAACACTCAGCCTGCCGCTAATAAAAGTGGTGGATATGGGAAAGGTGAAGCCGGGAGCTACTCTGAATTACACGCTGCCTGTCGGTGTAAAGAACAGTTCGGGTATCCTTAATTTTATTTTGCCTGCGAACGATCATTTCAGTATAAGTGGTGATACTACAATCGAGTTTAATGATGAGGTAAGTAGTAGTGCCATTCATTTTGTATTTAATGCGCCGGAGCAGGCAGGATCTTACACAGTACAGGTGAATATGGATGGTGGAGAAGATTTCGATCCGAGGACAATATGGCTGAAAGCAGAGGTTGATCCGGCGTCGGAACTGATGAGCCCGCTTGAACATAAGTTGAAGATATTCGTGCAACAACAAAAAATAATGATTTCCTGTGATGAAAAATTGCAGGTACAACTGTTCTCAACAACCGGTCAGTTGCTTGCGTCAACATCAGCTAATGGTTTGCAATGCGAACTGGATGCTCCGTATAAAGGCGTTTTTTTTCTCCGGATGAAAAGCGATAGGGGACTTGCCGCACGAAAAATCATCGTAAACTGAAAAGTCTTTGTATCTTTGATTCGTTGAATTATTGAATCATTTTACTGAATAATACCCATGCGTTTTATCAAACTTTCAATATCGTTTTCACTGTTGATTTTTGCTTTTGTACAGCATACAAATGCCGTTTCAGGAATTTATCAGAATGAATATCAACGTCCTGTAAGTGTTGTTGATGGTTTGGTTTCTAATGAGGTCAATTGCATGTTACAGGATTCGAAAGGCTTTATGTGGTATGGTACCAATAATGGTCTTTGTCGTTATGATGCCTATACATTTAAACATTATAAATCCAACTATCAGCATCCGCTCTTTTTTACCAGTAATACCATCCGCAGTCTTGCCGAAGATCAGTCGGGTTGTTTGTGGGTGGGAACCCTTAAAGGTCTTAATAAGATTGACCTGCAAACAGGGGAAGTTTCACATTTTAATAACGAAATCATCAGTCGAAGTGGTATCAATTCCATTGTTATTGCCAATGATAACACTCCCTACTTCGGAACAACCAACGGTTTATTCTATTTTGACAGGACTAAAAACGATTTTGTACAAATAACCTCCGATAACCGGGGTCGTGAATTCAAAAGTATTACCATCAGATCGTTAATGATTGATTCTAAGAATTATATGTGGATCGGAACCTGGGAGACCGGTTTTGATGTGTATAACCTCAATACCAATCTTTTTGCCGATTACCCCTATCTTAAAGAGAAAAAATTATTGATCGTTAATTCTTTCTATGAGGATGATGCTCACAATATATGGTTATCCACCTGGGATCGTTTCGGGGTTTTTCGTATCGAAAACCCGCATCAACCAGCGCAAAGCAGGATAACGGTGTTTTATCCGCGTAATAACGAAAAAAGTAATTTTTACCCTGTTGTTTACTCCATCAATCAGGATAAAAATACAGGAAATATATTTCTGGCTACATCCAATGGGTTACAAATTATTCAACAGCCTTATAAATATGAAGATCAGGTACAGTTGAGTCCGGCAAATTCACTTAAGGTGTCGAGCGACGAAATTTTTTCGCTGTACAAGGACAGAACCGGTTTGATATGGTATTCCATTTATGGGGTAGGTGTGAATGCAATAAGTTCCAATCGGGAACAATTCGAGCAGTATAATCTCACAGGCCTTATTGATAAAGAGAACTGGGTGGCGTCGATAACCGGTATTTATGAAGATGAAAATGGTCTTATCTGGTTGGGAATAAAATCTTTTGTGCTTGGATTATTTGACAGAAGAACTAATTCGCTCACACTCTATAATCACCACCCTGTATTGAAAAGTATTGCCACCAGGGCCAATTCCATCCTTAGTTTTCATAAGCCGGTAAAAAAAGACGAGTTGTGGCTGGGTACCCGTTACGATGGCTTATATATTGTGTCGCTTAATAATGGAAAAATACAATCGATCAGAAAACGGCAACTCGATGGAATTGAACTCGGTAATCTGTGGATAAAAGAAATTATTGAAGATGAGCAGAACAATATATGGGTGGCAACGAGCAAAGGATTGGTGCACTTAGAATGGAACGGCTCTGAATATATCGTGCAGGTTGAAAATGAGATCAAGAATAAATTGTACAATCAGATTGTGAATACCTTATCCATTGATCATGAGAAGAACATCTGGGTTGGGACTCAGGACCTCGGTTTGTTCAGGATCTTCACTCACGAAAAACCGGTGAGAATTGAAGAATATTCTCTACAAAACAGAAAACTTAATAACAATGAAGTACTCTCGTTGCTTCAGGATCATAAAAACAGAATTTGGGTAGGTACCAAAGGCGGTGGATTAAGTTTATACGATACGAAGAACAATCGCTTTAAAATTGTTGATAATATGAGCCTTATTCCGGATGATGCTATCTACAGTATGGAAGAGGATCATTGGGGAAATCTTTGGCTTGCTACCGGTAACGGACTGGTAAGCTATAATGAAGACCTGCCGCATGATAAAAAAATACGTATTTTTTCAGGAAAAGAAGGAATCCGAATCAATACATTTAATCCGAATGCTGCCTTTAAAAACAATAATAATGAGTTGTTCTTCGGTGGAAGTAACGGTTTTATCGCGTTTGTTCCTGAGAAAAACAAAGAAAAGTCTTTAGCTCCACAGCCGGTGATTACCGGAGTATCCATTTCCAATGAACTGATTGATAATCTGCCTGAACAGGTGAAATCAAAAATAACAAAGTTACAGACACCTTATTCTGATAAGATCGTTCTGGCCTATAACCAGAAGAATATTCTCATTGAATACTCGGCAATGTTGTTTGAAAATATTTCGGCAATTAAATATGCCTATCAGTTGGAAGGAGTGGATAAGGACTGGGTGTATGTGGATTCGAAGAAGAGATTTGTGAACTATAATAACCTTTCACCAGGAACTTATGTATTTAAAATTAAAGCTGCCAACGGCGATGGAGTCTGGTGCGAAAACCCTACAACACTAAAACTGAAAATCAAACCGGCTCCATGGAACACTATATACGCATATTTAGCTTATCTTACTATAATTATTGTGTTGCTGATCGCTTTCTCCCGTTTTATCATGAACCGTGTCAGATTACGAAAAATGCTGGCAATAGAGCAAATTGAAAGAGAGAAGTCGGAGGAAGTACATCAGGCCAAACTGAAATTCTTTACCAATATCTCGCACGAATTTTTTACTCCGATTACCATTCTCAGTTGCGCGCTTGATGGATTAAGAAGCCGCCATCCTGAAGAAGCCGGGGTTATGCAGAATATGAAGGCCAATATGGATCGCCTGGTTAGGTTGCTCGAACAGATTGTTGAATTCAGAAAAGTGGAAACAGGTAATCTTAAACTTAAAGTTTCGAGAATCGAGATCGTATCTTTTGTCAAAGAGTTGTGCGATGTGCATTTTGCTCCTTTGTCGACGCAAAATAATATTTCCCTCCATTTTCAGACAAATAAAAATATGATTGAAGGCTATGTTGACCGTGATAAGTTGGATAAGATCATGTATAACCTGCTATCCAATGCCTTTAAATACAATCGTGTGGATGGTTCGGTAAATGTTGTTCTTGAAGAGACAGGTACTCCGGGCAACAGAAAACTGGCAATTACTGTTTCCGATACCGGTTTTGGAATGAGCGAAATGGTTAAACAGAATCTTTTTAAAAGGTTTTATGAGGGTAATTTCCGCAATTTCAAGGTGAAAAGTATTGGCATTGGACTATCGTTGACACACGATCTGGTGAAATTTCACAAAGGGGAAATCACCGTTGACTCGACGGAAGGTAAAGGTACCATTTTTAATGTCGTTCTTCCTATCGAAAAAGAAGATTATGAAACCCGGGAGATTTTTCAGAACTACGATCCAGAAACCGATGAAGAAACATTGCCTGAAAATGTTGACGGATACGCTATAAATAAAAATCAGGAGCATACTGATCCTGAAAAAGTACGTTTGTTGCTGGTAGAAGATAATTTGGAGCTTATTGCGCTGATCTATGAGGCATTAAAGAATGACTTTGTGGTTTATCAGGCTGTTAATGGTGAAGAAGCACTGAATGTTCTATACAATAAAGAAGTTGATATTGTTGTCACCGATGTGGTGATGCCGGTGATGGATGGATTGGAGCTTACTTCGAAAATGAAGTCGATTGTAGAGTTCTCACATATTCCCGTGTTGATGTTGTCGGCGCGCCAGAACGTTGAAAATAAGGTGGAAGGCTTTGATGCCGGTGCCGACTCATACATTACCAAGCCCTTCGAAATGCCGGCACTGGTGGCCAATATCCGCAGTCTGGTGAAAAACAGAAAGTTGTTGGCACAATCTTTCGCTTCGGATCATGAGCTTGTGGATGTGTCGAAATACACCCATAATGCTACCGACAAAGAATTCCTCGAAAAGGTAATTAGTATTATTGAGGAGAATGTGCTGCGCAAAAACTTCACCACCAACGACCTGTATTTCGAACTTAATATGAGCCAGTCCACTTTCTACCGGAAATTGCAGTCGCTTATCAATACTTCTCCGAATGAATTGATAAGAAAGATAAAGATACAGGTAGCCTGTCGTTTGTTACTGGAGAAGAAACTCAATATCTCCGAAGTGGCTTACGATCTTGGATTCAACGATCCGAAGTATTTCAGCAGCATTTTCAGGAAAGAGACAGGCATGAGTCCAACCGAATACATTAAAAATAAAAAATAATCAGAGTGAAAATTCTATCAACAACAATCACAACTGCTTTGTGTGCAATGAGTTTAAGTGCTGTTGCCGCAAAGAACACGCAACCCAACATCGTTTTTGTCCTTGCCGATGATATGGGCATCGGCGACGCCGGATGTTACGGTCAAAAGAAAATCAAAACGCCCAACATCGATGCCCTGGCAAAATCGGGCATCCAGTTTATGCAACATTACAGCGGTTCCACGGTAAGCGCGCCGTCGCGTTGTTCACTGCTGACAGGCAAACACACCGGTCATGCTGCTATCAGAGGTAACGGAGCCAGTGTGGTAAAGGGAGAGGACGAAGGTGCCGATATGTCTCTGCCACTTGAAGAAGTGACTGTGGCTGAGGTGCTCAAGGAGAAAGGTTACGCCACTGCCTGTGTGGGCAAATGGGGACTGGGAGGTGCTAAAACCAACGGTAGTCCTGTCAATCAGGGTTTCGGCTACTTCTTTGGATACCTGAGTCAGGGAGCTGCTCATCGTTATTATCCTGATTTCTTGTACGAAAATGAAACAAAATATCCGCTGCACGGCGAGTACAGTCATTATGTGATCATGCAGAAAGGACTTGACTTTATTGATAAAAATGCAGATAAACCCTTCTTTGTCTACTTTGCGGTAACGCCTCCGCATGCCGATCTCGACATTCCGGATTTAGGGCAGTACGACAAAACTTTTCCTGAAAAACCGCATATCAACAATAATCCGTCGAAAGGATACAAGACACAGATGCAGCCAAAAGCTGCCTATGCCGCTATGGTTTCGGAGGTGGATAACAATGTCGGTCAAATAATTGACCTGCTGAAGAAGAAAGGTGTTTATGAAAATACAATTATTATTTTCTCTTCCGATAATGGTGTGCATCAGGTAGGTGGCAACGATCCTGAGTTCTTCGACAGCAACGGGCCTTTCCGTGGTTATAAACGAGATTTATATGAAGGTGGAGTTCGTGCACCTTTTATCGTTTCGTGGAAAGAAAAGATTACAACACCACGATTTAGTTATCACGTGTCTGCTTTCTGGGATTTCCTGCCTACTGTTTGCGATATTGTCGGGGCAAAAGTGCCTGCCGGTGTCGATGGTATCTCTTATCTTCCTGAATTATTAAACGATGGAAAGAATCAGGCAAAACATGATTATATCTACTACGAGTTTTTCGAACAGGGCGGAAAGCAATCCATTTTACGTGCAGATGGCTGGAAATTAATTCGTTTACAGGTAAGTAATCCGAAAAAAATGGAGGAAGAGCTGTATAATATTCAATCCGATCCGGCTGAATGGGTGAATGTAATCGAACAATATCCCGATATTGCTGCCTCTCTGAGGAAAAAGATGGATACACAACGAATTGAAAATCCCTATTTTAAATTCACTAAATAAATATTTATAACGACTTCCCACAAGCCTCCCTTTAGGGAGGTTTGGAGGGCCTAAAAATTACATATACAATGAAAACATCCCTAAGTATTGCAGCCCTGGCGTTGACATCCGCTTTGGCCGGACAAACAAATCAGCATCCTAATATTCTCTGGCTTACTTTTGAGGATACCTCACCTGAATTTATAGGCTGTTATGGAAATAAACAGGCACATACCCCAAATATTGACCGTTTGGCAAAAGAAGGTGTGCGTTTCGATAACGCTTATTCGACGAGTGCCGTATCGTCACCAAGCCGTTTCTGTCTGATCACAGGTGTCAGAACTTTCGGTTATGGAACCGGAAATCACCGCAGTCAGTATGCTATCCCAGATGATATCAAAGGTTTTCCCTACTATCTGCGTCAGGCTGGTTATTATACTTCGAACAATGTGAAAACCGATTACAGTATTGCCAATGCCAAAGCTTTTACTCAGGCAGCCTGGAATGAATGTTCGACAAAAGCCGGATGGTGGAACCGTAAACCCGGTCAGCCATTCTTTGCGGTGTATAACAGTACGTCAAGTCATCAGTCGCGTACCATGACTAACCCATGGTCGCAGTACGAGGAAATGGTCCTGAACAATCTGTCAAAAGACCAGATCATTCCTTATGGTGATCTGATGATGCCGGAATATTACCGTAACTCGCCGGCTATGCAGAAGAATATCTCCAGGGTGTATAACTCTATTCAGTTGATGGATAAGGAATTTGGTGAATGGCTTGACCGTCTGGAACGTGACGGATTGAAGGACAGTACCATCGTTTTCTGTTTTAGTGACCACGGACAGGGCATTTCACGAGGTAAAGGAAGTGCGCTGAGGTCTGGCTATCAGGTGTCGTTCGTAGCATGGTTTCCTCCGATGTACAAACATTTGTCGCCATGGGGCAGTGGTGTAATCACCGACGAACTGGTTGATTTCGAAGATATGGCTCCTACAGTATTAAGTCTGGCAGGTGTTAAATTACCTGATTACATGAAGGGTCGTGTTTTTATGGGAAAAAATGCGCAGCCCCGCAAAAAATATGTTTTCTCGTCGCTCGACCGCACCGATGCCAGTAGTGAAATATCCCGTTCGGTGAATGACGGACATTACATTTACACCAGGGTTTTCCTGCCGTTCGAACCTTTCCTGCGCTGGAACATGTATTACGACGTAAGCGATCTGCAGAAAACGATCCGTGCCGATTATAAGGCCGGTCTGCTCAATCCGCAGCAAAAAGTCATGCTGGAACCCCGTCAGGCCGAGTATTTATTTGATATGAAAAATGATAAATGGGAACTGGTGAATCTGATCAGTCGCCC
Organism: Paludibacter sp.; assembly: GCA_034927265.1. Taxonomy (GTDB): domain Bacteria; phylum Bacteroidota; class Bacteroidia; order Bacteroidales; family Paludibacteraceae; genus Paludibacter. Next base: position 26,083 of record JAYFQH010000015.1, read on the forward strand.
GGACATGAAGGCCAAAGCTGATGAACTTCGCTCAGTATTGATCCAAAAACTTATCGCCGAACGTGATGCCCATTTCATTCCTGAATATACTTTCAAAACCGAAGATAAAATGCCTGTGCAGTTGGCAGCCGACGATAATTACTATCCTGTGAAAGAAGTTCTGAATACAGCATTGTTGGTTGGTAAAGGAAAAGAAGTTATTCCTGCACAAATTAAGTTGTTGTCCGATAAAAACCAGTTTGTCCGTTACTGGGCATCTATTGGATTATATTCACAGAAAGAAGGTATGAAAACTGCTCTCAAAGCACTCGACAAACAGCTTAAAAGCGAAACATATCCTCCTGCAAAGGTGAATATTGCAGTAACCCTGTTCAATAACAGCGACAAGAAGCAATACCTTGATGAAGTTCGTTCACTCCTCCAACAGGAAGATCCCGAACTGCTCCGAATCACGGTTCATTTACTGCTGACGGTTGATGATGCAAAACAGGAACTGGTTGCCGGTGATATTGAACAGTTGTTGGCTAAACACAAAAAAGACAAGAACAAAAGCTATAGTCAGCCTGATGAACTGATAACATTGTTTTTGCATGAGGTGAAAGGGAAGCCGATTGGAAAGGACGAACAGTTCTGGTAGAAGTAGATAGATTGCTATTTTGTGAAATTTTGTGTGTTTGTTGGTGACTTCTTGTAAGTCACCAACTACCACATTTTTTTTGATGGGCCTGTAGGTAATTGTTAATAATAGTTAATATTTTAGGATATAATATTTATAATATAAATTAATTACTTTATATTTGTCAGACAAATAAGATTAATGTGATTTATTGCTTTTGTGTTAATGCCGGATAGAAATAAGAATATACTTGTAATGTCATTATTTGTAATTTGCTTGACAGAAATTGCAGCGCAAAGGATTTCCGCTTTATCAATAAGCGAAGCGACATCTTTGTCTGGTTTTGCTCATTCAAACGGTACTGCAACAACAAGTGGTCTGATTGAACTTGTTTATCCTGAGGATATCAATCTTGATTACGTGACGCCGATAGTAACGTATTCATCCACGGAAACAAAATTGAAATCTCCTGCAGTTTTTCCTACAGACTTAAGTAATGCAGATGGAACAGCCATTATGCTTACAGCTAATAATATTGATTATCCATATTTGATCAAGGCTAAAACAATCAAACCACTTTCTTTGCCTTTTGAGTTGAAGTTTGGTTCGACTATCAAACCAAGCACGTGGAATAATAGTGATGAAGCTTCGAAGGGCTGGGCAGGTGCATTGTTGGCTGAAACAAGCGGTGGTACTCCTAAAATTAGTAATGTTTCACATAGTTTGATAGTAGCATTTTCCGATATTCCCAGATTTTGCGCGTACACAATCACATCAAGTGGCACAATTTGGGATAGAGGAAATATTGTTTCTGTAGAATCAACATCTACAGGAGAATCATGGACATTACTCCGGCAATATAATAGTGTAGATACCATGGCATGTTCAACAGCACTGGAAGAAGACCGACTGCATGGTGTTGATGTTCCTGCTGATGCTCGTTATATCAGGTTTCATTTTACCAAACGGGCAAGTGGCTATTTTACAGTTAATAATATTATTGTAACAAAAAAAATCCTGACAGATACGGGATCAATTACAACAAATTCTGAGTCATCGCGGGAATGTACTCCTGAATTAGTGCAGACTTCTTCGACACTTAGATTTGTCGGTTGCGGCGATATTGTTAGAATTGATGCTTTCTCTCTTTTGGGGCAATTAATTTATTCAGGTAATGATTCGGTAGATAAGTCAGTATTGCCTGATGGATATTATATCTTTCGGATTATGTTTAGCGATGGCAAATATTTTAAGACTAAAGTAAGATTATAAAAACAATTTTTAAATCAAATATTTATGAAGCCAAAAATGACTCTTTTTTTAATGTTACTTCTGGTTGGAAGTATCTATTCCCAAACGACGCTGATAACTAATTTGCAAGTTACGGGAGCTGTATCGATTGGTGATGTTGTTACAAAACCATGGTCGAAAGTAGTGAATACGGACGAAAGTACCGTTATAACTGATGGAAAGGCAATCTTGTTAGTTTTACGCAGTACGGTTACCTTAACCAATCTTACGGTTACACCAACTTATGCCGAAGGGGTAACCGGTCCTGCAAGCATTACGGGAGATTTTACCAATCCGGTTACTGTGCAGGTAACGCATGAAAGTGAAACAAAAAATGTAGAAGTGACAATTGTAACTATTGCTCCCGCTACTTCATTACCTTACACTGTTTCTACTTTGCAGAACTGGTCCAATACTACTTTAGGCTTGGCTCCGGTGGGTGCAATTCCTCACTCATCTAACTACACAGCACTGTTTAATTACCAGAATGCAGCGCTCGTTTTTGCATATGATGGAAAGGCAGAACAACTAAAGGCCCGCTCATGGTCGCGTTCGAGTAGTTCGTGGGGAAGTGGTGATGTTTTTGATTTTGAGTGGTCGGCTGATGGTCAGACCTGGACTTTAGCAAAAAGATTTGATGCAAGTAATCCATTGTTTTGTGCTAACGTGGCTTCGTTAACAGGAGCGAATGCATCGGAAGGGTACATAACTTTACCTGTTGATGGTTCTGCCCGTTATATCAGAGCTCGTCTGACAGCCACATCAGGAAGTACAATTTGTTTGCGTGATATTGAAATAGTTAAACAATCAGGGAAAATTGAATCCATAAGCTTACCTGATTCTCCCAATTGTGTGTCAGGTTACATTCATACCTTGCCTACTGCAAGTACTTCCGGAGAAGTCGATATGATTCTGTATCCTTTCACTGATCTTTCAAATGTAACAATCAGTCCTGTTTTTTCAAATACTATAACATCAATAGCATCCTTGCCTACGAACTTTTTGAATGAGCAGATATTGTCTCTTGATTGTGATGGTGAAACTACTGCTTATAAAGTTCGTTTGAAAAGTATCCGTCCAGCCAGCGAGACTATCAGCTTAGTTTTTAATTCAACATCAAAACAACCTTCAAACTGGACTGCCGAAACTACAAATGCTGAAAATTATGCATGGTCAACAGGTTGGGCAAGTTCCTTGTTCAGAGATAAGGATGGTATTACTGGTGGTAATTCCGCAATGAAAAATGCCGCTCAGTTTTATACAACAAACAGTTGTCTTGTGTTTGCATTCGACTACAATGCAAAAATATCATACAAACTTGCATCAATAAGTACAACAATATCATCAACGACCCGCTTTGATGTTGAGAGTTCGGTGGATGGTGTCCAGTGGACATTGATAAAAGAATATATATCCGGAACAACGCGTCCTACTGGCGCTACTGATGAAGTCTATAATATACCTAAAGACCATAGATTAATAAGATTCAAAATGAAAAACAAAGGTACAAGTGGAAATTTTCATCTTATATCTGCAACAGTTGAGCCACGGTCATTAACAGGAGAAGAAACAACTACAGGTTTATTAATACAGGATTCGATAAAAGTAACAAGAGAAGGTAGTATTTACAGAATCATGGATGATCGTGCTATTAAATCAATATCAATTTACTCGTTGAATGGTTCCAGATTATCTACTATTCAAGGGAAGTCGACCATCGATATGAAGCATTTTACAAAAGGAATATATCTTGCAACAGTTGTGTTTGATAATAATGAGATCAGTATGATTAAGTTAGCGAATTGATGCCTTAAAACTCAGTATAGGGGCCTGATCAGACGGGCTTCTATACTTTAAACCTGTTGTATTATTATTTCTGTGTAACCATACTCCGGATGAAAGTTTCAAACGGGATTATGTTGGTTGCATGTATCTTTTGATTATAAATAAAACACACAAAAAAATGAAACAGTCCGTATTATTAGTAATACTTAGTGTTATTACACTCTTTGTTATTAAAACTAACGTTGATGCACAACGAATCTCCGATCTGAAAATAAACAATGCACAAGCTTTGTCAGGTTTTGTTCATAGTAACCCAACAATTAAAGGAGACGAAAAAATCAATGGCAAAATTGAGATGGTTTTTTTACCCTCTGTGGATTTGTCAAATCTTGAAATAACTCCTGTTTTCTTTCGGAATACCAAATTAACTAAGGGGACTAAATTCCCTTCTGATTTCACACAGCCACGTCAGGTAGAGCTGGAAATGAATTCGGGAGGTGAAACTCTAACGTCGGCCTATACGATAACAATGAGAAAAATTAAACCGGCAACATTACCCTTAGAACTGAACTTCGGAAAAAATTTCCAGGCAAAATCATGGCAGGATACTGGAGATGCTTACATAGGTTGGGCAGGTGTTTGTTTGGAACAAAACAGTTCGGGGATTCCCAAAATTACCAATCTGAAGCATCAATTAATCTTATCTTTTTCGGGAGAAGCTAAGGAACTTAGTTATGCAATCTCCTTCGGCGCTGAAAAGTGGCCGGGTGAGAATAATTTCAATGTGGAATCATCTGTTGACGGATTGAAGTGGGATATTTTATTCCAATATAATTCTTCAAATCCTATGGCTGGATCCAAAGCTTCTAAAGAGGATAAACTGAAAACTTTAGCTCTTAAATCAAATGTGAGATTCGTCCGATTTGTTTTCTCACAACGTTTGGGTGGTGGTTTTGTGTCGCTTAATAATATTATAGTAAAATAAAAATAAAAATGTTTGATAATAAGAAACTTACAGGTCTGATAGCGGCGCCGTTCACTCCGTTTGATGAAGCAGGTAATATTCATCCGATGGCCATTGATAAATATGCGACATACCTTATTGAAAAAGGAGTTAGTGGTGTGTTTATTTGCGGAACAACAGGAGAAGCAGCCTCAATGACAACTGAAGAGAGAAAAATTATTGCTTCGGAATGGATGAAGATGTCGCGAGGGAGATTAAAGGTTATTGTGCATGTTGGCGGAACTTCGGTTCCCCAGTCGATTGAATTGGTTAAACATGCCAACGAAATCGGCGCTTATGCTGTAGCAGCAATTGCTCCGTATTTTTTTAAACCGGGCAATGCTCAGGAGTTGGTCGATTACTTTGTACCGATTGCAACTGCAAGTGATTTGCCATTCTATTATTATCACATGCCATCAATTACAGGTGTCTCTATTTCGGTAGAAGATTTTTTAATACAAGGAAAGAAAAGCATTCCAAATCTTGCCGGGGTAAAATTTACACACAATAACTTGATGGAAATGCAACAATGCTTACATTTGTATGACGGAGAGTTTGATGTACTTCATGGATTTGATGAAATACTTTTAGCTGGTCTCGCATTAGGCATTAAAGGGGGAGTGGGTAGTACCTATAATTACATTGCTCCTCTTTATCTTGATATAATCAAAGCTGCAAATGATGGAGATTTTGCTCTGGCATGTCAGTTACAAATGAAGTCGGTTGAAATTGTAAAAATAATAATACGTCATGGAGGAGGAGTAAGAGGAGGAAAAGGTATTATGAATTTATTGGGTTTTGATTTGGGGGAATGTCGCCGCCCTATCACTCCTTTTACTTCTGAAGAGTATCAGATTTTGAGAACAGAGTTAAAATCAGTAGATGTGTTTCAAGAAATAAATGCATCTGTCTGAATACCTATATTGCCTGATTTAAAGCATGTACTTATGCAATCATAACCTTATTTTTTACTATTATGAATAAAACACTTTTAAAATTACTCAGACAAGTAAATTTTCATGCTAAAATTATTTTTCTTATTAACTTCATTATCATGCCTCTGTATGCACAGGATAACTTTATTGCCGGTGTGGTTACAGATGAACTCGGCAATACAATTCCCGGTGTTTCTGTCGCTGTACAAGGTAAGCAAAATGGAACTGTAACGGATGTTCAGGGTCGGTATTCCATAAAAGTAAATAAGAATGACGTACTGGTATTCTCATTTATAGGCTATACTACTCAGAAGGTACATGTAACGGTGCTTAAAACAACAAATGTACAATTAGTCCCGGGCACAGTTAATTTGGATGAGGTAGTTGTAGTAGGTTACGGAGTTCAGAAGAAATCACATTTCTCGGGAGCTTTGACCGGTATCAATGTAGAAAATGAGAACATAGGTGATATTCCGGTCGAATCAATTGATAAAGCCCTACAGGGACGTCTCTCTGGAGTGCAAATACTTGATACCGAAGGGCAAGTTGGGGTGTCTCCCGAGATCAGGATTCGGGGTGTTGCTTCTTTTAATGCTTCAAATGAACCATTAATCGTAATTGACGGTTTGCCGACGACCGGTAATTTGAGTGATGTATCAGCCAATGATATTGCTAATATGGAGGTGCTTAAAGATGCCGCGTCAACAGCCATTTATGGATCGCGCGGAGCCAACGGGGTTATTCTTATAACAACAAAATCGGGATCCAATCAAAAAGCATCATTTAATGTAAAAGTAAATATGGGAATGTCAAAAATAGTTCGCTATTTTGATACCTATGAAATTGAGGATTACGCCCGGTATTATTGGAATAGAGATATTGTTGCTCCTTATGAAACAGCCTATCTTAAGGAAGGACTGCCTGTTGCTCCGGGAATTAATGAGGATGGAACGTATAATTCTTATGGTGGCAAGGCGTATTTGCCTTTTGAAAAATTCTTTTCTACTGAGATAAATCCGAAGACCTCAAATATATATAATAAGTATGGTGCCGGATATGCTCAACTCGACCGTTTGAATAAACTTACTAATGCTCCGAATCCTCAGGAATCGGTGATACAGGATGCCAACTCGTATAATCTATTTCTGAGCACAGGAGGAGGTAATCAGGGATATAAGTATTATTTATCATTGGATTACAAAAATCAGGATGGAATAATGATAAATAATAGTATGCAGCAAATGTCCCTGTCAGCCAATCTAAGCGCTCAGGTAACCAGAAAGGTGCGCGTAGAGTTAAGCTTAAGGCCACAGTTTTCTAACAAAGAGATGAGTGCCAATACCCAACTTGGAGGAGCTCTTCGGTGGATTACTCATCCACTTGTTCATGATGAACGAACACTGATGATGACGAAAAAATTTACAGGTGAGAGCGGATTTGTTTACGACTGGGCACAAGTTGGAGATTATACAAAAAGCCGTGATTTCAGACGTATGTGGTTGATGAACGATGACTATTCAGATTATGTCTTAAATGCTAACGGACAGAGAATAACCGTTGAAACCTATTCCGGAACTTCTGCTACTACCTCATATTCAGATGCTATGGATTCTCAGGATATTACCCGGAATCTCAAATTGAATGGAAATTTATCATTAAATTGGGATGTAATAAAAGGGCTTGTTTTTAAAAGTTCAATTGGTGGTTATGTAAGTGTGTTGCAAAATGATATATGGACGGGGTCACTTAGAAATAGTATAGGTGTTGCAAAAACCGGCTATGGTATGGCAACATACTCACAAAGTTCCTATGTGAACATGGTAAACGAAAATACCCTCGCATATAATAAAAAAATTGGAAATCACCAGATTGATCTTTTAGGCGGACTGTCGATTGAAAATTCTATTTTTCGGTCATTACAAGCGCAGGGGCGCTACTTCGAAAGCGATGCCGTTAAATCTCTTAATTATGCAGGAGAGATTGTAAGTACCGGTGTGGATAATGATATAACTGAAGTGGCACTGGTTTCGTTCTTCGGACGTTTGAACTACAACTATAAAGATAAATACATCCTCTCGGCACTAATGAGAAGCGATGGAAGTTCTCAGTTTGGAGCTGATAACCGTTGGGGGACTTTTCCTTCATTATCAGCCGCCTGGAGAATTACCGAAGAACCCTTCATGAGGTCTTTTTCAAATACAATTAATGACTTGAAATTAAGAGCTTCATACGGACTTTCGGGAAATAATCGCATTACATCATATGCGTATGTTTCGGGAGTAGATAAAGTCAATTATATGTTTGGAAATACTCAAGTTAACGGTTATGCTATTAGTGGCAGTATAATGGGTAATTCGTTGATCGGTTGGGAGCAAACTGCTGCAACTAATATTGGTATTTCTGCTTCGTTTCTTCGAAATAGAATTAATATAAACATTGATGGGTACCTCAATAAAACCAAATCATTGTTGCTACAAAATCCACTTGTACTAATTTCCGGTTATAGCAGAGAATGGGATAATATAGGTCAAATTGAAGGTAAAGGACTTGAGCTCGAATTGAATACAATGAACATAAAAACAAAAAAGTTTTTGTGGACAACATCGTTGAACTTTACAAGAAGTAGAAGTATACTTGTTGATTATGGAGGAACTGAGGAGCAGGTATTTACTGGCTATAAAGAATCACTTTACCGTTTGAAAGTCGGTTCTCCGGTTGGGGAGTATTACGGGTATAAAACTTCCGGTGAAATATGGAAAACTGACGCTGAGATTAGTGAAGCGATTGCCGAAGGAAAGGCATTTATGAACACGGTTAAAGGCTCTCTTAAATTTGAAGACACTAATGGCGATGGCGTACTCACTGATGCGGATCGGACTACATTGGGCAGTCCCTATCCTGACTTTGACTGGGGTATGACAAACAAATTCCGATATAAGGGTTTTGACTTAAGTTTTACTTTTCAGGGATCTCAGGGAGCTGAAGTGTGGAATATCTGTAATGTGTTGGGTTCAAATTTTTTACGTTGGATGAACGAGGATAGATATATTGATGAATATCATGGAAATAAACCAGATCCTACAAGTGCGGAATTTACAAACTCGGATTATTTGATCGAAGATGCTTCCTATATTGCCTTACGGGAGCTATCGTTTGGGTATACTGTGCCCAGAACAAAATTCAGAATTTATTTTTCTGGTCGCAATTTACTGTATCTTATGGCCGATGGTTATAGGGGTATTAACCCTGAATATATGGCAAAACCGGTCAGTGGCATGAACCTTATTACAGGTGAACAGAGATATAATGCTACTCCGGCAATGCGTACTTTTTCATTAGGCATCGATTATAAATTTTAAATTTATGGCAGATATGAAACGAAATATATTTATCACCTTTTTATCTTTTATCATACTTATGACTTCATGTGAGGATTTTTTGATGAAAATTCCACATACAAAATTATCTGATAAAAATTTCTACCGTAATGCTGATGAAATAAATGCTGCAGTAACAGGATGTTATAATGCTCTTCTGGCAGTTAAAAACAGCAAAGAACATACGCTTAATGAAGTGCGTAGCGACAATGCCGTATTCCCGAATACGGATAATATTAATGTAACCAGTTTAGCGTTTTATCCCAGTGTGCTTATTACGGAACCTACAAATGATTACGTTGAATTATATTGGGCAAGTAGCTATCATTTGATATCACGTGTAAACAGGGTAATTAGCAACTTAAATGTTGTTGCCAGCGAAAACCAAAAATGGCAGTATGAAGCGGAAATCCGTTTTTTGAGGGCCTGGGCATATTTCAATTTGGTTCGTTATTATGGCGATGTTCCATTGATAACTGAAGTGCTGAACAATGGAAAAGAGGCAAGAGAAATAGCACGTACTCCCGTTTCGGAGGTATATGATGCAATTATTGTGGATTTAAGCACGGCTGACTCCCTTTTTGCAGAATTGGATACAAACTATAAAAAGGAATATGGAAGAATAAATAAATGGGCAGTGAAAACCCTTTTGGGGAAAGTGTACTTGACATTAGGTCGCAACGACGAAGCTAAACCTCTTATTGAAGATGTGTACAAAAATAGTGGCTATAAACTCACACAAAATTATGGTGATTTATTTGTTGAAAGTCTTGAAACAACAAAAGGTGCAGAAGAAATTATTTTCCCAATTCGATTTACATCGGGCGGATTGGGGATGGGTAACTATTTCTCAACTGACTGTGCCAATATATATCAAAACACTTTTGGGAATAGCCTTATCTATTTCTCCAACAGCTTGCGCGATGCTTATATAAATACGAGTAGTACTACTTTAGATAAGCGTTATAAAATCAATTGCAGTGAAGTAACGACCGGACATGTCGTGTCCGGATTTAACTATCCTGTTAGATATTTGGCCAAAATGGTGGGATTGGAAAGCAACGGAGCAGGAGGTTACAAATCCGTTAAATTGACTATCAAGAATGATGGTGGTTTGGATTTTCCTGAGTTACGGTTTGCCGAAGTGGCACTTATCTATGCTGAGTTGTTTGGTGAAGAAGTAGGGTTGCCGGTTTTAAATGATATCCGCAATAGGGCAGGAGCTCCTGTGTTGACATCTGCTGACATAGATACAAAGTTTGACGGGAATTTTCAGGAAGCCGTACTTAATGAGGCCCGTTTAGAATTAGCCGGAGAAAATAAACGTTTTTTTGATTTATTACGTATGGGAAATCAATATGCTGTGAATATTCTTACTGACCTCTTGAATACCGAAGATGTTTACTCAAGTCTTTATTATATTCAGGCATACAATCTGGCACAAGAGGTACTGCGTAACGGGAAGGTCGATGAATGGCGTTTGTTGTTGCCTATACCATTTAATGACATCATGCGTAGTGATGTGCTTGAACAGAATCCCGGTTACACCAGATAAATGATATGTTTCGAATTTTGAGTAGGGAAATGTTTATATGAAGAGCAATTTTAACAGGAGAGAGATTCTTAAACTCATAGCTTCTATGGGCGGAATGGCTTTGTTGAAGAGCTGTACGGATTTAGAATTACCAGTTCCATCAGCTGCAAAACTACCGGTGTCTTCTTTGTTCGAAGAACAATTGTCTGCAAGAAAAGTGGTGAGAAGACGAACAAGACGTATTATATACAACAACGACGGGAGCGATGTTGAGGCCAATATGGATGGTGTTACATCACCTGAGATATTTCTTAATGCACGGACTTCATGGTTGGAACATAGTCAGGTGGATACTATCTTTTATGCTACCGGTGTTTTTAATATGTACTCCCATAACAGCTCTTTGACTGAGCAGCCTATAAATAATGAGGCTGCAATGAATGCTATCCGGGTTTTCTCTGATATGGATACCGATACGCTTGAACTAATGATTAATTGTTGTCGTCAACAAAATAAAGAGATATTTTGGTCAATGCGTATGAATGATCTGCGTGATGCGACCCGCCCTGAAATGCTTTCTCAATTCAAAAAAAATAACCCGGGCTTTCTTGTTGCGACACAAGGAGCATCCATGCCCTACATTCAAAATAAGTGGTCGGGACTAAATTACGGTGTAGATGTAGTTCGGGAGCGTGCGGTCTCCATTGTACAGGATGTGATAACACGTTATGATTTAGATGGCATTGAGCTTGATTTTTTACGCCATCCCGCACTTTTTAAAGCTCAGTTTTATGGGGAGCAGGTCACTCAGCAGGATTGCGATAAAATTACTCAAATGATATTGGATATTCGAAATGTTTGTGATATAGAAGGACATAAACGTGGTCGTCCTGTGCTAATTGCCATAAAAGTGCCTGATTCTATTCCCTTTAATCTTGCTATAGGAATTGACCTCGAGAGATGGTTGAATGAATCTCTTGTTGATCTGTTGATAACAGGTGATTACTTCAAACTGGGACGTTGGGAACACTGGAGTGCTTTGGGTCGTAAATATAATTTGCCCGTATATGCCGGAATGAACGATAGACGAATCACTTTTATTCCATCTACGGATGATGAATATGAAAAAGAAAATGAACCCACACAGATTGAGCGATGGAGAGGAGAGGCATTTATGGCATGGAATGGGGCTGTAAACGGAATTTATGTATGCAATCGTACTGATCCTCACGATTCATTGTTTTGGGAATTAGGCGATACACGTATACTGACTAATTTGCTTAAAATTCGGATTGTTTCGTACATAGGCAAAGAAGGTAGCGGATATCTGGATCCTGGCTATTGGCTGGCAAACGGACGAAATTATCTTAATAAAAAAATATCATAAAAAATGAATAGACGAACACTATTGAGTAGTTTAGGAAGTATGTTTGCTGTTACCGCACTTAGCAGTTGTGTTGATGAAATTCTGCCTTCATCCTTGCTTGAAGATAAAATATTGATAGATAGTAAAATGCGTGCGAAATTGATTGCTGAAAGAAAAAAACGAAGAGTGCGCATCAGACGGGTAATAATGAATAATGACGGAGGTGATGTGGCAATGAGTACGAGCTCAGCAGGTACTATTATTACTCCCGAGGCATTTCTGAATATGCGAACAAGTTCGCTCTATAACAGTCATGTTGATACGGTTTTTTACTGTGATGGTATAAATAATGTCTATTCTCACGAAAGTAATCTTACCGAACAACCTCAGGATGAAAGATCCCAAAATACGATTAATTGTTTAAAAGAAATTGAAACTGATACCCTGTCCGTTGTTATTAATTGGTGTAAACAATACAATAAAGAAGTGTTCTGGTCTATGCGTATGAATGATAATCATGACTCTACACGTCCGCAATTATTGTCACAATTAAAAATTAATCATCCGGGTTATTGTGTCGGAGTGAAAGGAACTAAAATGCCTTTGATGTACAATAAGTGGTCGGCATTAAATTATAATTTGGCTGAGGTTCGCAAACTTGTTCTGGATACTTTTACAGATGTGGTAACCCGTTATGATGTTGACGGTATTGAATTTGATTTTTGGAGGCACCCCGCATTCTTTAAGGAACAATTTTATAAAACACCCATCACTCAGGCACAATGCAACCTGATGACGCAATTGATTCGGGATGTAAGGGAAGTGTGCGACAGAATGTCTATTCAACGAGGTAAACCTATATTGATGGCTATGAGGGTTCCCGATTCGGTGGGATTTTGTAAAGCAATAGGGTTGGATTTGGTTACCTGGTTGCAGGAGGATTTGGTGGATTTGTTGATTGGTGCCGATTATTTTAAACTCGAACCATGGGAGTATTGGGTTAATCTTGGAAAACAATACAATGTGCCGGTTTACGCTGCATTTGAAGAGCGTCGGTTTTCTGCTTCGGCCGGGGAAGATGATCCGGAAATAACAGATGAGACGAATTCCGATCGGTGGAGAGGAGAAGCATATCTTGCATGGAAAGCCGGTGTAAATGGTATTTATACCTATAACCTTTTCGATCCGGTAAATGAATTGTTTTGGCAGTTGGGTGATGTGAAGGTGCTTGAAAAGTTGCCGAGAATTGATATCACTTCATACATGGGTCCGGTAGGATCAGGTTATCATGACCCTGATTATTGGGTTGTCAACGGACGCAGTTATTATATGAACAGTCTTAAATAGTTTGAATATTATGGAAAAAATGATTTTTTTGCTTCTCTTGTTATTTGCAACTACTCAGGCATCAGCGAAAATAAAATTACCGAATATTTTAGATGACAATATGGTGCTTCAACAACAAACAACTGTTAAACTTTGGGGCGAAGCCAAACCTAATAAGAAAGTAACCATAACGCCGTCGTGGGATAAAAAGAAGTACTCAACTACTTCAGATGCTCATGGCAAGTGGCTTCTGCATCTTGATACCCCAAAAGCCGGCGGTCCTTACAAGATCATTATCAGTGATGGTGAAGCGGTGGAATTGAATAATGTTCTTCTTGGTGAAGTTTGGCTTTGCTCAGGACAATCCAATATGACAATGCCCTTAAATGGTTATACTTATCAACCTACACAAAATTCACTTAACACTATCGCTTTAGCAAATCCGAAAACACCAATAAGAATGTGTACGATAGAACGAGCCAGTAGTAAAGTTCCTCTGGAACAATGTGCCACAAACTGGTGTGAAAATACCCCCGGGGTTGTCGCCAATACCAGTGCTACAGCATATTTCTTTGCTCAAATGATAGAGAAGTCGCTCGGTGTTCCGGTTGGAATTATTGTTTCAAGCTGGGGAGGTTCGGCAATCGAATCATGGATGTCGCCGCAATCATTAACAGCGTTTCCTGAGTTCGATCTATCTTTTCTATCATCGTCAGCTTCTGTTGACGATGCTGTAAACAAAAAACCTTCAATGCTTTATAATGCCATGATTTATCCTCTGCGCAATTACACTATACGTGGAATGTTGTGGTATCAGGGCGAAGCCAATATTGCCAAACCGGCACAGTATGAACTTTTACAACCGGCATTCGTAAAAGCAACGCGTGAGTTATGGGAACAAGGAGACTTCCCTTTTTATTATGTTCAGATAGCTCCTTATGGTTCTTCGGAAAGGATAAATACAGCAATGTTACGCGAAGCACAATTGAGAAATCTTAAAACCATACCTAATTCAGGAATGGCAGTGACGATGGATATCGGTGAAGAACTGTGTATACATCCGTCTCGGAAACAGGAAGTAGGGGAACGGTTAGCATATCTGGCTTTGTCAAAGACGTATAAACTCGATGGCTACAAATGTCGTACGCCCATATACAAATCAATGAAGATTGAAGGTGGTAAAGCCTATCTCAGTTTTAATGACTGTGATATGAATGTAGCTCCGTTAAATGTGCCGTTGTCTGATTTTGAAATAGCAGGCGAAGATAAAGTTTTTTATCCGGCAAACGCCGTTATACAAAAAGGTACAGGGCTTACTGTAAGTGCCCCTGAGGTGCCGAATCCGATAGCCGTACGCTACGGATTTAAGAATTGGGTGAAAGGTTCCTTATTCGATACTTCAGGATTGCCGGTATCATCCTTTAGAACAGATAACTGGTAATTAAACTGAGATCAAAAAATATCAGAATCATGAATAGAAGAAAATTAATAAAGTCAATGTTCGCTCTTGGTGCAATTTCACTTCTTGCACCTGCAAAAATAATTGCAAATGTTGCGAAGCCATCTATACCTGAAAAGGAAAAGATGTTGTTAGATACGAATAGTTTGCTAGCCGAAAGAAAAAAAGCCCGCAGACGAATGCGCCGGATAATTATGAATAATGATGGAAATGATATGAATGTTTCCGGCAATCCGAATGTGACGGTTGATCAATTTCTTGAAAAAAGAACTAAAGCATTGATGTCAAGTCATGTAGATTCAATATTCTATTGCGATGGTGTTAATAATGTTTATTCTCATTTGAGTGAAGTAACAGAGTTGCCGTTTGATAATGAAAGAGCCATGAATCTTATTCAGGTACTTAAAACTCAGGGAACAGACACATTAACCGAAATGGTAAAATTCTGCAAACAGAACAACAAAGAAATTTTTTGGTCGATGCGCATGAATGACAACCATGATGCGACACGTCCGGAGTTGCTTTCAAAATTTAAAAAGACGCATCCGGAATATCTTGTAGGAAAACAGGGAGTTCGAATGCCTCAGATGTCAAACAAATGGTCGGCACTTGATTATGGTATACCGGAAGTACGGGCTCAGGTTGAACGTACAATCGAAGATGTGGTTACCAGGTATGATATTGATGGTATTGAACTTGATTTTTGCCGGCATCCGGCATTCTTCAAAGCTCAGTTCTATGCAAATGATGTGACGCAGGAAGAATGTGATATGCTTACAGCAATGATTAGAAATGTACGCGCAATATGCGATAAAGCTGCGATCGCGCGGGGACGGGTACTCCTCATTGGGGTTCGGGTACCCGACTCGTTGGGATATTGTAAAGCAATCGGCATTGATTTGGAAACATGGCTTAAAGATGGACTCTTAGATTTGATGATTGGTGCTGATTATTTCAAGTTAGAACCATGGGAAAATTGGGTGACTCTCGGTCGTAAATACAATGTGCCTGCTTATGCAGGATTTGAACAAAGGCGTATGGTAAATGAAAAGATACATCCGGAAAAAGAATCGGCAGTGGAAATTTGGCGTGGCGAAGCTTATATGGCCTGGAAATCGGGCGTTAATGGTATCTATACATTCAATAGGTTTAATCCTAAAGACCCATTATTTTGGGAGATTGGAGATCCTTTAAAATTAGAGAAACTGAAACGAATAGATCAGATTTCTTATGTGAATTTAGACGGGAATACCGGATATCTTAAACCCGAATACTGGTTAAAAGATGGACGGAAATATTTGAAAGAACCCAAGTAATTTGATTCAGTTTTTGAATAATATTTGTTATGGCCATTTTGAACATTAATACATGATAAAAAAAATATATCTTTTATTACTGGTTATCTTTTCGATGCAAAGTTTATTTTGCAAGTCACCTTATTACGAAGTACAAGTGTCGAAAGTCCACATCTCTACCGATACTTTGTTCTTGCAGGCACGTTCGGCTATTGGAGGTAATCAATTGTTCTCAACTGCCTGGATAACGATGTCATTATACGGAAAAGGTACACATGCTTTTACTGATTTTTACCAGATGATAAGTAATGATGCCGGTAAAACATGGAATAATCCTGATCCTGTTCCGACCTTGTCCATGCACCCTGTTGGAGAATCTCTTTTGAGATCGTTCGGTGATGTCACACCTCAGTGGCACGAAAAGAGCAAAACCTTGTTGTGTACCGGAAAATCTTTTTTCTTTGCTCGTGATGCGAAAGTACAAGTGGATATTAATGATATGACTGAGATTGCTTATGCTGTTTATCATCCTTCTTCGGGTGTGTGGTCGGGTCAACAAACAATCATCCTGCCTGAAAAATTAACTAATGGAGATGCATTTTACTGTGTGAATGCGGGTTGTACTCAACGTTGGGATTTGCCAAATGGAGATGTTTTGTTGCCAGTTCGTTATGTTAAAAAAGGAACTCCATATATGGCTTCTACGGTCATTAAATGTTCCTTCGATGGAGATAGTTTACGCTATATAGCTCATGGAACTACTCATTTTGTTGAAGAAGGCAGGGGGATTTGTGAGCCATCAATCACTTTTTATAAGAGGCAGTATTTTCTTACACTACGTTCTGATAAGAAAGGGTATGTTACCAAAAGTAATGATGGATTAAACTTTCAAAAAGAACAGGAATGGCTTTATGATGACGGATCACCCTTAAATACTTATAATACACAGCAACATTGGATAACTAACCGCTATGGCTTATTTTTGGTATACACCCGAAAAGGGGAAACAAATAATCATATTTTCAGACACAGGGCACCACTTTATATGGCTCAGGTGGATCCGAAAGCACTGAGAATTATACGATCTACTGAGAAAGTTATCATGGAGATTCCCGAAAATAATGGAGATTATGGTAATTTTGGAGTCGCAAAGATTTCAGAAAATGAATTTTGGGTCACAGTAGCTGTTATGCCACCAAAATTAGATGATGGGAACAGGATTTCAATAATACAGACTGCAATTATTAAATTTGGAAAACGAACTGGAAAGAATAAGTGAAAATTGGAATTTTCATTTCAAAATACAAATAAAATTACTAATACAAAGACCTGAGATGTTTAAAACTACTCAGAATATTTAAATATGAAAAACAGAAAATATTATCCCTGGTTAGTAGTGGGTATGCTATGGTTCGTGGGATTGTTGAATTACCTTGACAGACAAATGCTGTCAACAATGAAACCATCAATGATGATGGATATTCCTGAATTGATATCTGCTGCCAATTTTGGTCGTCTGATGGCCGTGTTTCTTTGGATTTATGCGTTAATGAGCCCAATATCCGGTATTATTGCCGACAAATTGAATAGAAAATGGTTGATTGTAGGAAGTTTATTTGTTTGGTCGAGCGTAACTTTGATGATGGGTTATGCACAAACATTTGATCAACTTTATGCTCTACGTGCTATTATGGGCGTGAGTGAAGCCTTTTATATTCCAGCAGGATTGTCGTTAATTGCCGATTATCATCAGGATAAAACCCGTTCATTGGCTATCGGTATCCACTCTACGGGTATTTATCTCGGACAGGCATTGGGCGGTTTTGGGGCAACTGTTGCCAGCAATTTTTCGTGGCAGCTCACTTTTCACCTGTTCGGGCTCATTGGTATGACATACAGCCTAATTTTAGTGTTTTTTTTAAAAGAGAAAAAAAACTATGTCAGTAAGAAGAACAACGAAAATGTGCCGGCTAAAGATTTCTTTGCCTCTTTCAGAGGACTTGGGGTGTTGTTGGGTAATATCGCATTTTGGGTGATATTGTTCTATTTTTCTGCTCCCAGTTTGCCTGGTTGGGCTGTGAAAAACTGGCTACCCACTCTTTTTGCCGACTCGCTTAATTTGGATATGGCCCAGGCCGGGCCAATGTCAACCATTACCATTGCGATATCTTCATTTTTTGGAGTGTTAGTGGGCGGTGTAGTTTCTGACAGATGGGTTCAAAAAAATATGAAGGGAAGAATATATACAAGTGTAATTGGATTGTTTTTTACAATTCCGGCATTAATATTATTGGGTTACGGGTATAGCTTGCCAACAGTAATAGGTGGTGCTATGTGTTTTGGAGTCGGTTTTGGGATGTTTGATGCCAATAATATGCCTATACTGTGTCAGTTTGTATCGCCCCGCTACAGAGCTACCGGCTATGGATTAATGAATCTTGTTGCAGTTGCATCTGGAGCCCTGATTACTGGTATTTTAGGTAAATCTATTGATGCCGGAAATCTGGGAAGAGATTTTGCCGTATTAGGTGTTGTCGTATTGATTGCCATTGTTTTACAACTGGCTCTTTTACACCCTAAAACAATTAATAAAATTGCGGATTAAAAAACGAATAAAATTTATACATTTAATATATCATCGAGTACAGAAAGAAATTACTATGAGGTGGAAATTAGTAAATTTTTTAAAAAAAGTAATTATTAAAACTAAAAATAATGAATCAACTTAAAATTCAAAATCAACAGGTAACATTGGTTGATCAGGTAGAAAGCCAGCTACTTAGATATTTTAAAATAAATAATATGTCGGCAGGCAGTTCCATCCCAAATGAGTTAGTTCTTGCCGAATCATTAGGAGTTGGCAGAAGTGTGTTGCGCGAAGCCCTCAGCCGGTTGAAAATGCTGGGACTTATTGAAACACGTACACGAAAAGGAATGCAGTTAAAAGAACCACCGGTATTTGGTACATTTAGCAGAATTGTTGATCCGCATTTGTTAAGCGAGAGTACAATTTTTGATATTCTGGGGTTCAGAACTGCCCTTGAATTAGGAATATGCAATGAAATCTTTCAAAACATTACTCCTAAAGATATTGAAGATTTGGAGCAGATTGTGAAAGTGTCTGAAATTCTTGAAAATAATGAATATCCACTTGTTGAGGAATGGATGTTTCATTCTAAATTATACGAAATAACAAAAAATAAACTGATTGCAGAATTTCAAACAATAATTCATCCCATTATGGTGTATGTAAAGGAAACATTTGTTGAAAATATTCAACCGATAAATATTGAACTTTCTTCCAGAGGAACTATTGTCTCTCACTCTGATTTATTGTCATTTATTAAAAAGGGAGATATGAATGGGTACAAAAAAGCTATTGAACAACATCTTATTGTGTATAAAATTCTTGCTCAAAACAGAAAAACTGCAAGAACGAAGCTAAAATAAACATAATACTTCATCGATGAAACAAAAATACTGTATTATTCTCTTACTCGTTTTATGTCCTTTTTTATTATTTGCAAAAGTAAAACTTCCCGGATATTGGGGAAGTGGCATGGTATTACAACAACTAAGTGCAATTACTATTGAGGGTAAAACAGTGCAAAATACTTTGGTAACGATTACATGTTCCTGGAGTAAAAAGACAGTTATAGCCAAAAGCGATAATAATGGAAACTGGGAATGCGTTATAAATACTCCCAGAGGAAGTAGTATGCCATGTAAGATTACGTTTTTTGATGGTGATTCGTTAGCTCTTACCAATGTGCTTATCGGGGAAGTGTGGCTTTGCTCGGGTCAATCCAACATGTTTATGCCAATGGCCGGAATGAGTAAAGAGGAAGTCGTCGAAAATAGTCAAAAATTTATCGATGGTGCTGATGTTGAGCTGCCTTTACGCTTGTTTACGGTTCCACGTAAAGCAAGTTCTCAACCTGTTGATGAGATTGGTGGTGGGGTATGGAGCCTGAATACTTCTCAGAATGTAGCAAAATTTAGTGCCGTAGCTTATTTTTTTGGATTACATTTGCAAAAACAGTTGAATGTTCCGGTTGGACTAATACAATCAGCCTGGAGTGGCTCAGGAATTACATCGTGGATGAGCAAGGAAAGTATATTAAAATTTCCGGAAATTAAGCTTACAACTATTCCTGATTCCGAGAACAAACGCCCTAACAAAACACCTGCACTTTTATATAACGGGATGATTTATCCGCTGAGATATATCTGTTTTAAAGGTGTTATTTGGTATCAGGGAGAGGCAAACAGAAATGTGCCAGCTACTTACGAAGGTTATTTTAATGAAATGTTAAAACAGTGGCGTGCACATTTTAATCAACCTGATTTGCCCTTCTACTTTGTACAACTTGCTCCTTTTGAAGAAGGAGATGAAATGAGTGAAAAACTTCCGGTTTTCTGGGAAGTGCAAATGAGTATACTGAAAAACTCTCTGCATGTAGGAATGGCGTTTACAAACGATCTTGGTAATCAAAAGTATATACATGCTCCACGGAAACAAGAGGTAGGAGAGCGATTGGCGTATTGCGCATTAAATATGACGTATGGTAAAACACATATTGCTTGTTACGGCCCTGTGTTTTCTTCTTTGAAGCGTGTTGGCAATAAGGTTATAGTTGATTTCGATTACGCCTGTCGAGGGCTTGAATCAAATGTAAAGGAGGTGATTGGTTTTGAGATGGCTGATAAAAATGGTGTTGTCAAAAAGGCACATGCGAAAATTATCAAAGGAACATCAAAAGTTGAAGTGTGGTGTGAAGATATCCCAAACCCGGTTCAGCTCAGGTATTGTTTTCGAAATTATTTAATTGGATCGCTTTTTAATAGTGAAGGTTTGCCGGCTGCATCATTCAGAACCGCAGTGTATTAGGTTTGAGTGTATTCTTGATATACCTCTGGATTATAAATTACAATTTTGAATGAAAAGTTAATTTTTGATTGCTTAATTGAATGAAATTATCAAAAAAATGTACAATTTGTACTAATAAATGAGTTTTATTTCAGTTACCTTTGTTTTAAAATTTAATCTTAAATATTATGCAATTAAATTCTCTATCCTCCCGCCGTGATTTTCTCCGGCAATTATCTTTGCTCACTGCTGCAACTGCAGTTTCGGCATTACCAATATCAACGGCATCTGCAAAAAAACACAAACCGCGTAAAATAGGCACCAACGAAAAAGTGAATCTTGCCTGTATCGGCATTGGAAATCGTGGTGGTGATATTATCAAAGAATTGTATAAAACAGGTCATTGCAACATTGTGGCGTTGTGCGATACAGATATGGGAGCGGATCATACGCTCGAAATTATCAATAAATTTCCTGACGTGCCCCGTTTCCAGGATTTCCGCAGGATGTTCGACAAAATGGCGAATCAGATAGATGCCGTTTGTATCGGGACTCCGGATTTCAGTCATTTTCCTATCACTATGCTGTCGATGTCGCTCGGCAAACATGTATATGTTGAAAAACCGATGGCGCACACTTTCAACGAAGTGGAACTGATGATGCGTGCGGCAAAAAAATATGGTGTGGTTACCCAGATGGGAAATCAGGGACATTCCGAAGCCAACTATTTCCAGTTCAAAGCATGGAAAGAAGCGGGTATTATTAAGGATGTAACTGCTATTACGGCTCATATGAACAATCCCCGCCGCTGGCATGGTTTCGATTCCAACATGAAAAGTATGCCTGCCGGTCAACCGGTGCCTTCGACACTCGACTGGGATACATGGTTGGGTACTGAACAGTTCCGCGAGTATAACAAAGATTACATCAATGGACAGTGGCGCTGCTGGTACGACTATGGTATGGGTGCGCTGGGCGATTGGGGAGCACATATCCTCGATTCGGCGCATGAGTTTCTGCAGCTGGGTTTGCCTACCGAAATCAATATGCTTTATGCCAAGGGGCATAATAAGTTCTTCTTCCCTTATTCATCCACCATTCAGTTTAAATTTCCGGCAAGGGGAGAAATGCCTGCCTGCGACGTGACCTGGTACGATGGCCTGGATAATCTGCCTCCGGTACCTGCCGGTTATGGAAATGTAGAGCTCGACCCGACTATTCCGCCACCAAGTGACGGAAAAATTGTTCCTTCGAAACTCAACCCGGGAAAGATTATTTATAGCAAAGAACTCACGTTTAAAGGGGGTAGCCATGGGAGCACCCTTTCTATCATTCCTGAAGAAAAAGCGTTGGCGATGGCTGGTCAACTTCCTGAAGTGCCTGCAAGTCCGTCGAATCACTTTGCTAATTTCTTTCTGGCATGTAAGGGGCAGGAAAAAGCACGTTCGTCGTTCGATATTGCCGGTCCGCTGAGTCAGGTGTTCTGTCTGGGAGTGCTTGCACAGCAGTTGAATACAAAATTGATATTCGATCCGGTGAAGAAGCGCATTACCAATAACAAACTGGCAGATCAGTTGTTAACAGGGGCAGCTCCACGTAAAGAATGGAAACAATATTATAGATTGTAAGCCTGCGAAGGACTTATCGTAAATTTCTCTCGATTCCCCCTTTAGGGGGTTAGGGGGCATATAATGAATTGATGAAAACAAATATTGGAAGAAGAGAATTTATTAAAAATATGGGACTGATCGGTGGCGGGGTATTGCTGGCAACTAGTCCATGGTTCTCGGCTTTTTCTGAGCAAAAAAATACGGTTGGCTCTATTGCCCGCATCGGTGTGATTGGTCCGGGCTCGCGTGGACAACACCTGATGAGTTTTCTCGTAAAAAATCCGAAAGTGAAAGTCGTAGCGCTCTGCGATATTTATCAACCATCGATCGACAAAGCACTCGAAATGACACCTGGAGCCAGGGTGTATGATGATTATCGCCGGCTGCTCGAAGATAAGAATGTGGATGCGGTGCTTATCGCAACGCCTTTGGATAAACATTATCAAATGGTAATGGATGCTTTTGATGCCGGTAAACATGTATTCTGCGAAAAATCAATTGCATATTCTCTTGATGAAACGCATAAAATATATCAGAAATATCTTCAGTCGAACCGGGTATTCTTTGTAGGACAGCAACGTTTGTTTGATCCTCGCTATATTAAAGCAGTGGAGATGGTTCACTCCGGAATGTTTGGAGAGATTAGCGGCCTGAGGACTTTCTGGCACCGCAATAACGACTGGCGCCGTCCCGTACCATCACCCGAACTCGATGAGCAAATCAACTGGCGACTTTACAAAGCTCATTCAAAGGGAATTATGACGGAACTTGCTTGTCATCAGTTACAATTGGGAACCTGGGCTACCCGCCGGATTCCTGATAAAGTGATGGGCCATGGCGCGATTACTTTCTGGAAGGAAAAACGGGAGGTGTACGATAATGTGAGTTGTATTTATATTTATGATGACGGGGTGAAGATGAACTACGACTCGGTTTTGTCGAATAAATTTTACGGACTCGAGGAGCAAATCCTGTGTAACAAAGGTACTATTGAACCAGAAAAGGGAAAGTATTATTTCGAAGAAATTCCTCCGGCACCGGCTTTTCTGCAACTGATCAACGATTGCGAAAATGCTTTGTTCGATACTTTGCCTTTTGCCGGGACCAGTTGGGCGGCAGAGACTGCAAACAAGAATGAAGGTCATTATCTTACAGGCAAAAAACCTGAAGGAGATGGCACTGACTTGATGCTGGAAGCTTTTGCTGAAGCGGTGATCACTGGCAAACAACCTAAACTGATTGCCGAAGAAGCGTATTATGCAACAGCTTTGAGTTTGTTGGGACATCAGGCCATGGAAGAAGAAAAAATGTTGGTTTTTCCTGATGAATTTAAATTGAATTACCTGAATCATAAGGCAATAAACATTTAACCACATTAGTCACATTAGTTCAATAGTTTTATGAAAGACATAATAATTACCGGAGTTCGTGTAAAGAAAGAGTTGGTTGCTTTGCTGGTTTGCTTTCTGATCGGCTTTGTAGCCAATATCGGTGCCATCATCTATTACAAAACGGCATTGACTGAAATAGTCACTTCGATAGGTTATGTAATTGTTTCGGCGTTTGTGCTGTATTTTATCTGGAGTCTCATACGAGTAATAATTTCTTTATTATTAAATCTTTTCAGAAGATTCTCCAGAAGCAAATAAACAACCCGAAAATTTTCGCCATGCAGCATTCTCAAAAAATAATATCAGATAATAAACAACTCTTTTACGCATGGTTTTCAGCGATGTATACCAGGGTTGACCTGATATTTTGTTCAGAAGCGGAGAGGAAGGATTTAAAGGATATTGCACAGAATATCAGCGATCAGATTGATAGCATTGAAAGTATGGCCAATCGTTTCAATGAAGGAAGTGAGCTTAGTAAACTGAATGCCGGCGCGTATGAGAATGAGATGTCTGTTTCGGAAGAATTGTTCGGTATCCTTGTCGATTGCCAGATGTACCATCAACAAAGCTTGGGATATTTCGATGTTACTGTCAATTCAAAGAACGATTACCGCAATGGGGTAGCAGCATTGCATTTAAATCCGGATAAACAAACCATTTGTTTTTTACATCCTGATGTGCAGCTTGACCTGTCAGGGTATATCAAAGGATATGCGTTGCGTGCTGTGAAACAGCTACTGGAGAAGGAATATATTACTGATGCGTTGGTAAGTATGGGCAACAGTTCGGTACTGGCTTTGGGTAATCATCCTTTTGGTAAAGGCTGGAAAGTAAGTCGACCTGAAACTGATGCGGCAACAAGTTGTGTGCTTTTCGATGAATGTCTTACCACTTCGGGCAACAACGTTCAAACGAAATGGCCGGTGCTGAACCCCTTGTCGGGAAAGGCTGTGGAAGAGAAAAGTCCCGTTTCAGTGATTACCGATGATCCGGCTGTTGGTGAAGTGTTATCAACGGCTCTTTACGTGGCGGACGAAGAGCGGAAGGCTGTACTTTTGAAAAGATTTAATGCAAAAGAGTTGAGAGTTGAGAATTGAGAGTTATATGAATATATCATTCTCAATTCTTAACTTTCAACTTTCAACTCTCAACTAAAAATTTATATTTATGAAAACAAAAAACTTAATTTTATCCCTCCTGATGGTTAGCAGTTTAAGCGGTGTTTCGCAGGAAAAATGGGAGATGCTTTTCAATGGGAAAAACCTGAAAGGTTGGACCAAACTCAACGGTACCGCTGAGTATGTGGTAAAGGACGGCATTATTACTGGTATTTCAAAAATGAACTCACCCAATTCATTTTTAGCCACAAAAAAGATGTATGCAGACTTTATACTCGAACTGGAATACAAAATGGATGATGGACTGAACTCGGGAGTACAATTCAGAAGTAATAGTCTGAAAGAATATATGGATGGTCGCGTACACGGTTATCAGTTTGAATTTGATGCCTCACCACGTGCATGGAGCGGAGGGATTTATGATGAAGCCCGCCGCGGATGGCTGTATGCGCTGGATAAAAATCCTGCTGCAAAGAAAGCCTACAAATCAGGCGAATGGAATAAAATCCGTATCGAAGCTATTGGAAACTCCATCCGCACCTGGCTTAACGATGTGCCTTGCGCCAATGTCCTTGATAATATGACCTCAACCGGATTCATTGCGTTGCAGGTACATGCTATCGGTAAGGCAGAGTTAGAAGGTAAAACAGTGCAATGGAAGAATATCCGGATTTGCACCACCGATCTCGAAAAAGTAAGGAGGCCCTATAACAAGGAAATCTATCAGGCCAACTGCATTGATAATACCATTTCAGCAGAAGAAAGCGCTCAGGGATGGAAACTGCTTTGGGATGGAAAAACCGCAGAAGGTTGGCGTGGAGCTAAACTTACGTCATTCCCAACTCAAGGATGGACGATTGAAAATGGAGTGCTCAAGGTTCAGAAATCAACAGGAGGGGAGTCAACCAATGGCGGTGACATTGTTACGGTAAAGAAATATAAAAACTTTGAACTTTCTGTAGACTTTAAAATCACTCCGGGTGCCAACAGCGGTGTTAAATACTTTGTTGATACAGAGTTGAATAAAGGCGCCGGATCTTCTATCGGATGTGAGTTCCAGATTCTTGACGACAAGCTGCATCCCGATGCAAAACTGGGTGTTAAAGGCAACCGTAAGCTCGGATCACTTTATGATTTAATCCCAGCTCCTGAAGATAAACCTTTCAGAGCTAATTTCTTTAATACGGCCCGCATTGTGGTAAAAGGAAATCATGTAGAGCATTATCTGAATGATGTGAAAATTATTGAATACGAACGTGGCAACCAGATGTGGAATGCACTGGTAAGTTACAGCAAATATGCCGTATGGCCCAACTTCGGTCTGGCTGCTGAAGGACATATTCTTTTGCAGGATCATGGTGATGAAGTATGGTTTAAAAATATTAAGATAAAAGAGTTATAATAAGATATCATCGTAACTTTTTTGTTAAGTAACAATAATCCGGTTTTTATGATCGGATTATTTGTTTATTTTTGTGTCAAAACTAATAATAATGTCAAAGAGAACAGCCTTATTCAATCCGCTCTCCATGCCTACATATGTGATGGCAAAGCCTGTCGGTTCAATATGTAATCTGAACTGCAGTTATTGCTATTACCTGGAGAAGGAAAATCTATATAGCAACAGAAAATCGCTGCAAATGAGCGATGAAACCCTGGAGAAGTATATCGAAAGTTATATACAGTCGCAACCGGTGCCCGAAGTGCTTTTTACCTGGCATGGGGGAGAGACTTTATTGCGCGATATTAATTTTTATAAGAAGGCCCTGGCTTTCCAGAAAAAGTATGGTCGCGGCAGAAATATCGACAATAGTTTGCAAACCAATGGAACGCTACTCAACGACGATTGGTGTAAGTTCTTTAAAGATAATAACTTCCTGATTGGTATTTCTATTGATGGACCCGAACATTGTCACGACGTTTACCGGAAAAACAAAGGAGGAAAAGGAACTTTCAAGCAAGTGATGAAAGGCATTGAATTGCTTCAGAAACACGAAGTCGAGTTCAATACCCTTTCGGTAATCAACAATTACAATGTGGATTATCCACTCGAAATTTATAATTTCTTCAAGGAAATCGGCAGCCGTTACATGCAGTTTTCACCTATTGTTGAGCGTATTCATATCAACGATGTACCCAGCGGGCTGAAGCTGATGGGGCCTGAAGATGGCGGCGATTATGTGATTGCTCCGTGGACCGTGGATGCCCGTAAGTTCGGAAAATTCTATATTGAAATCTTTGATGAGTGGGTGAAAAAAGACGTGGGACAGTACTTTGTACAGATCTTTGATGCCACACTGGCCAATACAGTGGGCGAACAACCAGGTTCCTGTATCTATGCTGAAAAATGTGGTCATGCTTCAGTTATGGAATTCAATGGGGATGTGTATGCATGCGACCACTATGTATTTCCGGAATACAAAATCGGTAATATCAAGACCCACACCATTTTCGAAATGATGTTCTCAGAAAAACAGTTGCGTTTCGGAGCCGATAAAAAAGATAAATTACCGACCCAATGTCGTGAATGTGAGTTTCTGAAACTGTGTAACGGAGAATGTCCGAAAAACCGTATCATCAAAACTCCTACCGGTGAACCGGGATTAAATTATTTGTGTGCCGGTTTTAAAATGTATTACCGCCATACCAAACCCTATATGGAATTCATGGCTAATGAGTTGTTCTTCAAACGCTCGCCGGCTAACGTAATGCACTGGGCAAGGGAGTACAAAAAATAAAATTTCGTATTTTAAAGATTTACTGCTTTAGTTATATCGGTATATTGAAACTGAAATCCTGCTTCAATAAGTCTTTTTGGCTCAACGCGGCTACCCTTTAATATGATTACTGCCATTTCTCCTAAAAGGATTCTAAGCAACAAGGCAGGAACAGGAGGAAACCAGAAAGGCTTGTGGTATGCTTTGGCAAGTTTCTTCATCATTTCCCGGTTGGTGATGTGTTGCGGTGCTACGGCATTGTATGCTCCTGAAAAACTTTCATCTTCAATTGCTTTGAGGTATATATTACACAGATCATCGATATGTATCCACGGCATATATTGCCTGCCATTTCCGAGAGGACTGCCGATGCCCAGCTTTATAGGCGTCAGCATCTTCTTTAATGCCGGGGCATCTTTGCTCATAACAACTCCGGTGCGTATCTTCACGGTTCTTATCTTTGCTTCTGAAAATAAATCGGCAGCCAATTCCCATTCCCGGCATACGTTTCCTAAAAAATCGTAAGCAACGGACGATGTTTCGTCAAAGATCTCCGTACTGGTAACTGAACCGTAATAACCCGTTGCCGAAGCTGTGATAAAAGCTTTTAACGGGATGTTGTATTGCCTGATTTTATAGAATAGAAGTTCTGTTGATTTTACCCGGCTGTCTAAAATAAGTTGTTTTCGTTGATTTGTCCATCGGTGGGTACCTATGCTGGCTCCGGCCAGATGGATGATGTAATCCACCGAATCAAAGGCTTTTCTGTTGATTTCACCCGTTTCAGGATTCCAGTAAAACTGATCATCTACATTAGAATTTATCCTTTGCGTAGTAAGTGTACGAATTGCATAGCCTTTTTCAGCAAGTTTCTCCTGTAGATGATGGCCGATAAATCCACTACCACCGGTAATGAGAATTGTTTTAGGCATGATAGTCTGTTTTATTATTGCTGATTATTTAGTCTGGATATACTCATCTGCTTATCTAACAAATAAATGGTCAAATGTGTTGAAATTATTTGTGGATTTTTTTTGATATTAAATCAATTTATATTACTTTTGCGCTTCCAAACACAATATTGTCTTATGGTGTAATGGTAGCACTGCAGTTTCTGGATCTGCCTGTCTAGGTTCGAATCCTAGTAAGACAACAAATGAAGCGAATGATTATCAGTATGATGATTGTTCGCTTTTTGTTTTGATGAATTTTAAATAAAATAATTGTAGTAAGGCTTTATTACTGTATGGCAGAATTGACTTCAGCCATCAACTCATATATCTTTCGAACAGTATTTACATTTCTTATGGTCATCGCTTTATAAATTTTGGTACCTATCAGATTCGACATGGCGCTGCGTGTATAGTCTTTATCAAGGATGTTCCACAAAACGGCACCCGAAACATATTTTACCTGATCGACAGGTTTAATACGCAGCTCATCAACGATCCCCGGATCATCTATGTCTTCACATAAAAATATTACGTCTGTTCTCATGATTTCATTCTTGACCCAATTTTCAGGCAGATGGGTACAGACATTCCGGATATTGTCAAAATCCCGCAGTAACACTTTTATTGTTAATCCGAAATCTTCTTTGATTCCAGCTTCAATTTCACAGGTAAGTGTACTGTGACTCCTGTGATGATCCTCAAAAATAATATTGCCCGAATTAATATAGGTGGTAACATTGCTGCACCCAAATCGTTCAAAAGTAACCTTGAGTTTCTTCATCTCGATTTTGTTGTTTCCCCCGACATTAATTCCTCTAAGTAATGCTACGTAAATCATTGTCTTGTCAGTCAGTTTTTAATTTGCTGTAAACCTCAATATCAGTAAATAAATTCTCCGACAATAGCTCTCCATCCCGTTCAGTCCCTTCATACTTAAAGCCCAATCGTAGAGGAATACTCCTGCTGGGGATATTGCCAACAGCGCACTTTATTTGTATCCGGTGGATATCCATTTCGTCAAATGCCAGTTGTATTAATGATTGAACTGAAAGCGTCATGATGCCTTTTTTTTGATAAGGTTCTGACAACCAGTAGCCAATCTCGGTTCTTTTATTTGGTTTGTCGGTACCTTTAAAACCAATCAATCCTGCAAATTGACCCTGATGTTGAATGACAAAAGTATCGTCGCGGTTTTCAGGGTCAATGTTCAATACTGATGATATAAATTGCAGGGTGTCCTCAACTTTTAGGGTGAAAGCGACAAAGGGTAACCATTTTCCGAGATATTCCCTCTGAGTATCAATGGTGTTGAATATATCATAAGCATCTGAAAGTTCTATTGGCCGTAGCAGAATATTTTCTGCTATGTGTATTGTTTTCGTGAGGCTCATTGTCAATAAGTATAATGATTTAATAAACTAATTTTTCAGTATTTTTTAGTTCAGAAATGTGCATTTCAAGTAAAGCCCTGAGTTCCTGCTGTATTTCTGCAGGGCTTAATGTATCTTTTACCGCTAATTCATCATAAGATGTCATTTCAAAATTACTGGCTCCTAATTCATTCCAGTCTTTCTGAAGTAATTTGTTCGGATGCATGCCTGCATTTAATTTAAAAAGATCAGCATTGAAAGCACGATCCAAATCTGTGGTAGTCTGAAGATAAATCCTTTCGTGCAAAGTGTTCTTAATTTGAAAAATTCCGGCTCTGAACCTGAGTGATTTATAGGCCTCTTTAATTTCTTTTTTTGTTTGCATTGTTTCTCATAAGTTGAATGTAAAATAATGAAAAAAATCACACCGCAAAATTATAAAGATATTTACTGTAAACGGTCAGAAGTGCTAAAAAGTTTTTATAATCAGATAAGCGGTTGATTATTAGTGTTTTTGTGAATGTTTTTGTTGGTCATGTAATATTACAAGATCGTTTTCGTCATAATAACAGCAATGTTAATTGAATTTTTTTTACTTCGCTAAATCCAAATTCACTTAAGATCTCGTCTAATAGTAAAACAATAATTTTTAATACTTAATTATTATGAAAACAATGAAGTTGTCGAAACAAGTTTTTCTTCTTTCAGTATTATTTTTAGGAATGTCCTGTAATATAAGTTTGTTCGGTATTACAGGTAAAGGAAATGTTATCTCCCAAAAAAGGGTGATAGCCGGATTTACTTCTATTGAATTGCTTTCTGCTGCAAATGTAGAAGTTGTGAAAGGTACAGGATTTGAGGTGATTGTTTCGGATTATGAGAATATCGTTGATTACATTACGACCAGTGTTGTGGATGGACAGCTTGTAATCAGTACAAACCCTTCGGTAAAAATCAACAGATCGAATCCGAAAGTGATGGTGATTATGCCAGAACTTTGTATGATTTCGCATAAAGGGGATGGAGATGTGGATATTAAATCAAATTTTGAGAGTTTAAGTTCAATTTCGGTTTCTGGAAAAGGGAGTGTGAAGGCCGCAAGCTGTTGTGGGATCGACAAACTGGATGTTTTTGCTTACGGAAGTGGTAGTGTTGATTTAAAAGGCAATGTGAAGTTTCTGAAAGCTGTTATCTCAGGAAGTGGAAACTTGAATCTGTTTGATTTGCAGGCACAATCAGCTGAGTGTATCATTTTTGGTAGTGGCGACATGCAGGTAAATGCAGAAAAAGAATTAATTGCGACGAATTCAGGTGCCGGTAATATTATCTATAAAGGTGAACCTGTAGTTGCGATGAATCTGAATGGTGCTGGTTCAATTAAACGTTTTTAATCATTCATCATGGAAAAGATTTTAAAGTTCATCAGTTTTCCTGTTGTTTTAGTTGTTCTCTGGACTGGGCTAACGGACGTGAATGCATCAAACAAACCCTATCTGATTTCAAAAGATTATTGCACTTTGACCATGAAATTTTTTAATACAGATACGGTATTGGTTGTTTCTCCTGATAGTTGTACAATAAGTGAAACGGATCGTATGGATATTGAAAACTATGTTAACTGGGAAAAAAGACAAGTCAAACCGGTTTATGTCTACAAGACTGAAAATGAAGTAAACATTGCTGATAGCAAGAAACATATGCTGTTTTTCGGGTGTCTGACAAAATTTCAACGGAAAGAATTTATGAGAATACCTCTCAGAAAAAGGGGAAAAGGTTTTAGCTTTGAAAACAGGAGTTTTAACGGGCTTGCTGATGCATTCTTCTATATTAACAAAAAAGCCGACAAAATGTACCTGTGCAAAAACTCTGATCAGCTCCATCATCAGTTCTTTGCTGTCGGCGCAACCGGCTATCCTTTACACATCTTCCGTGGTAACGAAATCGTGCTTACCGGAGTTTTCGATTAATTGATTAAATAATTTTAGCATGGTGACAGTTGACTGTCGACTGTCACCATGCTAAAATTAAACAAAACATGAAGTTCACATAATTCAAACATATACTTTAATGAAATCATTTTTAAAAACAATACCTATACTATTATTCTTCCTTTCTACGACAATTTATACAAATGCAGAAATCTCTACGGCCATTGTAAGAGGGAAGGTGGTGGATGAGTTTAATCAACCTGTGCAATATGCGACTGCAACACTTACTCATCCTAAAACAGGTGAAATAGTGAAGGGAGAGATTTCCAATGAGAAAGGCGAATTTGAAATTCAAAAAGTGGCCAGAGGCGAATATGTGTTGTCGGTAAGTATGGTTGGTTATAAACGATTTCAGAATGATAGTCTTAAAATAGATGGAAGAAACGATGTTATTGAAAGAAAGATTGTGTTGAATGAGCAAACTGAACAGTTGAAAGCGGTGGAAGTCGTTGCTAAAAAAGATTTTATTGAGCAGGATGTTGATAAAATGGTGATAAACCCAGAGGCTTCCATTACTGCTGCTTCTGAAAACGTATACGATATTTTGCGAAAACTTCCGGGTGTTACCATCGATAATAATGATAATATAAGTCTGAAGGGCATGCAGGGAGTGAAGGTGCTGATTGATGATAAACCCACCTATGTGTCGTCAACCGAACTGGCATCATTACTAAAAAGTATGCAGGGTAAGAATGTGGATAAGATTGAGATCATAGAAAATCCATCGGCAAGATATGATGCAGAGGGCAATTCAGGAATTATCAATATCAAAACAAAACATACGAAAGCACCGGGATTTAACGGAAGTGTAAATGCCGGCATGACCTATGGTCGCAAATTTGGGTGGAATGGAGGTTTGGATCTGAATATGAATTATGGCAAATTCAACCTGTATGGGAATTATTCTAACTATCATTGGGCCGGATGGCATGGTATGGAGGCTACGCGTCGCTTCACCAGTACAGCTCTTGAAGGGGCGTATCAGTTAATCGACAATGATGGAACCTATTCCGGCAGTTCGCATAATTATAAAGTCGGTGCAGATTATTATATTGCAAAAAATCATGTGCTGAGTGTGATGTTCAGAGGTAATAATGGTTCTAATGAGAACAGAGCCGTGAATATAACTTCTTTTACCGATAAGTTTATGCACGTGGATTCTACGCTGAACTCTGAGTCAACATCAAATAACCGCTGGGGTAATGGCACCTATAATCTGAATTATAAGTGGGATATTGACTCTACCGGGCAATCGCTATCATTTGATATGGACTACGCAAATTTTAATTTTACCAGTCCAAACAGACAGGATGGCAAATACTATGATGTGAATGGAGTAAATCTTAATCATGACCTCACTGTGGTAACCACTCAGGGGAATGATATTAATATTGTTACTTCTAAGCTCGATTATGTGCTTCCGGTAAATAAATTCATTAATCTGGAATCGGGGTTGAAAACCAGTTTTGTGAATACTGATAGTTATATTAATATGAATGGATATATGACTCAAAATGATCAGTTTATCTATGAGGAAAATATACAGGCAGCCTATGTCAACGCACGTGCACAGTTGAATAAAACAACTCTGCAGCTTGGACTTCGGTTGGAAAATACAGTCTCGAAAGGAACATCGGTAGTTACCAGTCAGGTGAACGACACTTCTTACTTAAAGCTATTCCCGTCATTTTTCGTTCAACAACAACTGAATGATAAGAACAGTATTAATTTCAGATACAGTTACCGCATTGGTCGTCCGGGCTATCACCGATTGAATCCCTTTAAGTGGATGGTTGATCCCTATACCTATAATGTGGGAAATCCACATCTGAAACCACAGTTTACGCACTCTGCCGGACTGACTCACAACTTCAAGGGGGCATTGATTACTACTTTAGGAGTGAATTATACGCAGGGGTTGTTTACTGAAATTATTCGTCAGGATGATGCTTCGAAAACGGTGTATCAAACTATGGAAAATCTCAATAATTCAATGGATGCCAACCTATCTGAGACACTACAGTTCCAGCCATTCAAATGGTGGAGATTGAATGGTACCATTACAGGAATGTATAAAACCATTCAGATGTATGACGACAACGCTGCTTCGCTGAATCAATTAAGTTTCATTGCCAATATGAGCAATAATATTACCTTACCATACAAAATTGATCTTGAACTTAACGGTAGGTATGCGTCCAAACAACTTGTCAGCAATATAGTGATACTTCCTTCTTATTCAATTGATTTGGGCTTACAGAAGAAAATTCTTAAAGATCAGGGTGTAATTAAGGTGTCTGTAAGCGATATTTTCCAAACAGCCAATGGTAGCGCCTATGCCAAATACAATAACGTAGACATTGAAGTGTTTAACAAATGGGATTCACGACGTTTGAACATCACCTTTAACTATCGTTTTGGTAAGGATGATTTTAAAACGAGGGCAAATCGTACTACATCATCAGGAGAGGAACAAAACAGAACTTCTAATTAGAGATTCAGCTCAT
Organism: Paludibacter sp.; assembly: GCA_034927265.1. Taxonomy (GTDB): domain Bacteria; phylum Bacteroidota; class Bacteroidia; order Bacteroidales; family Paludibacteraceae; genus Paludibacter. The sequence continues at coordinate 60,596 of JAYFQH010000015.1, forward strand.
TATATATTGCGATATTCTGTAACAAAAAATCACTACTTATAGTGATTTTTTGTTGTTTATATACACCGTATTTTTGCGCCAGAAAAAGAACATCGTAATAATATTCAAGATGAAAAAGAAAATTTTACTTTTTGCATGCTTGCTTTTGACAAACATACTTTTTGCACAATCATTGTCGGAAACCGGTCAATATCAGAATACAGCTGAGAAACTAATCAGTACAACCGGAAATCTTACTATTGGAGGTTATGGAGAAGTGCATTATAATCAGATTCTAAGTTACGATACAAGATATAACGGACAACTCGATGTTCATCGTGTTGTTATGTTTCTTGGTTATAATTTCTCGGCACGTACACAATTTGTTTCTGAAATTGAGTTTGAACATGCAAAGGAGTTGTGGGTTGAACAGGCATATATTCAACATAAACTGAACAGGTATTTTAATTTGCAGGCAGGTTTGATGCTGATACCTATGGGTATTGTTAATCCCTATCATGAGCCGGTTACATTCAATGGTGTAGAGCGACCGCTCATTGACAGTAAGATTGTACCCACCACCTGGCGTGAAATTGGCATCGGAATTAATGGAAATTATTTGCCACTATCATTGAAATATCAGCTGATGCTCGTCAACGGTCCGGTAAGTTACGATGGTGCAAATGGTTTGATGAACGGATCAAAAGGAATACGTGAAGGCCGTCAGAAAGGAGCAAGTGCCTTTATTAGTTCACCAAATTTTGCCGGACGAATTGAGTATTTCGGTGTAAGTGGGCTCAATCTGGGTTTATCTGGGTATGTAGGCAAATCGCAAAGCAAATTATATAATAAGATTTCATTGAACGACGATGTGTTAAAATTAAAAGCTGATTCGTCAGTAGTCGGAATTGGAATGCTGGGGTTCGATGCCCGTTATCAAACTGGAGGCTTTCAGGCCAGAGCACAGCTATATTATTCGCAATTGTCAAATACTGATCAATATAATCAATTTACCAAAAAGAATGGCGTTGCCAACGATTTGGGCAGTTCGATGTACGGATATTATGTTGAAGCGGGATATGATGTGCTGCATGGTTTGGAAAAAACTGATATGGAACTGGTACCTTTCGTACGCTATCAGGAGTACGACACCCATTTGACTGTAACGTCGGGTTTGCAGAAGAAAGATCAGTATAAGGAGCATATTATCTCGACCGGACTGACGCTTAAACTAAACAGGGGAGTGGTGTTGAAGACAGATGTTGATTTTGCGAAAACAAAAGTGACTCCTGAATATACAGTAACCCTCAATGCCGGAGTTGGCGTAATGTTTTAACTTATGTACAGGTTAGTATTGATGTTGAGTTTGTTAATGTTTTCGTATTATGTAGCTGCTGTGCCGGATGCCACCGACCGGCAGCTACAGCGGGAACTTAGCAGGATATTTAAAAAACAGAAAGTTGAATTGAGTGAAATTCCTGTTCCTGAAAAATATAATTTGATGGGGAAGTTTTATCGGTTTGTGAATCCCGGCACTCAGATGCGAGCAAAATATATTTATGTAGGAAGAGTTAATACCTACAGGTCATCCGGTGAAAAGAACAATACGAAGGCAAATGCTGAATATTTTGATTATTTCATTTTGTACGATGAACAAAAAGTGGTGTTACAAGTGCGTATCCTTGATTATCAGGCTTCACATGGCGAGATGATCAGTTCGCCCGGCTGGCTGAAAAAGTTTGAAGGACATAAAAGTTCAAAGCCCCTTGAAATTGGACGGCAGGTAGACGCTATTTCAGGAGCTACCATATCGGTTAATAAAATTACCTTCGATATACGGCAGAAAACACTTATTTTATCGGAAATTGTAAAATAGTTGTTTTACAGAATCTCCATCAGTTCCTTCAGTTTGCTGATACGGTAAGTAGCAGGTTGGTTATCTTCTAACGCATTGTTCAGAGGAAAATATACCTGATCGATATTGGCATTCTGTGCTCCTTTAATATCTGCTTCGTATGAATCGCCAATCATGATGGCTTCTTCGGGGAGCGCATTGTTTAGTTGCAGTGCGTATTCAAATATCTTTTTGTCAGGTTTCAAGGCATTGGCTTCTTCCGACAATATCACATGAGAAAAATAATGTCCAATGCCACAACTCTTCAGTTTTTTGTACTGAACTTCTGTAAATCCATTTGAAATGATGCTCAGAGAATACTTTGACTTAAGATACTCAAGGACCTCAATTGCATCGGGCATCAAAGCGGTTTGTGTAGGAAGAATATCAAGGTATTGATGTCCGATTTCGGCGGCAAGCTGCTCATCATCTACTCCCATTTTTGAAAGTGGATAACGGAACCTTTCTGCCATTAAAAAATCTTTGGTAATCTCACCTTTACCATATGCTTCCCACAATTCAATATTCTTTTTTGCATAGATGGTAAAAAACTCGTCGAAACTCTGAAAGTGTTCTTTCAGGTTGCGATTGAGGTACATTTGCTGCAACGACAATCTGGCATTGGTATGAAAATCCCAGAGTGTATCGTCGAGGTCGATAAATACAAACTTATACATGTAATTGAATTTGTCCTTAATCAACCTCTATAACAAGGTATTTGCTCACACTCCAGAATTCCTGGGTGTCAATGATTAGTAAGGTGAAGCTATCGTTTTCCTTTTCAAGTGTATATGAAGATTTTGGATGCGTGCTCAGTATTCTGGCTCTTGATGAATATAAAGGGATAGATTTTGTTTTACGTGCATCAATACGAACAAAATAACTTTTGTTGAAATCGCTTTCCAGCACACGACTTGGACGGAACCATCCATCTGAAGTGATAATTTTTTGTTCTTTTAGCTCCTTTCTTGTGCCAAATACATACCAGGCAGTATGAATAGTTTCATCCTGCTCTTTAATGGTTGAAACATGCTGAGCATCTTTCTCTTTCAGATCATCAAGATTTCCGGCCATATTTTCAAGATCAGTGTTCAGTTGTATAATCAGCGAATCTTTGGCTGCGAGTTGTGCGTTCAGGCTGTTCACTTTCATGGTTTCCTCATCAAGTGCTTTTATTAACCGGGTGATAGTGCGTTCCAGTTCTGCTGATTTGAAAGAACTTTTGCGTAATTTTTCTCTCAGTTTGTTCGTTTCCTCCCGGTTGGCTTTCAGCATTTCATTAATGTAAGTGAGATCTTCATTGATCTTATTGCGGGTGTCAACGTCGAACTCCGTGTCGGGGTTCATTGTAATCAGTTTTTCAGCATTTTTTATTTTCTCAATGTTTTGTTCAATCAGGTTGATGGTGGAAAAATATGTATCCATCTCAGCCTGCATGGCTTGCTGTACACGGGCAAGAGAGTCACGCTCGGCCTGAAGTGATTCATAATCACGGGATTTCATGTTACAGGCGGTAAGTGATGCGACAAGTAATATGAGAAAATAGATTTTTGTATTCATTTTATGTGTCCTCCGGACAAAACTTTTATAATAGTCATTCAGAATTTATACTCAGAAATGAGTGTTTAAAATTCGCTGCAAAATTAGTGTTAATATTCTAATCCTGCAACAATTAACACAATTTCTCCTTTGGGTGTGTTTTCGGTAAAATGTTGCACCAGTTCTTCAAGAGTACCGCGCTTGGTTTCTTCATGAAATTTTGAGATTTCACGCGAAACGGAAGCTTTTCTTTGGTTCCCAAAAACGGTTGCAAACTGCGATAATGTTTTTACCAAACGGAAAGGAGATTCATAAAAAATCATGGTTCTGGTTTCTGTGGCTAAAGCATTTATTTTGGTTTGTCTTCCTTTTTTCTGAGGAAGAAATCCCTCAAAGCAAAACCTGTCGTTGGGAATTCCTGAGGCTACCAATGCAGGAACGAAAGCCGTTGCTCCCGGCAGGCACTCAACTTCAATGTCATTTTCCACGCAGGCGCGTACTACCAGAAAACCCGGATCGGAGATGGCAGGAGTTCCTGCATCGGAGATCAAAGCAATGATCTGACCGGACCTTAATCGCTGGATGATGCTGTCAATGGTCTTGTGCTCATTGAACTTATGATGTGATTGCATAGGGGTTTTGATCTCGAAATGCTTCAGCAGGAAGCCACTTGTTCGGGTGTCTTCTGCCAGAATCAGATCAGCTTCCTGAAGTACACGGATTGCCCTGAAGGTCATGTCATCAAGGTTGCCGACAGGCGTTGGGACTACATAAAGTTTCATTCTCAGAATTTACGTTTGATGATCTGGTAAAAGTCATTGGCTGCCGGATGATCTTCGGCCCAACCATATTTTGCTTGAAGAAAAGACACTATTTCGTCGTAGCTGGCCAACAGATTGATATAGTTTAGCATTTTATTCATTTCTTCACCATTGTTTCTGAAAAGCTCACGCTGGAATCTGAAGCGATCTCCCAAACTTATGGCTTGACGTATGTCATCAACTTTCATATAGTTGATGGTATTGTTGATACCGCCAGCTTCATTTTTTGCATGAAGTTCATTGCGGGTGATAGTTTGCGAAGCCAGCTTTTCTGCGATAGAGATTTTTTTATCTGAGGCTGTGTTGTCAGATGCAAGTGCTTCATAAGCTTCCTGCGGAGCCGAAACTGCATTGTCTGTCACTATTTCAGGTTCTTCTACCAAATCTATAATTGTAATTTCTTCAATATCAGATATGTTAATTGCTTCTTCATTTTCAGATTGAGAAATCTCCGTTTCTGTAATTACTTCCTCATTTTCCTCATTTTGGGAAATCTCTTCTTTGTCGATGATGATTTCTTCCTCAATTACTTTGACTTCTTCAGGTGCTCCTTGTGCAACGATTATTTCAGAAGAGCTTTTCAAATTCTCTTCTGTATCTTCACAAAGATTTGTGTCTTGAACTATTGTTTCGTCAGAAATAGCGCCAGCAGTTGAAATAGTATTTTCGCATATATTGCCAAGCTGGTCAATGTACGACCTGATATCGTCTGTTTTGTTTCTCGCTAAATGGATAATGGCGGCAGGGTACTCCGACATTTCCGAGAATCCCTCGGTAAGCAGGATCAATTCATCAATATTTTTTTTCAGCAGGCTGACAAGCAAAGCTCTGTTCATATCTTTTTCCAAAAATTGATTATTCAACGGATGTTTTTTTTATTTTTGCAAATATATTTTTTATTTACGAATGCGCCGTAAAGTTAATGATTTGAAAAGAATAAATAATCAAAAAAATAGCTAAAAATCAAGAATAACCATGATATATTCAGAGAAAAACCGTTTGACTGCACAAAAAAGAGGTAGTATTGAAGTTATTTGCGGTTCCATGTTTTCGGGAAAGACAGAAGAGTTGATCCGCAGGTTAAAGAGAGCGCAGTTTGCCAAACAAACGGTGGAGATTTTCAAGCCTAAAATCGATACCCGTTACTCTGAAGATGAGGTGGTTTCTCACGATAAAAATTCCATCCGGTCAACACCCGTGGAGTCGTCGGGAAGTATTCTGCTGATGTCCAATGATGTGGACGTAATCGGGATTGATGAAGCCCAGTTTTTTGACGATGGCCTTGTTGAAGTTTGCAATCAGTTGGCTGATCAGGGTATCAGGGTGATTATTGCAGGCCTCGATATGGATTTCCGGGGAATTCCCTTTGGGCCGATGCCGGCCTTGTGTGCTATTGCCGAAGATGTGTATAAAGTACATGCCATTTGTGTTCGTTGCGGTTCGCTGGCTTATGTTTCGCATAGGTTGGTCGACAGTGATAAACGGGTTTTGTTAGGTGAAACAGCTGAGTATGAGCCGATTTGCCGGGAATGTTTTAAAGAGGCTGGGGTGAGATAGCCTTTAATAATCCGTTGCACGCATCTTCCAATAAATCAATAACATATTCAAATCCCTGTTCGCCACCATAATAAGGATCGGGAACTTCAGATGCCTGAAGATTAACGCAAAAATCCGTCATCCGGCGGATTTTTGCTGTTTGTTCAGGTGTGTGAGCCAGGTTTATCAGCCTACGGATGTTTTGATCATCCATTCCTATAATAAGGTCGAATTTATCAAAATCGGCTGCTTTAACCGGACGCGAACGATGAATCAGATTATAACCGCGACGTGAAGCATGTGCCCGCATTCGGCTGTCAGCAAGTTCTCCCTGATGATAAGCAATCAATCCTGCCGAATCGACGATGAAATCTTTATAGATTCCTTTTTCGAAAATCAGTTTGTTGAATACGCCTTCTGCCATGGGAGAGCGACAAATGTTGCCAAGGCATACGAATAATATTGATTTCTGGGACATGTCGGATTGTTTAACTGTTTAATTGTTGAAATGTTGAAATGTTGAAATGTTGAATTGTTGAACCGTAGAGACGTTGCATGCAACGTCTCTACGGATTCGTTATTCGTTATTCGCTATTCGTTATTACCTCTTCGCTCTCCGCTTATTATGTTCTGTTCCTCAGCCCCAATCACCCATCTTTTGTAATAAGAGATGATTAATGTGGTTAGCGGTAGGGCGATGATCATACCGATGACGCCCATGAGCGCACCCCACACTGAAAGGGAGAGCAGGATGACGGCAGGTTGAAGTCCGGTAACCTTACCCATGATTTTGGGGACAAGGAAAAGGTCCTCGAATATCTGAATGACGGTGAAAATAATCAGAACGCTTAACAAAACCCCACCAAAAGTATGTCCGGGCTCCGAAGCTTTCAGAATAAAAAGAAACATTCCCGGGACAATCGCCACTGTTTTGAGGTAAGGAACCATAGTGAGTAATCCTATAAAGAGTCCGAAAATAATGGCCATTGGCAAATCGATAATAAGAAAGCCGATGATAAACAAAACACCTGAAATAAGTGCAATCAATGCCTGTCCACGGAAATAGCGATTCATGCCGCTTTCAATGTCGGAAAAGATACCGGTAACAACCGGACGGTATTTTTGAGGAATAATGTGAGGAATGCTTTCAGTAATTTTCTCATAATCTTTCAGGATGAAAATGAGGTAAAGCAACACGATCACCACCACCATCAAGCTGAGTATAAAACTGATGGAGGTGTTGAATATACCCCATAATTGTGGGGTGAGTTTTTTGACAAGCTCCATGATATTGGGATTGTTGATCATTTCTGTCAGATTAAAACCTGAAAAATACTCCATAATTGCATTTTGCCATGCAACGGGTAAAAAAGAATCAACCGTCAGATTCCCGGTGTAATTCTGTATCAGTAAAGAAAAATTATTGATTTCTTTTGAAATTTGGGGAATCAAAAGTATGATGATGCCGGTAATTACGCTGAAGAAAAGGACAAGAGTGGTCGTAATCGAAAGAATACGACTTTTAAATTTCAGTTTGTACTGAAAAAAACATACAATAGGATGCAACAGATATGCAATCAACCACCCTATAAAGAAAGGCGTTAATACAGCACTCAGTCTTCTGAATAATAGAAATATCAGTGTCAGAATAGCGATACCAATCAATAACCTTACAACTTTGTCGAAAGTATATGGGGTTTTAAATTCAATCATAACCGTTGTTTTTTTGTTGTTATGCTGAGTTGGTTTACCTTTTACTTACTTATTGTTCCATATTTCCCAGGCTGCCACTGCTTGTCCGTACAACATCTCTAATCCATTAACTGTTACCGCACCCTTATCTTTGCCTTTTTTTATAAATAATGTTTCTTCAGGTTTGTAAATAACGTCATATAAAAGATGACTGGAACCAAGTAAATCGTATGGGATATCGGGACAATACTCGGTGTTGGGATGCATTCCCAATGGAGTGCAGTTGACAATCAATAGATTATCTTTAATTATTCGCGGGTTCAACTCTTGATAAGATAAAATTCCCGGCGAAGATTTTCTTGAAACAAAAGTGGTTTTAATACCAAGTTTACGCAGTGTGTAATCTATAGCCTTTGAGGCACCTCCTGTTCCCAGAACAAGCGCTTGGGTGTGATAGTCTTTAAGATAAGGCAGAATGGCTTTTTCAAATCCTATGGCATCGGAGTTATATCCTTTCATATGAAGTTTTCCGTTTACCTTACTGAATTTAATCACGTTTACGGCGCCTATTTCAGCTGCAGTTTCATCAAGTTCATTTAAAAAAGGAATAATCTTTTCCTTGTAAGGGATAGTAACGTTGAGACCTGTAAATCCGATCGAGGATATCAGCTCCGGAAACTGACTGATATTTTCTAAAGGGTACAGATTATACTGCGCAGCGATATTTTCCTTCTCAAATTTCTGTGTGAAGAATATTCTGGAGAAGGAATGTCCTAAGGGGTAACCGATCAAACCAAAAAATCTCATTATTTTTTCCTCTTACGCAAATATCTGATGAAATAGAATATTGACACGATTACGACTATTACTAGGAACCCATAGCCGATTTCATGTGAGTATGTATTTATTAAATCAGCCTGGCCTTCTGCAATATATCCTAATAATGCCAGAATGATGTTCCATATACCTGCACCCAGAAAAGTAAACAAGGTAAAGGTGATTAAGTTCATTTTTGCCAAACCGGCAGGAATGGAGATCAATTGCCTGATGCCGGGAATCAATCTGCCGACAAAAGTGGATGTTTTACCGTGCGTTTGAAAATAGTTTTCAGCTTTTTGAATTTTTTCTGAACTCAGCAGTAATAAATGTCCTATTTTGCTGTCGGCAAACTTGTGCAGAATAGGCCTACCGAGATAATAAGCCAGTGCATAGTTGACATAAGCGCCCAATAAGGCACCAAGTGTTCCGAAGAGTATTACCAGATAGATGTTAAGGTCGCTTCCTTCTTTGCTGGCAATGTACGCGGCAGGAGGGATCACCACTTCCGAGGGAAAAGGGATAAAAGAACTTTCTACTGCCATCAGCAAGGTGATGGTATAATAGTTCATGTTTTGCTCGTACCATTGTTCCACTTTTTGCACAACTGACAGGTCCTTTCCAGGAGCAACATCCTGAGCATAAACTCCTAATGTAATGAATGCTAGTAGTAATATAATTGATATTTTCTTTGTTGTCGTTCTCATGTTGCTTATTTCTACTGTTTTCTTGGTGATGTTTTTTACAAATATATTATTATGTTGACTTGGACTGTAAAAATTGATATTTTCTTATGCAATTAATGTGGTTAATATTATTCAATTGATTCCGGACAAAGTTCCCTGAAGAGTTTTAACGCATCCAAATTCTCAGCGACCGCTTTTTTCAGGGCTTCTTCTGATGCTTCGGTTGCACCAACCTTAAAATAGGCAACCGCCATAAACAGGTGTATGTTTTCAAGCTCATGGTCACTGTCCAGGCGTTCAGCTTCGAGATAATACTGTAGTGCCAAAGAGAACTCTCCTTGTTCCATACAAATATTAGCAACGGCCATAAGGCTGTCCGGTTGGTCCGGATCGAGTTCGATGGATTTCAGATAAGCCAACAATGCACCATGAGTGTCGTCAATACCGGTCAGGGCTTCGGCGAGATATACCCACGCGTCTGCGGCATTTTCATTTAGCTCCAGCGCACGACGGATATACACGATGCTTTCATTGAAGAATTCCTGCTCAAGTAAGCATATAGCTATGCCAGTGAGTGCCTCAAAGTTTTCTTCATTTTCAGCCAGTGATTTTCTGTAGAATTCTATGGCTTGGGTGAACTGTTCCAGGCGTTCATAGCATTCACCTATAAAAAGGTAGGTCTGCCAGTTTTCAACCGACATTTTTTCATAACTGAAATAATCTTCCAGGGCTTCTTCATACTGTTGCAGTTGAAAGTGGGTGTGACCCTTTTGCAGACAGGTAAGTGAATCCTCCGGTCGTATTGTCTGAGCATAACCGTATGCAATAAGCGCCTCCTGGAAGTCCTGACGTGTAAAGTAAATTTGCCCTAAATTGAACCATGCCTCAGCTGAATAAGGATCAAGACGTATGATCCTGTTGTAGCAGTCGATTGCCGGATCATTATCCTGGCGCTGTTCGTAACAGAAAGCCAGTTCAAACAACAGGTCAATATTTTTAGGATTATAAATTTCTCCCTGTTTAAGATATTTGAAAGCAGAATCAGGATCAAATTGTCCTAAAAAAATATATGCGATATCAAGACATACATTGTCCTGATCGGTCGATTCTGAAATAATTAGTTTTTCGCACAATAAATGCGCTTCCTTGTTTCGGTCGAGGCGGGTGAGAGCATCGATTTTCAGAAGATTTACTTCATAATCGTCAGTCTCGCCCTGTGATTCAAGAATGCGGAACGCTTTTTTTGTTTCGCCGACAGCAAGATAGATCTTTGCTCTTTTTGTCATGAGCACAGTGCTGCCCGGATGTAGCATGAAGCCGAAGTCCAGCGCTTTCGAGCTTTCGCGGGTTCTGCCTTTACGCAGATAGTAATCCACGATACTTTCCAGCTCTTCAACGTCGAAATATCCTGAGACATTATTACGGGAAAGAAAGGCTTCGTAACGTTTTACAACTTCATTGGAATCGTCATCGGGAATGAATGATAGTTTACGGCTCATTTCCATTGTTTTTTGCAAAAATACAGTATTAATCGCAATAAAATAAACACTTTAAGTGAAAAGTTATTAACAATGCCATATTTCATTTATTAAAAAATTACCTTATTTAAATAAATTGTATCTTTGCGAAAAGATGTATTTATGAGGTTTGATGTATTGTTCAGATATTGTCCTGTATGTGGTTCCAAAGGGTTTAAGCCCAATAATGTAAAATCCATGCGATGTGATGAATGCGGGTTTGTGATGTATGTGAATCCATCCGCTGCGGTGGCCGCGTTTATTGTCAATCATAGAGATGAATTGTTGATTTGCACCCGTGCAAATGATCCGGAAAAGGGAAAGTTTGATTTACCGGGAGGATTTGTTGATGAAAACGAAATGGCTGAACAGGCCATCGAAAGAGAAATACTTGAAGAATTAGGCATGAAAGTTGATGCTGGGAAATACCTGTTCTCCATCCCTAATGATTATTTGTACAGTGGATGGATGCTCCCAACCCTGGATCTTTTTTTCTTGTTTGAGGTGGGTGAGAATTTTGTTCCGATTCCTGCTGATGATGTGAAGGAATGTTCCTTCCTGCCATTGGATCAGATTGATGTTGATAAGTTTGGTTTTAAATCCATGCGACAGGCGGTAGGAAGGTTTTTGTTGAATAGGTGAAATGTCAACAGACAACAGACAGTAGACCGCCGACAGTTGGCAGTCGACAAAGAAATATAAGTAAATCAAAATATTATCAATGAAAAGAATCTTAACCCTAATAATGCTTGTGTGGGTTGTTGTTTCGACTCAGGCACAGCAAACGTTGATTTATACGCATCCTGATTTATTGTTTGAACAGGGAAAGGAGCTGTTTAATCAACAAAAATATGCTGCATCTTCCAGAAGTTTTGAAGAGTTTCTTGAAAAAGCTGACAAGATACAGGCAGGTCAACGACACGAAGCTGAATTTTATCTGATTGCAAACGCGTATGAGTTGCGTCAGGAAAATGTATTTTCGCTTATTCAAGATTTCTTGATTAAACATCCCTATACTACTTTTTATGATAAAGTAAATGCTATGTTGGGGATGTTACTTTATGAAGATAAAGATTATGCAGGTGCATTAGGTTATTTTTCAAAAGTAAACGACAATCACTTTTCTCAGCGGGAACAAAATGAGTACTTGTTTTGTAAAGGATATGCCTGCCTGCAGACGAAAGACTACTACCAGGCCCTGACAATCTTTAAAGATTTGAGACTAAAAGATTCCGGACGTAAAATTGCTGCTACTTATTATTATGCCTATACTGAATATGTGCTGAAAAATTATACTCTTGCCTTACCCGAGTTTTTGAATATTGAAAGTGACCCGCAATTTAAAGAAAGAATTGCCTATCATCTTTTTCAGATATATTATTTTTTAGGTGACAGGGAAGAGTTGAGTCGCCGTGCTGACTTTATATTAAAACATTATCCGAATAATCCAGATAACGTGGAAGTATATCGAATTATGGGTGAACTGGCTTATGCGGATAATGATTTCAGCAAAACCATTGAATATCTCAAACGGTATGATAGCCTTACATCTCAGGCGTTGAGGAGTGACCTTTATTTTCTGGGGATTGCTCATATACAGACAAATAAATTCAATTCTGCGATTCCTTATTTCCAGCGGGTGACAACTGAAGCTGACAAACTTACCGAGAATGCTTATCTGCATTTGGGAAATGCTTACCTCAAAATTAATGATAAAGTGAATGCCCGTCTTGCTTTTGAAGCAGCCTTGCGTACCAATTTTGATGTTCAGGTGCGTGAAGAGGCTTTGTTGAATTATGCTCTGACCACATATGAAACAAACTCGGCTTTTGGAGAATCAATCGTTGCGTTTGAACAATTTTTACGTGAATTCCCGAATTCAAGAGATGCAGATAAGGTAAAGAGTTATCTGGCTTTGGAATATATGTCGACAAGCAATTATGAGGTAGCATATCAATCAATTCAAAAAGTTGCACAGCCCAATGCCAAAATTCTGGAAGCAAAGCAATATCTGCTGTATCAATTGGGAACACAGGCTTTTGCTCAGAATAATTTTGAAAAGGCAGTCGACTATTTTACTTTGTCAATTCAGAATGCACCTGCAGGAAGTTATGTGAGCGAAAGTTATTATTGGCGTTCGGAAAGTTACTATCGTCTCGGTATGCACGATAACAGTATTAGCGACCTGAAATCTTATTTCAATACGCCCAATGTGTCGAAAAGTAAAAATTATGTAGGAGCGCATTATGGAATGGGTTATGCTTATTTCTCACAAAAGAAATTCAAGCAGGCAAAAGAGTATTTTGAGCTCTATACCAATCTCGAAAGAAAAAAGAATTCTGATGTTTTTGCTGATGCTCTTAACCGTATCGGGGATTGTTATTTTTACGAAAGAGATTTTAAAAATGCCGAAATGTTGTATTCCAGATCAGCCAACCTGAGTCCGAATACAGGGGATTATGCCTTGTTCCAAAGCGCTTATGTTGCCGGATTACAAAAGAAATACACGACGAAGATTTCCCGATTGAATGACCTGGTGGATGTTTATCCGAATTCTGAATATGCAGATGATGCCCTGTATGAAATCGGTCGTGCTTATCTGATGCTGGATAATGGAAATGAAGCGCTTAATACTTATCGAAGGCTGATAGCCTTGTTTCCTAATACCGGTTCAGCCCGTAAGGCTGCGGTTGAAATTGGTATGATCTATCAAAATCAGGACAAAATGATGGAAGCTTTGGCTGCATATAAGTTGGTAGTCACTAATTATTCCGGATCGGTAGAAGCATTTACAGCTCTTGAAAGCATTGAACATATTTATATTGAACTGAATAATGTGCCGGCTTATCTCGCATATGTGAAAAATATCGATATGAAAGTTCCCGGAATCAGTGTGAATCATGAAGATTCCATCAGTTATATCGCTGCTGAAAAGCAATATATGAATGCCAATTACACGCAGGCAGTCAATGGTTTCAAAATGTATCTGAAAAATTATTGTTCCGGTGGCCGTTATTGTACTGTTGCTCAATATTATCTGGCCGACAGCTATTACCGCACCAAAGATTTTACGAATGCGTTGACTGAGTTCCAGAAAGTCATCAGTATTGCAGGCAATCAGTATATGGAAGAAGCATTGATGCGTGCAGCCGAAATAACATTTGATCAAAAAAATTATGAAGCTTCTCTTCGTTATTTTGAAAGATTTGAAAAAATCGCCCAAAGTACTGAAAACCGGAATATCGCACGTCTGGGAATATTACGCTGCAGCTATTTTCAGAATGAATACCAGCGAACTATTACAATCGTAAACGAAATACTGGCAGATCCAAAGTCGAATGCTGAAATTATTGCAGAATCAAAATACAACAGGGCAAAAGCCTGTATCGCTATCGGAAAATCAGGTCAGGCAGTTGAGGATTTGAAAGTTTTGTCGGAGGATACCCGTACGTCAAACGGTGCAGAAGCAAAATATCTGTTAGCGTCAGTGTATTTTGATCAGGGTAATTATTCAGCTGCAGAAAAAGAAGTACTTGATTTTGCTAAAAAAAATACTCCCTATCAGTATTGGTTGGCTCGTGGTTTCGTTCTTTTGTCTGATATCTATATCAAACAAAATAATGATTTTCAGGCCAAACAGTATTTGCTGAGTTTACAGCGGAATTACAAGGTAAATGATGATATTCAAACGATGATTACCGGTCGCCTGACTTCAATATCTCAACGTGAGAAGTCAAGAGTAATCAATTGAAAATGATTTTATTAATAAAAAACATCAAGTCATATGTTTGCAAACAATAAAAATACGTTCATAATCATCCTGCTGATGTCGTTTTGCTTTACAAAACTGACAGCACAGGAGGAGGTCGACAGAAACATAACTGTGGAACGTGAGTTTCAACCGGTAGTGAAAGATGCAGGTAAAATTACTACTTTACCGGAAATACTACAGATTAGCAATGCTAAGGAAAGAGTGGATTATTCGGAAATATATCAGCCTCTTCCCTTTGATAAGAGTATATTGCCTCTTTCCCCGGAAGAAATGTTGTTGAAACAAAAAAACAGTCAGATAGGTGCTTATGTGCGTTTAGGGATGGGTAATTACTGGAATACTCTCGGAGATGTTGCATTGCCTGTAATAAAAAATGAAAAAAACAGACTGGACCTGCTGCTAAATCATACCGGAACATTTGGTGATAAACAGCATTCGCTTAGTCAGGGGATCCTGAAATACAATCATTTCTTTAAAAAATATGATTTATATGCAGGAATGAATTTTTCTCACGAATATTTTAATTACTACGGAAAGAATTTTGATGGCGCCGGTGACATTGTTGGTTTGCTTCCATGGGCGCATCTGTATTCCGGGCCGACACCTGTATACACGGAACAGGCGTTGGAAAGAATTACCCGTACACCGCAGGATGTTAGTTTGCTAAGTCTGGCTACCAGTCCTCTCGCTGACATGCTTTGGAGATACAATGTACATGCAGGAATACGCTCACTGCCTAATGTCAGAGGACATAAGTATTCAGGAGAGATTAATTATGACCTGTTTCACTCTGATAACGGATTGCAGGAACATATTGTTACTACCAGCTATGGCTTCAGTAATCCTTTAGGGGCTAATAGGTTCGGAATGGATTTTAAACTTCAGAACATGTTTTACCGACAGAATGATGCCCCGGCCATCAATTTCTGGAATTATTATGCTGTGTTTTCAATGAATCCTTATTATATGATTGAAAGAACGGATTGGTACCTGCGTGTCGGAGTAAAAACAGCCTTTTCATTTATTCACGGACGTCCGTTTAATCCTATGCCCGATGTGAATGGTGAGTGGAAGATACTGCCAAAACATTTGTCGGTTTACGGTGGGGTTACAGGAAGCTTTACTCCTTCGACACTCAATAGTATTTATGCGGAGAATCCCTATGTTTATTCTGATTTGCGCGTAAAGGATAATTATGTGCCTGTGAATCCCTATTTTGGTTTCAAGCTAAAACCGCTTCATAATTTATTGTTGGATGCCTTTGTTGATTATCGTTATATTGATGACCAGTATTTCTTTGTGAATAAGGCTTATGCATCATTATCATCCCAATTGTCAGCAGATTCTGCAACTTTGTACACCAATCGTTTTAATGCGGTATATAGTGATGTTAACTTGTTCCGGTTTGGGATTCGCATGAATTATAACTACAAAAATATCGTCAATATACAGTTAAAAGGAGTATATAACGACTGGAAAGTTGCTACCGAACGTTTTGCATGGATGAAACCTGCTATTGAGGCCGATATGAGCGCAGACGTCCGTGTGAACAGCAAACTGACAGTTGCTGCTAATCTGTTTTACGAAGGAAAAAGATATGCAAAACTGGGCGATACTCTTATTGAAGAGATGCAGCCCAAGCTGGATATCAATCTGGGTGCATCCTATTCTTTCAATCGTACTTTTTCGGCCTTTGCCAAAGTCAATAACCTGCTGAACAGTAAATACGAGCAGTTCTATGGTTATCAGGTACAGGGGATTAATTTCCTTATCGGAGGTGCAGTATCTTTTTAATGCATCTCCAGTTCTTTAATTAAGCGATCAGCACCGCCAACTTTTTCCATGACAAACAGCAGATAACGTACGTCAAGGTTGATGGTACGTTGCAGTTTGGGCTCAAAGACGATATCACCGCTCATCGCTTCCCAATTGCCATCGAAAGCCAATCCTATCAATTCGCCCTGAGCATTGAAGATAGGGCTTCCTGAGTTACCTCCGGTGATGTCGTTGTTGCTAAGGAAATTGACCACCATTTCTCCGGTTTCGGGGTGCGTAAATTGTCCAAAGTCTTTGTTGATGATGGCTGTTTTTAATTTTACAGGTACATCAAATTCCATATCGTCCGGAATCTCTTTTTCAAGAATCCCTTTTGTTGTAGTGTAATAATTGAACGTTGTAGCATCAGCAGGTTCATATCCGCCGATATTGCCATAAGTCAGACGCATGGTAAAATTGGCGTCGGGATACGATTTGGTGCCTTTTGCTGCGTTGATCTCTTTCAATCCTGATTCAAAAAGTCTTTCCGCATTAGCTACAATATCTTTGCTCTTGTTGTAATCGTTGTTATTCAGATCAGAAAGTGTTTTCTCCACCTCTTTAAGGAAAATCAGGGCAGGATCTTTCTTAAGATTTACCTTGCCGGATTTAAGTTTCTTAGCTAATTTATCTTTGTCGGTAAAACTTGATTTATCATAAATGTACTTGGCATAATCATCATAATTTCCTTTGAATTTTTTGTCGATAGTTTGATAAATTACCGGAAGATATTTGCTGTCGACAAACTTTCGGTAAGTTTTAAGCATGACCACAAAAGTAGCTTTGTCAACTTCAGGATAATAATCTTTGTAGCTTTCTCCAAGTGATTTTATAATGGAGTCTGTGGCGAGTTTTGATACGATCATGTCTTCAATGTCGGATGCAATCCCGGGCATTTCCACCCCGTTGATCAAAGCTTCACGCAGGTAGCTGGTAGCATGCAATGTGGGAAATATTTTGACGTAGTTTTCTTTCATGTCGGTCAGTACATTGCCATATTTGGCTTTTCTTTCAGGAGTTTCATTTGCCCAGGCAGCAAATGATTTTTCTTCTTCCTGCTTTCTGTCAATAACGCCTAAACGCATAATTGCCTTATTCATGCCGATACTGTTTTTCCAGTAATTTGAACTGCGGGCATATTTGCCGGCATAAGCAATGTTGATTGCCTCATTGTCTTTCATAAACGATTTCCAAACTTCCTGTTTCGCTCCACGTACGTCGATACGAGCGCGATTAGTGGCTTCAGTTCTGTTGTGTATTCCGTAAGAAGTCAGATAGCGTGATGTTGTACCGGGATTTCCCATAATCATAGCAAAATCACCTTCTTTATAGCCTTTTGTTGAAACGGGGATAAATTTCTTTGGAGAGTAGGGAAGATTGTGTGCGGAATACTCAGCAGGTTTGCCTGTTGAGTCGGCATATACCCTGAATACAGAGAAATCGCCCGTATGGCGCGGCCACATCCAGTTATCGGTGTCGCCTCCGAATTTACCAATAGAGCTTGGAGGTGCATATGCAAAACGTATATCTTTGAATTCTTCCATCACGAAAACGTAAAACTCATTGTTGGAATAAAATGGTTTTACCTCAATGATATAATTATTATCCTTTCCGAATTCTGTCTTTATAACGTTGATTACTGAATCCTGTTTCGTTTTTCTGAGATTAAATGCCATTGAGTCATTCAATACATTCAACACTCTTTCTGTAACATCGGTAATGTTCACCAGAAATTTTACGGTCAGTCCGGGTACAGGAATTTCATCTGAAAGTTCCTTTGCTGTGAATCCGTCTTTCAGATAATTGTGTTCTACTGCACTTAGTTGCTGTATAGATCCGTAGCCGCAATGATGATTGGTGAATATAAGCCCCTGATTCGATACGAGCACACCGGTACAACCTCCTCCGAAAACAATAACCGCATCTTTCATGCTGATTTGCTGATCACTGTAAATTTCTTCGGCCTTAAGTGTACAACCCATGTTGTGCATCTTCTGTATATTCAGTTTTTCAACAAGTGGCAACATCCACATGCCTTCATCAGCTTGGGCGGCTGTGATAAGAATCAACGAAACAAATGCTAAAAGTATCCTTTTCATTAGGAGTAGTTTTTTTGAGTGTGAATAAATTCGGTATAATTAAGCACAAAGATATAGAATTTTAATGAATAGAAACGCCATTTATGGCGTTTGTCTGGTATAGATGATGTCGATGAATAGAAACGCCATTTATGGCGTTTGCATGGTATAGATAATGTCGATGAATAGAAACGCCATTTATGGTGTTTGTCTGGTATAGATGATGTCGATGAATAGAAACGCCATTTATGGCGTTTGCATGATATAGATGATGCCGATGAATAGAAAACGCCATTTATAGCGTTTATTTGTGTTGATAATACAATGACAGGCAAAATGCAATTACCCGAAAATCCTTACATCTGTAAATTCACAACTTTGTTAGTTTGCATGGAGATATGGAGTGATTCGATGATGTTAATAGCGTATTTTGCAAAAGAAGTTTGCTGCAGGGAGAATTCCATATCTTTCGAGCCAACTTTAGATAGGAAGAATCCGATTGAATTTTTCAGAGGGTTATCATTGCTCATATTGTCGATCGATGGAGCAATGGTGGCAGGCATGTTATTGACATCGTAGCGTTTGAGCGTAAAAACCCTGTCGAGTTCTGAAAAAAAGATACTGCCTTGTTTGTGTCCCAGCAATAACTCCCGCCTTTTAAAAGGATATCGCCATGATAGCTGGATTTTAGCAACCATTCCGTTTGTGAAGGTAAGGATGAAAAAAGAAGTGTCCTGTGTGGCATTCGATCCGCAATATACGGATCTGACAGGAGTGTCGGCCAGGTATAAAGTCAGGGCAATATCATGAGGAGCCAGGTCCCATATCACATTCATATCGGAGTTCCCTGTGATGTTTGAGCGGATAAAATCAAAAAAAACGGGTTGGATTTTCTCTGATATAAGGATTTTTTTTATGGTTTGTATATGGGTGTCGAATAGTAAAGTGTGGTCGGTCATGATCACCTGTGATGTTTTCCGCACAATTTCTTCTAATGCTGAAACCTGTGACGAATCGCAGGTCAGGGGTTTTTCTACAAAAACATCCTTTCCCGATTTCATGCAGGCGGCTGCCAATTCAAAGTGTGTTGCGGCAGGTGTCGTAATGAAAACCGCTTCAATATCTTTTTGTTGTAATATTTCATTCAGGCTTTTACAAACAATGATTTTATCGCTAAGGTTGACCGGGATATTTGTTTTGATTGAATCGAAAACAAATACCTTTTCAATGACTGGAAATTCGACAAGATTTCTTAGTACTACTTTCCCCCAGCGTCCTGATCCTATTTGTGCGATTTTCATATTTTTATAGTTATTTATAGATTAAACTATCAATGAAGCGGTTATTTGAAATTATTTCTCAATTTTGTTTTACCATTGTTTTACCGGCAAATACAAAAAACCGTTGTAATTCCATCAATTACAACGGTTTGTAAAATTATTCTGTGGTACCACCAGGAATCGAACCGGGGACACAAGGATTTTCAGTCCTTTGCTCTACCAACTGAGCTATGGTACCTCTCTCGCTTAGCGGCTGCAAATATAAAGCGTTTTTTTTAATTAGGCAAATTGTTTTTGAAAAAAATATTATATTTGCGTAAATACAAAATCTGCTTTATGACATTATCCTTTGAATTTTTCTTACTTATTGCTTCTATTTTACTGTTTATAAGTCTTTTGGCCGGAAAAACAGGATATAAGTTTGGCGTTCCGACACTTTTGCTCTTTTTATTTATCGGAATTGGTGCCGGAAGCGGAGGGTTGGGAATTCAATTCAGTTCGCCTTCGGTTGCACAATATATAGGTGTTGTTGCGTTGAATATTATTTTGTTTTCAGGAGGACTCGACACCCGTGTGAGTGAGTTGAAGCCAATTGCCACTCAAGGTGTTATGCTTGCGACAATTGGCGTATTGCTCACAGCTTTGATAACCGGCGTATTTATTTATTGGCTGACAAACAACATAATTCAAAGCGTAACTTTCTCTTTCATTGAGTCGCTACTAATAGCAGGAATTATGTCGTCAACCGACTCTGCTTCAGTTTTTTCAATATTAAGATCAAAAAACCTATCTTTAAAAGAAAATCTGCGTCCTCTGCTTGAGCTTGAAAGCGGTAGTAATGATCCGATGGCATTTATGATTACTATTGTGTTGATACAGCTTTTAAACACTCCTGAAATAAGCGGTTGGGAGGTTGTTTTGAAGTTCCTCCAACAACTCATCTTTGGTGCGCTGGCCGGGGCATTTCTGGGCAAGCTGTCAGTCAAACTGATCAATAAGATAAATCTCGACAATGATGCTCTATATTCTGTTTTAATGCTGACAGTGATGTTCTTTATATTTGGGTTCACCTCTTTTATAGGCGGCAATGGTTATCTGGCAGTCTATCTTGGAGGTTTATTGATTGGAAATCACAGAGTAGTGCATCGTCGCAGTACCATGAAATTTTTTGATGGATTGACCTGGCTTTTCCAGATCATCATGTTCCTCGCATTGGGCTTGTTGGTGGAACCCAGTGAGTTGTTGCCTGTTGCGGGAATTGGGATTATTGTCGGGATGTTCATGATCCTTGTTTCAAGACCCCTTTCTGTTTTTGTCACTTTTTTGCCATTTAAAAATTTATCATTCAAAGCCAAAACATTTACCTCCTGGGTAGGTTTACGAGGAGCGGTGCCAATCATTTTCGCTACTTATCCCTGGATAAGTGACGTGCCTCAGGCTAAAATGATGTTTAATATTGTATTCTTTATCACTATTCTTTCGCTGATGCTTCAGGGAACTACAGTTCCGTTAATGGCAAAATGGCTGAATCTGACACAGATTTTACCGCAGAAAAGAAAATTGAAAGAATTTGATATTGAATTCTCCGATGATATAAAATCGGCCACCTGTGAAATAACCGTAGATAAACAGATACTCAAACATGGTGACCGTTTGATGGATATTGATTTGCCTGATCATACCCTTGTGGCTATGGTAAAACGACATCATAAATATTTTATACCAAGAGGGAATACCCATCTTGAAGAGGGAGATTCTTTGCTGGTGATTACAGATAATGAGGAAGCTATGCGCGAAACCTATCAGCAGTTGGGAATTAAACCGATGGAGTAAGGTCGGTCAACAGACAACGGACCGCAGACTTTAGACAAAAAAATAATTTAAAAACAAAAATAAATGAAAAAAGCAATTATTACCACCGAAAAAGGAGTGATGAAAGTAGAATTTTACGAAAAAGATGCTCCGAATACCGTTAAGAATTTTATTGATTTAGCTGAGAAAGGCTTCTACGACGGACTTACCTTTCATCGTGTAATTCCTGATTTTGTGATTCAGGGCGGATGTCCTTACGGTACCGGAGCGGGTGGGCCGGGTTATACCATCAAATGCGAACTCGACGGTGATAACCAGTACCACGATCGGGGAGTTCTTTCCATGGCACATGCTGGTCGGAACACCGGAGGTTCGCAGTTCTTTATCTGTCATAGTCGTCGCAATACAGCGCATCTCGATCGCAATCATACCTGTTTTGGAAGGGTAGTGGAAGGTTTAGAGGTGATTGATGCGATTAGACAAGGGGATGTAATTGAGAAGATTGAGATTGTGGAAGAATAATGACAGAAAAAACGTGATTTACAAAATCATATAAATGCAATTCGGAGCCAAGCGCTCAATAACCAATAACTATTTAACAATTATTTTTTATGAAAAATCAAATTCAACTGTTTGAAGAAAAGAAGGTTCGTACCGCGTGGGACGAAGAAAGTGAAGAGTGGTATTTTTCTGTTGTAGATGTGGTGGAGGTGCTGACAGGCACCGATCGTCCGAGAAAGTACTGGAATGACCTGAAAAAGAAGCTGAAAATTGAAGGAAGTGAGTTGTCCGATTTTATCGGACAACTGAAGATGATTGCTGCGGATGGTAAAAACTACATAACCGATGTAGTTTCCACCGAGCAGCTTTTCCGCTTGATTCAATCCATCCCTTCACCTAAAGCAGAACCCTTTAAATTATGGATTGCGCAAGTTGCCAAAGAGCGATTAGATCAATTGCAGGATCCTGAATTGTCGATTAATCAGGCCATGATGGATTATAAACGCTTAGGCTACTCCGACAGCTGGATCAATCAGCGTATGAAAAGCATTGAGATTCGGAAGGACTTAACAGACGAATGGAAATCAAGGGGCTTGGAGGAAGGGTTGCATTTCGCTACCCTGACCGATATCATTTATAAAACATGGGCAGATAAAACCGCTAAGGAATATAAGCAATACAAAGGCCTGAAAAAAGAGAACCTGCGTGACAATATGACGAATGCCGAACTGGTTTTAAATATGCTCGCTGAGCTTTCAACCAAGCAAATATCAGAAACAAGCAATCCCGATACGATGGACGAACATGCTCAGGTAGCAAAACAAGGCGGAGAAATTGCCCGGAATGCCCGGATGGAATTAGAAACAAAAACAGGAAAGCCGGTGGTTTCGCCGCTAAATGCTAAAAAGGGATTACTGAATAGAGAAACAAACGAAATCGAAAAGTGAACAATATGCATATGAAAAACCCCTCCTCCTCCCTCATCATCGAATTGTACGATCTCAAAGTTTCTCCCGAGTCACAAAAGCAATTCGGACGCGTTGTAACTACCAAAACGCTCACTGAAGAAGATATTATTCAGCGAATCTCCATTCGGGGTACTGAATTTCATCCTTCAACCATCAAAGCGGCACTTGAACTTTTTATGGAAATGGCCGAAGAAGAATTACTCAACGGGGCGTCGGTAAACATAGGTCCGGTTAACCTTAAACTGGGGATGTCCGGCACGTTCAATAAAAATGAAGAGCACTGGGATCCTGAAATGCATAAAATTGAGTTGCAGGCCACGTCTTTAGTTGCTTTCAAACGGAAGATGGAAGAAGCAAATATTGTTATCCGTGGCGGTGCACAGATAGGGCCATGTATCAATACTTTTCATGATAAAAATACCGGCAAAACCAATGAATGTATTAGTCCCGGAGGAGCTGTGATACTTGCAGGCAGTCGCATAAAGATAGTTGGTAATCATGAATCGAACGACATTGAACTGATACATGTTGAAACCAGTACCAGTTGGAAGATTTCCGCTAATACACTTGTGGGCAATTATCCTCAGAGAGTTATTTTTTTAGCCCCGGCAGGTCTTCTTCCCGGTGAATACCAGCTTAAACTTACCACCCAGTATTCGAATAGCAGTACATTGGTTGCAGAGCCCCGCACTGCCACTCCCTTAGTGAACCCAATCGTGCGCTGAAATGCAGGACATTCTGTATTCCCGAAATCAGATATTGTTGCTTCCCTGTGTACATATCGAACGATGCTCATCGTTCAACTAAAACGATGCCTATCGTCATGACTGAACGATGTCCATCGTTCAATATATGATAAGAGGGGATATGGAGATTGACTATCGGAATTGCGATCAGTTTCAGATTAGGAGTGTGAATCGATGTATGCTTTGTATTTCGTTATCCTCATTCAGGAGGGAAAAATCGCTGTTCAGAGAAAAAAGTTTTCAGCCAGATGCTGATGACTGTACTTTTGCCTTCGAAATATAATATAAACAATTAACCACATTAGTTGCAAAAGATTTTTCTTTCTATGTTTATTCCTGTGACAAATGTGGTAAAAAACTTAATAATATGAAGGTACGGGATTTTCTCATGATTTGTAGTTTTTTTTCATTAAGCCTGTTTGCAGCAGAGCAGGGGAGTCAAACGGTAAGGGGTGTTGTGGTGGATGCCTTTACCGGTAGTCCGGTTGTAGGTGCCACGGTCGTGATAAGTGAAACAGATCCTTTGATAGGTTCGGTTTCAGATGAAAAGGGTGAGTTTGTTATTCCGGGAATTCAACCTGGCAGATGGTCGTTTACAGCTTCCAGTTTGGGGTATAATGCGCAATCCTTTAATCAGGTGATGGTGATTTCGGGAAAAGAAACAACCCTTTCGTTCAAACTGGAAGAGAAAGTGACTGAGTTGAAAGATGTAGTAGTGAAGACCTCTATATCGAAGGAGAAATCTTTAAATGAAATGGCGCTGGTGAGTTCGCGTTCGTTCAGTGTAGAAGAAACGGAACGCTTTGCGGGAAGTTTGGGTGACCCTGCCCGTATGGTATCGGCATTTGCGGGAGTGGTCGTGGGGAATGATTCGCGTAACGACATTATTATACGGGGTAATTCACCGATGGGATTGTTGTGGAGAATCGACGGGGTAGATGTTCCGAATCCGAATCATTTTGGGGCACAGGGCTCTACGGGTGGACCGGTAAGTATGCTGAACAATAATCTGTTATCGAACTCCGATTTTATGACAGGAGCTTTTTCTGCAGAATATGGAAACGCACTATCGGGAGTGTTTGACCTGAATATACGGTCGGGTAACAAAGAAAAGTATGAGTTTACCGGTCAGGTTGGGTTTAATGGTTTTGAAGCGGCTGCTGAAGGTCCGCTAAGATTTAGTAAGAAATCGCCTAAAGGTTCGTTTCTGGTCGATTATCGATATTCAACACTGCAGTTGGTGAGTAAAATGGGTATGGATGTCGGTACAGGTACGGCAATTCCTGAATATAACGACCTCACGGTGATAGCAGATGTGCCTACACATAAGCTGGGACGATTCCGTTTTTTTGGCCTTTATGGAAACAGCTTTATCCGTCTTAACCGTTCGTTTGATGTGAGCGAAAGCTCTACTCACAGTCAGATGGGCTATGCAACCGATTTTGGCGCTTCGTTGAATGTAAGCATCCTGACGCATACGCTTATGCTGTCGGAAAGAACCAAACTCAAATCTACCCTGTCGTGGCAGGCGTCAGGATCCAGTATCCTGAATGACACGATTGACTATGTGCAAAAAAGCTATTTTACGTATTACGCAGGTGATATGCACGAGAGGATGGGGGCAGTTTCCACATCGCTCAGGCATAAATTCAGTGCGTCCGATTTCCTGACGGCCGGAATTTCGGTCAAACAGCTTTCAACTTCATTTAAAGATTCGGCAAGGATAAAAGGAAGTCAGCAGTACCGTTTACTTACCAAAACAGAAAATGCGCCATCAATCTATGTGCAGTCCTATGCAGGTTGGTTGCATAAGTTTTCAGATCAATTTTCGTTGAACGCCGGACTTCATTACATATTTTACGATCTGAATAATGAGAGTTCGCTCGAGCCGAGAACTGCACTGCAATGGCAAATAGATAAACATCACATGCTTTCGCTTGGTTATGGTCTGCATAGTCAGATGCAACCACGTTCAGTATATTTTTATAAAGAATATGATGAAACTACCGAGACCTATTCTGAAAAAAACAGAAACCTGCAATTCAGTAAGTCGAATCAGTTTGTTTTAGGCTATAACTGGTTCTCCGGAAAAGATTTCAGAATTAAATCGGAATTGTATTACCAGCATTTGTATAATGTTCCTGTGTCGACAAGTGCAGGTGAATTCTCGATGCTGAATGCCGGGAGTGGTTATTATATCGAACGGTATAGCGGTTTGGTAAATGAAGGAAAAGGGCGCAACTACGGGGCAGAACTCACTGTGGAAAAGTTTTTGAGTAAAGGATATTATATGTTGCTCACCCTTTCGCTTTACGATTCAAAATATCAGGGACATGATCACGTATGGCGTAATACTGCTTTCAATTCAAACTTTGCTGCCAATCTGTTGGCTGGTTATGAATGGAAGATCGGTAAGAATAATTACCTGACTTTCGATGTTAGAACGGTATGGTCGGGAGGTATGAGGTATATTCCCATCGATCTGGATGTTTCGATTGCTGCAGGTCAGCAAGTGTTTGATTACTCAAAGGCTTACGTTAATAAGTACAAAGATTATTTCAGAACAGATCTGCGCATCGGTTATAAGAAAAACCATGGAAAAGTGTCTCAGGAATGGGGATTGGATTTACAGAACGTAACCAGTCATAAGAATCTTTACGCAGAACAGTACAATCCGACACTGAAGGAAACAGGCATCATCTATCAACAGGGTTTTGCTCCGATGATGCTGTATCGGATCAATTTCTGAAAATAATTATTACTTTTACTGCATTAATAAAGTTGCGATGGCAAAAGAGAAAAGTTTTGGTGGTCAGGTGTATCGGAAGTGGTACCTGATTGTGTTGCTGATGGTATCGGTATCTTTTATTATCGGTTTAATATTCAGTATTTTTCTCGATAAAGAATTTACGCTCATGAATGTTCTGTTTCCGTCACTTATCAATACCGTATTGATTTGGGGCGGGAGTATGACGATCGTAGTATTTGTCTGGAACAAATTTCCATGGGAAATCAAACCTCTGAAGCATCTGATTGTTGAAATTGCACTGATTATTCTTTTTTTAGCTGCTTTTGTTGCGCTGGCCAATCTGTATTATTCATGGCATTATGAATTAAATTATGCTGATGGGCTTAAAGAGAATCAGAGCGATATCCTTATTACAGTGCTGATTACCTTTCTTATCGTCACCATTCATGAAGCTGTGTTTTTCTACAGGCAATGGAAATATCATTTTTCAAAGTCAGTGAAATTAGAAAAAGATAATATTGAAGCGAGATACAATGCCCTCAAGGCGCAGGTAAATCCACACTTTTTGTTCAACAGTCTGAACAGTTTGGTGTCGCTTGTTGAAGATAAACCTGAAGCCGAGAAATATGTACTGGATCTGTCGGAATATCTGCGGTATACAATTACGAGCGGCAGTAGAGATTTAGTCACTGTGGGTGAGGAGTTGTTGATTGTTGAAAAATACATACGTTTACAGCGTCAGCGTTTTGGGAATAATTTTTCGGTAGAGGTACAGGTTTCTGAATATGCTATGTCGAAAAATATTCCGGTACTTGCCCTGCAGATGTTGTTGGAGAACTGCTTCAATCACAACGTCATCACACATAATAATCATTTATATATAAGTATTTATGATGAAAAGGATATGCTTATGGTAGAAAACAATTATCAAAAGAAAACGCAACAGGGATCCACCGGAGTAGGTCTGAAGAATATCGAAGGCAGATATATGCTCACAGGCTCAGTCGGAGTAAAGGTACATAATGACGGACAAAAATTTGTGGTAAGTATCCCTTTGTTACACAAACGAGAACAATGATGAAAAAAGCTTTGATTATAGAAGATGAGATTCCTGCCTGCCGGCGGATTGCGGGGTTGCTGGCAACAGTGGCACCTGACTTTGAGATCGCAGGTTATTGTGATAGTCTCGAGTCGGCAGTTACCTTTCTAAAGGCACAAACTCCCGATCTGATATTGCTTGATATTCAGTTGGGTGACGGTCTGAGTTTTGAGATATTCAAACAAACGGAGGTACGCAGCCCGGTTATTTTTACTACTGCGTATGACGAATACATTTTCAGGGCATTCGAGTTGAACAGCATTGATTATCTTATGAAGCCGGTCAGCAGGGAAGCACTGGAAAGAAGTGTCGCAAAATACCGTAAGTTTCATGACCAACTGATACCCGATAGACATTTGATGTCGGGGTTGATGGATCAGGGTGAGAAAGTATATAAACAACGTTTTTTAGTGAGTTCCGGCGCCTCTCTGCTATCGGTGAAAGCCTCTGAGATAGCTTATTTCTTCTCCGTTGAGAAGTCGGTATTTATGATGACAAATGCCGGTAAGTCATACGATCTTGATTATTCATTGGATAAACTTGAGACCATTTTACCCAACAAAGAGTTTTTCAGAGTAAACCGACAGTTCCTTGTAAACATCAGTGCCATCAAAAGAATCAGTGTGCTGTCGAAAAGCCGGATAAAAATTGTTTTAGAGCCCGATTTTAAAGAAGAAGTTTATGTAAGCAATGCCAGGTCGCGCGAGTTTCGTCTCTGGCTGGATAAATAAATAATTGGTAGTTATCAACAATTTTAGAAATGTATAATTGATTCTCAGTGCTTTAGCCTGTTGATAACTCCTGTTCATAAGTTGTTGATATATACAGCTAAAAAAATTTGGAAAACCCATAGTGCATGTTATATATTTGCATCATGAGTTTCGGCTCAAAACATAAATCACATGTTGAACGGTCTTTGAAATACTGAAACATCTACAAGTCGATACCGGAAAATTGAAACCGGATGCAAAGGGAAAGGGATGTTTTGTGTGAGTTGCTGATGGCCTGCTTCAAAAGCCATCTTCCGAACCGTAAGCGAAAGCAAGCGGAGGGAGGTATAGCCCGGGTATGGTTATGGTGATTTGCCGAAATGTTGTTCTCCTAGTGTCGGACTCACAATAATATGGGCGTTTGAATAGAACGCAACCTGTCCGTCAAAAAGACAGGAAAGCCGGGTAGTCGGGAATGGAAATATCATCGTAAGCAATTCGTTGCTTTCATGAATTCCGGGTCACAGCAAAAAAAGAAAACCCTCCAGTTTTCCCGGTTGTGACATCAGAAGTTCCGGACGATGCAGCACAAAAAAATTAAAAGTCACGGCAATCAATACAAAGGTAGTAACAAAGCAAAAAGGATAAAACCGGCAGGCTTTGTAACGCAACAAAAAACATTTGTCGCATGGTAAAGGAAATGATGAATTTAAGTCTCTGTAACAGGAGAAGAAAATAAATCGAAACCGATGATGGCGTTCAAAACAGCGGATAGTTGCAGAGCAGACAGGTAATACTGACCGACTCTCACCGAAGCAACCATAGTTGTTACGGAATATCTGCAGGACCAACGTTCATTCCTGGTACAGGAAAGAGTAAAAGTCCGCAATCTGACAAAGTCTGACCAATAAGGGGTAGTAAAGATTACAGCTAATACTGAAATACTTTTTGCAACAGACAATGAATAATGAAGCAAAAAACCGGATGAACAGGAAATCAACACTGTAACAAGTGAAGAAGAAAGTTCGACCGTCGACCGGAGTTCAAAGATAAGTAAAAGTCGTTGTCACACCGCGAAAAGCGCAATCTGACTGATCGGTAAAACGGACAGGGAAAGTGATTCAGGAACGGACTGACAGCCGGTACAGGAAGATACAATAATCAACCGGGTATCAGACTAATACAAATCAAAACTCAGGATGTAAAAACAGTATTCAATTACAAAACAACATATGCATTTATGCTTAGAGAGGGTGCCTGTAAAGGTGCCCTCTCGCTTTTTATAGGCATTGCATGTCAATAATGAAAAAATGATAACTTTGCAGCCGTATTTTTTACATAATAAAGTAATCTATGTCGCATCCTCAGTTTTATACCGCATTTACAGATAACCTCACCAAAGTATTACTGCAACAGGCCACGCAGGAAAAACTGCTTGCCGGACAGCTACTCACCACCGACGATTTCGACGCCAAATGGAATCAGATAGCGCCCGAATACATGGCCGACGCTGTACCAGAGGTACTTCAGTATCCTGCAGTAGCCATTGCCTGGGCTGCTTATGTGGGGATGGGTGTGGCCATGCTGTGGGACACGGAGTGGGAGAGACATGCTTATGCCACAGATACTTATGCGCTGTTTCGCAATCCCCGCGGATTTGATGCGATGGACGAATACATCATGGAAGAAATTATGGGCATTGCCGTTGATTCAGCTGATTTCACAAAGGTGGAAGACTTCCTGAGGAATGCGGCACATACTGCCATGACAATGATCCGCAAGGAAGACTTTCCCCCCGACAGCATTGAAGCCTACCGTATTTTTTCGGATGCGGTGACGGTAATGTTCAGATTGGGAGCTTCGATGTGCATGTATGGAAGGGGATATTCGTATCAATTGGAGGGGAATTGAGATTATTATACAAAAAATGAGCTTGCCTTCAACATCCGGTTGAGGCAAGCTCTTATTAATTTAAATAATTATTTTCGTATTAAATAATTATTTGGTGAAAGTAACTTTGATGGCAGATGCCTTAGAGCCGGTCCATGTTACTTCAAATTTCACAGTTTTATAAGTGGCAGCTGTATTAACAACAAAGTTATCAGTACCTCCAAATGTTTCACCAACCATGGTGGCGATACCGTTGACGCCAATCCATGCACCATTGTAACGTACTTTAAATTCTTTTGAAGCATCCATCTTCAGATTAGAAATATTGTACACATATGTTCCTGCCTTGGTTGTAGTATTAGTTATATTACTTTGTGTCGCACTGTAAGTTGCCAACGTTGGTCCTGAAGGATCACTCCAATCTGCAGGAGGATTAGTGTTAGAACCAAATGCACTGCCGCTGAAGCCTACAACAAAGGTAGAAGGATCTTCGATGATAATATTGCCTGTTAATGCCATTGCATAGCTTTTTGACAATTCGCCACCAGCCAGTGTCCATGTTAAAGTAAGTTTAATGTTTGTTCCTTTCGGCATGTCAATGTCTGCACCTCCCTGTACCATGTCAACTCCTAAATTGGTGTTTGCTTTTACTAAACCGGCATCGTCTAATTGAATTTTCCATCCACCACCATAGGCAAATTTATATGTACCAGCGTTAGTACTTGTGAAAGTAGTATCCCATGTCATTGTTGTGCGGTTAAAATCACTCGCTTTCATTTTCTTCCATCCCCAGTCACCGTTAACACCTCTTACACCCCATTCTACAGGAGCAACAATGATAAGTGGATTTGCCAGATCATTATTTTCGTTCAGATCTAATACGATGTGATACAAACCGCTGGTAGTTACTTTCATTGGAGTAGCTGCGGTGCCAGAAACTAAAGTACCTCTTAACAGAGTTACCGTTGGTTGATCACCTTCACCTTGAGTGTTGAATTCAGTCAGAGTAGCACTGTACTTTGTTTCAACGTTACCTTCTTTAAGTAACAGAGTAAAGTCTTTATTAGCTTCAAGTGCAACATATTTTTCGTACATGCCGGCACGTTTAGCTTTTGTTACTTCATTGATTCCTGACGCCATTCTGTAGTTAATCGAGAGATTGCTGGAGCCGGTAGCGTCACCGGTAACATAAAAACCGTCTTCCACAATTACTGCAGGGTCTTCCTTGTCGCATGATGAAAAAGTTGTTAATGCCAGTGCAAGAGCTCCTGCAAAAAGGCTGAATTTTTTCAATGTTTTCATTTTAATAAAAATTTAATTGG
This sequence comes from Paludibacter sp., assembly GCA_034927265.1. Classification (GTDB taxonomy): domain Bacteria; phylum Bacteroidota; class Bacteroidia; order Bacteroidales; family Paludibacteraceae; genus Paludibacter. The sequence goes on from JAYFQH010000015.1 coordinate 91,818, forward strand.
TTGTTTGTAATAATTTTTGGATATATAAAAGATTAATTAATTGTATCCCGGGTTTTGTGTCCATATTGGATTGCCATTTTCATCGCGAACTGATTTCTCTATGACAGAATAAGGAATAGGAAACCATTTCCGGAAATCTTCTTTTCCCTCAACATATTGTACATAGTTGCTATCAGAGAATTTATTGTAGCGAATTAAATCGCGACGACGTATGTTTTCCCAGGCAAACTCACGGCCACGTTCATTTAAGAGTTCATCTAGTGTCAATGTCGCCGGAGTATAAACTTTGGATGCTCCCTTGTCGGCATCATAAGCGAAAGCACGTTTGCGGATGCGCTGGAAGTCGGGTGTGTTAATGCCTGAGACTCCGGTTCCACCTCTCAGGATGGCTTCTTCTTTCATGTAAAGCACATCAGCATAGCGGAACAATACAAAGTCATTTTCACAATAAGCATATTTTTGTTCCTTATCAACTTCATACTTAAACATTCTCGCTCCATCACCCCATTTGGCAGCATCCAAAGATTCTATTTGCGGACGAATGATAGCATCATCCTGATTCTCATCTTTAAGTATGCTGACTCCGGCGGCATCATAAATAGGTCCTACAAACCAACCCCATTGTTTAGTGTTTTTTGTCCCAAGACCTTCATTTCCAGGTCCACGTACATCAGTTGATTCATAACGTTCGATGAATTTTGGACGTGCGCAGAAACCGTTCCATGGCTTTGTGATCATATCCCAAGTGGTCTGTTGGCTGTAATGAAGAGTGAGCATGGTGAGTCTGAGTTTGTTCATCATACTTCCATCACTGCGTGGATCGAACTCTGCATTACCGTTCTCAACAATTACAAAAATATTCTCACGACTACCTTCATTCTGAATTTTAAAATTATCAAAAAAGTTATCTTCAATAATATATGAACCGGCATTGATAATTTTATCACAACTTTCAACTGCTTTTGTGTAAAAATCATTTTCACTGTTAAATGTCATACCTTCAACTGATACATTTTGAGGCGTACATCCAAAAGATGGGGCATTCAGGTACAAACGGGCAAGTAATGAATAAGCCATTCCCTGAGTAACCCGTCCGTAATTTACAGCTCTATTTGCATCATTAACAACTGATAGTTTAGGGGCATTCCGTTCCAGAGTAGTGACCAAATGAGACCACACTTCATTAGGTTCCATGAGAGGTTTTGTTCCTTCCTTATATTCTTCTGTATATGGAACCCGTCCGAAACAATCAAAAAGCATGTAGTAATAATAACTACGAAGAACTTCTAATTCGGCAACAAAGGCGTTGTAAGTATCCTCTGACATGACATTTTTATTCTCATCCAAAGTTGCAAGAACATTATTACATAAAACAGTTCCGGAGATTGTGGTATTCCAAATGTTTTTAAATGCGTCTGCAAATGAGTTCCATTTGTGTGTATTCAAATTTTTCCAGTAACCACCATCTGACCAGTGTTCTCCAGGCATGCGAACTGGTACGACACATTCATCTGAGGTTAATGAGCTTACTCCCCAATACCCCCAATGGTCATGAACCCATTTAATGTCAGCATATGCTTGTCCTACAAGTAATATGATGTTTTCTTCTTTTTGTACCATGTCCTGTACAGTTGGATTTCCATAGTTTTTTTCTTCCAACCAACTATCACAAGAAGTGATAGTACTAAAACCGACCAAAATGCATACTATATAAATTAACTTTTTCATATGATTAACTTTTTTATCAATTTAGTTTAAAGTGATGTTAAATCCAAGCATAAAGCTGGCAACTGTAGGATAGAAATCAGGATAATCAATACCGGAATCCCAAACGCTTGTAGTATTAACTTCAGGGTCTTGTCCACTATAACTTGTTACTGTGAGTAAATTTTGGCCAGTAGCATATACCCTTAGAGATTGTATCATTTTGTTTTGTTTTAATGGAAAAGTGTAACCAAGAGTAATATTGTCTAATTTAAGATAAGTGCCATCTTCCAAATAGTAATCGGTAAAATAAGTTTTATTGGTATAAATTCCTGCTTTGGCATCTTTCAAAAATACGTTCATAGATTGAGATGAAGAAGGACCATATGCCCAGCGGGTCACGTTCAGTATTTTATTTCCTATAACGCCACGAACAAATGCTGTTAAATCAAAGTTTTTATACTTGAATAGGTTATTCCATCCGTAAGTCAATACAGGTTGGGCACTACCCAGCACCATTCGTTGATTTTCAGTTGGATCAGAGCTATAACCTCCTGCTGGTGTTTTGAACATCCACACACCATTACTTTCAGCATAATTTTGAGTCAAAGTTCCCATGTCGGTATACCACCCTGCAAATTTGTAACCGTAAAAGGCTCCTACTGGATTGCCTTCAATCAGTAGTTGAGTGTTAGTATTCATTACACCATTCTCTCCAACACCACCTGAAGTTTTTTGTTTGTAATTAAAACCTTTGCTCGGGTCTGAAAGCTTGGTTATTATATTTTTGTTGAATGCAATTGTTGGCGTAGTTGTCCAACTCCATTCTTTGTTTTTTATGGCAACATAACTCACTGCCAGTTCTGCACCGTAACTATCCATTTGTCCGGCATTGGCTAATAGCGTTTTATATTGATATGGTGGGGTTGGAACATCATAATCCCATAACAAGTCGCGGGTCTGACGATAATAAATATCTAAACTTCCAAATACACGATCTTCCAATAAAGAATAATCTGCACCTAAATTGTATTCATATTTTTTCTCCCACGATAAATCCGGATTGACATTCTGGCTTACAGTGTATGTGTAAACATCTTTACCATCGTACCAGAAAGTTCCACCTGTTGATAACATTGCAACAGATTTTAAATCTGAAGCTAAATTGTTACCCGTAACGCCAAATCCCAAACGTAGCTTCAGGTCCTTACACCAGTCTACACCTTCCATAAAATCTTCGCGACTCATTCTCCATCCTAAACTCAGGGCAGGAAACCAGCCCCATTTATGATTTGGTCCAAAACGGGAAGATCCTTCCCGGCGGATAGAAGCTGACAGCAAGTATTTATCGTCATAATTGTAATTGGCACGGGCAAATAAGGCAGCCAATGTATTCGAATTGCGGTAGGAACTTGCATTCAAACTTTCCTTACTCGCAGATCCGTTACCTATTTGATAATATTTAGTGCTACTTGTAGGAAAACCATTATTGGAAACTTCCATTCCATCGTATAGGAAGTTTTGATAAGATAAACCAGCAACAACGGTCAAACTATTTACATCCCATTGTGTTGCATAATCTGCAGTAAATTCAAATAATTTGTTGATGTTAAAGTCGCTTTTCCTTCCTGCTTTTCCAGAAGCAATTTTATCGGAATTGATGACATCGTTGGACCAAAAATTATGATTATTCCCTTCTTCCATTGCAGCAAAAGCATTTATTTTCAGTCCATTAATCGGTAAAATATTTACTGTAGCTTTTATAGATCCTCTGAAATAATTGCCATTCTGATATGATTCCTTTTGTTTAAGCCCTTCTACAGGGTTGGATTGTCCAGTTCCCTGAGGATTATAATATCCTGACTTGGTTGTTGCATCATATATAGGATAAGTAGGATTTACAATCGCAGCTTGTTTAAAATCCCCTGTGAAATAGTCGTTGCGATAGTGCATGTATGAAAAATCATATTGTAATTCCAACCAACCATCAAGTGCTTTTTGTGAAGCGGCAATTTTTCCGATCAATTCTTCTCGGTTGGAGTTTTTAGCAATCCCTTCAGCGTTCTTATAATTCAGTGACGCACGATAGTTGAAATCTTTTGATGCCCCTGAAATAGCAATGTTGTGGTTATGGGAAATGGCAACCGGACGTGATAACTCTGATACCCAATCAGTGTTATAGTCGGTTCCTGATCCGTCAGAGAAAATTGTTGGTGTTACTTTGCCTTTCGAAATAGTGGCTAAGTCGCGAAACTCTTGTGCAGTAGCCATTCCCAAATCACCATTACGCACTGAACCTGAAACATAGCTGGAGTACTCAACATTCGTTTTTGCTTCTTTTCCCAGGTTATTCCCTCTTTTTGTAGTGATAATGATAACTCCGTTAGTTCCTCTTGTACCATAGATAGCTGCGGCAGAACCATCTTTTAATACATCCATGGCTGCAATTTCATCAGGAGAAATGTTGTCGATATTATTAACTGGAATACCGTCCACTATATAAAGTGGAGAAGTGCCTGCTCCTTTATCTAAGGTTGAAAAACCACGGATTTGGATATTATATCCTGTAGAGGTTGGGTCGCTGGTTGTTTTAATAATGTTTACCCCGGCAACTTTTCCCTGAACCAATCCGATTGGGTTAGATTTAATACCGGCGTTGAATTCTTCTGCTTTTACTGAGGCTACAGAGCCTGTAACTTCCTTCTTCTTTTGCGAACCATACCCAATGGCCACCACCTCACCAAGCATTACAACATCTTCGTTTAACTGAATGTTAAGGTTTGTCTTGCCTGCTACCGGCATTTCTACATCTTTGTAACCTACATATTTGACTATCAATGTTGCATTAGATAGAACTGATAGATTGAATTCTCCGTCGAAATTGGTGATAGTACCATTGTTGGTTCCTTTCTCAAGAATACTTGCACCGATGATCGCATCTCCTGTACCTGCATCTTTTACGACACCTTTTACCGATATTTTTTGTGCCTGCAAAGCGAAGCTGCAAACGAATATCCATACTAAGCCTGCCAAAATGCTGAATTTGAGCTTAAAATTCTTGTGATTCATGCAATAGTTTGTTAAAAGGTTAATAAAACTCTTTTTTTAATTCGAATAGAATTATTTGTTGATTGCTGTTTTGTAAATGAATATATTAATTGTCTCTTAATTCATTGATAAAAAATGATTATTTCTTACATGAATATGCGGACAAAAATATAGGTTTAACATAAATAAGCAATCCGGCTTTCCTTTTATTGAGTTAAAAATCGGTGCAAACGTTTGCATTCTAAAATAAATTTTTACATTTGCTTTTTACTTCGTTTACTTTGTCCAATTTTTAACTTTGCAACCATGAAAAAATCACCCATTACTATCAAGGATATTGCGCGCGAGTTAAATATCTCTCCATCAACTGTTTCACGCGCTTTGCAAAATCATCCCGATATTAGTCTGGCCACCAGGGAAACGGTGCAGAGTTACGCCAGGCTTCACCATTATAAACCAAATGGACTGGCATTAAGTTTACGGACAAGTAAAAATAATACGATTGGGGTGATTATTCCTGAGATTATTCACTACTTTTTTTCTTCTGTCCTTTCTGGTATCGAGGAAGTAGCGGATAATGAAGGCTATAATGTCATTGTTTGTCAATCAGGAGAAAATTATGAAAAGGAAGTCAGAAATACTGAAGCGCTTATATCAAGTCGGGTGTCGGGCGTACTGGCAAGTTTATCAAAGAACACTACTAATTACGATCATTTTCAGGAGATTGTCGACAGTGATATCCCCCTCGTGTTTTTCGACCGTATCTGTATCGGAATATTAACGGATAAAGTGGTGGTGGATGATTATGCCGGTGCATATTCTGTGACTGAATATCTTATTAAAACGGGTTGCCGGAGAATTGCTTTTTTCAGTTCTCCTCCTCACCTTGAAATTTCGAAAAACCGGCGGAATGGCTATCTGGATGCGTTGAGAAAAAATAAGATTGCTGTTGATGAGAACCTTATCAGGATATGTGATACGCGTGAAGATGCCATCAAAATAACACCTGAGTTGCTAAAAGCGGAAGATCGTCCGGATGGTTTCTTTGCAATTAATGATGAATGCGCTGTTGGAATACTTTATGCGGTAAAACAAGCGGGTTTGAAAGTGCCGGATGATATTTCCATCTTCGGATTCTCGAATGGAGAATTTGCCCTGGCTTCTGACCCAATGCTGAGCACAGTGGAACAACATGGTTTTGAAATGGGAGTAAACGCAGCCCGTTTGCTGATTTCAAAAATTAAAGGTGAAACGCACGGACAATACACCAATAAAATTATCAAAACAAATCTCGTCCTGCGTGGCACAACAAAACAGCTAATAACGAATAGCTAATAGCGAAACTTATGAATAGTGACGCCTTTCAAGGCGTCCATTCATGATAAAACAATCAATGATAAAACAATCAATAATCAAAACGATTAATTATTTTATAATCAGTTATAAATGATAGATATTGAATGATGGTTTTTCCAAATCAATTCAACAATTCAACAATTCAACAATTCATCAATTCAACAAATCAACAGTCAATATGAAACCCCGTTTATCCTTCTTCCAGATTCTTTCCATGTCGATGGGATTTCTCGGCATACAGTTCGGCTTTGCGCTGCAAAACTCCAATGCGAGTCGTATTCTGCAAACTTTTGGCGCTGATATGGAACATTTGTCCTGGTTCTGGTTGGCAGCACCACTCACAGGTCTGATTATTCAGCCGATTATCGGCTATTATTCCGACAGAACCTGGACGCGGCTGGGCCGGCGGCGACCGTTTTTTCTGACTGGTGCTATTCTGGCAGCAATTGCTTTGTTGCTGATGCCTAATGCGGAGATGTTTGCACATTATCTCCCGCCGATGTTTATTGGAGCTGGTTTTCTGATGATAATGGATGCTTCGATTAATGTTGCCATGGAGCCGTTCCGGGCATTGGTGGGCGATATGTTACCTGCCGACCAAACAACCAGGGGATTTTCTATACAAACTTTTCTCATAGGTGTTGGTGCCGTTGTGGGCTCCTGGTTGCCCTATATGCTGGCGGAATGGTTTGGTATTTCCAAAATAGCTGCTGATGGAGGTGTCCCGGATAATGTGGTGTTCTCATTTTATATAGGTGCGGCGATGTTGATCGTCAGTATTTTATGGACAGTTTTTACGACAAGGGAATATACTCCACAGCAACTGGCTGCTTTTCAGAAAGAAGAAATAAAAGAAGAGAAATCAAGGTTTACTGATATTTTCAGTGACTTTGTGCATATGCCCAAAACCATGCGCCGGCTTGGATTAGTACAATTCTTCTCATGGATAGCACTTTTCGGGATGTGGGTGTTTACTACTCCTGCGGTGGCTCAGCATATTTATGGTGTGGCGGTGGGTGATACCCACTCTTTGGCGTATCAGGATGCTGGAAACTGGGTAGGGATTATTTTCGGGGTTTATAATGGGGTTGCCATGATTTATGCATTGTTTTTACCTGCAATTGCCCGGAAAATAGGAAGAAAGATGACACACAGTCTTTCTCTCGTTGCCGGTAGTGCCGGACTGATCTCGGTATATTTTATATCTTCTCCCGAAATGCTTTTGTTTTCGATGGTCGGTGTGGGAATTGCCTGGGGAAGTATTCTGGCGATGCCTTATGCTATCCTTGCTCCGGCATTGCCCACGCAAAAAATGGGCGTATATATGGGGATATTTAATATTTTTATTACTGTACCTCAAATTGTCAATGGTGTGTTTGGTGGCCCCATCGTAAAAAGAGTCTTTGATTCGCAGGCGATTTATGCATTGCTTATGTCGGGCGTTTTTCTGTTAATTGCGGCTATAAGTGTTTTGTTTGTACATGATCAAGTTAATTCCTCAAAGTCATGAGTAAAACATATATTTTGTCTTTTTTGCTTTTTTGCTTATTATCTCAACCGCTTGCAGGTGCTCTGGTGCAAAAGGTAGAGCCTTTGTTTTGGTGGACAGAGATGCAACAACCTGAAATGCAGTTGATGCTTTACGGTAAAGACATTGCTTCAGCAAAAATCACCGTTAAATATCCGGGAATTAAGATTGTACGTACATCTCTTACCTATAATCCAAATTATGTTTTTCTTTATTTAAAGATCAGCAAAAGAACAAAACCGGGAAAATTTGATCTTTTGATTCAGAAAGGGGAAGAGGTGCAGCGTTATCCGTATGAGCTGAAACAACGTGAAACAAATTCCCGTCAACGTGAAAGTTTCACTGAAGCTGATGCTGTATATCTGCTTATGCCTGATCGCTTTGTGAACGGAAATTCTGCCAATGATTCGATTCCGGGTTATCATCAGGGTGTTGATCGTAGTGATTTAGGAAAACGTCACGGAGGTGATATTGAGGGCGTCATTTCAAAAATTCCTTATCTTGCCGATCTTGGAATTACTGCACTTTGGACAACGCCTTTTTTTGATAATAATGATCGTAATTATTCCTATCATCATTATGCCTGTACCGACTACTATAAGATTGATCCGCGACTTGGAACTAATGAAGATTATCCCCGTTTGACAGAGGAAGCGAAAAAATACGGGATAAAGTTGATTCTTGATGTGGTACCCAATCATTGTGGAATCGGACACTGGTGGCTGAAAGATATGCCTGCCAAAGACTGGTTCAATCAGTGGGAGACTTTTACTTCGTCCAATTATCGGATGATGTCGTGGACGGATCCTCATGCTGCACAAACTGATTTACACCGATTGACTCACGGATGGTTTTCTCCCAATATGCCGGATCTCAATCTTCAGCATCCTTTGCTTTTCGATTACCTGAAACAGGTATATATTTTTTGGATAGAATATGCAGGAATTGCAGGTTTGAGGGTGGATACCTACCCCTATAATGATATTCATACCGCTTCCCGTTTTATTCGTGCAATACGGGATGAGTATCCCAAAATGAATATAGTTGGAGAGTGTTGGATGAATACGGCACAGGAAATTGCCTACTATCAATCGGGAAATAATAATAAGGATGGTTTTGATTCGAATCTTACCAGTGTGATGGATTTTCCGCTGAACGTGGTTTTCAGGGATGCGTTCAGCGAAACTGAAGGCTGGAATCAGGGAATGGCCCGATTTTATATGCATTTTGCATTGGATTTTGCTTATCCGAATACCAATCTGCTGATGAATTTTATCGATAATCACGATGTGGATCGCTATGCAGCGGTGATAAACGGTGATGTTGATAAGTACAAAATGGCACTGGCTATGCTTGTTACTACAAGAGGTTATCCGCAAATATATTATGGTACCGAAATCATGCTGGATGGCATCAAAGGTAGTTATGAGGGGCATCGTTTCGATTTTCCCGGTGGTTTTCCGGAGGATGATCGTATTGCCTTTGACCGTAACGGTCGCACGGAAAAGGAAAACGAGGTTTTTGATTATCTGCAAACATTGTTGCAGTATCGTAAATCACATTCGGTGCTGCAGAATGGTAAAATGAAGCAGTTTATCCCCGAAAACGGTATTTATGTCTACTTCAGGTATAACGATGAAGAAAAGGTAATGGTGGTGGTGAATAATGATGATGATCAGCAGATTGTGCCACTTAAACGATTTGACGAAATGTTGAAAGGAAAACAGACAGGAATGAACATTATCACCAAAGAGCAGGTTTTGTTAAAAGAAACGATTATGATTTCTGGGAAAACGGTATTGGTGATAGCGTTATAACAGTCATTAATAAAATTTTAGTGGTGTAGACGCTTTGACCATCCATTAATTTCTGGTTTTTAGCTGAAAGCCAATTATAAATCAGCCCAATGGCAACGCCTTGGGTTTTGTATAGATTATTAATATATTCGCCCTGTAAGGGCAATATTTTTATTTTGCCCTTACAGGGCCGCGTGCATGTTGTTTTTCATTATTTATAAACCCAAGGCGTTGCCATTGGGCTAGGTTAAATTGCCACTTCGTGGCGTAAAGAAAGAATAACCTCCTTTACATCTAACAATTATTGGTAAATAGATTTGAATTAATCCAAATATAAAAAATAATTAATAGAGCGGTAAAAAACGCCTATGCTAAAAATTTCATATAATATGAAACTTCGAGGAATAGCCATATGTATTCTGGCACTATCAGTTTTTTATGCTTGCCAACCGCAGTTGAATGTTCCGGCAGATGCCGTTGATAATCAAAAATTAAATTCGCTCCTGACATTGGAACAGGGTGTGAATACAATTTATTTACAGGATTTTATAATGGATGTCAGTGTAATCGACTCGGTTACTGCTTCTTCATCGATGATGAAATTACAAATGAGTACCGATAAGCAAATCGTCGAAATTGATGTTTTACCTGAAATGGAAACTTTCGTGGATATTCAGGTTTGGGTAAAAGGAACCGCTTATTCCATTCCCTGCCGCAAGTCGGATAAAATGCCTTATAGATTTATATTTAATCCTCAGGGAAAACAATATGGAAAAGTGCAGATTGCCGGTCAGATGAACGACTGGACTCCTTCGGCCACGCCTGATTTACAAAAGAATGATTCTGGTTGGTATGAAGTAATGCTGGATTTGAGTCCCGGAAGTTATTTGTACCAAATGAAACTGGATGGTGAACAAAATCACGATGCGAATAATCCGGTAAAGGTGGATAATGGTTTCGGAAAATATAATTCTGTGCTACAGATACCGGGTTTGCAGGATTCTTTTCCGGTTTTATACACGGTTGATGCAAAATATAGTAAGATTAAGCTGCATGTGCACAATAGCCTGGATGAACTTTTCGTTTACTGGCAAAATTTTCGATTGCCCGATAACTTTATCAAGAGAAATCATGATGAAATTACTTTTGATATTCCTCTGGAAGCATTGGAACTGGAGCGTTCATACATAAGAATATGGGCATCGAATAAGTATGGAGTAAGCAATGATCTGTTGATTCCTTTGCAAAAAGGAGAGGTACTTCAAAATCCAAAAGATGTCAAACGCCAGGACAAACATGCGCAAATTATCTATTTTATGTTGGTCGACCGGTTTATGAATGGCGACAAATCGAATGATAAACCCTTAAACCGTCCGGATGTTTTGCCTAAAGCTGATTATTATGGGGGTGACCTTGCCGGGCTGCAAGCAAAAATCAATGATGGTTATTTTGAAACACTGGGGGTCAATACCCTCTGGATTTCTCCGCTCAATCAGAATCCTGAAGGACCTTATGGCTATTATGCTCCCAAGAAAACTAAATTCTCAGGCTATCATGGCTATTGGCCGGTTTCTTCTTCAAAAGTGGATGATCGCTTTGGTACCAACGAAGGCTTTAAATCCCTTGTGAAAAATGCTCATGCTAAGAATATTAATATCTTGCTGGATTATGTGGCTAACCATGTACACGAATTGCACCCTCTTTATCAGCAGCATCCTGAATATGCAACCAACCTTTACCTGCCCGACGGAACAATGAATGTGGAAAAATGGGATGAACAACGTCTTACCACGTGGTTTGATGTGTTTTTACCTTCACTTGACTTTGCGAATCCCAAGGTGGTGGATATGATGACGGATTCTGCCATCTTCTGGATGAAAGAGTTTTCTCTGGATGGTTTCCGTCACGATGCCTGTAAGCATGTTGAGGAAGCTTTCTGGAGAACATTAACCCTTAAAATGAAAAAAGAATTCCCGGGAAAACACCCATATCAGATCGGAGAAACTTACGGTAGCCCAAAACTGATTTCCAGTTACCTGACTTCGGGGATGCTCGACGGACAGTTTGATTTTAATGTATACGATATTGCCAATACTACTTTTGCTGGTGTAGGTGGCGATCTTACACGCGTTTATGAAGTGTTGAAATCAAGTTTGCAAACTTATGGCAGTCATAACCTTATGGGGTATATTTCTGGCAATCATGATAAAGCGCGTTTCATGGCTTATGCTTCCGGCGATATTAAAATGGGAGAGGATGCCAAAGCTGCAGGCTGGAATCGTGAAATTGGAATCACCGATTCAACGGCCTATGATAAGTTCTTTTTGTTTCACACCTTTAATCTTACAATACCGGGTATACCCGTCATTTATTACGGCGACGAAATTGGTATGACGGGAGGCAACGATCCCGATTCAAGACGCATGATGCGCTTTGACCAACTTAATAATCGGGAATTAAAACTTCGTAATCAGGTGGCAACACTTACTCATTTGAGGAAGCAACATCCTGTGCTGGTATATGGCGACTTTATTAATCTGCAGAATATGCCTGATAGTTGGATTTATGCCCGAAAATACTTTGGAGAAGAGGCTGTTGTTTTTATCAATAACTCATCAGAAAGTAAAAAAATGACAATTAGCTTACCTGGCTACTTTGTGAAGAAATCATTCAAACCAGCTTTCAATAATAAATTTGAGTTGAAAAACAAGCAAATTGTAATGGAACTTCCGGCTTATTCAGCAGAAGTGTTGTATTGAGAAAAAAAATATACCTTTTGCTAATCTGACTTTCAAAACAATGTGTATTTTTGTAGAAATTTATGAAAATATTCACAACTTCCCAAATACGTCAACTTGATCAATATACTATTGATCATGAGCCAATTGCATCCATCGATCTGATGGAAAGAGCTGCTGATGCATTGTTTGAAGCGATCAAAAAACTCTATCCGTTAACGAATACAGTCTTTTGTGTGATGGCTGGTCCGGGAAATAACGGGGGCGATGCTTTAGCGTTAGCAAGAAAATTATTTGAAGCAGGTTACCCGGTGAATGTATATCTGTATCGTGTAAATAAACTATCATCTGATTGTGAGATAAACAAATTGCGTTTATTGGAAACATATCCCGGAATATTTACGGAATATACCGATCGTTTCGTCTCACCTGAAATCGTAGGGTATACAGTCATTGTCGATGGACTTTTTGGCTCCGGATTGAACAGACCACTTTCGGGAATTTTTGCAGAAGCTGTTGAGTTTATCAATAAGGCTAATAAGATTGTAATTGCTATTGATGTCCCTTCAGGTCTGTATGGAGATGGTTGTCATCTTTTGACTGAACCTACGGTTAAAGCGAAATATACATTTACTTTCCAATTTCCGAAAATAGCTTTCTTTTTTGCAGAAAATGACAGTTTTATTGGTCAATGGTCGGCATTGGATATTCATCTGCATCCCGAAGGAATTAAAACAGTTCCCTCAGGATACTCGTACTTAGATGTGGATGACATCAGGCAAATCTATAAAAAACGACAAAAATTTTCTCACAAGGGATCTTTCGGACATTTGGCTTTACTTGCCGGAAGTAAAGGGATGGCGGGAGCTTCTATCCTGGCTGCCAAAGCAGCTTTACGTAGTGGGGTGGGGTTACTGACATTACACGGACCGGAAGGGAACCGATGTATATTGCAAACCATCTCACCCGAGGTAATTTACGAAGCCGACCATCATCCGGATTGTATTTCGGAATTTTATCATGCAGACAAATATGATGCACTTGCTATTGGTCCTGGTATTGGAATCAGAACAGCTACGGTAGATATGTTGCGTGAATTGTTCCGTCATCTGAAAGAACCATGTGTGTTGGATGCTGATGCTCTGAATATCATTGCTTCTGAGAAGAAAATGTTGAATTCTGTCCCTGCCGGAAGTATTCTTACCCCTCATCCGAAAGAGTTTGAGCGTCTCACGGGCGAACGGGGGAATTCTTATCTGCAAATGAAAAAGGCATTGGAGATTTCAGCGCAATATAAGATTTACATAGTGTTGAAGGGCGCTTACTCCAAAATAATTACTCCTGAAGGTAATGTTTTATTTAATAGTACGGGTAATCCGGGTATGGCTACTGCAGGGTCGGGAGATGTGTTGACGGGCATACTCGGAGCACTGTTGGCGCAGGGGTATTCTCCTGAGAATGCAGTTAAATTAGGTGTATTTCTCCATGGTTTGGCCGCCGATCTGGCTTTGAAAAATGAATCGGAGGAGTCGCTCATGGCTGGTGACATCGTTGCTGGATTGGGTAAAGCCTTTCGCTATATTACCGGACAACTGTAGTATATCTATTGCAGGAAGTCAGGAATGAAACTTCACTAAACCTTCCATAGGCTCACATAGAATCTGACTGATCTGAATGTTTCGTTCCGATGCGACAATTTCCAGCGTGTCCTTAAAATGGTGGGCCACTGATCCCATAAACCCTACTTCCATTTCTTCCAGATCATAATGCATTACATTTCTGGTGAAAAAAGCGTCGAAACTGTCGTATACCAAATTGAATATTGAAGGCTCTTCTATATGTTCAAGAAGAAAAGGTGTGAATGATGCTAGGAAACGGTTTGGAAACGGTTTGGAATAGACTGATTCGATAATCTGTGCAGGTGTTAATTCGTAGTCATCCATTAATTTCTCACTCAGCCAATCGGGGAGTTGGTGTTTTAAACAATCAGCAATCAATTGTTTTCCCATAACAGCTCCGCTACCTTCGTCGCCAAGAATATAGCCGAGTGGAGAAACATTTTGTACGATTTGTGTGCCATCATAATAACAGGAGTTTGATCCTGTCCCCAAAATACAGGCAATGCCTTTCTGGTGTTGAAACAATGCTCTTGCTGTCCCGAGTAAGTCGCTCTCAACTTCAATGATCGTCTCATTAAAAAAGTAGATCAATGCATCCATTACAGTTTTTTTCTTATCAGGAAAAGCGCATCCGGCCCCGTAAAAGAAGATTTTATCAATTTGAAATGATCTTGTCGCTGTATATAATGCTGTCATTATCAATTCCTGGATCTCTCCTGTTGTTTGATAAAACGGATTGATTCCGGGAGTGACGACTTGCTTGAGAATCTCAGAATCTTCAACTACACACCATGTGGTTTTTGTAGATCCGCTGTCAGCGATCATTATCATAGGCGCAAAAGGTAAAAAGTTTTTATTTGGACATCAAAGGTAATAATTTACTGACAAAAAGTTAACATGTTGACTCAATTTTGTTTGTTTTTGGAAACTATTCATAAAAATATTTGTCCATAGGTTAACATTAATCAAAAGATTTTTAACTTTGTAACATTAATTTTTAATACTATAAATATGTATTCGTCCGGCAAGGAGTTTCTCCAATCTCTGCGAATAGAACCTCTTACCAGAGATAACTGGAACAAATTCATCCTGCTCTTTGGAGAAAAGGGTGCTTGTGGCAACTGTTGGTGCATGTATTACCGGTTAAGTAAGATGGCTTTTGCGGAAGGAAAGTCAGATGATGGAAATAAAAATGCTATGAAAGCGTTGGTTTGGTCAGGACAACCTGCGGGAATGATGGCTTTTTATGAAGATATCCCGGTGGCCTGGTGTGCATTTGCGCCCAGAGAAGATTTTATTAAACTGGAAAAATCAAGGATACATAAACGAATTGATAATCGGCCTGTTTGGTCGATTCCCTGTACTTTTATTGATAAAAAATTCAGACGCAAAGGTGTGTCGGTAGCTTTGCTGGAAGGAGTCGTGGAATATGCCAAAGAACAGGGTATCAGTATCATTGAAGCTTATCCTACAATTCCAACTCAGGAAAAACTCCCGGATGCTTTTGCATGGATAGGATTATACAAGTCATTTGAACGTGCCGGCTTTGAAATTGTCGATTCAAAATCTAAAAACCGGCCCATGGTGCGTTATTACGTAAAATAAAAACATGGAAGCTCAATTATTAAGAGATCAGCAGATTTATCCGGATGAAAGTGTTCTCAAGTCAGCATTGGATAAAAGTTTTGATGCATGGGAGAAGTTGGAGACTATACTCTCATCAGAGGAATACAAATTTGATTTTCAGTGGCATTATTATAATGACGGGAAAGCATGGCTTTGCAAAGTTGTATATAAAAAGAAAACCGTTTTCTGGCTATCGGTTTGGGATAAATTTTTTAAAACAAGTTTCTTTTTTACTGAAAAAAATGCTTCCGGAGTTCACTTGCTGGAGATAGATGAGCAAATAAAAGAATATTTCAATAATAGCAGACCTATCGGAAAACTAATCCCATTGGTTGTAAATGTCGAATCTAAAGAACAAATTAATGATCTGCTAATAATTCTCGGCTACAAACTCAAGGCATAAATTTGTTAACTAAAATTTAATCTAAAAAAGGAGGTTATTATGGCTACAACTGCTGAAAGCGAAGAAATTTGCTGTCCTAAACTCGATCCGACCTTGTGGGAAGATAAGATTTTTGATTGGGAAAATAAAAGATTTATTAAAGAACATGTTTGCACTTTTCTTTACATGCCTATCAATTTCGGAGGTGTGATGAGAAAAGCGGACGCAAGAGTAAGAAAATCCGGAGGTGCATTTCAGGACGGAATATGTCTTTCGGATCATACTTCAAAATGGAATATGGACGTATATATTGCCGTTGATAAAGAAATTGCCGGCGCAGAAAATATAACTCTCAGTGGAAAGTTCTTCAGTAAAGTTTATGAAGGACCTTTTCAGGATACAGGGAAATGGTGTGCTGATTTTGATATTGTACTGAAATCAAAGGAACTGGTAATGAAAAAAATGTATATGTGGTACACTACATGTCCAAAATGCGCCAAAAAGTATGGAAAAAATTACGTCGTAATTATTGCTGAAATTGAAGGTTAAGATATAGTCGCTGATAAAATTGATTGAAAGGATCATTATGAAAAAAACATCTTTCCTCATTATTATTCTTTTTGTTATATTTACTGCAAGGGCACAATATAAAAGTGAGATTAACATTGAACCGTTATTAAAGACTGACACTACTGCCATTGGACAAAAAATTGCCTATCCTCAGGTTTCGGATGCCGAAGTTACCATGTCCAGAATTACAATTCCCGCGGGTAAATCAACAGGATGGCATAAACATGATTATCCTGTTTTTGCCTATGTACTCAAAGGGATGCTGACGGTTGAAATAGAAAATAATAAATCTGTTCAGTATTGTGAAAACTCAACAATTTCAGAAGTAATAGATACCTATCATAATGGTACAAACAAAGGAAAAGAAGATGTTGTTCTGATTGCAATTTATCTGGGTGAGAAAGGCAAAGACTTATCGACCCGAAAAGAGTGACTTTATAAAGAAAACCATTTTTAGAAACAAACATATTATAACAATAACATATTTTTTTAAGGTATTATGCACAGAAATTTTTTATTTGCATCAATAATCCTATTGATGTCAGTGACTACTTTGAGTCTTGGCCAAAAGCAGGTTGTCTATAAACAGGTAGATACCACAAGTTTAGTAATGCGTATTTATTTGCCGGAAAAGATGGATCCGGCAAAACAATATCCTGCCATCGTTTTCTTTTTTGGCGGTGGTTGGAACAGTGGCAGTTTCGGTCAGTTTGAACCTCATGCAAAACATTTTGCTGAAAGGGGAATGGTGTGTTTCCTTGTTGATTACAGAGTCAAAAGCCGTCAGAAAACTTCTCCTTTTGAATCGTTAAAAGATGCTAAGTCAGCCATGCGTTACGTCAGGAAAAACGCGAAACAATTCAATATTGATCCTGACAGAATAGCGGCTTCAGGAGGTTCCGCAGGAGGACATCTTGCTGCAGCTACTGCAATAGCCAACGATTATAATGAATCTACCGACGATCTGACCGTAAGCTCTGTTCCCAATGCATTAGTGCTTTTTAATCCGGTAATTGATAATGGCCCGGCAGGATATGGGTACGAAAGAATAGGTGAAGCATATAAGAACTTTTCGCCATTGCATAATATTAAAAAAGGAATGCCTCCTACAATCATTATGGTAGGAACAAAAGATAAGTTGATCCCGGTTGAAACGGTGTCTTATTATAAAAAGGCAATGGAGATTATTGGGAGCAGATGTGATCTGAGTCTCTATGAAGGCGAAGAACACGGATTCTTTAACGTAAAAAACAAAGAAAATCATCAAAAAACTCTTATGGAAGCCGATAAGTTTTTACAGTCACTTGGTTATATTAAATAATTACTGATAGATAAATTTCAGATGAACTTGTGTATAATGAATTTTTTGAAAAAATTGGCAGTGTTGATGTTGCTCCTTTTTGCTTCACATGGTTTTGCCCAACAAAAAGATATCTATAGCGGCGGAATGCTGATTTTGCAGCCTGGAATTTCTCTGACAGCCAACGAACATCAGGATATCAGAGATGCAAGTTTCTCAATCGGAGGCATTTTACGGATGTATTTCGGCGATTATTTTACTGCAGGAATCTATGGTGGAAGTCAGAAAACTGCTTACAATACGGCTAACTCAGAGAATTCTTATCTCCATTTGGGTTATGGCGGTCCTTTTTTAGGATTAAGTCAGAAGTCGGGGAAGTTTCGTTATACAGCCTCCGCTTTTGTGGGAATGGGGACGTTTAAAAATTTACATATTGAAAGTCAGGATGGTACTGAACTTACTGATGCTGATTGGTATCGTTCGGCAACGGTTGTGTATTCTCCTGTGCTGAGTCTTGATTATGCTTTGACAAAAAGGTTGTATGTTACTGCGCAAACCATCTGTTTAATGGGAAAGTTTAATAGTAAATCATTCTATAATCCAACTTTTCAACTTGGAATATTGTTTAGTAGATAAAGTTATTGTATTTGGCAGAATAATGATTGTCCTACCAGTTAGAAACAATTGGATTGTTTTTTTCGTTATTATTTCATTATAATAAAACTGATATGTTATGGAAAATCCTAAAATTGCTCAGAAAGCTCCATTTGTAAAAGAAGAAAAACCGGGGAAATATGCCTGGTGTGCTTGTGGTCAAAGTAAAAATCAACCTTATTGTGATGGTTCACACAAAGGAACCGGATTTACTCCTATAATTCAGGAGATTCATGAAATTAAAACCGTTGCCTGGTGTGGATGCAAGCATTCAGCTAACAAACCATTTTGCGACGGGACACACAAAAATCTTTAAATTGACAGGTGAAATGTAATAATCCCTGTTTCTGCTTAAAATTCAGACATTCAGTAATTAATAGTTGTTGCTTTTAATTATTAAATGTCTGAAATGTTTTTTATGCGGATTTAACTCTGAAGAAACTTGTGTTTGTCAGAATAGATGTTTAATTTTGACGAAATATCTTTCTATGTCATAATTGACATTACACCAATTATTATTTGCTATAATTTCTCTATTAATATTTTCAGAGAAATAACTTCTTAATTAGAACCAAGATGAAAGAGCAATTCATTGAATGGACAAAACTTGTGGTACCCTGGCTGCTGGATCATGGGGTAAAAATTGTATTGATTGCTTTAGGTGCTTTTGTTTTGCATAAAATAAGCTATAAGGTTATCGAAAAGGCAATCAGGCTGGGGGTGGTAAGTGATCGGTACTCCACAAAAGAAGCAGAAGAAAAAAGAGAAAATACTCTGATCAGTATTTTTACCATTACGACTAAGACAGTTATTTTTCTTGTCGCTGCTTTGATGATTATCGAACAGTTTGGTGTTGAAATAGGTCCGTTGCTGGCGGCGGCAGGAATTGTAGGTTTAGCTTTTGGTTTTGGAGGACAGTATCTTATCCGCGATATCATTACCGGACTCTTTATCATTATTGAGAATCAGTATCGTATAACTGATGTTGTAAATATTAATGGCATCAGTGGATCTGTCGAGAATATTACCTTGCGGAAAACAACCCTAAGGGATATGAATGGGACTGTTCATCATGTACCTCATGGCGAAATAAAAATCGTTTCAAATCTTACAAAGGACTTTTCACGTGTAAATATGAATATCGGAATTGCCTATAATACCAATCTTGAACATGTTATAAAGGTAGTCAATGAAGTTGGTGCAGAATTGGCAAAAGATCCGTATTTTAAAGACTTTATTACTCAACCTATCCAGTTTGTCAGGGTGGATGACTTCGCTGATTCAGCACTTATTATCAAAGTCCTTGGTGAAACGAAAGTTTTGAAACAATGGGAGGTTGCCGGAGAATTTCGTAAAAGAATAAAAATTGCCTTTGATAATGAAGGTATTGAAATCCCATTTCCTCAAATGGTCGTTCACAAGGGTAACGAGTAGGTTCCTGAAAATCCTTAAAGAACAAAATAATTGATTACCTTTGTGTTGTGAGAAGGATAGCTAAAATAACCGCAATGAGTCTGGTGGTAGTAATTTACTGTATATCGGTATTTACTGCGAATGATGTGTTTATTAGCCCGACTGTAGTTAACAAACAGATTCCGAAAAATGATCAGGGGACTTTTGTTACAAATACAATTGATTATTCACCCTTCTTTTATCGTCCCCAAAATCAGGTTGTTCCTGGTCACACGGTAGCATCCTTATTTACAAAAAAATTATTTAATCTTTTTCATTATAAAACTCAGGTCTTTGAACGACGTTTAGTTTGCAGACAAATCCAGTATTCTGGCCTGATAGACAACTTTCCTGTGAATGTCAGAAAATCTGACGGAATATATCCTTTTCATTATTTTTGGTAAAATCCATTTTTATTTTGTGATTAAAGGCGATAATTATCGCTGCTATTAGGTCTCATAAATATTGTGAGACCAGATTCTCTATTATCAATTTATAACAAAATGATTTATGGATTTTATATTAATTTTTATTGTATTTATAATGATCCTCATGTTTGTGATGATGTTTATATTACCTTCTATAGGATCAAAACGAACTCAAAAAAGGATGCAGCTAGCGCTTAATACGATGGCAGAAAAATATAATGCCAGTGTTACGAGGTTTACTATCATGGGTGATTCGATCATTGGTCTTGATGAAGACAAAAATCTTGTTCTTTTTTATAAACTCATTGACAACAATGAAATTTCTAATGTAGTAGATTTGAATGAAATGAGAGACTGCAAAATTGTTAACGAGAAAAAAACAATCAAAAGCAAAACTGAAAACTTTAATAAGCTTGAAAGGCTTGGATTACAGTTTATAGCAACAGATAAAAGTAAATCTGATGTTATTCTGGAGTTTTATCATGCAAAAGACAGATTACAATTAAACTTTGACATTAAAACATTGGAACAATGGAG
Source organism: Paludibacter sp. (assembly GCA_034927265.1). Classification (GTDB taxonomy): domain Bacteria; phylum Bacteroidota; class Bacteroidia; order Bacteroidales; family Paludibacteraceae; genus Paludibacter. The sequence goes on from JAYFQH010000015.1 coordinate 112,556, forward strand.
TGATCTTTTAAGTATGCGACTGAAATAATATCATAATAACTATAATAAGTCTGTTATTTAAAAAGGGAAAGTAATTTCCCTTTTTTTGTTATGTATAAAATCTTTTTTAACTTTGAAACTTTAGATTTGTTGTATTGTTGATAAATAAATGAGACTATACTGCATTTATATTAATCTTAAATCAGAATGCTTATGAAAACAACGGTATTAACGCTACTTTTTGTTGGATTCACATGTTACGTGACAGGGCAGGTTACGGAAGGCGAATCGAAATTACGCAAACAAACCACCGACACCGTTCAGGGATGGAAGACTGGTGCTGTTGTGGGAGCTAATCTGAGCCAGACATCTCTTACCAATTGGGCTGCCGGAGGCCAGAATTCTTTAGCAATCAATGGCCTGTTTAGTGCCTTTGCCAACTACAAGAAAGACAAAACGGCCTGGGATAACTCTTTGGATGTTGGATATGGCCTGTTAAAACAGGGGGCCAACTCTGATTTTATGAAGACAGATGACCGTTTTGATTTGCTGTCAAAATATGGAAGACAAGCTGGCAAATCATTTTATTATGCGGCTTTACTGAATTTTAAGACTCAGATGAGTGTTGGAAGGGATTATGCAAAAGATTCGGCGAAAATCTCAAACTTGCTGGCTCCGGCTTATGTACTTACGGCTATCGGGATGGATTATAAACCCAATAGCTATTTTAGTGCATTCCTCGCACCACTGACAGGTAAACTGACTATTGTGAATGACAAAGATCTATCATCAATCGGAGCTTTTGGCGTTACACCCGGTGAAATGATGAAAGGTGAATTCGGAGGATATCTGCGAGCCGCATTTTCAAAAGCCGACTTTAAGAGTGAACTACTTAAAAATCTTTCGCTTACAAGTAAGTTGGATTTGTTTTCCAACTATCTGAAAGATCCGCAGAATATTGATGTCGGATGGGAAAATATCATTGTTTTTAAGGTCAATAAGTACATTACTGTAAACCTGAATACAAATTTGATTTATGATGCGGATATTCTATTTGATACCAATAACAGTGGCTCTATTAATGAGGGAGATCATTCACTTGTGCAATTCAAGGAGATTTTTGGTGTAGGTTTTATGTATAAGTTTAATTAATCATTTATAATTTAAGCATATGAAGTTTATTGATGAATTTAAGGCTTTCGCGTTGAAAGGTAACGTGATTGATATGGCTGTAGGGATCATTATCGGTGGAGCCTTCGGAAAAATTGTATCCTCAGTGGTGAACGATATTATTATGCCGCCAATAGGATTATTGGTTGGCGGGGTAAATTTTACCGATCTGAAGATTATAATGAAGGATGCTGTGGGAACCGCTCCCGCCGTAACATTGAATTATGGTAATTTTTTACAGGTATCCTTTGATTTCCTGATTATTGCATTCTCAATCTTTATGGTGATTAAGTTTATGAATAATCTTAACAGAAAAAAAGAAGCAGCTCAAACAGTCACGCCACCTCCTCCGTCAGCTCCGTCGAAAGAAGAGCAATTGCTTACGGAGATCAGGGACTTGTTGAAGAAATAAAACTAATACTCTCAAACAGAAATTCTCCGAAATGGTTTGTTTGAAGGTAAATGCTGTCATTATTACATTTACTTTGTCAATCTGACATCTATGAGTGTGTTCGGACTGTATAAATGTCAGATTATCAGGGTGTAAATATAAAAAATGCCGTTGTTTATGCAACGGCATTTTATTTGTAAAGGATCAATTGTCAACAAAAATGTTTAACTTAATAATGGAGGATTAAATTATGTCACTCGTTAGATTTTCAAGAAATTATCCATCTTTGTTCGACCGTTTTTTTGATAATGATTTATTTGACTGGTCGAACAAAAACTATTCAACAACGAATACCACTTTACCTTCTGTAAATATCAGGGAGAGCAAAGGTAATTTTGAAGTGGAAGTTGCTGCTCCCGGATTTGAAAAAGGTGATTTTAAAATTGAACTGAATCATGATTTATTGACCATTTCTTCTGAAAAGAAAGTGGAAAATGAAACTAAAGACGATCAGCGTTTCACTTGTCGTGAATTCAGTTATCAGTCATTTAGCCGTTCGTTTACTCTGCCGAACATTGCCGACAGCGAGAAAATTGAAGCAAAATACGATAAGGGTATTTTAAGGGTAACCATTCCTAAGAAAGAAGAAGTAGTGGCAAAACAGAACCGGCTGATTGAAATTATGTAATAATGGAATAGGATTTTTAGAATGAGTAGTCTCCGGATTTGAAACTTGGGCTCATGTTTCAAATCCGGAGATTACTTATTTGGTGATTATCTGATTACTTTTTCATTATCATGGCAAGCAGACTCAGTTTGAAGGCTGATGTCGGGAAAAGCCATGTGAAAAATGCCATTATTTTATTACTGAATCCCGGAACCACGTGTCGTTTGCCTTTCATCATACCTTTATATCCGGCCTTAGCAACTAATATTGCAGGCATAATTCCGGCTTTTAACATGTTGGAACCCTGCATTTCTGCACGATCAATAAATCCGGTTTTCGTTAATCCGGGGGAAAGTGCAGTTACGCTGACACCTGTTTTTTCAAATTCTTTATGAATGGCTTCAGAGAAATTCAAGACATAAGCCTTCGTGGCACCGTAAACAGCAAAATACGGATCAGGTTGAAAGGCGGCTATGGATGCAATATTTAAAATTCTTCCGTTTCCGTTTTTTACCATTTTCTCACCCACAACCCGTGTTAAATATGTGAGGGTGCTGATGTTCAGATTAACCATTAATGAGTAGGTGTCAACACTTCCTTTCAGAAAGGCATCCTGCAGACCGAAGCCAGCATTGTTGACCAGATAATTGATTGTAATATTCTCCTTGTCAATTGATTCAATAATTTGAGGGAGATACTTTTCTGAAGATAAATCGGCTGCGATAACTTTTACAGTGATTTTATAATCCTTTTCAAATATTTGCTTTATTTGAACCAATTTATCAGCACTTCTGGCTATAAGAATTAAATTCACTCCGTCTATTGCAAAGAGTTTTGCAATCTCATATCCAATACCACCCGAAGCACCGGTAATCAATGCTGTTTGTTTTACCTCATTAGCGTTCATAATTGATAAGTTTATTTTTTCATTTATTATTTTATGCAAATCATCAATTAAACATCCTTTCTGTAAAAAAGTTTGGTAAAAGTATACCTATTGATCAAACCCGGTTTGTGCTTGTATATCAGGCTGTAAAAAATATTTCTGTCAAGTGTTTAATGATAATTTCTACAAAAGTACGCAAAAGATAAATGTTTTTAAAAGTTTTGATCTTTTGCACACAGGTGTATTGTTATTCAGGTTACTTTTGCCTTCACATTAAACAAAAAAAATGAAAGGAGGTGACATTATGTTGACATAACCAATCTATCTGAAGAAGTTATTGTAATTGTTAATAACTAATTATCGAATTATGTATTCATGTTTTTATTAAACCAACAAAGAATTTAAACCAAAATTATGAAAAAGATATTGATTATACTAGCTGTACAGACGGCTATTTTTTCTTCTTGTGAAAAGCAGGAAGTAACATCGTTAACCAGACATAAAACAGATAAAGATCTGATTGTCACAAATGCCATAAAACTATCTGAGCAACATGATTCTCTGTTGATCAGATTATTGTCGAAAGAAAAACAGTTTGCCCGTCAGAAAATGAAAAGTTCCACTCAGTCAGCAAGACTGGAAATGATGGAGGTTTTTGATGTTGTCGAGAACGTAACCGGTATCAGACCCTATGTTGTTGGGTCATCTGATGATATTAAACAAATGAGTAAAGCCAACGGTAATAATGATGAAGTCCCGGTAATTAATTTTGATGAAAACTATATCAATTTGTCAGGATATACAAATTCAACAGCAATGGGTAAATATCTTGCACACGTCGATACAGTTCTACAAGACAGTCTGTTAAGTGTTTCCGGGAAGATATCACAAATATCATTAATTCAGGATGAGGTAAAATCTGATCCATTCCTTAGTTTGGTAGAGTTTGAAAACTTCTATAATACGACTGAAGTGTTGAAAGGATCAATGGCACTTTGGAATAATCAATACGATGAGATTTCAGAAATGCAGCATATAAACTCAATGTACAAAGCAAAGCCAATAAAACAATGGTCGTTTTTTGCAAAATTGGCTTTTGTGGCTGCGGCAGATGCAGTTGGTGCCGTACTGGGTACTTTCATTGGAGGATTTCTTATTGTCAACGGAGTGCCGATTTACATTCCTTCAGGTCCACAGGGAGCGTGTGTTGGTTTGGCAACACTCTCATTGATAGCAGGTAATATGGTTGGTTGGTAAACGATAATACATGTTTTTAAGATATATATGAAGATTTAATACATTCACCTAAAAAACAATAAGCATGAAAAAAACAATTATTATTGGCTGTTTATTTTTTGGCACTTTATTGATGGACGCACAGAATAAACATTTATTATTTGGCTATGGTGTCAGCTCTGATTTTTTAAGTATCCCACTTAGCGAGCAAAGTCTTGTTGCAAATTCAACGAATGTCTACTGTACTTGTTTGTTGAATGAGAATCTGAATCTTAAAGTCGGTTTTGATGGTCTGATGATTAAAGATTTAAATGCCAAAAAGTATGATCAACTTTCCGGTTTGTTACTGGGTGCCGGATATTTAATACTGCATGATCAGCCGCGTAACTTTACTACAGAATTGACACTTGCTGCCTCTAACGGATTTGATAAGTTCTCATCTTTCAGAAATTATCATGCTGATTTAGGACTTCGGATGATGATGTTTAAATCTTTTTATATTGGTACAGGCATGAGGTTTCAACATGATGAGAGAGCCAGTCTTATCACTGCTCCATTAAGTAGTTATAACTGGTATATGCAGATGGGAATGCAGTTTTATATTGGCAAAAGATAGTCAGGCCACGGTGCAAAATATCTGTGTGCCATGAGAAGAAAAACCTAAGTCCCGTGGGGTGGAGAAACAAGCAGGAATGATTTTCAATATTCCTTTATTGTTTCTTCACCTCTTAAAGCCCGTAGACCGGCAAGTGCCAATGCCGACATTTCATCCTCGCCGGGATAAACAACGACTTTACACATGGGATTAATCATCCTGGTAATATAATTGACAATCAGTTCATTGTATGCCATACCGCCAGTGAGGATAACAGCGTCGGTTTTTCCTTCAAGAACCGCAAGCATGGAGCCTATTTCTTTGCCTACGCCATAAGCCATGGCTTCAAGAATCAAACGGGCGTGTAAGTCACCATTTTGGGCTAATTTGTAGGCTGCTTTTACATCATTTGTCCCTAAATGAGCCACCAGGCCGCCTTTGCCTACCAATAGACTCTGCATCTCTTCCTGTTCATAGATGCCGGCATAAATGACTCTGATTAGTGCTCCGGCATCCATGGTGCCTGCTCTTTGTGGAGAGAACGGTCCGAAACCGTCGAGTGCCTGGTTTGTGTCGATAACCCTGCCGAATTTATGAGCTGCAACTGAAATACCACCTCCTAAATGTGCTATTACCAGATTCAGTTTATCATAACTGGTTCCTATGTCGGCAGCATATTTACGGGCAATGGCTTTGTGATTCAGGGCATGAAAGGTGGATCTTCGTGGAAATTGCGGTAAACCGCTGATGCGTGCCACATCCTGAAATTCATCAACAACTACAGGGTCGACGATGTATGCTTTGCAATGTCCTGACCTTGTGGAGAGTTCATGGGCTAAAACAGCTCCAAGGTTACTTGCGTGCTCTCCATTCAGACATTGCCGCAGGTCGTTCAGCATTTTTTCATTTACTTCATAAATTCCTGATTGAAGCGGTCGAAGAAAACCTCCCCGACCAATAACAGCCGACATTTCGGATAAATCAATTTTTTCATCTTCCAGATATTTCAATACATGGCCCAAACGAAATTCGTACTGATCAATAACATGTTTGTACTGATGTAGTGTCTGTGCGGCATGTTGAATAGTACAGGATTTCAAAACTTTCTCATCTTCAAAAACCGCGATTTTAGTGGACGTAGAGCCCGGATTAATGGTTAAAATCTTAAACATGGTTTGTAGGATTTAAAGTTAATGCTAAATTTACTTAGGAGCGGTATTGTACAGATAGATACCAATGCCCAGAAACAGAAAATTAGGTAACCAGACAGCCAGAAAAGGAGTCATGGCTCCACTGACGGAAAATGATGTTGATAAAGTTGAAAATATGATGTACAAAGAACTTAAAGCTAAACCGATTCCTAAATGTAAACCGATCCCTCCCCTGACTTTTCTGGAGGCCAGGGAAACGCCCATCAATGTCATAATAAACGCAGCTAATGGCATGGAATATCGCTTGTAATATTCGTCTTTGAAAGCATTGGTGTTGCCAATGCCTCTTTTTTCTAAACGTTTAATGTGGGCTCTTAGTTTTGTGTTGTTTAGCTGAGCGCTTTCTTTAGCTGTAATGAAGAATTCCTGTGGTTGAATTAAAATTGTAGTGTCAAGACTGTTGCCTTTTACAATGCTTTCACGCATACCATCAAAGTTACGAAGTAAATAATCAGAAGCTGTCCATTGGTAGACTGAATCGTAGGTGATAGTTTCTGCGGTAAGCCGCGAAGTGAGTATTTTTCCGTCAAACTTCTCTAAGGAGAAACGATAGCCCTTGTTTTGAGAAATCTCAAATCTCTCGATATACATGATGACTCCCGGTTCAATCTCCATTTGTATGTTTCTGGCATAACTGGTTTTGAATTTTTTTATGTATTCATTCTCAAAGGCCAGCAATTTTTCATTAGAAGGAGGAATGATGTATCCGCCAAGAAAGAAAGACATGATGCTGATAATCAGTGCTGAAATGAAGTAGGGTAGCATAATGCGTCTGAAACTGATGCCACTGGCCAACATGGCGATTATCTCGGTATTCCCGGCTAACTTTGATGTAAAGAAAATTACAGACAAAAACGTGAACAGTGGAGTGAACATGTTCATGTAATAGGGAATAAAACTCAGATAATAATCGAAAATAATGGCTTTTAAAGGAGCATTGTTATCGAAGAAATTATCTAATTTCTCAGTCAGGTCGAAGATTACAGCGATGCTCAATATCAATACAATTGAAAAGAAAAAAGTACCAAGAAACTTCCTGATAATATATACATCCAATTGTTTCAAACCGATTTTTCGGTAATCCAACTTCATATACCCTTAATTAGATATTTTTTTCAAAAATCTTTATGAAATTTCTCAGGAAACCTTGCATTTACATCTTTGTAATACTCTCTGATATGTTTTATATCAGCCGCTTCATCTCCTGTTGGAACAAAGATTTCCTTAATGCCCATTTCTTTCTTTTTATAGTCGATATAGGCCAGTTCAATCGGTACATTGGCTTTTAATGCGATGTGATAAAAACCCATTTTCCATTTCTGACGCAAACTCCTTGTTCCTTCAGGTGTAATAGCCAAATGAAACTTATCTCTTTTTTTGAACTCTTCAGCCATCTGATCTGTCACAGAAGTTCTTTTGGTCCGATCAACCGGGACTCCGCCCATCGCAGAAAACATAGGTCCGAAAGGGAAAACAAACCAGGAACTTTTGATTAAAAAAGAAGCTTTTCTGTTGATCGCCCAATAAGATAGTTTCCCGACAATAAAGTCCCAATTACTGGTATGCGGTGCAACACATATTACGCTTTTTTGAGGTTCTTCTGTCGTAACAACTAATTTCCAGCCTGCTAAGCGAAGAATCCACTGACTTAATTTCTGCATATTTTAATTTTAGGATGCAAAGCTACTATTTTTTTTTGAGATTGAAGGGATTTTTATTAGCGAACAGGGAATAGTTAATAGTGAATATCAGATGAATGTGAATTTATATCATCTTGTTTTTCAATAAAATATTGCCTGCGTTCTACCGTATGGGCACTGAAATATCCCAATATCGCTCCCTTTAGATTGGTGTAAGGATTTGACGGACTGGATGAATTTCCAGGTCCCATAGAGGAATTTCCGATGCTTTTAAAGTACTCATAAACTGCTTTTTCAATGCATTGCACTTCCACCTGAATGCTGTCTCCTTTTTTGAGTTCAGGATCATACACAACCAACAGGTTTTCTACCTGATTTCCATTAGTGAATCTGTCATCATAAATATAGTTGTTTTTCGATGGTACTCCATTAACCCAGAGCACTATCCTGTAATAATTTTTTTTCTCTGCCGGATCTGTATAGCTTACATAAACCTCGTAAAAATTTGCTGATTGATCTGGTGTCAGGGGAGGACCACCGCCGGGATAAATGGAATTAACCACCCTGAATGAATCAACTGGCACAAAGTGTGGAATCTTACAGGTGGAAGTGATAACTTTATCTCTGCTTTCGATGTGTAAATCGTAAGTTTTACCAATTGCACCTTTCATAATGACTGATACGTAAACTCCGGGACGAATCTGTGTCAGGGTTTCTGTTTTTCCCTCGCTGTCGGTCAGTGTAACCGACGCATCCTGAACAGGCGGATATTCGTCAGTTGTGTAGAAATTCACAGATTGCGTAAGAATGACGGTAGCAGGTTCTCCCTGCGCAATGTTTGCTTCTACAACCATTTGTGGCTCGGAGTTGTTGATGTCAATCTGTATAATTTCCGTGCAGGAGCTCATTATGATTAAGCACGTGATGAGTTGAATGATGATATTTTTTTTAATACGGAGCATGTTTTAGAATTTGAAGTTGTAGGTAATTGAGGGTACGAAGGTGAACAGATAGGTTTTAACTGCGTTGATTTTTTCAGGATCGTTTTCATCCGGTTCAAAATCAATTGAGAAAGGGTTTTTATGACCATAAGCATTGTACACAGAGAAGTTCAGACTACTTTCAAATTTTTTTGTCTTTTTGAGAGTGCGTGTGGCTCCCAAATCAAGCCGGTGATAATCAGGCATACGATAGCCATTACGTTCGGTAAAATAGTAGTATGTGTTACCATTGAGCAGGTATTTACCACTTGGAAAGGTGACGGCGTTTCCGGTATTGTACACCCAGGTTGCCGAAACCGACCATTTTTTGTTGATATCGTAAATTCCGACAATTGACAAATCATGGGTGATGTCCTGTTTTGCCGGATACCAGTTGCCATTGTTGATACCATCAATCAATCGCTCTGTTTTTGAGTAAGTGTAACCTATCCAGCCGGTAAGTTTTCCCTGTTTTTTTCGTAATAAAATTTCTACTCCGTAGGCTCTTCCTATGCCGAAAAGTAATTCACCTTCAATATGCTCGTTAGCATTGATGTCAGCACCGTTTTTCAGATCAATCTGATTTTGCATCCACCGGTAATATATCTCGGTGCTAAGTTGATACTTGTCCTCGTTGAAATTTATGAAGTGACCAAGCGAAACCTGATCTCCTATTTCGGGCTTGACATTGTTGCTTGATGAAATCCATATATCGGTGGGAAGGGTAGAGGTAGCATTGGATATCAAGTGCAGGTTCTGTGAGTTGCGGGTAAAGCTTGCCTTCAATGAGTTGCGTTCGTCAAATACATAGGTGATGTTGAGTCTTGGCTCGATCTGATAGTAGGATTGAACGATTTTACCTTTTGCATAGTGGGTTGTGTCGGTAATCTCTCCATTTTGATACCTGTAAAAATCACCGGGACCAAATAAATGATAAGCAGAAAGCCGCACTCCATAATTTATATTCAGGTTGTATGAGGGTTTCCATATATGGCTGAAATATACACCATTGTCGACGGCAAATTTTTCCTGTAGCCGGATGGGATTGATGTCAGAATCCTCAGTGGTTTCAAGCTGACCCGGAATGATGGTGTGATAGATGGAATTGACACCGAAAGATAATGTGTTTTTACTGTCGGGATAATATTGGAACTCATGTTTAAAGTTCCAGTTTTTGATAATGGAAGTAAGACTGAATCCGGCATCCTGCAGGATATTAACCTTATAATCGTAGTTGGAATAAATGATGGAGGTATTGCTGAAAAGTTGTGCATTCCACAAATGATTCCAGCGTAAGGTTCCTGTGATATTACCCCAGTCGATACCGAAGCGTTCCTGAAACTCAAAAACATCACGACCAAAGTAACCTGAAAGATAAAGCCGGTTACGGTCATCTATCCTGTAATTGGCTTTGAGATTCAAATCGTAAAAATAAAGCTTATTGTTATTGATCAGGTCATCGGAGGAAAGTTTCAGAAAAAGATCGGCATAGGTTCTTCGGGCAGTAACGAGATAGGAACCCTTACCTTTGACTATCGGGCCTTCAAGATTCAAACGGGAAGAAATAAGCCCGATACCCCCGCCTACATGGTGGGTTTGATTGTTACCATCATTCATCCTGACATCCAATACTGAAGAAATTCTTCCTCCATATTCAGCAGGCGCAGTTCCTTTGAACATCTGAATATCTTTGATGGCATCACTGTTAAAAGTAGAGAAAAAACCCAGCAGGTGATCGGCATTGTACACAGTGGCTTCATCGAGCAAAATCAGATTTTGGGAACTATTACCCCCACGGACATAAAATCCACCACTGGCTTCACCAACTGATTTAATTCCCGGGGTTAATTTTAATGTTTTCAGAATATCAGCTTCTCCGAAGATTACAGGAATTTTGCCTATTTCCTTTACTTCAAGTTTTTCAACACCTATTTCGGTAGAGGTAATATTGTCGTTTTTCTTTTGTGCCAGAATTTCAACCTCATCAAGCTGCTGTGCATTAGCTTCCATTCTGAAATTCAGTAGTTTGTTGTCTTTGATCTCCGAAGATAAAACGATGGTTTTATAGCCCAGATACGCAACAGTAATAGTATAATTGCCCTCGGCAAAAGTCAGCGAGTAGTAACCATAAGCATTCGAGGTGGCGCCTGTACCTGGTATCTCTTTAACAGAAATGGTTGCGCCAATTAAACTCTCACCGGTAGCAGCATCTGTTATTGTGCCGCTAATGGTATGCCGTTGGGCTGCAAATATGTTGAAAGACAGAATAAATAGCAGATAAGTGAGGATGATTCTCATAAATTCAGGATGAGTTTGTCTTTATCAAATGTATTAATCAGGAATATTGTTCAATAAGTCATGAAAAATTCATTTCTTAGATCAAAATTAATATTTTATTCACAGATAGTCAGTATCCATAACATAATTTATTCTTTCAAAATATATCTTATTCATTCTGAAAGCTGCCTTTTTATTTGTATTTTTGTCGACAGTTTCGTGGTAATTGAGACTATTATTTCCATACCAAATGTTTTCTTTCTGAATATGAATTTCTTAGATGAACTGAATGAGAGCCAGCGCAAAGCTGTTGAATTTACTGATGGAGCGTCGCTCGTAATAGCTGGTGCCGGGTCGGGGAAAACACGGGTATTGACTTACAAAATTGCTTATTTATTAAAAAAGGGCTTTGCTCCATCATCGATTCTGGCACTGACCTTTACCAATAAGGCGGCACGTGAGATGAAAAGCCGGATTGCTAATTTGGTAGGTGAACGGACTGCCCGCTATTTGTGGATGGGTACTTTTCATTCCGTTTTTTCGAGGATACTTAGGAATGAAGCAGATAAAATAGGTTTCACAAAGAATTTTACGATTTATGACTCTTCCGATTCCAATTCGCTCATTAAGTCAATCATAAAGGGGTTGCAGCTGGATGACAAGATTTATAAGCCGGGGATGGTGCACAGCCGTATCTCTCATGCCAAAAACAATCTGATTACCCCCGGCGCTTACAGTGCGAATACTGATATGATGAAATCGGACATGCATGCCCGTGTTCCGCGTCTGTCAGAAATTTATAAGATATATACCGAAAAGTGTAAACAGGCTGATGCCATGGATTTTGATGATTTGCTGTTGCAAACCAATATCTTGTTTCGCGATTTTCCGGAGGTGTTGAACAAATACAGAGAGCATTTCAATTTTATTCTGGTGGATGAATATCAGGATACTAATTATGCTCAATATCTGATTATTAAGAAATTATCCGAGCAGCACGAACGTGTTTGCGTGGTGGGAGATGATGCGCAGAGTATTTATTCTTTCCGTGGAGCTAATATCGATAATATCCTGCAGTTCAGGAATAACTATAACTCAGCACAGATTTTTAAACTGGAGCAAAACTATCGTTCTACACAAACCATTGTTAATGCGGCTAACAGTTTGATCGATAAGAATTCGCAACAAATCCCGAAGAAAGTTTTTTCTAAAAAGAAGGTTGGTGATAAAATCAAGGTGTTGCAGGTGTATTCTGATTTGGAAGAAGGACTGGTGGTGGCAAACCATATTGATGATCTGAAACAAACGGAAAACTATCTTTATCAGGATATTGCCATATTGTATCGTACCAATGCCCAATCGAGAGTGTTGGAAGATCAGTTGCGGAAGAACCTCATCCCGTACAGAATCTATGGTGGTTTGTCTTTTTACCAGCGAAAAGAAATTAAAGATGTTATCGCTTATTGTCGGTTGATTTGTAATCCTGCAGATGAGGAAGCGCTGAAACGGATCATTAATACACCTGCCCGTGGGATCGGAGATACGACAGTGAATAAGCTGATTGATTGTGCTTCATTGCATGCTGTAACAGCCTGGGAGGTGATGGGGGATATGCTGAAATACAATCTGCCGGTAAATTCTGGAACAGCCAACAAACTAGCCGGATTCCGTGATATGATAAGAATTTTTGCCGAACAGAGAGAAGTGCTTAATGCTTATCAACTGTTGGAAACAATCATTAAAACCACCGGCATCATCAGCGACACTTTTCATGATCATTCTCCTGAAAGCATGAGTCGTCGTGAAAACGTGCAGGAATTACTCAATGCTGTTCATGAGTTTTGTGAAAATAAAGCCAACAATAATGAACCAGCTTTGTTGGTGGACTTTCTGGCGGAGGTTTCTTTGCTTACTGATCAGGATACAGATAAAGACGAGGACAAAGATAAAGTAACGATGATGACAGTGCATGCTGCAAAAGGGTTGGAATTTAAGGTGGTATTCATTGTTGGAATGGAAGAAGAACTGTTTCCTTCTGCTTTCTCAATGGATAGCGCCAAAGAACTGGAAGAAGAACGAAGGCTGTTTTATGTTGCTATCACCCGGGCAGAAGAACGTTGTTTCATAAGTTATGCCAAATCGAGGTTTAAAAACGGACAGGTGAATTTCTCTAATCCAAGCCGTTTTATCAAAGATATTGATCCGGTTTTTCTGGATCAGCCGGCTGAGAATCCATACAGACCAGGAAAAAATCTTTTTGATGACATAGATGAGTATAAACCGGGAAATGTTTTCAGACATAGACAATACGATGCTCCAAAAACCTACATCCCAAAGCAGGAATATGAAGAGAAGATTGTTGCTCCGAAACGTCTGAAGAAAATTGTTCCCGAACCTGTAAATGCAGCGAATTCTGAGAATTATCATCCCAGTATTCCTGCAGGGAAATTTGTAAAACACCAACTCTTCGGCATCGGAAAAGTGATCTCGGTAAGTATGAGTGGTGCAAACGAAAAAGCGGAAATTGATTTTGGTGAAAAAGGCGTAAAGTCGCTGCTGCTTAAGTTTGCGAAACTGGAAATCATGGAATGAAGTTTTTATTTTTTTGTCTGGTTTTGACGCCACTGCTGCGTATTACCGAACGCCATACCGACGTATTGCCGAACGCCACACTAGCGTAGCCCCGAGCAACAGACCGGCGCAGTACCGAGCAACAGACCGGCGCAAAAATTCTGTTCAATAGTAAAAACCAAATCTTATTCGCAGTTCTTCATCAGTTCCTGTGTCACCAATCCTGCAATTGTCAAACCGAATATGGATGGCATATAAGAGGTGGTGCCATTGATTTTTGCTTTCTTGCTGTCCCAGTTTTGCCCGGTCATCACTGGTTTTTCATTCACAATAGTTGTATCGGTAATCTCTGTCTCGGTAGCCATTATTTCTCCCCTGTTTTGAAAAATCTCGTCGCTATAAACACAAAGAAATTTTTTCCCGGTTCCACCCAGTTTCCGGATACGTCCGCGAAGTGCTGCTGCCAGGGGACAGCCGTTCACTTTCCAGAATTCAGTAACTTTTACATGTGTTGGGTTTGTTTTCAGAGCGGCGCCCATCGACGAAAAGAACGTGGCGTTAGTGCGGGTGGCATGTTGGATCAGATGGACTTTGTTCGACAGGCTGTCGATGGCATCAATAATGAAATCGTAGGAATCAAGTTCGAAATTATCGGCTGTTTCCGGACTATATATTTCCTTAAGTGCCTTTATTTGAACATCTGGATTGATGTCGAGCAAGCGTTCTTTCAGCACTTCAGTCTTGGCTCTGCCCACCGTTTTAGTGGTGGCAATTAACTGCCGGTTGATATTTGTTTCGTTTACTATGTCGGAATCAACGATGGTAAGATGCCCGATGCCGGCACGCACTAACGCTTCGGCACACCAGCTTCCCACACCTCCTATTCCAAATAATATGACTTTAGTATGTGCTGCCCTTTCAATGTAGCTTTTGCCTAGCAAAAGTTCTGTTCTTTGAAAAATATTCATGCGATAAGTACAAGTGAATTTATTAACCTTTCAGACTTATCAGTTCGAGAGATTTTCTGTTGGTGATTTCTAATTGCTTGCCATTCATCCGGATGACTCCGTCTTTTTCGAATTCGGATAACATGCGACTTACACTCTCACGACTCGTGTCGATCAGATTGCCAATTTCCTGTTGTGAAATGGGAAGTATAAAACTGTCGGATTTGAAAATATTGTTGGCAAAATCAAGTAAAACATCTGCCAAATTGCCTCTGGTTAGTTTTTGAGTACGGTTTGCACATCTTCTGAATGATTCGATTTCGTAGCGACACAGCGCCTGAATAATTTCAAATGAGAAATGCTCGCTCTCTCTCAATAAGTTACGAAAGACAGTGATATCAATAAAACAAACTTCACAATCTTCAAGTGCAGTGATAGAATACTGATTGACTTTTGCTCCGAAGGTGGTGGGAAGTCCCAAATAAGTAGGAGGCTTGGCTAATTTTACGATTTGCTCACTGTAGGGACCGGTTATATGGATTTTAACCAGACCTTTACGCAGAAAAATTATATTCGTAGAATAAGTTCCCTGCTTGATGATAGAATCTCCTTTCTTGAAACTTACCACAATGTGGTTGTCGCTCAAGGTCTTTAACTGACAGCTGTCGAGCTTTGCTTCAGCAGTGGATATGTACGGGCATAAACTGCAATCTGAATCCATAATGATGAATATTTTCTGCAAATATATTAAATGTGACGAATATCACAAAACTATATATATTCTCCCACATCATTTTAAGAATAAATATGAATAATACCCTTTACATTTGTCCTGTTAATTAACAATTTAATAATCATAAAGATGGAAAAAGAAAACGCCCCAACGATGGAAGAGTTGCAAAAGCAGATAGATGCTCTTCAAAAGAAGGTGACACGTATTGAAAAATCACGCAAAGATCAGTTGTCCATAGCGATTGTATCAGGAGATATGGATAAAATACTCGCAGCGATGGTTATATCACTTGCCGCTGCCGCAATGGATACTAAAGTTAAATTATTTTTTTCTTTTTGGGCCTTGTCGGCCTTACGTGATAAAAACAAAAAAGCAAAAGGGAAAGATTTTATATCAACCATGTTTGGCATGATGTTGCCAAAAGGAAGGAACAAACTGAGTTTGTCCAATATGAATATGGCCGGAATGGGACCGATGATGATAAAAATGCTGATGAAGAAGAAAAATGTGCTTTCTCTGGACGAAATGTTCAAACAGGCAGGTGAACTGGGAATCGAAATCACCGTATGTGAAATGTCGATGGATCTCATGGGTTTCAAGAAAGAAGAATTCATAGATTATCCGGGTCTGCGTTATGCAGGAGCTGCTACTTTTGTGGCGGATGCCGGTGAAAGTGCGATGCAATTATTTATATAATGTTTAATCGCTTAATTGTTGAACTGTTTAATTGAAGCTCAGTTCAACGATTCAACGATTCAACGATTCAACGATTCAACAATTCAACAAATAAAATAAAACATTATGTCAGAAGATTTAAAAAACCTCAAGTCAGATTTAGTAGTGGATGCTCGTGGAACAGCTTGTCCGGGACCACTCTTAGCAGCAAAAAAAGCTATTGGAGATATCGAATCGGGTGAAATTATGGAAATTCTTTCCGCCGATGAAGGAACAAAGAACGATATTCCCCGCTGGTGCGACAAAGTAGGGCATGAATACCTGGGCTTCTATGATGAAGACAGCTTCAGCCGTTTGTTTTTGCGTAAAGAATAATATTTATGTTTAACTGTTGAATTGTTTAGCTGTTTAATTGAAAGTCAGTTCAACATTCCAACGATTCAACGATTCAACAATTCAACAGTTCAACAGTTCAACACCCCCCTCACCATGAATACCGGAAAAAAATCCCCCAAAATATTAGTGTTCTCGACTGATAAAATCTCCGACCCGGGGATAGATCAGGCGGGTTTAAAGAAAATGCACTATTCTCCTTCGGTGTATGTTATCAGTCTGCCCTGCTCGTCTGGAATCAAACCCAAATGGATACTTCATGCCCTGGAAAAGGGTTTTGACGGTGTTTTTATTGCTGCCGACGGGCACGAATGTTCCTACAGCAGCCGATGTGCTGAGCACACCAACACCATTGTTGAGCAGTCACAGGAAATGATGAAAGCCAGAAATATCAGTCCTAAACGTGTACGTATGGCAGCACTCTGTTCGGTTTGTGCTGAACCTTTCATGAATCACATGGAAAATTTCGGAAAGATTCTTGAAAGCATTGAAGACTAAAAATATAACTCAGACACCATGAATAAAGATAATAAAATATACGATGCGCTGGTCATCGGAGGAGGAATCGCCGGACAAGAAACTGCATTGAATCTTGCTGATCAGGGAAAACAGGTGCTTTTGGTTGAAAAAGGACTTTCCATCGGTGGTAAAATGATCCAGTTAAGTAAAGTGTTTCCTACACTTGATTGTGCTGCATGTATTACCACTCCAAAAATGTCGGAAACTGCCCGTCACCCGAACATAACACTGATGCTCAATAGTGATGTGGATGAGGTGGTGAAAAGTGAAAATGGTTTTCAGGTGGAGGTGACCAAAAAACCGAGATATGTGATACAAGCTGATTGTACCGGTTGTGGCGAGTGTGAAATTGTTTGCCCTGAGGTTCGGAATGATGAGTATAATACTAATCTTGCCGGAAGAAAAGTGGCCTATATTCCCTTTAATCTTGCAAACCCGCGGATTGCCACCATTGATCGTCAGGATCATTCGGCGCCCTGCATCAACGAATGTCCCGGAGGTGTAAAACCCTATGGATATATTACTCTTGCCCGTAACGGACAGTATGAAGAAGCTATGAAACTTCATCTTGAAGATATTCCTTTCCCCGGAAGCCTGGGACGTGCCTGTTATGCTCCCTGTGAAAACGCTTGTAGTCGTGCTTCTTTAGAAGGTGGAGTGGATATTCGTCGTATCAAAAGATATTTTGCCGATTGGTATTATGAAAAATACCCGGTAGCACCGGCTGTTGAGGTGAAAAACAAAACAGATAAAAGAATTGCAGTGGTGGGATCGGGGCCTGCCGGACTTACCTGCGCTTATCATCTGGCATTAAAAGGTCATCAAGTGAAAATATTTGAGGCTGCTCCCGGTGCTGGTGGTATGTTGCGTTTGGCGTTGCCAGAGTATCGAGCACCAAAAAATGTGGTTGACAGAGATGTACAAAACGTAACAGCTGTTGGGGTGGAAATTGAATGTAATCGTAAAATTGTTGATTTGCATTCTTTAAAAGAAGAAGGATTTGATCTAGTGTTTGTTGGAGTTGGAACGCATGTTAGTGCAAAATCAAACATTGAAGGGGAAAATCTGAAAGGCGTTGTCGGATGTATGGAGTTTCTCAGGGAATCAAATATCGGGAAAAAAGAAGACTTGACCGGAAAGAAAGTGATGGTAATCGGTGGAGGTAATACTGCCATTGATGCCGCACGAACTGCTTTGAGATGTGGTGCGGATAAAGTTTCAGTGGTCTATCGTCGCAGCCGTCAGGAAATGCCCTGCTTTGAACCTGAAATCAGAGAAGCGGAAGAAGAAGGTGTTGAAATAATTGTGTTGCGCAATCCTGTGAGATATCTTGGCGAGGATGGTAGGGTAACAAAGGTGGAACTTACAAAAATGCAACTGGGCGAAAAAGGTAGCGATGGTCGTCGATCCACAGAACCTGTAAAAGGCTCGGAGTATGTTGAGGAGGTGGATTATGTGATTGAAGCTATTGGCTTGAAGCCGACCACTTCTCCTTTTGCAGGACAAGTGGCTATGCATAAGAATGGTACAATTCTGGCTCACCCAAAAACATTACAAACTGATGTTCCTTACATTTTTGCGGGAGGGGATTCTACCACAGGTGCTTCTACTTTAATTGAGGCAGTTGGTCAGGGACGTAAAGCGGCTTTTTATATGGACAAACTGCTTCGTGGCTTACCTATGGAAGCCTATGAAGATGGAGATAAGTTGCCGGCAGTGGATAAACAACCGGTGTTGAACAAATATAAAGGTGAAGTGAAACTTCCGGTGCATCCGGTGTTGCTCGACAAGCAAACACGTGGAAGAAGCTGGGAGGAAGTAGAGAAAGTATATTCAGAAGAACAATTGAAAGTCGCTACAAACCGTTGCCTTGATTGTAGTAACTGTCGCGAATGTCATCAATGTGTAAATATCTGTCCGTCAAATGCGATTGACTTTTCTCAGAAAAAAGAAAAAATCAGCATTAATGCTAAATCGGTAGTAGTTACGACGGGTTATAGTCTCTTTCCTCCAAAAGGGAAACCCGAGTATGGATATGAAAAATATCCGAATGTAATTGACTCAATGCAGATGGACAGACTGATTGCTCCCACTAGGCCGTTTAATAGCTTGTTGCGTCCGGGTGATGGAAAAGCACCAGATAATATTGCATATGTGTTGTGTACAGGGTCACGTGATTCTGCTATTGAGAACAGAGGGTGTGGCAGTGATTGTGCCAATAATCCAATCTGTTCACAGATTTGTTGTATGTATTCCATCAAACAGGCTCAATTACTTATGGGTGCTCTGCCGATGGCTGATATTACTATTTATTATATGGATATCAGGGCTTTTGGTAAAGGTTATGAAGAATTCTTCAAGCAAACCAAGTCGATGGGTGTGAACTTCGTGAAAGGGAAAGTAGCAAAAATTCGTGAAAATGAAAATGGTAGCGGCGACCTGATTTTGCGTTATGAAGATGTAACAAAAGGAATCGTGAAGGAAGCCAAACACGATTTGGTGGTACTTTCTACCGGTGTAATACCTAATAAGAAAGTTCCGGAAATGTTTAAATCGCATGTGCTTGAATTAGATCGTTTTAATTTTGTAAAGCAGGTGGATGAATTAATTAGCCCTGCTACGACCAGTATTCCGGGTGTTTTTGTAGCCGGAGCTGCATCAGGGCCAAAAGATATTCCAGATTCAATTTTGTCGGCAGGATGTGCTGCAACAGAAGTGGCTTCATATCTAAATCAGTTGGATTACGTTATGACCGGAGAAGCTGAAGTAAAACCGGTTAAATCTTTTAAAATCGCACAGTAATATGAAAAAGAGAATAGGTGTATATATTTGTCACTGTGGAGGAAATATTTCCGACTATGTAGACGTGGCGGAACTTGGCAAAATGTTTCACAAAGAGGAGAATGTTGTGATTTCAAAAGACGTGATGTTTGCCTGTGCCGACTCCAACCAGAAAGATATGGTGGCCGATATTCAGGCCAATGAACTTGATGCGATTGTTGTGGCTTCTTGTTCTCCTAAACTCCATCTGCATACTTTCAAAGGTGTTGCCGGCAGAGCAGGCCTGAATCCAATGAATTATGTGCAGGTGAATATCCGGGAACAATGTTCCTGGCCACATTCCGACAAACCGCATGATGCCACAGTAAAAGCCGCAGGATTGATCCGTGCAGGTATCAACAGGGTATCATTTTCAGAATCGCTCGACAATATTGAGATTGATGTGAAAAAATCGGTACTGGTGATTGGTGCCGGAGTCTCTGGAATGAAAGCTGCCATTGAGCTGTCGAAATCAGGAAATGAAGTGTTTCTGATTGAAAAAGATTTTTTTGTAGGAGGAAATGTCGCTCGTCATGAAAAAGTGTTTATGTCGGAGCAAAGCGGGAAGGAGATTGTCGCTAAACTTTATGCCGATATTAAATCAAGAAATAATATCACATTGTTCACCGGAGCCACCCTGGAAAAAGTGTCGGGAAGTTTGGGTAATTTCCATGTTGACATCAAGGTGAAGCCGCGTTATATCAATGTGAAATCGGATCGTCAGTCGGTGACACGTGCCATGGCTGAATGTCCTGTATATATCCACGATGATTATAATCTGGGTATGGCAAAACGTAAAGCCATCTATAAAAACTATCCGGAGGCTTTACCCGATGTACCGGTTGTGGATGCTGAAGCGATCAAAGAGGCTCCTGAATTTATTGCAAAGTTTGCCTCAACACTCAACCTGAACGAACAGGAAGAAAAAATGTCGCTGATTGTCGGATCAGTATTAGTGGCTACTGGTTATGACCATTATCAGCCTTCCGAAGGGGAGTTTGGTTATCATACACTGCCTTCAGTAGTTACTTTGCCAGAATTTAACCGCTTGATGGAGTTGCATCCTGAGCAACTAGAGTATGAGGGTAAACGTGTGCAAAACGTGGCTTTTATTTATTGCGTGGGCAGTCGTCAACCCAAGGGTGAAAATAAACATTGCTCAAGAGCCTGTTGCAGTGCGGCGGTACACACTTCTCTTCAACTGAAGGAAAAATACAAAAATATACGTACGTATCATCTTTATCGTGATATCCGAACCTACGGAAAACAGGAGATCATGTATGAAGCATCTGCAAAACAGGGTGATTTGTATCTGAAATACGAAGAAAAAGAAATGCCGGTGGTTGAAGCAGAAGGTAAAAAGCTGCTGGTGAAAGTGAAAGACTATCTGACTGCTAAAAAGGAAATAGAGATTCCTGTGGATATGGTTGTGTTGGTAACTGGTATGGTTGCCCGAGAGGACTCAAAATATATTTCAGAAAATTTAAAAATTCCTATTGGTAATGATAAGTTTTTCAATGAAATACATCCGAAACTGAAACCTGTAGAAACAGTTATTAAAGGAGTATATATTGGCGGTTCGTGTCAGGGACCGAAAAATATTACCGAATCTGTTCAGTCCTCACTTGCTGCGGCTGCAAAAATCAATACACTGTTATCAAAAGATAAAATATCCGTTGATCCGATTGTTGCACGTGTGAATGCTGATGCCTGTACCTGGTGCGGTAAATGTGCTGAAGTGTGTGATTATACGGCTCTCAAAGAAGTTGAAGTGGGTGAAAAACGTATTGCTGCGGTGAATGAAGCGGTTTGTACAGGGTGCGGTATTTGTGCTCCGGTTTGTCCTGAAAATGCGATTGAAATTGCCCAGTATACCGATAATGAGATTGAATCAATGATTGATGGTTTTGCTACTGATTATGAGATCAGGGAACGGGTTCAAAATACGGAGGAAGATGTAAATGAAGGGACTACAGAAATGAAAGAATATCCTCAGGTTTGGAAAGAAATTCTTGCGGGAATGACGGATGAGAAGAATACAATTCCGCAAATAGCAGAGAATTCAAAGTTAAACAAGGATCTCGTGACCTATCATTTGATGACCATGAATAAATACGGGGTTGTAGTCCCTGCAGGAACCGATGATAAAGAAGAGTATTTTTATTACAAAATCAAAAATCGTTAGAATATGGCCCGAATTAATCCTGAATTCAGTTCAGAACTTTATAAATACGGAGAGAAAGATTTTAGTGCATGCTTTAATTGCGGCAACTGCACTGCAGTTTGCTCACTTTCCACAGCTGAAAGCTCTTTCCCTCGTGAAATGATACGTTATAGTGCATTGGGACTTGAAGATGAATTAAAATCATCCCTTAAGCCCTGGCAATGCTATGCCTGTGGTGAATGTACTACTGACTGCCCTCGTCAGGCAAATCCAAGTGAACTGATGATGAGTCTGCGTCGCTGGTTGATGGCTCAGTACGACTGGACAGGACTGGCAGGCTTGTTATACAAGTCTTTGCCTGTTACGATTGTCGCTTTTGTGTTGACGCTTGCTGGTGTGCTTGCCTATGCATTCAACTATAACTTTGATTTGAGTTACTTGATGCATGTCGGTCATCTCTTCGAAATGATTGCTATAGGCACTGTGGGAGTGGTTATTTTGCTTCCCAATATTGCACGAATGTGGTATTTTACGATTTTAAAACCGAGGGTGAAAGTGCCATTTATGAAATATGTCAAATCTCTTAGTGAGTTATTCGTTCACATGTTTACTCAAAAAAGAGCCCTGGGTTGTGACGATAACCAGTTACGCTGGTTCGAGCATTTTATTCTGGTCATTGCTTATCTTTCGTTGCTTTTTACCACGGTCTTTCTTGATTGGTTCTCTACTGAAAGTGCTTTTGTGCATGTGTTTGGTTATGTGTTAAGCGGCATTGTCTTTGTTGTTACCATTCATTTTGTGTATGAAAGAATGAAAAAAACAAAGGTAATGAACAGAAACTCACATCCGGCGGACTGGTTCTTTGTTGTCTGGTTATTGCTGATGGGACTGACCGCCTTTTTAGTAAAGCTCTTTCAGGATCTGTCGTGGCTCGAAACGAATAAATGGCTTTATATTTTTCATTTTACCGTGCTTGTACAATGGGCGTTGATCATTGTGCCCTTCGGAAAATGGACGCATTTTCTGTACCGGTCGTTTGCGATGTATTTTGAGAAATTAAAGGGGTGAAAATCCTGCAGATACCTTGTCGCCGGTTTTATAAAAACATTGCATGTTTGAATCTGTAGAGACGTTGCATGCAACGTCTCTACAATGATCTATAACAAATGATCATCAATCCAATTAATTGGATTCTCTAATATGAATCTTTTAATATGAATATACGATATTTGGTTTCGGATGATGTGATCATGAAAAAAGTTTGTCATGCAAAATTTGATTCTGAACTATCTGCTAAGAAAATACAAAGACCCAATCGCGGTAATAACCCACAATAATATTCCAAAGGCAAAACTTTTTGCTCCCGATTGCTTAATTTGTTTTATAGTAATGTTTGATCCGATAAGAAACAAAGCGATCACCATGCCTCTTTTGCCCAGCCAGTTGAAGTGGACATAACTTTCGTTGAAGGAGGGAAACAGATTGGCAAACACGATCGCCAGCACAAAGAAAAGGATGAACCATGGAAATCGAATGGATTGTTTGTTGTCGCGTTTGTTCATCAGGGCAATTACCAATGAAAGCGGAATGATCCATAAGGCCCGGATCAGTTTTACAGTCGTGGCAATTTGTAAAGCTTTTTCACCATAAATGGCTCCTGCTCCCACGACAGAACTGGTGTCGTGAATGGCAATTGCAGCCCAGTTTCCAAATACTTCCTGGCTTAAACCAAGTTGGTGTCCGATAAAGGGAAACAATAGCAAGGCTATTGCATTTAAAACAAAAACAACAATCAGTGCAAAAGAATTCTGATAGTTTTCGCTTTTGAGTATCGGAGCAACTGCTGCGATGGCACTACCTCCGCATATAGCAGTCCCCGTGGAAATCAGCAAAGCAATGTTTTTTTCTATTTTAAAAAGCTTTCCTAACAAGATGCCGATAGTCATAACCAACGTGACAGAAACCAATGTTTCTACAAAACCACTCTTCGAAGCATTGATTACGTCATCAAGATTCATTCCAAAACCCAGCAATACAATGGATAGTTGGAGTATTCCTGAGGTGTAACGGTGAATATTATCATGTCTTATGCCTAAAAGTGATAATACAATGCCAGCGCAAAGAGCGATTGCCGGGCTGACGAAGGGAAGAAAACAAATTCCAATGATAACGGGATACAACCACTCTGAAGAATTGAGTACTCTTTTTAAGTTTGCTGATTTTTCTCTACCTGTAACTTCTTTCATGTTTATTTTTTGAGCACAAAAGTATAATCAGGTTATGATAAAAGCAAATACTTATTTTTGATAGCATATAACTAAAAGTTATAAGCATCCAGAAAGTTCTCAAATAGTTCAACCTGATGACTTTTATGACCCAGTTTAGTGGCTATGCGAAATTTACGTTTGATGGTAATGTCGGCGGGTTGAAGTTTAACCAGATTTTTTAAGGATAATTCGTTTGAAACCGCTTTTTCTGAAATAATGGCAAGTCCGTCGAATTCAAGCAGAAAATTCTTGATTGATTCAGTACTTCCGAGGTGAATAATCGTATTGAGTTGCTCAAATTCCACTCCCTGTTCGGTCAATGTGTCTTTTATGACCTCTAATGTCCCGGATCCCTGTTCTCTTAATACAATCGGGATTTGTAGTAAATCTTCCCTGCTGATTTTTTTTCGTTTGGCGTAAATACTCTTTGCTCCCACAACAAAAATTAATTCATCGTTCAGAAAATCTTTGTATCGGATTCCCGATTGGGAAGAATGGTTTTCAACTAAAATCAGGTCAACTTCGTCATTGAGCAGGCGCTTTTCCATCTCAAACGAGTTCCCATTCATCAGAACTAATTGTATGTTTGGATATCGTTTATGAAAAGAGGCAATGACCTTTGGAATAACATACTGCGAAATCGTTGAGCTGGCTCCGATTTTGAATTCTCCGCAGATATCATTATGTAATTGATTAATCTCAAACTCCAGTTCACGATACTGTCGGTAAATTTGTTTGAAGGCGCTGTATACCTTTTCTCCTGCCTGCGTCAGGTATATTTTGTTGCCTTTCCGTTCAAAAAGATTGGTATTGTAACGTGCTTCCAGCTCCTTGATGTGCCTGGTTACTGCAGGTTGACTGATGTTCAGTATCCCGGCTGCTTTTGAGAAACTGAAATTCTCAGCAACAGTAATGAAAACCGTATCTCTGTAATCCATTTGAATCTAAAAAACGATTAATTTTTTCTTATTAATGCGGGTGAATTTGTTCAGTACAAATATATAAACTTATTTTCACTCATCAATATTATGCCTGAAATAACGTGCTTTGCATTTCTATGCCATTGTTCATTTCAACAAATAATTGTACCTTTGTTGCTCAAAAAACAAGCTGTCAGTATGAGCCACACCGACAAACAATTCGATCAGGTTACCACCATTTGCCGTGATATTTTTTCAAAAAAAATGAAGGATTACGGTGCTTCCTGGCGTATTCTTCGCCCCAAATCAGTGACCGATCAGATCTATATCAAAGCCAACCGGATCCGCAGTATTGAAACAAAAGGAGTGGCAAAAGTGGATGAGGGGATACGGTCTGAATTGATTGCTATTGTCAATTATGGTGTTATCGGACTGATACAGCTGGAATTGGGAGTTGCAGAGGCTGATGATCTCGATTTTGAGAAAGGTATGGCGCTTTACAATAAATATTTGCAACAGGCTAAAGAGTTGATGATGGCCAAAAATCATGATTATGATGAGGCCTGGCGGTCAATGCGCATGGAATCGTATACTGACCTGATCCTGATGAAAATTTACCGTACCAAACAAATTGAAGATAATAAAGGCGTAACCATTATTTCTGAAGGAATTGACGCCAATTATTTTGATATGATCAACTATGCAGTTTTCGGACTGATTAAAATGGAGGAAAATTCTTGAGAAGGAAAAGCAAATATAGAACATCACGATCATCGTCTAACCTGATGGGTGTTAATAGCGTGCTGTTGCACATGAGTCGCTTGCTGATGGGCGCTGTATTTGTCTTTTCTGGTTTTGTAAAAGCGGTTGATCCTCTGGGAACGATTTATAAGATTGAAGATTACCTTACCGCATTTGGTGGATTCTTTTCTGAAATTCTTTTTATTGCCTATCCTGCTGCATTTATTCTTATCCTTGTTGAGCTGCTTATCGGACTGAATCTTGTATTTCAGGTGCGTTTCAGGTTAACAGCCTGGGTCGGCTTTGTTTTTATGCTGGCTGTGACGCCCCTGACACTTTATATTGCTCTGAAAAATCCAGTGAGCGATTGCGGTTGTTTCGGCGATGCGGTGAAACTTAGCAACTGGCAGACTTTCTATAAGAACGTCGTTCTTTTTGTTCTTGCCCTGATTCTTGTGATTCTAAATAAGAAGTTTCAAAAGGTTTATTTACCTCATATCGAGTGGGTGATGATGATAGTGTTTGCTGTTTCAGGTCTTGGCTTTATGATCTATAGTCTCATCCACCTTCCCGTGCTTGATTTTCGTCCGTATAAAATCGGGGTGAATATCTCAGAAGCAATGCAGATTCCCCAAGGAGCTCCTGCGGATGTATATAAATATAATTTTATTTATGAAAAGAACGGTGTACGTAAAAATTTCTCTGACCCAAATCATTTACCTGATTCGACTTGGACGTTTATCAGTCAGGAAACCATGCTGGTGTCGGAGGGTTATCGGCCACCTATACATGATTTTTCAATTCTGACAGCTGAATTTGAAGACAAAACCAACGAGATCCTTAGTTACGAAGGTACCACTTATCTTATTATTATGTATGATCTGGCCAAATCATCAGAAAAAGGAATTGAGAAAATAAAAATATTTGTGGAGGAGAAGCAAATAAACGAGGGAGTAAAGGTTTATGCTCTGACAGCTTCATCCACACATGAAATTCAGGATTTTAAAACAAAATATGGATTGAATTTCCCATTTTATAAAACGGATCCGGTTACTCTCAAAACGATGATACGGGCAAATCCCGGGGTGATGCAATTGGTAAATGGGACAATAAAGGGTAAATGGAACGGAAGGATGTTATGATGAATTTTCGTAGAGACGTTGCGTTTTATTGTAGAGACGTTGCATGCAACGTCTCTACGAAAAACCACATCAACCACAACAAAAAAATATCCCACCAAAATACATACAACAAATAATATCAATCAAAATAAAATTTACAAAAAATGAGAAAAAACATTGTTGCAGGAAACTGGAAAATGAACAAAACCCTTCAGGAAGGGTTAGCATTGGCTACTGAACTGGATGCCGCTTTAAAAGGTGTAACTCCCAATTGTGATGTAGTTATCGGTACTCCATTTATTCATCTGGCTAACGTTACTGCTGCTATCGATACTAAAAAAATCGGTGTTGCCGCACAAAACTGTGCCGACAAGGAATCCGGTGCTTATACAGGTGAGATATCTGCTTCTATGGTGAAATCTACAGGTGCTGATTATGTGATTTTAGGTCACTCAGAACGTCGCGCTTACTATGGCGAAACTGCTGAAACACTGAAAACAAAAGTGGTGTTGGCATTGAAAAACGAACTGACCTCGATTTTCTGTATTGGAGAAGTATTGGCAGAAAGAGAAGCTGAAAAACATTTTGAAGTAGTTAAATCACAGATTGTTGAGTCGTTGTTCGAATTGTCGGCCGAAGATTTCGGTAAAATTGTACTGGCTTACGAACCGGTTTGGGCAATTGGTACCGGTAAAACGGCTTCTGCTGCTCAGGCACAGGAAATGCATGCTTTCATTCGTCAGACATTAGCTGCGAAATATGGTCAGGAAGTGGCTGATAATTGCTCTATCCTTTATGGTGGTAGTTGTAATGCAGGCAATGCAAAAGAATTATTCGCAAATCCAGATGTTGATGGTGGGTTGATCGGTGGTGCTTCATTGAAAGTTGCCGACTTTAAAGCGATCATTGATGCGTTTTAATTTTTAAACCATATAAGTCATATAAGTTTCATATAAGTTTCTTATAAGTTTTATTTAATAGATATCAATTAATCTTCAGTTAGTACGCTAACTGTAATATTAAGCTTATATGAAACTTATATGACTTATATGGTAAAAAGAAAATCATGCCTAAAACCAAGAGTGTATACGTCTGCCAGAACTGTGGTAACGACTCTCCGAAATGGATAGGAAAATGTCCGGCTTGCGGGGAATGGAATACCTATGTCGAAGAAATTGTCAGTAAAGAAACCAGGCAAAATGTACAATTTGCTGGTTTGCAAATGACAAAAGAAAAACCTGTGCTTATTTCTGAAGTGGAAACAACTGAAGAAGCCAGGATAGATACCCGTTCGAATGAATTGAACAGGGTGTTGGGAGGCGGATTGGTGTCTGGCTCATTGGTGTTGATAGGCGGAGAGCCCGGAATTGGAAAATCCACGCTGGTGTTGCAGGTGGTATTGAACATGAAAGGCCTGAAAACACTCTATATCTCTGGCGAAGAGAGCGTGCGGCAAATCAAGTTGAGAGCTGAACGCCTCACAGTCGATCATTCCTCTTGTTATGTCGTCAGCGAAACCTCTCTCGAACAGATTTTTGTGCACATACAGAATGTTCAACCCGATCTTGTTGTGGTGGATTCTATTCAAACAGTATCTACAGAAACCATTGAATCGTCACCTGGAAGTGTTTCGCAGGTACGTGAATGTGCTGCGGCCTTACTGAAATTTTGCAAAACAACATCAACGCCAGTTTTTTTGATTGGGCATATCAATAAAGAAGGCAGTATTGCTGGTCCGAAAGTGTTGGAACATATCGTCGATACTGTTTTGCAGTTTGAAGGCGATCAGCATTATATGTACCGAATCCTCCGCTCGATAAAAAATCGTTTTGGAAGCACTTCAGAATTGGGGATTTTTGAGATGCAGCAAACTGGTTTGCGTGAGGTCAGCAATCCATCAGAACTACTCCTTACACAAAATCACGAAGGGTTGAGTGGTGTGGCCATTGCTTCAGCTGTGGAAGGCATCCGGCCTTTTCTCATTGAAGTGCAGTCGCTGGTAAGTTCAGCTGCGTATGGTACACCCCAGCGTTCCTGTACTGGTTTCGACTTGCGCCGCCTGAATATGCTGCTCGCAGTGCTTGAAAAGCGGGTAGGATTTAAGCTGGCTCAGAAAGATGTGTTTCTGAATATTGCCGGCGGTATCAAGGTCAATGATCCTGCTATCGATCTGGCGGTGATTTCTGCCATCCTTTCTTCCAATGTAGACATCGCCATCGAAAAATATGTATGCATGGCCGGAGAAGTAGGTTTGTCAGGTGAGATTCGCCCGATTAACCGTATTGAACAACGCATCAGAGAAGCTGAAAAGTTAGGTTTCACCAAAATGATTATTCCTTATTTTGATCTGAAAGGAATCAATCTTGGGAAAAGCAATATTGAAATCATCCGTGTGAAAAAGGTGGAAGAAGCATTTCGGGTGTTGTTTAAAAAATAATGCATGCCGATTGGCAATATAAATGAATAGAAACGCCTTTCAAGGCGTTTTTTTTGTGTGAAATGTTTTGAATTATTTTTTGTATTTGTCGTGTAGTCCAATCCCATTCAGAATCATTGGTTCAATTTTAGCTAGTCTGGCATTACGCGTTTCTTCTCTTTTTGCAGATTCAATAAATTCTGTATATTCTTTTTGCTTATATGGAGTCAGCCCATCAAATGCCTTTTTCAACTCGTCGTTGTTTTGAAAAACTTTCAGCAGCCCCTCGGGTATACCTAAGGTTGTTGACTTCTCGGCTTTCCATGTCCGACCTTCTTTTTCGTTTTCAATAGCTTCAAGAATGTATTCCAGAATTTTCTTTTCGTCAATTTCATCCATTGATGTAAATCTCCACTGACGAAGAGCTTTCGTTTTTCCTTCCTGGGCACTTACCAATACATTGTATTTGTCTTTCAGAAATACTCCATTGTAGAACCACAGGGATAAAAAGTTCTTAAAAGCCCCGCAACTGACCACATTTTTTCCATTATAAGTGTAAACTTCTGTTCCCCATTTGATGGTTTCTTCCAGTTCTGTTTGTCGGATAATGGATTTAATAAGGTTAAGCTCTTCCTGCCATTGGATATTGTTTCTCATGATTTTTTCTTATTATAGGAATGTGAATCAGATATGTTTAATATTCTATAAACGGATTTTATTGTATTTAGTTCAATCTCTTCTCAATTTTAGACGGAGATTTGTGTGTTTTTTTTTCTATACCTTTTGCAGTTTCAAAATTAATTGTATCTTTGCACCGCTTTAATCGTAAAGCAATTGATTCCGATAAATGATCGGGCGTTTAGCTCAGCTGGTTCAGAGCATCTGCCTTACAAGCAGAGGGTCGGCGGTTCGAATCCGTCAACGCCCACATTTATATTTGTGAAAAGGTTAGACTTAATTGTCTGACCTTTTCTTATTTTAGTTAATTGTCATTGTTTTTTCTTATTTTTGCGTTTTATATTATTAGCTGTTCAATGAAGAAAGTCAGAGTAAGATTTGCCCCCAGTCCCACCGGCCCATTACACATCGGTGGCGTACGTACCGCCCTGTATAATTATCTTTTCGCAAAAAAACATGGAGGAGAAATGTTATTGCGTATCGAAGATACTGATTCTGCCCGCTTTGTGCCGGGTGCTGAAGATTATATCGTGGAAGCGCTTCAATGGCTGGGTATTACCATCGATGAGGGTATAGGTGCAACAAAACCGGGAGTGCATGCCCCTTACCGCCAAAGTGAAAGAAAAACCATTTATCGTCAATATGTCGATCAGTTATTGGATGCCGGTCTGGCATACATTGCTTTCGATACGCCTACTGAACTAGAGGCAAAGCGTGCTGAGATTGCCAACTTTCAATATGATGCCAGGACAAGGGATTTGATGGTTAATTCGTTGACGCTGGATGCAGATGAGGTTAAAAGAAGAATAAATAACGACGAGCAGTATGTTGTACGCATTAAAATAGAACCAGACAGAGAAATAAAGGTGCAGGATCTGATTCGTGGCGAAGTGGTAATCAATTCTTCTGTAATCGATGATAAAGTATTGTTTAAATCGGCTGACGAATTACCTACTTATCATATGGCTAACGTGGTGGATGATTATCTGATGGAGATATCACATGTTATTCGTGGAGAAGAATGGCTTCCTTCTGCTCCTCTGCATGTGATGCTTTATGAATATCTGGGTTGGACTGATAAAATGCCACAGTTTGCTCATTTACCCTTATTACTCAAACCTGATGGAAATGGTAAACTGAGTAAAAGGGATGGTGATCGGCTTGGTTTTCCTGTATTTCCTTTGAATTGGCAGGATCCAAAGTCAACTGATGTATTCTCAGGTTATCGTGAAGCCGGATATTTTCCTGAGGCTGTAGTGAACTTCCTTGCGTTATTGGGCTGGAACTCAGGTACTGAACAGGAGATCTTTTCCATGGAGGAACTGATTGATGCTTTCTCACTGGAAAGAGTAAGTAAGAGTGGTGCAAAGTTCGATTTTGAAAAAGGCAAATGGTTCAATCACCAATATCTGCAGTTGAAACCGCTCGAAGAAATTACCGATCTGTTTCAACATGTTCTTGTGAAAAAAGATATTGTGGAGGACTGGGATAAGGTGAAGAAAATAGTATCGCTGGTTCGTGAACGTGCCAATTTTATCAATGACCTATGGGAGCAATCTTCTTTCTTTTTTGTTGCCCCTGAAAAATATTGTGAAAATGCAGTCAAAAAACGCTGGAAACCTGATTCACCTGCTCATATGCTTGCACTCATTGAATTGTTAGAAAAGGCAGACGACTTTTCAGCTGCAAATACCGAGTATCTTGTAAAAAACTGGATTGAGGAAAAAGGTCTGGGTATGGGCGTTATCATGAATGCATTCCGCCTATGTGTTGTTGGAGAATCTAAAGGTCCACATATGTTTGATATCACAGAAATAATCGGGAAAGAAGAAACGCTTGCCAGACTGAAAAGAGCAATTAATGAGTTAAGGA
Organism: Paludibacter sp.; assembly: GCA_034927265.1. Classification (GTDB taxonomy): domain Bacteria; phylum Bacteroidota; class Bacteroidia; order Bacteroidales; family Paludibacteraceae; genus Paludibacter. The sequence goes on from JAYFQH010000015.1 coordinate 144,425, forward strand.
CGACCAGCTAATAGTTAATAGCGAGTAAAGAGTGAGAATTTGAGAATTGATATGAATAGAGACGCCTTTCAAGGCGTCTTTTAATGATGCCCGGAACAGAATCGGGTGTTGGAAAATATATTATATATGCAGAAAAGACACACCGATACCAGACGATATTTTAATGAACAGGTTTATACAACAGCAACATACGTTATTCCTTTTATTGAGAAAGTTAAGCATGTTGATGCATCATTAAAGGTATTTGAAATCGGATGTGGGGAAGGAGGGAACCTGAAGCCTTTTCTGGATCTGGGATGTACTTGTGTCGGAGTTGATTTAAGTAATGGGAAAATTGAAAGAGGAAAAGAAATCTTTAATGACACACCTGGTATTGAATTGATATGTAAGGATATATATGATATGCCCGATTATCATGGTAAATTTGATATTCTGATTATACGTGATGTGATCGAGCATATTCATGATCAGGATAAGTTCCTGAGCTTTATTAAACAATTTCTGAATAAAAATGCTGTCGTTTTTGTAGCTTTTCCTCCCTGGCAGAACCCTTTTGGAGGACATCAGCAAATGTGCAGAAATAAGTTCCTTTCAATGCTTCCTTTTTTTCATTTGCTCCCTGTAAGTGTTTATAGCTTAGTGCTTAAATTGTTTGGGGAGAGTGAAATTACTATAGCAGGGCTCCTGGAAATAAAGGAAACAGGGATTAGTATTGAAAGATTTGAGAAGATTTGTCTGAAGAATAATTATGCAATAAAAAGCAGAATTCTGTACTTTATTAATCCGAATTATCAGATAAAATTTGGGCTAAAGCCACGCAAAACATATAAATTCTTGAATAGCATCCCTTATCTGAAAAATTTTTACAATACTTGCGGATATTATCTGATTGCTGAGCAATGAACAAAGTATTGATTATTACATATTACTGGTTACCCAGTGGAGGTGCAGGTGTACAACGCTGGGTGAAGTTCACCAAGTATCTTCGTGATTTTGGTTGGGAACCGGTGATCTATACTCCTGAAAATCCTGAATATCCTTCTTTCGATGATTCATTCAGAAAAGATATTGCAACTGATATTGAAGTTATAAAAATACCTATCTGGGAACCTTTTGATATTTACCGGACATTGCTGGGTAAAAGAGGTCAAACCATCAATGCTGGCTTTATTTCGGAAAACGGGAAGAAAGGATGGAAAGATAAGTTGTCGGTATGGATTCGTGGAAATTTTTTAATACCTGATCCCAGAAAGTTCTGGGTACGTCCGTCGGTAAACTTTCTTAGTAAATACCTGAAAGAGCATCCTGTAAATGCCATTATTACTACAGGTCCTCCGCACTCCATGCATCTTATCGGCATGGGGCTTAAAAAGATTTTTCCTGACATAAAGTGGTTGGCTGACTTCAGAGATCCATGGACAAATATAGACTTCTATAAAGATTTGCATTTAACAAAATGGGCGGATAAGAAACACCATAATCTGGAGAAAAAGGTTGTTAGTCTGGCAGATGAAGTCATAGTAGTGTCAGCCGGAATGAGGGATGAATTTCGCCTGATGCGGCCAGATGCATTGCATATCATTCCTAACGGATACGATGAAGATGATGTGAAAATAGCAAGGTCTTCTTTAGATAAGAAGTTTACAATCTCTCATATAGGAACCATGAATGCAGCAAGAAATCCTCTTGGTGTATGGAAGGCGCTTCAGAATTTGTGTGTTGAAGATGATGATTTTAGTCGCGATTTAGTGATTCAGTTGATAGGAAAAACTGACTTTGCTGTTTTAGAAGCGATAAGCCAGTATGGATTGACTAAGAATCTGAATAAAATTACTTACTTAACACATGATGAGGCAATCAAAAAACAACACTCATCACAAGTGCTCCTTTTACTGATTAATCGTTCGGCCAATGCAAAAGGTATACTAACAGGAAAATTCTTTGAATATCTGGCTTCAGATCGCCCTGTGCTTGGTATCGGGCCCGTAGATGGTGATGCAGCAGCTATATTAAATGAGACCGGTGCGGGGATAATGGTCGACTTTGATGATGTTGAAACTGCTCAAGAGACGATCCTTCACTATTACAAATTATATAAAAAGAATCAGTTAACTTTGGATGCAGATTCTGTGGATAAATATTCCAGAAAAAATCTTACAGGAAACTTATCCGATCTCTTAAATCATACTACTGCCAATGCATAATATCATCACCATAGTAGGTGCCCGTCCGCAATTCGTAAAAGCTGCCACTCTGAGTAGGCAATTTGTCAAATACGGAGTGAATGAGAAAATTCTTCACACAGGACAGCATTTCGATAACAACATGTCGAGTGTTTTTTTTGAGGAAATGGAAATCCCTGAACCGGCATTTCATTTGGATATTCATGGATTATCGCATGGAGCTATGACGGGAAGAATGCTGGAGGGTATTGAAAAAATCCTCATCGAAGAAAAACCTGATGGCGTATTGGTTTATGGAGATACGAACTCAACACTTGCCGGTGCACTTGCTGCTTCAAAATTACATATTCCTGTAATTCATGTTGAGGCTGGGCTTCGATCATATAATATGGACATGCCAGAAGAGATCAATCGCATCCTGACCGACAGAATTTCAAATCTTTTGTTATGTCCAACCGATACGGCTGTAGAAAATCTTGGCAGGGAAGGATTTAATCAGATGCCTGTGCAAATCATCAAAAATGGTGATGTGATGCAGGATGCAGCGATTTATTATGCAGAGAAAGCTGAACAAAAATCCTGTATTATCAGAGATCTTCGGTTAAGTCAATTTGTGTTGGGCACCATTCACCGTCAGGAAAATACCGATGATCCTGTAAAGCTTAAAGCAATCGTAAAAGGCTTAAACGATATTAATAAACAAGTGCGCGTGGTAGTACCTTTACATCCGAGAACAAAACACATTCTTGATCAAATGGGAATAAGGATTGAGTTTACGACGATTGAGCCGGTTGGGTATTTTGATATGATCATGTTGCTGAAATCATGTGAGATGGTTATTACTGATAGTGGCGGTGTTCAGAAAGAAGCGTTTTTCTTTGAAAAACACTGCATCACACTGAGAGAGCAGACTGAATGGGTGGAATTGGTAGATCACGGATTTAACCGGCTCGTGGGAAGTGATTATGCTTTACTCAAAATTGCATTTGATTCTTTCAGAACAAAAATCTCTGATTTCAGTATAAATTTATATGGAAAGGGCAAAGCTGCCGAAATTGCTGTGAGAGAAATTTTGACTTATTAATTTATTTTGTAGGTTGTATGTGTCCGAATAGCATTATTTTAGATTGTTGTATGTCTTTAAAAGCTTATTGAAGATTTGGACTAAGAAGAACATTTTTCTTCGCACCAAAAACAAAATAATTTTCTTATCTAATGTTAATAGACTGAAATACTTCGTTTCATCTTCGTAAAAAATCTCAGCATATTTTCTTAATAGGTGACACTGAGTTGTTTTTTGCATTAGTTCACCTTTTGATTTCACTTTTGTTGCCCCAATAATATCTCGGTATTTATTGTATATATCGTGTTTCCTGTAAAACTCTTCAACCATATTCCACCGTAAGACTGTATCTTCAAAATGTTTTTCGGATATGTTATGTGAAATGGAAGAGGAGTTATTTACATAATGATACAGCGCTTTGTCCACTTTTACAATCTTATTTGCATAATAATAAAGTTGCATCATCATTAATCTGTCTTCTCCGAAATTCATTCCTTCCGGAATTGTCTTGCAGCGAGCAAATAACTCAGCAGATATAAGTTTATTTACTAAAGAGGAGAAAGAAAATTTTGCCTCAATGATGCTTTCAATATTCTTATCTTTACTTTCATAAACATTGTCAATGGCTGTTTTTTCTATTTCTTTTTGTTGAATTAAAAAATCACATACGGCAATATCAGCATTATCTCTTTCAACTTTATTGTAAAGTAGTTCAACCATATCTTTTTCAATATAATCATCGCTATCAATATATAAAATATATCGTCCCGATGAATTTTGAAATGCTGTATTACGGGCTGTGCCGATTCCTTTGTTTTCAGAATGATGAATGATTTTTATCTGATCTTTTCGTTGCGGATATTTTTCCAGTGTGTTTTTTAAAATCTCGATGCTTTTATCGGGCGTGCAATCATTTACAAACACATATTCTATGTTTTCAAAAGTTTGCTCGAAAAGTGACACTGCACAATATTCAATATATTTTTCTACATTGAAAATGGGGACTAATATGGAAACCTGAGATGTCATTAATATGTTGTTTTTTAGAAAACAAAGAAATCTTCCGGATTATTTACCTTTATGCCATCAACAATATATTTTTCATACATCTTGTCCATTACATTGTAATTTTTTATTCGGTTGTAGTTGTCAATCACGGCATCCAAACGTTCTTCGTAATATTCTTTAGTACATTTTTTTAATACATTTTCAATATCATCGTTGGGATTAATCTGTATAATTGCATCTGGATTGAAGAAATTTCCGATTTTAGTTGCACCAATATAAATTGGAATTGTCATTGACATAAAACAATTTGTAATTTTTTCAGTGAACCAATAAGGAGAGATATAATTTTCAACAATAATTGAAAAACGATAATCCATAAGATATTCCTGCACGTTTGCATAGTTACCGCCATCAAATGTTCCGAATGCATCAGCGATATTATGAGTTTTACACTGTCTTGCTATTTCTGTACGGAGCCTGTGCAAATCACAACTCGCTTTCCATGAGGAAACTATGGATGTGTTTTTGTTTTTATACTTGTATTGTTCTTCTCCGAAAACATTAAATTCCGGTCGATACCATGGTTGTGAACAGGTAGGAAGAAATACCGCATTAGAAACGGTATCCAAAATTTTAGCTGAATGCGTAAATATACAATCGAAATCTTTTTCCAGGCCTTTGTTTTTCTTGAAGATCTTGTAATCATCAGGGCATATACCTTCAGATTCAAGCAGCCAACCATACCGTTTTGCCGGATTGCCCATCGTTTCCAACATTGCATTGTGGGTATAAAAATGGGTGTCTAATCCAAAATTGTACCTGTCCCACAAAAAATACTTTGAATCGCCCCAATAAGGTTCACTGTTGAACCGTTTGTCACGAATAAAAAATAGATGCATTTTGTTACCGTACTTATTGTAAACATCTGGTTCCTTGGCGGGATATTTCACAGCTAAGTTATATTGCGGTGGGTACAATAATCCGTATTGTTTGGAGCGGTACGCATATTGGCGATATACGTAGCGTATGGCTTTATGTACAAATTCAGGTAAAAGTCTCATTCTATAACTGCAGCATAAAGTTTCTTTTTTTTCTGAATAATGGTGTATGCCGGATTCGCTTCTAAAATAATTTTTGCAAGTGTTTCCGGATCATCTGGTAAATGATAGGTGCATATAGCCAGTTTTGGTGCAAAAGTTTTCAGCGTTTTTGTTGCACCTTTTAACATATAACGTTCAAAACCTTCAATATCAGCCTTAATAAAATCGACTTTTTTCAGGTTGTTTTCAGCAACGAAATCGTCGATAGTTGTAATCTCAATTTTTTCGGCAGTTTCACTCTCACTTGAAGAAATAAAGTTTCCTCCTGTATTCAGGTTGTTGTGTTCTAAATAAGAAGTTTCTGTTTTATCGCTCAACCCTTTTTCTACAATATGAATATTTCCGTTCAATTTTTGTGTGATCTTCAAATATTCAATTGTTTGCTTGCTTGGTTCAAAAGCATATGCCTGAGCTCCTTTATGAGCAGCATAAGCGCTAAAATCGCCAATCCATGCTCCGCAATCTAATACCACATCGTCTTTTTTTACAGTAACATCAAAATTGTCTTTTATATAACCGTATGTTCCTTCCGGAAGACATAAATCCAACTTATCTACCAGTTTGAAATCATAATTGTCATTAAAATTACAATATACAAAGAGTGTATCCATAAAAATGCCGTAAAGCGCACGAGGCATCGAAAATTCAGGTGAATACGCCGGGAGTTTGACTCCATTGAAATTCCAAACATCATCATTCAAATACTTCTTTTTTAATTTCAGGTATTTTTTCTCTGCTCTGATGATTTGAGCTTTTTCCATTCCATAGCGCAGTTTCAATAACCGGTGCATGAATATTTCTTTTGGAGTGTAAACTCCTAAGCGATACGATGATATCATCGTATCAATGTCTGTTTTAAGTTGGGTTATGTTCATTGAAAATATGTTATAATTATTTGTTTGTTCTAAAGAAACTTTTCATCACTAAAATGTAATCTTTTGGCATTATGTTTAAATCTTTTATTGTCACTAATGGCCATTTCCAATTAACATAAACACACATGGCTATACCTGCTGATAATATCAGACTTAAAACGCCCAATGATGTGAACTCGAGCATTATCCAAAGAAAAACTACTGTCAATACCCCTGAAATAATGTTCGATTTATAGAACGGGACTTCATTTCTTGCCAATAAAATATAGGAGGAAATCCATTGATTTGCTTCCAAAAAGGAAAAAAGCAACATTAGCAACAAATAGCTTCCACTTAATAATAATGTTTTACTTTTTATCAATAGCAAGATATTATCACCAAATAAAATAAAAGGAATGCCAAGTACTGCAAAAATAGCGAAAGAAATAATTATCGCTTTAAGATACAACCGCTTGGTGTCTTCCTTTTGATTTCGTACACTGTATTGTGAGAATTGTGGAACAAAAGTTGAGAACCACGTAACAGACAAAGAATAAATAAGATCAACTATTTGTTTTGAAATACCGAATTGCGCAATTTCCGACAACGAGAGATAAACAGGCGCAATAAGCACAATGGCTTTTGAACGTAGAAAGACGCCCAACACAGTGAAACCTAACTTTACAGAGTTAGGGGCGATTGTTTTGAGAACTTCCAGAGTAGAAATGGAGGGAGAAGCGGTCGTCAGGTTTTTCCTTGTTTCTTTGTTGTAAAAAAGACGGTACATCAAGGTTCTGGCAATCAAATCTCCGACTAACATTCCAATGACTAGTGCTAACAACTTTAATTCTAAAAACAGCAAAACGATGGTTACAATAATTCTTACTGATTGCGAAAGAATTGTTATTTGCATCGATTGTTTTATTTTTCCACGTCCACTCAGGATAGCGTAATAATAATAGGTGTAAAGCTCATAGGCAAGCACAATGCCGAACAATATCCACGCAAACCATACGTTTTGATGGTTACCGCTGTATTTATCAAGTACATTAAATTTCAGATAGATGCTTCCGGCAACGACAAAAAGCACTAAGAATATTGCCGCAACAATGCCGTACAGACGCTTCATGGCATTCAGCAGACTTTTAAGCAATCCATAATCAACGTCATGCGTTTCAGCAATGTTGTACCCACTGGTCTTCAGTTCTTTGACGCCACTAAAAACATAAGTGATGTTTCTTGAGAATGAGTTTGAGAATCCAAAATCAAGTAACCCCGTAATAGTAACAAGCGACAAAAAAATACTCCACAAACCCATTTCCTCGCTTGGAAACATACGTAAGGTAACAGGTAATACAATCACACCCGACAAAATCCTCATTGCCGTAGCTGCATAATTCCACATCAAATCTTTTCGCCCGATCTGCATTGACAATTTTTTATGGTATATTGTAGGTATTCCTTTTAATTTCCTGCAAAAGTAACAAAAATTTCTAAGTGCATACCTTTATTGAGGATTTCAATGTAAGTAACTTTCCGGATGTCCCGATTAATAATTCTATTTTTTCAAAACAAATTCTTCATAGATGGCAGTATATTGCTTCCCAATACTTTGGAGGCTTAATTTCTTCTTTATTTGATCGGATATAGTTTGGAAGTCATATTCTTTTGTCATCAATATTTTCAAACCATTAATCCAGTCTTCTGCAGTGTTGTTACATAAAACTCCATTTGAATCGTCAATTAGTTCAGGCAACGCCCCTACATTAGAACAAATAACAGGTGTGCCACATAAAAGTGACTCGGCAACGACGACACCAAAAGTTTCGATTGTACTGGCATGAATAAGAAAATCAGATTTCTGAAGGTACAATGCAATTTCTGTCTTGCTGATATAGCCCGTGAAATGTGTATCTAATCCCTTCTCAATAGATAGTTTTTTAAGTTCTGGTACTTTATCGCCTCCTCCAATCATATAAAGAAGAATTTTTTTGTCGGTCTCTTTCTGAAATATTGACAATGCCTCAATGATAAGTTCGGGTAATTTATCAGGATTTTTCTTGTTTGCCCAGGTTGCAATAGCACAAAAACGGATTTCATTTGAATTTTTTTCTTTTTTCAGAAACTTAAATGTATTGGAATCAACAACATTCCCGATAACCTGAAAATTTTGACTCTTTGATATCCCGGTTGTAGCTAATATCTTGTTTTTTAGAAACTCTGATACGGGAAGGATTATTGCTGCTTTCAAATAAGCATTTCGGGCCCAACCGGATAAAACAGGCTTGGACATAAAGTGTTCAACCCTGCTCCAATGTTCTGTAATAACGTGGGGGACACGAAGACGACCGGCAAGCCAATTTCCAATGATACCAGTAGAAAAAACGACATTTGAATGAATTATATCCGGTTTGAATCCTGATTTTATCAAAGTATTTACCGCTCTCAATACAATGAAATATTGGAAAAGGATCAGATAATATAAAAAGTCTTTTAACAAAGAATTTATTTCAATTTGTATCGTCCTAACACCGTTCTCATCTCTAAAATCAGATTTTGAATATTTGAAAAGGTGCTTGTCTTTCAGGATAATAAGTGAGACAACCACAATATTGTTCCCGGCATTATGAATAGCATGTGCATGTTCCTTAATGAAGATCCCAAAGTTTGGGTTTTTCTTTGAAGGATACCATGAACTCAGAAAAAGGATATTCATCACCTTAATTATCGTCTTTAAAATGTAATTTGATAGCTGCCAGTAAAGTGATAACCTGAAATTTCTCACCCGAATTACCCCGGTTGAAAAGTTTGGTACAATTCTTTTGTAATGAATCGTATTGATTAAGCAAGTGGATATGATCACTGAAATAAGTTTCAATGTAATTTTTCAGTGAGGTGTTCTCCGACATCCAGTAGTCAAAAGGATTCATTCCTGACTTCATCTTTCCTGAGAGCCTGTCGAAAAACTTCAGGCTCATACGTTGATAGTATTTTATATCAAAGAATCTTTTGAAATTGGTTGATTTAAATGGAGATACGCCTGTTTTTTCCCATGGATAGCGTGCGAATTCAGGATGTTTTGAGGCAATCCATTCAAGATATATTTTTTGTTTGAACTTCAGATCCTCCGGAATTGAGACGCAATAACTCAGAAAATCCACATCCAGAAAGGGGGAAGATCCCTGTGATACCAGATCCAGAGTGTAATTCCCGTTCATAGCTCCTAAGAAGCCCCGGCTGTAAAACTTGTACAATTCCTCGTAAGGATATCTATCGACAACTTGTGCGATAAAATCTTTTATTTCGGATGCTAAATAGGTAGAATACATTCCACCGGTTATGGTTGGCCTCACTCCATATGGTTTGGAAAGAAACGAGCCAATAACAGCATCACCGATGATGCCGGTGTGTATCAGCCCGTATTCATTGAAATTGAGCAACTGTATTGCGTGCAAAACATGAGCTGAACCTGAGTATAGAATCAGTCCGTCATTCAGATAGACACTTTTTTCAACTTCTTTGAGGTAGTTTCCGTAATCAAGTGATTGAAAAACAAAATCATGATGAAAATCTACGGCAATGCGTTTAGCAATTTTTTCATCCAGGTAATTGGCCTGTGAGAAGGTAAAATTCAGTTGTTCAATGTATCCTAGTTTATGTGCCATCAGTACTGTCATCCGCGAATCCAGTCCACCACTGAGAGTGGCCATATGCTTATAACCATATGCTATATCTTTCTCAAATTCGAGTTTCACAGCATCAGCAAACAACTGATCCATTTTCTCGATGATCTCTCCTTTGGTGTCAGTAGTTTTGGCAATGTTTTTCAGATGGAAATATTCGGTAATTCCTATGTTGTTACTTTTAAAGGTCAGATAATTACCTGGCATGAGTCTCCTTACTTCCTCAATAAGTGTATGATCTTCCAGCATAAATCCACAGGTAAGCAAAAGGTATGAAGCTTCAATATTCAGCGTCTTTTGCAAACCCAATTCACCCATTAAATGTGATATTTCGCCTAAATCGGATGAAACAATGAAATAAGCATCGTTATGATAATGAAAGATACGCTTGGAGCCGGTATGATTAGTGAATACATAGCAGCTTTTATCTGATTTATTGTATATTAAACCCGAGAAATCTCCTCTCAACTCATGGACAAAGTCTCCTCCCTTCAATTGATAAAGTGATTTAATCAGATGAAAAGCATCTTTTTGCTGATATTGTTTTATCAGGTTTTCAAGATTCAGTATGACACCCTCCTGAATAATAATACAATCGTCATCTTGCTCAAAAACTTTATCCAGAGGAAATTTCCTGTTGGTTGATCGTTCAATAAGATAATTATCTCCGGTAATATGGTGCATCAAAAAATCCTGCTCAAGTATGAATGCATCTTTCTTTCTGAATGACACATGATCAGGGATGGTATTTTTACTGAAAAGAGCTGTAAAGCCTGCCATAGATATGTTGGTTATTTATATTTTATCACATCAAATCCTTCTCCGTAAACACCTATAACCGATGCTTGTGAGATAAAGGCATTCGGGTCAACCTCCTTTACAATACGAAAGACACTGATAGATTCGTTTTTACGCACTACTACCGTTACAACCTTTACAGGTTCTTTGGAGTACCAACCGGTACCTTCAAGAATAGTAACACCTCTGTGCATCTCAATATTTATCCTTGTGGCGATGTCTTCATGTTTTCTTGAGAAAATAAAAAACTGTACCGATTGTCTCACCCCGTTGATGACCATGTCGACAGCTATTGTGGAAATTGCCAGTGTAGTGAGACCGTAGACTATTTTTTCAAAGCTTCCGAATTCTAAGAAATAAGAGGAGCAAATGATCAATACATCTGTGTATAATAATGCTCTGCCAAGTGTAATGTTGCGATATTTATTCACAACCTTGGCAATAATATCGGTGCCTCCCGAACTGCCGTTATTTAAAAAGACGAGTCCAATACCACCGCCCATCACCAAACCTCCAAGTACACAGGCCATGAAACTTTCATTTTCATTAACAAAAGTCCCTTTTGGGAAAACCGGTATAACACTCAGAAAGAAAGTCAGTATAGCAACACCAATAATTGTCCGGAAACTGAATTGCCACCCTACAATCTTGAATGCAATAACCAAAAGGAGTATGTTAATTGACAAATAGGTCACAGAAACAGGAATTCCTGTAGCATAAAACAAAATCGCGCCAAACCCGGTGACTCCTCCTCCGGTAATTTGATGGGGTATAAGTAAACCCTTCCATGCCAGGGCATACAACAGCAGGCCTATGGTAATCATCACGTATTCACGGATACTGATCCATGTTTTTTTTGTGCTGGCTTTGAGGTTCATAGATTTCTTTGCTTTTTTGTCTTCAGTCAACAGTCAACAGTCAACAGTAGTATGTTGACGGTTTCTCAATTCAACATACAATGTTAACAATTTTTCCCGGGACCACAATCACTTTCTTGATTTGCGTTCCATTGAGTTGCTTCATTGTATTTTCATGCGATAAAGCAGCTTTTTCAACTTCTTCCCTTTTCATGTCGGCAGGTAATTCAAGGGTAAACCGCACCTTGCCATTGAATGAAACGGGGTATTTTATCGTTGATTCTACAAGGTATGATTCATTGCATACGGGAAATGTTGCATCACATACTGTTTTATTATATCCAAGAACATGGTATAATTCTTCCGCAATATGAGGAGCAAAAGGAGTAAGCAAAATCACTAAAGGTTCTAAAATTGCTTTTTTGCTGCATTTCAATGTGAATAACTCATTCACACAAATCATAAATGCTGATACTGATGTGTTGAACGAGAAGTTTTCAATGTCGAAAGTGATTTTTTTGATTGTTTTATGTAAAATCTTCAATTCCTCGGCTGAAGGTGCTGCATCATTTATTAATAACGCTCCATCTTTATAAAAGAGAGACCATAATTTTTTCAGAAAACGGTGAACTCCATCTATGCCATTGGTATCCCAAGGTTTGGATTGCTCCAGCGGTCCAAGAAACATTTCATACAAGCGCAGGGTATCTGCTCCGTATTTTTCCACGATATCATCAGGATTGACTACATTAAACATCGATTTTGACATTTTTTCGATTGCCCATCCACAGATATACTTTCCATCTTCAAGAATAAATTCTGCGGTTTTATATTCAGGATTCCAGTTTTTGAATTTTTCTATATCAAGATGATCATTCGAAACAATGTTTACATCCACATGTATCGGAGTAGTGTCATATTGATCCTTTAAATTCAATGAGACAAAAGTGTTGCTTTCTTTGATTCGGTAAACAAAATTACTTCTTCCCTGAATCATTCCCTGATTGATCAGTTTCTTGAATGGTTCGTTCTCGCAAACTAATCCGAGATCAAACAGGAATTTATTCCAAAACCTGCTGTAAATAAGGTGACCAGTAGCATGTTCTGTTCCTCCGATATATAAATCCACGTTTCGCCAATACTCATTAGCTTCTTTTCCTACAAGAGTGTTTTCGTTTTTTGGATCCATGTAGCGAAGATAATAGGCCGATGAGCCTGCAAAACCAGGCATAGTGCACAGTTCCAACGGGAATCCGTCTTCTGTCTTCCAGTTTTGAGCCCGTCCGAGTGGTGGTTCTCCTTTCTCTGTCGGCAAAAATTTATCTACCTCAGGAAGGATTAATGGCAATTTGCTTTCATCAAGCATATAAGGCATGTCATCTTTGTAATATACAGGGAAAGGTTCCCCCCAGTAGCGTTGACGACTGAAAATAGCATCTCGTAAACGGTAATTTACTTTTACACGGCCAATGCCCTTTTCAGTAATGTAGGTTTTAGCTTTGGCGATAGCCTCTTTGACAGTTAGTCCGTTTAGAAATCCCGAGTTCATCATGATACCTTCTTTCGCATCAAAACTTTCTTCTGAAACATCACATCCTTCAATCAGGGGGATGATGGGCAGGTTGAAATGTTTTGCAAATGCGTAGTCGCGACTGTCATGTGCCGGAACGGCCATGATGGCACCAGTTCCATAACCAGCCAGGACATAATCAGATATCCAGATAGGGATTTTAGTGCCGCTGACAGGATTAATAGCGTACGATCCTGAGAAAACGCCGGTAACGCGTCTGTCGGCTTGTCTTTCTCTTTCAGTACGTTTTTTTGTTGTTTCTAAATAAACTGCAACTTCAGCAGCCTGTTCGGGAGTGGTGCAGATTTTTACCAGGTCGCTTTCAGGTGCTAAAACCATGAAGGTAACACCGTAAATAGTGTCGGCACGGGTGGTGAAGACAGTGAAATAGTTTTTGTCATCACCTTTATCTGAAGCAAGATGAAAATTCATCTCGGCACCTTCACTTCTTCCTATCCAGTTTTTTTGAGTTTCTTTCAGCGAATCAGTCCAGTCGATTTTATCGAGTCCTCCTAATAATCTTTGGGCATAAGCAGATACCCTCAAACTCCACTGTCGCATAACTCTTTGCTCTACAGGGTGACCTCCCCGAACAGATACTCCTTCACTGACTTCGTCATTAGCCAGCACTGTTCCAAGTGCAGGACACCAGTTTACTTTCAGGTCGGCCAAATAGGCAATACGATAGTTAAGTAAAATTTCCTGTTTCTCTTTTTCAGATTTTGATTTCCATGCGCTGGCTGAAAAAGTTATTGTTTCTGTTCCGTGAGCGTGAATACCGTCTGTGCCATTCATCTCAAAATGCTCTATCAGAAAATTAATGGGCATTGCTTTCTGCAATTTTGTATCAAAATAATGATTGAACATCTGTATAAATGCCCACTGTGTCCAATGGTAATAATCCGGTTCGCAGGTACGGATTTCACGATCCCAATCATAGCAGAAACCTATTTTGTCGAGCTGTTCTCTATATCGGGCAATATTTTTAGCTGTGGTGATTGCAGGATGTTGCCCGGTTTGGATGGCGTATTGCTCGGCAGGGAGACCGTAGGCATCGTAACCCATCGGATGAAGTACGTTATATCCCTGCAAGCGTTTATACCGGCTGAAAATGTCGGAAGCAATATAACCCAGCGGATGTCCCACATGTAATCCAGCACCCGAAGGATAGGGGAACATATCCAATACATAATATTTAGGTTTCGATGAATTAATCTCTGTTTTGTATGTCTGGTTTTGCTTCCAGTAAGCCTGCCATTTTTCTTCTATCTCTCTGAAACTGTACTCCATAATATTTTTATAAAAAAATAAACATGCAAAAATAATCAAAATATTTGATTATTTTTGCGGGTCTAATCTAATTTTCAGAGAGAAATGTACCCAATGAAGAGCACTATAGAATTTCATGTGCCGGAGCCAACCTTGCGTCGGCTTCCCTGGTATCTCGCTTTTGCCAAGCTGGTATTGAAGCAGGGTGAGTCATTCCTTTCTTCCACACAGATATCAAAAAATATATCAGTGGACGCTTCCATGGTTGCCAAAGATTTATCTTATGTGAAAATTTCCGGAAAAACCAGGGTAGGATATGATGTGAAGGAATTAGTCGACGTGTTGGAGAAGTTTCTTGGCTTTACCAATGCACACAAAGCCTATTTATTCGGAGTCGGTAGTCTTGGTGGAGCTTTAATGCATGATAACGGACTGGAACAGTTCGGATTGGAAATAATGGCGGGATTTGATGTGAGATTTGAATTGTCGGGAACTTCTATCAATCATATTCCTATTCATCATGTCGACAGGTTCGCTGAACTACAAAAACAAACCGGAGTAAATATAGGCATTCTTACAGTCCCCGTTGATAAAGCACAGGAGGTTTCAGAAGTGATGGTGGCTGGAGGTATAAAAGCTATATGGAATTTTACACCATACAGAATTGTTGTCCCTGAAAATATTGTTGTGCAAAATACCTCGATATATGCTCACTTAGCCGTTATGTTTAACCGTCTGAATGCCTTAAAAGAACTGGAAGTATGAAAATTCTGGCTATCGGACAAAATTATGTGGAACATAATAAAGAGTTGAACAGTAAAAATCCTACTGAACCGGTGGTTTTTATGAAGCCTGATACCGCCTTGCTGAAAAACAATAAACCTTTTTATATTCCCGATTTTACGGAAGAGTTGCACTACGAAACTGAATTAATTATTAAAATAAACCGTCTCGGCAAAAATATTGCTCCCAAATTTGCTCATCGTTATTATAGTGAAATAGGTCTGGGTGTCGATTTTACTGCGCGCGACATACAAAGGAAATTGAAAGCCAACGGTCATCCATGGGAAGTATGTAAAGCGTTTGATAATTCTGCTGTAATCGGTAATTTTCTTCCCATAAGCGAAATTGGCAAAATACAGGAAATAGATTTTCATCTTGATATTAACGGGAATACTGTTCAAAGAGGGAACTCAGGTGATATGATTTTTCCTGTTGATGAGCTCATAGCATATGTAAGTAAATTTTTTACACTTAAAATAGGAGATATACTTTTTACCGGAACACCGGTGGGGGTTGGTAAAGTTAAAGTGGGTGACAGATTGGAGGGGTATATTTTTGATCATAAAATGTTTGATTTTAAGATTAAATAATGTTATCAATGTATAATTATCACAACATAAAGTTTTTTTCAACGTTTAAATGAACAAATCTCATAAAAAAGAATTAACCACAATGCATAATATCCGCAACGTCGTTTTACTGCCTGTCATCATTTTGATTCTTTTTTGCTTAAATGTTGATATATCGGCAGGTATACATAGCTATAAATCTTCTTCAGTTCTTTCTGAAGGAAGATTTGTTAAAGTGAGAATCAAAGAATCGGGAGTTTATAAGCTAACATTTGATGATTTGAATACTATGGGGGTAAATCCGGCAAATGTTCGTATTTTCGGATATGGTGGGGCTATCTTGAATCAGAGTTTTCTTACATCAAAAATCGATGATCTGCCGGAGGTCGCTATTCATATGGAAAAGGGAAGCGATGGCGTATTTAATACAGGGGATTATGTGTTGTTTTATGCGCAGGGAGTTAACTCGTGGGTGTATAATACATCACTCGGTATGTTTACTCATACGATCAATCATTATTCAACCTATGGATATTATTTCGTTACTTCTGATGCCGGTGAAGGACGTAAAATTAAGGCAGTAGATATTGAAACTCCGGCGACATATACAGACGTTACCGAGTTTACAGATTACTCTGTTCATGAAAAGGAATTACAAAGTTTAGCGAATTCGGGGAAAGAATTTTATGGAGAAACATTTTCTGATGTTTTATCGTATAGCCTCAATTATACATTTCCCAATTTAGTGAAAAGTGCTAATACAGTAAAAGTAAGACTTGATGTTGCAGCTTCATCCACTGTTGCATCCAATTTTTTGTTGGATTTGGGATCGGCACAGTCCAAAACTCTTTCTGTTGCAGCAAGGACGCCCAATGACATCTATGAAAGAGCCAGACTGGCCAATGGCATCTACACTTTTACGCCTTCAGCCGATTTGCTTAATTTTAATCTTAGCTATGTAAAAGCGAATTCAACCTCTAAAGGCTATCTCAATTATCTCGAGATGAATGTCAGAAGGTCGATGATCATGACAGGTGTTGCAATGCGCTTTCAAAATGTAGATTATTTGGGAACTGATTCATACAGCAGGTTTCAGTTGAGCAATGCCGGCCCAAATACAAAAATATGGGACATAACCAATCAATCGGATATTACAAGTATAAATGATACTTTAAATGATGGTGTGTTAAGTTTCTTCTCTTCCAATAAGACCTTGAAAATTTATATGGCGATTGACCCGACAGCCGGAGGTTCATTTCCAAAACCCGAAATAGTAGGTGTGGTTGCCAATCAGAATTTACATGGATTGCCGCAGGTCGATATGATTATTATCTCCCATCCGGCTTTCCTTTCACAAGCACAAAGATTGGCACAAGCCCACAACAATATGGGAGAAATCTCTGTTGAGGCAGTGACAACAGAACAGGTGTACAATGAATTTTCATCAGGAACTCCGGATGCTACCGCGTATCGCTGGATGATGAAAATGCTTTATGACCGTGCTGTAAATATGAATGATTTAAGCAAAAGACCAAAATATCTCTTGTTGTTTGGTAGAGGTTCCTTTGATAATCGCAAAGTAATCCCTTCTTCAGTCGAAGGATATGTATTGACTTATCAGGCGGAGAACTCGCATGTGGAAACCATGTCATATGTTACTGATGATTATTTTGCATTTCTTGAAGATTCAGAGGGAAACCAGGTGCCGGCACATACCATGGACATTGGAATAGGCAGATTTCCGGTGACTTCTTTACAGACGGCGACGGATGTGGTGACGAAAACTATTAATTATATGCAAAATACCAACAGGGGGATATGGAAGAACCAACTCTGTTATCTTGCCGATGACGGCGATGGTTCTTTGCATATGAAACAGTCCGATAGTGTTGCTTCATACATAAGCAGGACTTATCCGTCATTTCAGGTGAATAAGATATTTCTCGACGCTTATCAACAGGAAGTAAATGCCAGCGGAGAAACTTATCCTGTGGCCCGTACACAGTTTCATAATTTACTCAGAAACGGGCTTTTTCTGCTTGATTATGTCGGACATGCAGGTCCTACCGGTTGGACAAATGAACAAATTCTCAGCACAGCTGATGTAAAAGGACTTTCAAACAAAAATCTTCCGCTTTGGGTGGCAGCTACGTGTGATTTTTTGCAATTTGATATTGCAACGGTTTCAGCTGGAGAGCATGTGCTGTTGAATCCCGTAGGAGGAGGTATAGGAATTATTTCTGCTGCACGACCCGTGTATGCATCACAAAATGAGAGAATTAATAAACTTATTAATCAGTACCTGTTTCAAAAGGAAAATGGGAAGTACCCGAGAGTTGGAGATGTGATTGCAAAAGCAAAAAATAACCTTGGATCTGAAATTAATAAGTTATCATATGTATATATGGGTGATCCTGCCCTGCGATTGAATTATCCGGGACAATACCAGATTATCACTGAAAAAATAAACGGGACATTAGCTGCAGGTAAGGATACTCTGAGAGCTCTCTCTGTTACAACAATCAACGGTTATATTGCTGACCTGAATGGTAACCCGGTGCCTGCATTTAACGGCTCCCTCTCTGCGTCCATATTTGATAAAGCTGTAACCATTACAACGCTTAATAATGATAAGACAGGTACTTTTACCTATAATGACCGTCCTAATGTCCTCTTTTCTGGCTCGACTGAAGTCGTGAATGGAAAGTTTGAAATAACTTTTATGCTGCCTAAAGATATTAAATACAACTATGGTACGGGAAGGATAAATTTTTATGCTAATGACGATGCATTGGGTGAAGCGCAAGGTTCTTTCGAGAATTTCCTGATCGGAGGCTCTATCTCTGGTTTCGAATACGAAACAGATGGTCCTCAAATTGAGATGTATCTGAACGGAATCGAATTTGTGTCGGGTGAAAAAGTGAATGAAACGCCTTTGCTTATTGCAAAAGTGAGTGATGTTAACGGAATTAATCAGGTGGGTAGCGGGATCGGTCACGATATTATGCTTATTGTAGATGATGATCCCGGGCAGGCATATATATTAAATGATTTTTATAAATCAGATATAAATGATTTTACCAAAGGTACCATCAGGTTTAAGTTGCCTGTAATGAAGTCGGGAAAACACACTGTATCGTTACGTGCATGGGACTTGCTTAACAATTCTTCTATCCATACAATTGATTTTGAAGTTGTAAAAGGACTTGAACCCCAGATATTCAGTATCTATAATTATCCGAATCCGGTAAAATCATATACCAAATTCGTTGTGGAACATGATCGCCCTGAAACAGTTTTAAATGCGACTGTTGATGTCTTTGATGTTTCAGGCCGCCGCGTATGGTCATTTACACAATCAACACTTGATGAAATTACCTGGGATATGAATGATCTTTATGGACAAAGATTGAAAACAGGAGTCTATTTATATCGTGTAAGCATTCTTTCAAATTCAAATCAGGTATTTTCAAAAATTAATAAATTAATGATTGTCGAATAAATAAGCCTGACAATAATAATTATTTTTCACGTTTATTAATTCGGCGACGTCAATTAAAATTATAACTTTGCATAGCCAAGAAAAATTTATAAAGTAATATTAGAGCAATGAGAAAATTTTCGTTCATTATTATCACATTATTAGCAATACATTCTACTGTTGCAGCACAGGATCTTGAAAATAATCCGATAATATCTTCTGTTCCTTCCTTAACAATTTCCCCTGACGCCAGGGGTGCAGGTATGGGAGATGTCGGTGCAGCCACATCTCCTGATGTGAATTCGCAATTTTGGAATCCTGCCAAATATGTGTTTGCAGGGAGTGATGCAGGAATGTCATTTTCCTTCACACCCTGGCTAAGGCAATTGGTTTCCGACATCAACCTTACTTATCTTTCAGGTTACTGGAAATTTAATGAGAGAAGGGCCTTAAGCGCTTCATTACGTTATTTTTCATTGGGAGAGATTGATTTGAGGGATGCTCAGGGTGAGTATTTATTTTCTGCTTATCCTAATGAGTTCGCCTTTGATGTCGCCTATTCTCAGAAACTTTTTGAAAACTTCTCTGCAGCAGCAGCCTTACGTTTAATCTATTCAGACTTGAGCAATGGAGTTGGCTCTGATGATACTTATCCGGGAGTTGCAGTGGCTGCTGATGTGGCTATGTATTATAAAACTCCAATACAATTAAGTAGCGGAGATGGTAGCTTTGCCGCAGGGTTGAATTTCTCTAATATTGGTTCTAAAATATCCTATGATGCTAATGCTTCAAGTAGTTTTATTCCTGCAAATGTCCGGTTAGGAGCATCATTCGATTATCCTATTGATGAATATCAACGTTTCTCTGTGAGCGCAGACGTAAACAAATTGCTTGTTCCGACGATCGATTATGCAAAAACAGCTGAGAATCGTGATTATTACAACGATATGTCGTCTCTTGAAGGAATGTTGTCTTCTTTTAATGATGCCCCAGGAGGTTTATCTGAAGAGTTAAGAGAAATATATTGGTCGGTTGGAGCAGAGTATGTTTATAATAACCAGTTTTCTGTTCGTGCCGGATACTTTAATGAGGATCAGTACAAAGGCAACCGTAAGTTTTTTACGGCAGGTGCAGGGTTTAAACTGAATGTGTTTCAGCTCGATGCTTCATATGTTGTCTCTGTGTCACAAACCAATCCTCTTGATAAAACACTGAGATTTTCCTTGTCATTCGATTTGTTTGGATTGCAAAACCTTATGAAATAAAATTTTCATTGCGTAATCACGAATATGAAGTTCAGAACAGGATTCGGGTATGATGTGCATGCTTTTGCTTCCGGCCGTGACTTGTGGTTGGGTGGGGTGAAAATAGATCACCCTATCGGTTTGTTAGGACATTCGGATGCAGATGTGCTTATTCATGCACTCTGCGATGCACTTCTCGGTGCTGCTAATTTACGTGATATCGGATATCATTTTCCGGATAATGCTGCGGAATATAAAAATATTGATAGTAAAATTCTTTTGAAAGAAACTATGCAATTGCTTCGCGCAAAGGGATATGAGTTAGGGAATGCCGATTGTACTGTTTGTGCCGAAACTCCCAAATTAAATCCGTATATTCCTTCAATGCAAGCTGTTTTAGCTGATGTAATGGAGGTCGACGCAGAGCAGTTGTCTATTAAAGCAACAACTTCAGAGAAGATGGGATTTGTTGGCAGAAAAGAAGGTATTACCGCCTACGCAACTGTGCTTATCTATCAATGCTGACACAATTTACCATATAAATTAGAAATATCATTCACCACTCATCTCTCATCACTGTATTATAGCGCCATTCTATATTTTCATTAAGAAATTCTATATAAAAACTATGTTTTAATTCAGTAAAACAATTTAACTTTGCAACAAATTCAAATAGTTAAATTATTAATCATTAAAAATATAGTATTATGTCAGTATTAGTAGGAAAAAAGGCGCCTGTGTTTAATACCAAAGCCGTGGTTAACGGTGGTGAGATCATTGAAAATTTTTCATTAAAGCAGTATGAAGGAGATAAGTACGTCGTATTTTTCTTCTATCCGGCTGATTTTACATTTGTTTGTCCGACTGAGTTGTTGGCATTTCAGGAAAAAATTGCTGAATTTGAATCCCGCAATGTAGCAGTAATCGGAGCTTCAACCGACTCTGAGTTTTCACATTGGAAATGGTTACAAACTCCAACCAATCAGGGTGGAATACAAGGTGTTAAATATCCTCTTGTAGTAGATCAGACATTGGCTATCTCTAAAGCTTACGATGTGTTGGCCGGAGAGCAAACCTACGACGAAGAAGGTAACGAAGTCTTTGAGGGGGAAGCAAAAGCATACAGAGGTCTTTTCTTAATCGATAAATCAGGAGTTGTTCGTCATCAGGTGGTAAACGATATGCCCTTGGGACGTAGTGTAGAAGAGGTTATCCGTTTGGTTGACGCACTGCAGTTTACTGAAGAATATGGAGAGGTTTGTCCTGCCAACTGGAAAAAAGGAGATAAAGCTCTTCAACCGACGCAGGAAGGTATTTCAAGCTATCTTTCATCTCATTGATATAACTTTCAATAATTATAAGAGAACCGTAATTGTATAATTACGGTTTTTTTATTTTTTGCAGGAAGGATTTATAGCATATTTTCATTTTTATACTGTTTGCGTACTTTTTTTTGAGTGTGGTCCGTCTTTATCATTAAAATAGTTGTATTTTTGCGGTTGAAACTGTTTGTTTAAAATACCTATTAACTATGTTGGTAAAAACGTTCGGAGCAGCTGTTCAGGGCATCAGTGCTACTATTGTTACCATAGAAGTAAATGTGAGTCAGGGCATCCGTTTTTTAATTGTTGGTTTGCCGGATAATGCGGTAAAGGAAAGTCACGAGCGGATCGCATCGGCGCTTTCTTTTTCGGGAAAACATTTGCCACGCATGCAGGTGGTTATTAATATGGCTCCCGCGGATATAAGGAAAGAAGGCTCTGCCTATGATTTACCCCTTGCAGTAGGGATATTGGCAGCTTCTGGTCAAATCAATTCTGATTTTCTGGAGCATTTTGTGGTAATGGGAGAGCTTTCGCTTGATGGAGGAATGAAACCGATCAAAGGAGTGTTGCCTATTGCGATTAAAGCTAAAGAATGCGGGTTTAAGGGACTGGTTTTGCCTGCCCAGAACGCTCTGGAAGCGGCTGTTGTTGCAGGAATTGATGTATATGGAGTTCAGGATATCTCCGAGGTGATTGGCTTTTTCAACGGACAATCGGAATTGTCTCCGGTAAAAGTAGATGCCGGTGAAACATTCTTAGCAAATTTCAGTCATTTTGAGCTGGATTTTTCAGATGTGAAAGGTCAGGAAAATGTTAAAAGAGCATTGGAAGTTGCGGCCGCGGGGTCCCATAATATTATTCTTGTTGGTCCGCCGGGTGCTGGAAAATCCATGATGGCAAAACGTCTGCCGACAGTTTTACCGCCCCTGACAATCGAAGAAGCATTGGAAACGACCAAAATACATTCTGTTGCAGGAATTATTGAAAGTAATACATCGTTGGTGGCGCAACGTCCTTTCAGAAGTCCGCATCATACAATTTCAGATGTAGCTTTGGTTGGTGGGGGTGCTTTTCCTCAGCCAGGAGAGATTTCTCTGGCGCACAACGGCGTGCTTTTTTTGGATGAACTGCCGGAATTTAAACGGTCAGTGTTGGAAGTGATGCGGCAGCCGTTGGAAGATAGAAAAATATCCATTTCGAGAGCGAAATTTTCAGTTGAATATCCGGCAAGTTTTATGCTCGTGGCTTCAATGAATCCATGTCCATGCGGATATTACAACCATCCTGAAAAAGTTTGTGTGTGTGCTCCTGGCATAGTACAAAAATATTTAAGTCGAATTTCAGGCCCTTTGCTGGACAGAATTGATATTCATATAGAAATAGTACCTGTACCTTTTGAAAAATTAGCTGAAAAAAGAGAAATGGAGAAAAGCGAGTTGATAAGAGCCCGTGTGATAAAAGCGAGACAAATACAGGAAGAACGCTTTAAAAATATTGAGGGAGTGTACTGCAATGCTCAAATGTCGTCAAAATTGCAACGGATATTTTCCGTGCCCGACAAGGCAGGAGCTGAGCTCTTGCGAAATGCTATGCAGCGTTTGAGTCTATCGGCCAGAGCTTATGACAGAATACTGAAAGTATCCAGAACAATTGCAGACCTGGATGGCTCTGATAATATTTTACCTCATCACATAGCTGAAGCGATAAATTACAGAAACTTAGATCGCGAAGGATGGGCAGGGTGACACATAAGTTTCTTTAAATGAACAAAATGATTTATTATATTGAATGAAAAATAGCAGACTGATTTTACTGATCAAAACGTTTTTATTTTTAATACTTGTTTTTGTGTTGCAGAAAGTGCTGTTTATGATATATTATCATGATATCTACAGTGATTTCTCATTTACAGAATACTTGCAGGTATTGATGAACGGATTGAAACATGATGCTTCTATTGCAGGTTATTTATCCGTAGTTCCCGGCTTGTTGATTATTGCGTCGTATTGGTTCCAAAATAAAGCAATCAAAATTATCTCAGCTTCTTACTTTTCTATTATTGCTTTTATTATTGCCTTCATTTTTGTATTGGATCTGATTTTGTACAGGTATTGGGGTTTCAAGCTGGATTCCACCCCGTTTTTTTATTTAGATTCTCCCGCTAATGCATTGGCCAGCACAAGCTGGCTCCAGAATATTACTGGTATTCTTGCAGTCGTGTTAATTACTATTGCTTTAGCCTTCCTGTTAATAAAATATCTGATTATCAAAGAAGGTGGCGTTGATAAACTCCTGATGCGATTTATAGGATCATTTATTGTACTGTTTGAGGTTGCTTTGTTATTTCTTCCGATACGAGGCGGGTTAAATGAATCGACAATGAATATTGGTAAAGTTTACTTCAGTAATGATATGGTATTGAATCATGCAGCAGTGAATCCTGTTTTCAGCTTGTTCGAATCGATGACTCTCCAACAAAACTTCGAGGATCAATACAGGTTTTTACCTGAGAATGAAGCTGAAGATATTTTTAGTGGCCTTCGTGATAATAATAAAACTGACAGTGTTACGGATATTTTGAGCATTGATAAACCAAATGTGGTTTTTATTATTCTTGAAAGTTTTATGTCGCTCAATATGCAGGAGCTGGGTGGAATGCCAGGAGTCGCCGTAAATATGGACTCATTAAGTAAAGAAGGGGTTTTGTTTACAAACTTTTTCGCAAATAGTTTTCGTACAGACAGAGCACTGACTTCTATTATGAGTGGTTATCCGGCTCAACCCAATACTTCTCTGATGAGATACCCGCGAAAATTACAGAAAATGCCTTCGTTTCCCATGGCTATGAAACAGGAAGGATATTCGCTTCAGTACTATTATGGAGGAGATGCTGATTTTGCGAGTATGCGCGCATATTTTAAAATTTGTGGATTTGATCATATCGTGGAGGATGTAAGTTTTCGCCCCGAGCAAAGCACTTCTAAATGGGGTGTGCCTGATCATCTTGTATTTAACCGTTTGATTGAAGATATAACTAATAAACAACAGACTCCGTTCTTAAAAGTAATACAAACCCTAAGCAGTCACGTGCCTTACGATGTGCCATTCCGTAAAAAACTCGAAGATCCTTATCTGAATTCGGTAGCCTATACGGATAGTTGTTTAGGCGATTTTATCAGAAAATTCAAACAAACAACCCTTTGGAAGAATAGCATAGTGATCATGGTGGCCGATCATGCGATGACTTACCCTTATGAAATTGATTACCGTGATGTGAACCGTTACAGAATTCCATTACTGATAGTCGGTGGCGCCCTGAAATCATCCATGCGTGTTGATACTTATGCTTCTCAGATTGATATTGCAGCAACGATATTACATCAACTGAAAATTGATCACAGTAGTTTTACTTTTAGTAAGAATATACTAAATCCGTCATCACCTCATTTTGGGTATTATACATTTAAAAATGGTTTTGGCATGGTGTCGCCCGATAATTATTATGTTTACGATTATGATGCACAGAATATATTCCTGAATACAGGAAAGATAAATGAAAACAAGTTGAAAGCAGAGGCGTTTATACAAACTCTGTATGATGATATGGCAGGTAAGTAAAAATTAAAATTATTATTCATGAAGTATTTTCTTATTGCAGGTGAGGCCTCGGGAGATTTACACGGGGCCGGATTAATGAGCGAACTACAAAATATTGATCCACAGGCGCAGTTTTGTTTCTTAGGCGGAGATAATATGAAAGCTGTGGGTGGAAAGATGGTAAAACACATCAGGGAAATGGCTTTTATGGGATTCTGGGTGGTGCTTGTCAACATCTTTAAAGTGTTGAAGAACTTTCGTGATTGTAAAAAAGCAATAAAAAACTTCAAACCTGATTTGGTGATTTTAGTTGATTATCCCAGTTTTAATCTAAGGATGGCAAAGTATATCCGAAAAAAAATAAAAGTTCCGGTATATTTTTATATTTCACCTACAGTTTGGGCATGGAAAGCGCACCGTATAAAGCAAATAAAAAGAGATGTTAATCACATGCTCACGATTATTCCTTTTGAAACAGAATTTTATGCTAAATATGGTTACAAAGTACATTATGTGGGAAATCCTACCGTTGATACCATTTGTCAGTATCTTGATAATACAGAGGAAAAAGAACATTTTCTAAAGAAGTATTTTTTATCGTCGAAACCGATTATTGCGTTGTTACCGGGAAGCCGGAAACAGGAAATAGCTGCCTGTCTTCCGAAAATGGTCGCTGCGGCAAAACAATTCCCCGAATGTCAGATCGTTATCTCTGGTGCACCTGGAATCGAGTTCTCGTATTATTATGAATTTCTTGATGGTGAATTTCTGCCGGTAACTGAATATCAGACTTATCAGTTATTGTATCATGCAGATTTGGCCATCGTTAATTCCGGAACAGCTACGCTTGAAACGGCCCTGATAGGTACACCACAGGTAGTAGTATATCATGTCATGCTCGGCAGATTAGGATATTTGGCAAAAGAAATTTTCATTAAACTAAAATATATTTCTCTTGTGAATATCCTATCAGGAAAAGAAGTGGTTAAGGAACTTATAGCCCATCTTTTTACTGTTGATAATTTGGCTAAAGAAATGGACAGGTTGCTCCATAATGAAGAATACAAAAACAAAATGAAGGCTGATTACAGGGACCTTCGCCGAAAATTAGGTGATCCGGGTACATCAAAAAGAGCCGCAGAATACATTTTTAACCAACAGAAATTAATTAAATGAGAACGATTGCTATGCATTATTATGTTAAAATTATTGTACTGTTATTTTTATTAAATGTTTTCACATTGTCGGCTCAGGACGAAAGAGCACAGATTCCCTCTCTGCTTCAGAAATCATATTTTGAAGTGAACCTTGGGTACATCAATTATCCTTTTGGTGCACAGCAATTGGAACCGGGATATGGATATATGTTGAAAGATGTTACTGTACCTCATATGGCAGTGAGATTAGTGCTGTGGGGATATGATTTTAATGATTATTTATCGACTCAAATTACTTATATGCGTCCGGTTGCGTGGGTAAAATATGCCTATCAGAATCAGGGAAGCGAGGTTGATCTTGTCAGGTCGGTTTGGACGAATGTCGGTGGTTTTACCATGAAAGGTAAATTGCCAATAGGTCAGCATTTTTCGGTGTATGGCGAAGGGAGGCTCGGTATTATTACCCGTGCCGGATTTACTGATGATTTGGGCAACCCTGTTGTGAAAGATGCCAATTTTGCAACATTATTATTTGGAGCAGGATTGAAATATCATATCAACAAGAAATGGGCATTGCAATTGGTCAGCAATTATTCTCCCGCATCAGAAAAATTTAATCAACCTGCAACCTCATTTGTCGGGACAGGTTTCTCCTACACATTTGTACCGTATACCGAAAAACAAATCAAAAAAACGGCAGATGCGGGTATGATTCACCCTAAACAATGGTTACAAATCGGATATACCTCTAATATCCTTGGATATGGGGTGAACAATTTTGTGTCGAACAAGTATTTCCCTGTTTTCTGGGGTGGTATGGCACATGTGAAGCAAGGTATTTCTATTAATTACCAGCGAAACGTATTTCATAGTGCAAAGTTTTTTGCTCTGGATTGGGGCATAAATGCTTCAACATGGGAAACGACCGGAATGCGCAAAAACACAACCGGCGAGAGTGAACAATTCTTCACTTTCTCCGTTTTCCCTGTTTTTCGTCTGAATTTTTTACAAACAAAACTGTTCGATGCCTATTTCTACTATACTGTAGCTGCTCCTACGTTTATATCACGAAAAATTATCGACGGATATAATACCGGTGAAAATTTTACTTTCATGGATAATATGGGTGCCGGAGTTTTCTTTGGTGAGGACAGGAGATACAATGCGGAATTAAAGATAGGGCATTACTCTAATGGCAATGTATTCCCTCATAATGATGCGGTGAAGGTACCTTTGTCATTGAATATCGGTTATGTGTTTTAATGATATTTTTTTTGTAGAGACGTTGCATGCAACGTCTCTACGTCCAATACATGTAACGTCTCTACATCAGGCATGCCAGAGCGATGCTGTTGAATTTTGAATCCGTACTGTCGCTTCGTGAGGTCATTACAACCGGTTTTTCGGTTCCAAATAAAATGCCTCCCATCTGGGCTTTTGCAAAAGTTATTATGCTCTTGTAGAAAATGTTGGCAGATTCGAAACCAGGAAATACAACTATATCGGCATCACCTAAAACAGGTGTGGATACATTCTTGATTTTCCCGAGTTTTTGATCCAGTGCCAGAAAGATATCAAGTGGTCCGGCTATAATGGCATCCCCGAATTCTCCTGATTTTGATAGTTCGAGAATTTTTTGATAGTCATTCATGTAACTTAATCTCAGGTTTAATTTTTCAGTTCCATGAATTAGTGCTACTTTCGGTTGTCTGACGCCAAAATTTTTAGCCATTATTATGGCATATTGTATCATGGCCACTCTTTGCCTGAGATTTGGAGCAGGGATTACAGCAGGATCGGTTACAAAAAGAAGTTTAGAGTAATGAGGAATCTCCATTGCAGCAATAAATGTGACAACATTACCGTAAGGGACAATTCCTTTTTCTTTGTTTAATACAGCGTGTAAAATCAAATCTGTATTTACAAGTCCTTTCATTAGTATATCGGCTTCGCCGGTTTTAACCATCTCAACTGCCAAAGCAGATGCCTGTACCAGATCACTACATTCTATAAATTGAAAATCAATATATTGCCTGATCTTGTTAATGTCAAAGTCATCAGAATTTCCTATAATTAACGGAGATATCAAACCGGCGGTTGTAGCTTTTATGATGGCTTCCATTGTTTGGGAGTCGGCTGGATTAACTATCGCCAAACGCTTGCTGTTACTGATCTTTTTAAGATGTTCAGTTAGCTCTGAAAAGGACCTGATTGCGAGCATATATTATAGTTTGTGAATTTTTACAAATATATGGTTTTTTATCTGTTAAAAAGAATATTCTTTGTATCTTTGAACGATTTTTGGTTAAAAATTTATATTGAAAAACATACCGTCTTTCCGACGACAGTAGGGAGATGTAAAGATGCAAAACGAAAATGAAAAGGTTTAAATTACTTAACAATGTATTCGGATGGCTGGCTTTTGCCATCGCAGCTATCACTTACCTGACAACCATGGAGCCGACAGCCAGTTTCTGGGATTGTGGAGAGTTTATTTCCACAGCTTATAAATTAGATGTGGGACACCCTCCCGGAGCACCGTTTTTTATGCTCACAGGCAGGTTCTTTTCTCTCTTTGCTTCTGATCCTACTCAGGTCGCTATAATGATTAATACATTATCGGCTCTGGCAAGTGCATTTACAATATTGTTTTTATTCTGGACTATCACACATCTGGCACGTAAAGTTATAACAAAGAAAGAAGAAGACTATACTTTTGCAAATGTTGTAGGAATTCTGGGTGCCGGTATGGTGGGTGCTTTGGCATATACTTTTTCCGATACTTTCTGGTTTTCAGCAGTGGAGGGTGAGGTTTACGCCTATTCTTCCTTGTTTACCGCTATCGTGTTTTGGGCTATTCTAAAGTGGGAACGAGTGGCAGATAACCCCGGTTCTGATAGGTGGCTCATTTTTATCGCTTATCTGATGGGTATCTCAATTGGTGTACACTTACTTAATTTGCTTGCTATTCCGGCAATTGGCCTTGTTTATTATTTCCGGAAATATAAAGTAAGCCCTTGGGGAGTCGTGGGAGCTATGTTGGTTTCCGTAGTTATTTTAGGTACTGTGCTTTATGGTATCATTCCTGGTTTCATTGAAGTTGCCAGTTGGTTCGAACTTTTGTTTGTCAATGTGCTTGGTTTTTCTTATAACTCAGGATTGTTCGTATATATAGCAATCACAGTAGCTGTACTGTGCTGGGCTATTATAGAAACAAGCATTCAAAAAAGTTATCTCCGGATGGCAATTGCATTTATTGCCAGCATTACTATCGTTGGGATTCCTTTCTTTGGAAGTCATATTTTGCTTGGAATTGTAATCATTGCCGTACTTGCGGTCTTGTTTTATAAATTCAAAAATAAGATTAGCGCACGCTGGTTAAATACGTCGATCATGATGATAACCGTTATTTTGATTGGTTACTCATCATACACAGTGATTGTAATCCGGTCGGCTGCGAATCCTCCTATGGATCAGAACTCGCCCGACAATGTGTTTATGCTTAAATATTATTTGAACAGGGAGCAGTACGGCGACCGTCCGTTGCTGTACGGCCAGGCATACAATGCTCCTGTAAAACTCGATATTAAAGGAAATACCTGTATTCCGGTTTTCAAAACGGGTGATGCTTCTTATCTGCCTATACCTAAGACTGATAAGAACGAGAAGGACCATTATTTCATCTCAGGTTATAAAACGGATTATGTAATGGACGACCGTTTTAATATGTTCTTTCCAAGGATGTACAGTTCGAGTCCTGATCATATCAGTGCTTACAAAGCATGGGGTGAGGTTAAGGGAAAACGTGTTAAATTTGATTATTGTGGTCAGGAAAGAACGGAATATGTGCCGACATTTACCGAAAATATGCGCTTCTTCTTCTCCTATCAGCTGAATCATATGTATTTCCGCTACTTTATGTGGAATTTCAGCGGAAGGCAAAATGATATTCAGGGACATGGAGAGGTTGACCATGGTAACTGGATAACCGGTATAAAATTTATTGACAATAAACTGGTGGGAGATCAGGAAAATCTTCCGGGAGAACTACGTGATAACAAAGCTCACAATAAGTATTATATGCTGCCATTGCTGCTTGGTATCGTAGGTCTGTTTTTCCTTTTCTATGCAGGAAAAGAAGGAAAACATTCTTTCTGGGTCACAGCCCTGTTATTTTTCCTTACCGGTATTGCCATCGTTATCTATCTGAATCAAACCCCATATCAACCACGTGAAAGGGACTATGCTTATGCCGGTTCGTTTTATGCATTCAGTATATGGATTGGGCTGGGTGTGCCTGGTCTTATAAAATTCTTTGAGAAATACTTACCGAAACCTGTAGTTGCAGTCATAGTAACTCTGGCTTCTCTGGGTGTGCCAGCCTTAATGGCTGTCGAAAATTGGGACGATCACGATAGAAGTAACCGGTTTACCGCCCGTGATTTTGGCCATAATTATCTGGCTTCCTGCGAGGAGAATGCTATCATCTTCTCCAATGGCGACAATGATACTTTCCCTCTTTGGTATAATCAGGAAGTGGAAGGAAACAGAACTGATGTTCGTGTTTGTAACCTGAGCTATCTGCAAACCGACTGGTATATCGACCAAATGAAGCGTGCAGCCTATCTGTCGGCTCCGTTACCTATTTCATGGAAACCAGCTGATTATATTTCAGGGAAGAATGAAGTAATCAATATAAGGGAAGTAGAGAAGCGCCCAATCGATGTTGAGACAGCATTTAAAATAGCTCTCGATCCTGAAATTCAAATTGATGGAGAGAGTGTTATTCCATCCAAACAATTATATATTAATGTGAATCGTGATGATGTGTTGAAGTCGGGGACACTCGATTCATCAAGAATACATGAAATGGTTCCACGTATCATGTTTAATCTCAGCAGATCCCGTTTAACAAAAAGTGAACTGATGGTGATTGAGATGCTGAAAGAGAACAAATGGAAACGTCCGGTATACTTCGCTGTGACAGTTGGCGATGATTATTATCTCGGATTAAATGATAATTTCGAGCTAACCGGAATGGCCTATCGTGTCATGCCGGTAAGTACCAACGGAAAGGGAGCCGGGGTAAACACCGATAAAATGTACGATAACATGATGAATAAATTCCGTTGGGGAAATATTGCTGATCCAAAAGTTTATCTGGATGAGAATATCCTTCGTATGTGTCGTACCCACAGAATGATGTTTGCACAACTGATCGGAGCATTAATCAATGAAAATGATACGGTGCGTGCTAGAAAAGCTCTGGATTTTGCCATGAAAGTTATTCCTCCGACAACAGTACGTCATGATTATACCTCAGCTCTGCTTGCCGAGTATTATTATGCACTGGGAGAGATGAATAAAGGAAATGAAATTATGAACTTTATTGCCAACGATTGTGTGGAAAATATTGACTGGTATTTCAGGTTGTCAAATGCTCAGCGAAATAGTGTGGAAAGACGTATAGGTCATAATTTTGGTGTTTTGAATCAGGTACTTCAGATCGCTGAAAAATATAAACAAAATGCCATTGTAACAAAATACTATCCGTTGCTTGAAAAGTATTCGCAGCGGTATAGTATGTAATTTACAACTATGCAGTTTCCTGTTTTTCTGCGTCCTTTGTTTGGTAGATTAACCTGGCGGATTAAAACTAAATCGAGACTCATCTACCTGACTTTTGATGATGGCCCGGTACCGGAAGTAACTCCTCAGGTACTCGATATACTTGATCAATACGGATGGAAAGCAACATTCTTCTGTGTAGGAGAAAATGTAAAACGACATCCTGAGCTTTATGAAGAAATAATACACCGTGGACACCGGGTGGGGAATCATAGTTATAATCATATCCGTGGCTTCAGGTTTTCTGTTGAGGATTATGTGGCAAATGTGAACAAAGCTTCGGAGGTTATTGATAGTAAGCTTTTCAGACCTCCTCACGGCAGGATAAAATTTTCACAAATCAAAGCGCTGAGAGAAAATTACCAGATAGTGATGTGGGATGTAATAACTTACGATTACGACAGCCGAAAGTCACCTGATACAATTTTTGGAATTGTCAGACGATATTTACGTAAAGGTTCAATCGTTGTATTCCATGATTCGATAAAAGCAAAAAAAAATGTCCTGACTGTGTTGCCCAAAGCGTTGGGTTACTGGAAAGAACAAAATTATGAATATGGGCTGCTTTAAACGGTAGTCAGATTAAAACCCAAACCCGAACTTTTCCCGGAGAATATAATGACCGGGAATTTATTCTTTTAACTTATGAAAGAGTCTGTTTTACATTACATTTGGCAGTATAAGCTATTTGTTCAGCATGATATTAGAACTTCCGACGGTGAGACGGTCGAAATTATTGATGTGGGCAAGCCAAATCCGAATGCCGGTCCCGATTTTTTTAATGCAAAAATCAGAATAGGTAAAACTCTTTGGGCCGGGAATGTGGAAATTCATACATGTTCGTCAGACTGGAACAAGCACAAACATCAGACTGATCCGGCATATAATAATGTCATCCTGCATGTGGTGAAGCATATTGATGTGCCGGTTTTTCTGCATGATGGTGAAAAGGTTCCACAACTTGAATTGAAATATAATGAAAGTATTGAACAAAATTATACGGCATTACTGGCAAGTACTAAATGGGTTCCCTGCTCTGATAAGCTATGTCTGTTAAATGACCCGGATATGAATCATTTGAAAACAGTCATGTTGTTGGAAAGATTGTCACAAAAGGTATTTGATATTGAGGAACTTCTCGAGTCAAATAATAATTTTTGGGAAGAAGCCCTTTTCTGCGAGCTTTGCAGAAGTTTCGGAGGTTCATTAAACGGAAGTGTATTTTATAAACTGGGGAAATCGATCCCATGGATAGTTGTTCAGAAACACAGAAACAATTTATTTGAGCTTGAAGCATTATTGTTAGGGCAATCGGGATTGTTGGGACAAACTGAATCGGAAGACGAATATCAGGATAGTTTGATAAAGGAATATTTGTTCTTGAGCCAGAAGTATCAGTTACAAATGATATCAGCTGACTTATGGAGATTTTTACGTTTGCGACCGGACAATTTTCCCCAAATCAGAATTGTGCAGTTGGCTTCATTGTTGTACCAGCATGACAATTTATTCCCGAAAATAACCGATTCGCCTGATTTGGCGTCGCTGATAGAGTTGTTGACAACTATTGAACCGTCGACCTATTGGAAAACTCATTATTTTTTTGGAGTAAAAAGTAAAGAGAGAACAAAAAAGATCGGTATCAAATCAATACATCAGTTATTGATAAACGCTGTGATTCCCATGTTATGCTGCTACGCAAACTATAAAAATAATCAAGAACAAAAGGAAAAGGCAATATCTTTTTTGGAACAACTGCCTCCCGAAGACAATTATATCATAAGAAAATGGAATGAGCTTGGTCTCAAAATCAATACGGCTGCGGATTCGCAATCATTTATACATTTATATAAACATTATTGTGAAGAAAAAAAATGTCTGCGTTGCAGTATTGCTTATAAACTGCTCAGATCGTCAGTTTCAACTTGTTAATATCGTCGCATGAATTACCTGAAATATATTACCGTCATACTGATTACCTTTATTGTAGTTTCCTGTGCCAACAGGGCAGCAGGTCCAACAGGCGGACTGAAAGATACCATTCCTCCGGTAGCGGTACGTTATGTACCTTTAGATGGTTCGCTGAATTATAAGAAAAAAGAAATCCAGGTGTACTTTAATGAAAATATTACGCTTGAGAAGATTACGGATAATGTAGTTATTTCTCCTCCGCAGAAAACACCTGCGGTGGTTAAAGGTAATGGTAAATTACTTACCGTAAGTTTGCAGGATGAGTTATTGGAGAATACTACCTATAGTATTTTATTCGGCAATGCGGTAGTCGACCTCAACGAAAAAAATCCATTGAAGAATTTTGCCTTTTCGTTTGCCACCGGCTCCGAAATAGATACCTTGCAGGTTTCGGGAAGATTGATTAATGCGGAGAATCTGGAACCTCTCTCTGGAATTGTGGTTGGACTACACAGTAATCTCAACGATTCGGCCATTAGTTCCATTCAATTTGTCCGGATTGCTAAAACTGATGATGAGGGTTTTTTTACCATCAGAAATATTAAAGCCGGGAGTTACAAACTATATGCCCTCAAAGATCAAAGTCGTGATTTCATTTATCAGCCGGGAGAAGAAGTTGCTTTTCACGATTCCATTATTATTCCTGAAGTAATTGTTAAACAACAATCCGATACTTTGTGGAAGGATTCCGTTAGCATTGATACCATTCAACATTCCATCAGGGTAAGCTATTTACCGGATAATATTACTTTAAAGCTTTTTAAAGAGAATAAAGGCAGACAATACCTTGTTAAGTCAGAACGAGCTAATAATAAATATTTTAACCTGATATTTAATGCTCGGCAAGAAAATTTTCCTGAAGTAACACCTCTGAACTTTGATAAAAATACCACCTTCTTAGTGCAGTCAAATCAGGATAAGGACAGTTTGGTGTATTGGATTCCTGATTCAACAGTGTATAAGATGGATACGCTGTCGGTCAGCATTCGTTATCTGAAGACCGACTCATTGTTTCAACTGGTGCCTGTTACAGATACCTTAAAATTAGCATCACGTAAACCGAAGACAGTGCTCAGGACAAAAACACAGGGAAATGAGGGGAAAACTTTACCTGCATTGAATGTAAAAACCAATCTGAGTGCCAATTTTGACTTGTACCGGGAAATATCTTTTGATTTTGAGGAACCTCTTGATTTAATTTTACAAGAGAAAGTGAAGTTGTTCCAAAAAGTTGATACCACATTTCGTCCCCTCAAATATGAATGGATAGCGAAAGATTCGATTAACCGTGTTTTTGCACTGAAGTATCCATGGAAACCTCAGGAAAGTTATGAGTTACGGGTTGATTCTGCCGCTTTCCGGAGCATTTATGGTAGCGTTAATAAATCAGAGAAAACTCCTTTCAAGATAAAATCGTTGGATGAATATTCTGCATTGAAAATTGTATTGGAGAATTTTGACTCATTAGCTGTCATTCAGGTGCTTGACACAAAGGAAACAGTGGTGAAAACCGCTAAGGCTGCTGTAAAAGGAACTTTGTTTGAATATCTTAAACCCGGAGAATATTTTGTTCGTTTGTTTATTGATGAAAACAAAAACAATATATGGGACCCGGGCGATCTTGTCTCAAAAAAACAACCCGAGAAAGTGGTTTATTTCCAGAAGAAACTCAGCCTTCGGGCAAACTGGGAGTTGGAAGAATCTTGGAATCATCTGAACCCGGATTTCATTTACAAGAAACCTGCAGAACTGAATAAAACTAAGAAACAATAGCTTTTATTTAAAGTTTATCGTTTGAAGAATTTGTTTTCCAGCATTTTAAATTGAAATATATTCATAAAAAAATGATGATTATAAAAATATATTCATAAATTTGTGTGTTTTATTTCGTTAAAATTTAAGGCGTTTCCGAAAAGCCGGTAGAGTAGGGTAACTTAAAATCTGATTATTATGCTGGTAAAATTGTCTTTGATTGCTGTTACATTGCCATTGCTGGGTTATTTAAGAAGTTCCATCCAAAGTAAAAAACCCGGATATCTCCTCAATTCATCATCAATGCTTAAGAATTGGCAGTCGGAAAATAACTGGGCAGCCAGGTTTTCCCCTTTATTTGCCATTTTTATCTTTCTATTTAATCTATTTGCCTGGGGAGTCTATGGGTTTGTGTCGATTTTTGAATTCCTTGCTTTCCTGATCAAAAAATTATGGTGGCTGATCATGTGGTGCTGGAACGAAGTGCTACATCCTACTGTTTTTGCGTTGGTTCGCTATCTGTGGCATTATCTTGTGGTTTGCAGCTGGAAATTCTTCAGGTTTGCATTCGCGAAAATACCCGAGAGTGTAAAAAAAGAAAATATCATGCTTGCTTTCAGAAAATTATTACTTTTTGGAGCAGTGTGTTTGGTTGCCCTCATAACTTATCTGTTGACAATGAATATGATTGTGTTGGTAATTGCATCTCTGGTTGTTTTTTATTTCTTTCAGTATACAGTTTTTTCAACCATCACCTGTTTACGTCCTGACGATTTCTCCTCCTCACCGGTTTCTCCCGGCTTAAGAATTTCAGTGTTGTGGCTGGCACTATCGACTGTGTCGGCAGCCCTGCTGGTATTACTGACCCAGTTTGCTGATATTTATATTATCAGCGGACTTAGTATCCTTCTTATACAAGTGCTGCTCCCCTTTGTCATTTTATTTGGGTTGGCTTTTTTATCAACCACCTTCTATTTGCCAGCCTATATCAAAGAGTTCGGACCAGATGTGGAGGTGTTGAAGTTTCTGAAAGTATGGCTTTTCAGATTGCCAAAACTTTGTGTTTCGCAGTTGTTTCAGTTTACAGGGCTGTTTATTTTGAGTATTATTCCATTTGCCATTGTTCTTATGTTGAATGCCGGCATCAAGCAAATAACTGATAAAGATATTCCGGGTTGGACACAACACGTTGTGGTAATGGATTACCATATTCCTTCAATTAAATCCAATAAACTTGCGGTTGAGGATATGATAAAAGAAAAAGCTCAATTAGTGTTGAAACGGGATTCGGTTGAAAATATCTATAAAAAGAAAATTACATCTTCAAGAAATGAATTGGATGAAGCGGTCAATCTCAAAAGTAAGATCAGTGACAATGCCATCCATACCTTTGACAGGAAAGCCTATGTGGGTGAAAATCAAAGTTTCAGTATCCCCGATATTGAAGATTGTACTGATTATGAGTGGAAAGTGAAAGACGCGGTAACAAATGCCGAAATAAGAAAAATTAATATTGATAAAAATCAAATAAAAGGATCACCGGTGTTTTATCATCAGTGGAGCAAAGCAGGTAATTATGTTGTCAGCCTGGTGCCAAAGAATATTTGTGGTAATGCGACCGAAGCATCAGTGAATGTTGAAGTGATCAACCGACCGGTGACTGCTAACGGAGAAAAGTTTCAGTTGCCTGTCACTAAGTATTTTGTGACACGCGAAGCAGCTGATTATGCCATAGATATGATCAATGGTCAGATTAATGATATACAGCAGGATAAAAAAGAAGCGTTGAAAATATATGATAAAAACGTTCAGATATACAGTGACAGAATCAATCATCTGAACTTCATTTCAAAAGAACATGTGCAGATGCTTATTTCAAAAATTCTCGGATTAATGGGGCTTATGTTGATGATGATCTTGTATTTGTCAGTGATCTGGACCTATTTGGTTACTTATCATTATGATATGTTCGGATTTGAACAGGCGAGAAAGCATTATTGGGTAAACCTGCTTGAAGAAATCAGGTCGAAAAATCCTAATCAACCCCTGTTAGGAATCTTTGTGCTGTTGGTGGTTTCATCGGTGTTGATTTTTAATGATTTCTGTATGAAAATCATTAATATCATCGCCAATATACTGAATTAATTATTTCGAAAGATAGTAATGTTAAGTGCTGTAAGCAGATGTCTGCAGCACTTATTTTTTTATTACTTTAGTTTGATTTTTAGCAATATAGTCCTTCCAACTTTTATAATCTTTAGAGGAAGTGGGATTGCCCAGTTGAAGAAAATGACAAAAAGCAGCTGCCAGTCCATCAGTTGCATCGAGTTGGGGTAACATCTGATCTTCGGGGATATTCAGGAAACGGCGTAGCATGTCGGCTACCTGTTCTTTCGAAGCATTACCGTTACCCGTAATCGCCATTTTTATTTTCAGTGGTGCATACTCATAGATAGGGAGATCTCTGTAGAGGGCCGCCGACATGGCAACTCCCTGTGCCCGACCCAATTTGAGCATGGATTGTACATTCTTTCCAAAGAAAGGTGCCTCGATAGCCAGCACATCAGGATGGAACTCGTCAATTAATGACAGGGTGCGGCTGAAAATCTTCTGAAGTTTCTGATAATGATCGCTGTATTTTTTTAGTTCGAGCACACCCATGGCTATCATAGAGGTTTTGTTGCCACTGACTTTAATTAATCCGTAGCCCATGATGGTCGTTCCCGGGTCGATGCCCAGAATGATTTGCTCTTTTTGCACGTTCATTATAATAGTTCGAGTGCTGTAGTGAAAAACAAAACCTCCTGTCCGAAATTAGTCATACATTCCTGCTGCATTTCTTCGGCGTAAAGTTGATGCCATTCATCCAGCTGGGCGTGGTTGGTATGAAACTGTACTGAATAAGAGGTACCGTCCTGACCATGATCGCCCAATACTTTTGCCAACTGAGGTTTGGAAAAAAAACCTGTTGACACCATGAATGGAATGTGTTGGTTGTTTACCCAGTTTAACCACTTGTCGGAAATATTGTCCGACACCAGAAAAGTAATATTGAAAATCAGCATGGGCAGAATTTTGTTTGAAAAATTTCTACAAATGTAGATAAAATTTACAAAACTTGTGTATCTTTGCACCGCAATTTCAAAATCAAAAACGGGGGTTTAGCTCATCTGGCTAGAGCGCGACACTGGCAGTGTCGAGGTGACCGGTTCGAGTCCGGTAATCTCCACGTTTTTGAAAAAAAGAAAGCCGGTTTGAAGTATTTCAGACCGGCTTTTTTGTTTTTTGGTCATACGTTTCAAAGAAAAATAGCATTAATGATGAAGTTGTATTTGAACATATAAGCTGCAATATCGTTTAAATAACATGGTTATAATTGTAAACAAACAAACTAATTATGACAGTCCTCTACATTAAAAACATGGTATGTAACCGCTGCATTATGGTGGTGCGCAATGAGCTCGAACGACATGGATATCGGGTGAACAATGTAAAACTGGGAGAAGCAACCCTCGATGGTGAGATTACTCCGGAGGATAAAAAGCATATTGATGATGCCCTGATGACATACGGTTTTCAGTTAATTGATGATAAAAAGAGCCGTATCATTGAGAAGGTAAAGAATGTCATTATTGACCTTGTTCATTTTCAGGATAACAAAGCTCAGACAAATCTGTCGGACGTATTGAGCGAAGCCCTGCATCTCGATTATAATTATCTCTCGAATATCTTTTCGGAAGTGGAAGGAACCACTGTTGAGAAGTATTTCATAGCGCAGAAGATTGAAAGAGTGAAAGAATTGCTGGTGTATGATGAACTGTCGCTGAGCGAGATCGCCTTTCGGCTCAACTATTCCAGTGTAGCCCATCTGAGTAATCAGTTCAAGAAAGTAACAGGGCTCACTCCAAGTCATTTTAAACAGGTAGGCGAAAACAAGCGCAAACCATTGGACGAAGTGTAAATCTTACAAATGAATCTGATAATTATATAATAGTTTGTTCCTGTATTGTTGCCATCTTTGCAAATATAAAAATGATAACATTATGGAACCTATTCATCAGAACAAAATAGCTGTAGGTAATCTTAAACCCGTCAGCGGCACTATCAAACGAAATAATAGCTTCAGATTTCAGGGAGTTCCTGTAAAAAATACTTTTCCTGTGTTGGGAATGAGTTGCGC
Organism: Paludibacter sp.; assembly: GCA_034927265.1. Lineage (GTDB taxonomy): Bacteria > Bacteroidota > Bacteroidia > Bacteroidales > Paludibacteraceae > Paludibacter. Next base: position 184,497 of record JAYFQH010000015.1, read on the forward strand.
CTCGTGTGCGGCCAGTGCCCAAAGCATGATAAAAGCCAGTGAAGGGGTAGTCGAAGCATCGGTCAACTATGCTACCGGCAATCTGACCGTAGAATATTTCCCTCAACAGACCAATCCGCAAAAACTCCAAAAGCAATTACAATCCATCGGTTACGATCTTCTGATAGAAGAGGAGAGTGCCCAAAAGGATACGCTCGAAACCCTTCATCGGGAGAAGTTCAGCAAGCTTAAACGCAAAACTATTCTGGCAGGCATACTCTCGCTCCCCGTAGTGATCATTGGAATGTTTTTCATGGACATGCCCTATGCCAACCAATGGATGTTTATTTTATCCACTCCGGTGGTGCTCTGGCTGGGACGCGATTTCTTCATCAATGCATGGAAGCAGGCCAAACATTTCAAAGCCAATATGGATACCCTTGTGGCGCTGAGTACTGGTATAGCCTATGTTTTCAGTCTTTTCAATATGCTTTTTCAGGAGTTCTGGCATCAAAGAGGATTGCATGCACATGTGTATTTCGAAGCCGCGGCAGTCGTCATAGCTTTTATTCTATTAGGAAAATTACTGGAAGAAAAGGCAAAAGGAAATACATCCGCCGCATTAAAGAAACTGATGGGCTTGCAGCCTAAAACCGTTATTGTGATTGGAGCCGATGGGAGTGAGAAAAGTGTGTCCATCGACAAGGTAACGGTTGGCGATGTTATCCTTGTAAAACCGGGAGATAAGATTGCGGTGGATGGAGTGGTGACTTCTGGCAGTTCGTATGTCGACGAAAGCATGCTGAGCGGTGAGCCGGTGCCTGTGTTGAAAAAGGAGAATGAGAAAGTATATGCCGGAACCAATAATCAGAAGGGTAGTTTTAGATTTAAGGCTGAGAAGGTAGGCTCTGAAACCATGCTTGCCCACATCATAAAAATGGTACAGGACGCGCAGGGCAGTAAAGCCCCGGTGCAAAAGCTGGTGGATAAGATAGCCGGAATATTTGTGCCGGTGGTTATGGGTATTGCGCTGCTTACATTTATCGTTTGGCTTGTGATTGGTGGTGAGAATGGGGTTGTGCATGGATTGATGGCCGCGGTGACCGTGTTGGTAATTGCCTGTCCCTGTGCATTAGGACTGGCAACTCCCACAGCCATTATGGTGGGAGTAGGGAAGGGTGCCGCCAATGGTATTCTGATCAAGGATGCTGAAAGTCTTGAGTTGTCGAAAAATATCGATGCTATTGTGCTCGATAAAACGGGTACTATAACCGAAGGACGACCGGAACTGACTGATATCAGCTGGTGCAGAGAAGATGAGGTATTGCAGAGCATCCTGCTGAGCCTTGAAAAACGTTCGGAGCACCCGCTGGCTGAGGCTGTGGTTAAGTTTCTGGGCAATAAATCTGATGTTGCCGTTCAGGGATTTGAAAGCATTACCGGAAAAGGAGCGAAGGCAATGTACAATAACGAAACCTACCGGGTAGGGAATGTCGGATTGTTGACTGAAAATAATATCAGTATTGACGGGAAACTTATGGAAAAGGCTGATGAATGGGGAAAACAGGCTAAGAGCGTGATCTGGTTTGCCGATAGCAGTCAGGCATTATGTGTCATGGCGGTGACGGATAAAGTAAAAAATACTTCGGCGAATGCCATTAAAACCTTGCAGGGCATGGGGATAGATCTTTATATGCTGACCGGTGACAATCAAACTACTGCTAAGGCAATTGCACGGCAGATCGGTATTTTGAATTATAAGGCAGAGTTGTTACCCCAACACAAAGCCGCGTTTGTCAGGGAACTGCAGCAAAAAGGTAAAGTGGTAGCCATGGTGGGCGATGGCATTAACGACAGCACTGCGCTGGCAACGGCTGATGTGAGTATCGCCATGGGTGGTGGAAGTGATATTGCTATGGATGTGGCCAGGATGACCATCATTTCGTCGGACCTGACAAAGATCGCGCAAGCCATACGTTTGTCGAAATATACAGTTGCGACGATCCGTCAGAATCTTTTCTGGGCTTTTATTTACAATATTATCGGTATCCCTGTTGCCGCCGGCATCCTTTTTCCAATCAATGGATTTCTACTGAATCCTATGATTGCGGGAGCGGCTATGGCATTGAGCAGCGTTAGTGTGGTAAGTAACAGCCTGCGGTTGAACCTGAAAAAGATTGAGTGATTACAGATTCAGCTCATCACTATTCTTCAGTTTATGCTTGCCATAGTGGTATTGATACAAATTTACCTGTAATTTCCTTTTGTCGGCCCTGTCAGGTACAATTGTTACGAAGTCCATTTTCAGACCGTCCTGATCAATTGCTGCATTTTTGTTACGGGTTTTTTGATCTTCCCAGGTACCGGAATTAACATAAAGACATTTTTGGTCATTAAGATTGGTAAATGATTTGATCATCGGCTCGTGTGTATGTCCGAAGACGACCAGACGTACGTTCGAAAGCGCATTCCGGAAATACTGTACGCTAGCCTGTTTATCGATGAACCCGGTATACAGGCTGCCTGTTATCGCCTCGTTGATATCGGTCATGACTGGCACATTGTTGTACTTCTCCCGTTTATTCCAATTGTGTTGGGTAAATAAACCGTTGTAGAGATTCATCTGTATGCTGCCGTCGGTAGTGCTGTTTTGGGGGATAATATCGTTGATCGCATAGGTTTTGGTATAATTACCAACATTAGTTTTAATGATTGGTTCGCTGAAATTGTCTTTCACATAAATCACTTCCTCAATCACTTTTTTCCACAGGTTATAATAAATGAACTTGCTGTTCTGTTCTGCATCCGCGGGATTGTTAAGTGTAACGGCCGGTACTTTTGTAGCTTCTTCCATGGTGGTGGGGTCGGTAAATGAGTTGGCCGCAATTCTGGCGAAGAAATAGCCTGGAGGCAGGGTAGCGCCCGGTGCGTCTTCCTCGTTGGCATTGGGAGTTAATGCACAGAAGAAATCGTACCTGTGACCGTGCTCAATGGCTATCTCGGGATAACCATCGGGGTGATAGGTGCCTATACCATATTTGTCCGATGCATCACGGGCCTGATTTATGCCCGGCATGGCAATATTTATATTCTCCGCGGTAAAACCCATGTCGTGATTACCGGGAATATATGTGAGTTTGATTTTGCCGTCCTTAATAATTCCATTCAGCACATTAAAAATGGTTTGATTGGCTGCAACGGTTTTTCTCACAAAGCTCGACTGCGAATTACCACCATAGGCATCCACCCTTGTGGGGACGTACCACTCATCAAACATATCACCTCCGATAACCAGTTCTTTAACAGTAGCCGATGTGCGTACTTCGTTGAGAAATTGCTCCAGCCTTTGCAGGTGTTTCACGTTTTCGGAGTAGGTCAGGTCGTTGCCCATGTGGAGGTCACTGATCACAACGATTTTTTCACGTTGGTTGTTGCTGTTTACACTGATGCTGTCAAAAGGGTTCACAACTGCCGTTCCATCAACATCATTGTTACACGACACCAAACAAAGTGTCAATGCAACTGAAAGGAGTAGAAAATAGTTTTTTTTCATCTTATGATTATTATTTTTATATCGAACTCATGTTATATTAAAATTCACAACAATACAAAAGTATGGAAAAACACAACCCGCCATGTTGCATATTTACAAAACCGATGTTCCAGATTTACAGAAATATAGATTAGTCCTCTGGGCCTGAAATCAGATACTGCTCCGAACCTTAACGAAGAGATGTTAAAAAATAATTCAGAGTTGATGCCGTGGAGCTACGGATTTTTGTATATTTGTAGCACGCATTCCTTAGTGCTGGCGGCCCACAGGGTCTTTTGTCCGGGTGGAATTAGCTGTCTGATACCTATTGAATTACTCCTTTGTCTGATGATTATTTAACGATTACGCATAATGCAATATTTCTATATCGCTACCATTTTTGCCGGTGCTCTGGTGTGCCTGCTGGCTTCGCTTTTACTGTTTGCGCGTCGAAAAGCCGGCGAACGTTCCCGGGTGATTCTGGCGGTTATCGTTCTTTTTTCGGTGTTCAATTATATTCCCCGTTTTATCGCAATTTGTAACGGACAGGATCCTGAATTAGTAGTTACTGCTAAATTATTATTGGTGGCCAACTTTATGATCATCTCGTACATCCTTTATCCGGTAGAGGTGATTTCGCCGGGTTGGTTAAACTTCCGGCGGGTTGTAATACTGTATGGCCCCCTGTCTGTTTTGGCAGGTGTGTATATTGTCAGTTTGTTGGCAGGAGTGGAATATACCCACTATAGCTCGCTGTTGGAAATGCTGGCACATGCCGACCGGTTTGAGGTTTGGTTTCGGCTCCTGCTTTCCCTGTTAATATTCAGTCCGTTGTTGTTTGTTTTTTCTATCCATCGTACGCGGCTTTATCATAATTCCGACCGCGTATGGATACGAAAATATATCATTACACTATCGATAAATATTATTGCCTATATTCTGGTATTGATATTTAACCGCCCGTTGGTGCATACGCTGTATTATTATGTGAGTGTCGGGTGCAGTCTGTACATTGTTTACATGGAGCTGTTCGATCGCTTAATCGGGAAGTCACACCTGGTAGCTCCTGTTAATCGTGAAGAAAATATACGGTCGGAGAAACCGGTGGCGAAAGAGGCAGAAGCACTCTTATCTGCCGAAAAATGTGTAGCTGAACTTAAAAACTCGGCACTGATTCAGCGGTTGGACTGCTATATGAAGACAAATAATGCCTGGCGCGATCCCGATTTGTCGCTCAATACCCTTGCTTCGGAACTGTTTACCAACCGTACTTCCCTCGCACTGGCCATGCGCGCGAGCGGATATGAGAATTACACAAACTACATCAATCACTTACGTATCGATGATTTTATCCAACAAGTTGAATCCGGTCAGTCGGAGAATTTTCAGGAAGCCTTCTTCTTTGTCGGTTTCCGATCACGGGGTACTGCCCTGCGAAATTTCCGGCAGTTTACTGGCATAACTCCTTCTGAGTATTTTCAGAAGAAGGAGGGGTAAATATCCACGGCAGAAATAAGATGTTTATCTTACGTTCATCTCCACGGGCTACACCGGAGGAAGATTCAGATAATCCTGTAATTTTTTAAAATACTGTCCTACATGTACTCCATCAACAAAAGCGTGATGTACCTGTACAGATAATGGCATAAGTATCTTACCGTCCTGTTCAAAATACTTTCCCCACGAAATACGAGGCACCGAATCGTTCCGGTTGATGGTAATGGTATGCGACAAGTGAGTGAACGATATCCACGGAAGGCAGGTAATGTACACAAAATCATCTCTCCCGATCAATGGTTCGTAATCAAAGCACTGTTTCTGGTTGGCTGCCACTTCCTTTGCTTTTTTTGCAAAATCAGGCAGACTTCCTTCTAAATCCATCGTTATAAACTTAAACAAATCGTCCGGATCATCGGACGACATATCGGTAAACGAAGGGTGAAGTTTATCGTGTAGCACTATCTGTTTCCCTTCGCGTACGCGGTAACGGAAATTCTCACAATCATCGGTAACCCTGGTGGTAGCATAAATCATTGCATAATAGAAAGGTAAGCCGTGTTTCTTCGTGTAAGATAAAAACCGGGTGATGTCGATGTTGGCACAAATGTTATACTGCGGATAGTCCATCCGGTAGAAGAACTCAAAGTGTTCTCTGCGTTTCCAGTTTTCGGGGTTTATTATTTGCATGTTATACTTGGTTGAAAAAAAATGAGTTGATAATGAATCTGCTATATCGTGATCAAAACTTTGTCAATTTTAAATTTTACTATTTCTGGGGCTTACAACTCAACAAAACGAGTGAGCCAATTATGAGCCAATTATGAGCCAATTGAGCCAATTAAATTAAGTCGCAAATTCATAGATGCTACTTGCGCCAAATCCTGTATTTTTCAAGATTTTATAGGTGTCTGTTAGTTCTGACAAATCGCGTGTAGCTGTTGGCTTTGCAACAGAATTTATTTTCTGGTATTCACCATTTGTAATTTTACCATGTTCTTTTACATACAGCACGGCTTTAATCTGTCTTTCGCTCAGGCCTAACTTGCTCAAATCCTCTTTGTTGTATATATCTTTACGGAAAACGATCCAAAAATCGTTGCCTTCATTTGTGATTATTGGAGCAGGCAATTTTGCCATCGAACATTGTTCGGTCATTATTTCAATACCTCGCCCCCACGATTCAACATAACCGCTACGGAAAAAGGCATTAGCAATATCGGGGTTATACGGACGTGAAGAATGCTCGTGCAAAAGTTTATCGACTGTCCAATTTTCAGGGAGTTGTCCCTCATTCCAAATTCTTATTCTATCGGTATAAACCTTAATCTGAATGGGCGTACAACCTGCATAATCTTTATGTGCAACGGCATTTAGAAATGCTTCACGCAAAGCCGCTACCGGATATTCGTAAGTTTCTATACGAGAAATCCCTTCATAGCTTATCATTGCCCGAATGTACTTTGTAAAAAGCAATTCTATTGTTTTCTCGACTTGTTCCAATAAGTTACCATGTATGGTGTCCTGAAACAGCAAATCGCTTTCTGTTCTGAAAAAGCCAATTTTGACATAAGCTCCTGTAACGAATTTCTCCGGGTCTGGATGAAAAAGCAAGATTGCTGCCCGCTTCAAATGACTTTTTTCAATGAGATTCAGGTTGTTGAGTAATTGTTCTGTGGATTCTTTCAGACACTTTTCATCAAGGCGTTTGGCTTCAATTCCTTTTTTTTTGAAAAACTCAATGGATGCTTGTTTTAACTCAGAGACTTGAACACTTGGAATTGTAATAGCATCCCATTTTTTGCCGTATTTATGCAACAGAAACTTATCTAATGCTGCTCCTTTCAACTCTTGCTTGGTTGAGCCGCTACGAAAATGATATTCTCCCTTATAGTTTACAGGATTGGGGTGTGGCTCAACCACAATCTCAATATAATCACCCTCTGGCGTTTCATAAATGTTTACGGCTGCTACAATTCCCAAAATGGTGGTTATCTTGTTGGGTAGGTACTCTAAAAGCTTTTTTGCATTCTTTACTCCCACAATATTACCACTATCGTCTTTACCAATATAAAGCGTGCCCCCCTGAGCATTTGCGAAACCACAGATCCATTTCAGGTATTCGTCTTTCCAAACAGACTTATATTCTATATGTTGAGATTCAGACATATAATCTTTCATTGATAGTTTATTACAAACTATTTAGTTTTACGGTTTAGTTGTAGCAAAAGTATAAAAAATCATTTGTTAAGTATATTATCATCTTATTTATTTAAAAGATTTTAAGTTATGATTTTTTATTTACACATAGAGCATTAGGATTGTCAATCATATAAGTCCTGACAAACTATTGCAAACTTCTTTAAATTCTATACAGAACACAGTGTTGAACTAACAAACAAATCAGGAACTATTAACGATAGCATATATATGGTAGAGTACTTAGGGTATATATGCTAAGTTACTTACCATATATACCCCGGATGGACAGCATATATATGTCAGGCATAATTTATGCAGTAGTATTCATCAGTTCAACCTTATGTATGCAATAGAGAAACAAGTTTAACACATTAATACATCAGCACTTATGTCGATCAATTACAAGATGATTTTTCGGGGTGATTACCTGAACCCGAATGATAAGAAGAAAACCGGTTTTTATCCGCAGGTAGTACGCAAGTCAACCGTCAGTATCAAAGATCTGGCAGAAAAAATGTCGTTTGGCAAAAGATTGGGCGCTCTGGAAGCCGAAGTTTACATCAAGGCCCTGCTTGACAGTATCGAAACCGAGTTGTTGGAAGGCAACAGTGTTTGTCTTAATGATTTCGGAACCTTCTCGCTCACAGCCGAATGCCGCGACGTAACCAACCCTGATGAAATACGCGCCGAATCCATTTCGGTTAAACGCGTTGTATTCACGCCGTCGAAGGCATTGAAGGGGAATATGAGAATGGCGAGGTTTGTGAGGTGCAGGCGCTTACCGGATATCTTCACAACGGAATAATTATGGATATTCGAAAAAGCAAATTATCCCTTTGCTATCTTCTTAATATCCTCTTCAATTTCTTTCAGACTTTGCTCCTTTTCTATCGCTTGTTGAGCTATCTTGTATTTCTCATATTCCTCATTCGATTTTTTCAACGCTCTGTCGTGGCTTATTTTTCCGGCATGGGTGAGTAGCTCTCTACCATTCAGTTGTAGAATCACATCCAACCGTTGAATCCAATCTTTCATATACATCGGCGTGTGCTGTTGAGCCATTGTTTCGGCAAATGCCAAATACTGTTCGACCAATAAGCCTAGCAACTTTATTTCATCTTCCTTTAAGTAGTTTTTGGCAATGCTGATATCCGTTTTCTTTATTGCCAATGTGTTTTTCTTATCCAACGACTGCATACCCATCAGTGGCAAGGAAGCATCCACCCTGCGATAAACCAATTCGGCTGCCGTTTGCTGGCTGATAGCCCAGAGTAATTTGTTTTGTACCACCTTGAAAAACTCAATGGTTCGTTCATCTTTTGCATCGTAATCAATGCTGGTGGTGTATATGTCTTTGATTTTCTGGTAGAAAAATCGTTCAGAAATACGAATTTCGCGAATGCGTTCCTGTAATTCGTTGAAATAGTTCATCGAACTGCCCGACTTGAAACGGTCATCATTCAACGTAAATCCCTTAATGATATACTCTTTCAACCGCTGCGTAGCCCAGATGCGGAATTGTGTGCCCTGAGGTGATTTTACACGATATCCAACCGAAATAACAACATCCAGATTGTAATATTTTGTGGTTGTTTCCTGAGTTTTTCCCTCAATAGCACCGTGCTGAGTGGTGTGTCGGAAATTCCGACATACCACATTTTCCTCCAATTCACCTTCGCTAAAAACATTCTGAATGTGTTCGGTAATGGTTGTTCTTCCTTTTCCGAAAAGTTCAGCCATTTGCGATTGATTTAGCCAAACGGTTTCTTCCTCAAGACGAACATCTATTTTAATGTTGCCTTCGGAATTTTGATAAATCAGGATTTCGCTATTGTTCATTTTCTTATTCTATATTTTGATTGTTAGCAGGGTATATACATGATATACTCGTCTTTCCAAACAGATTTGTATTCTATGTTTTGAGTTTCGGGCATAACTGATTTATTTTGCACTAAAAAACTCATATTTTTTACTTTTCTTTTCCTCCAAATACTTATCATTCTTAAACCCCATACCTTTGAAACACTGTTTATCAAATATATCCGCTAAGCTATGATGTATGGTCCGTATTGCTGGAGTGATTTGCGGGTTTGTATAGAATAGGATGACCGGCGTCCGGTAGGTGTCGAAATATCAATACGTGCTATTACGTGATTCATAGTCATACATTTTAGTACTGCAAAGATAAATTAGTCCTGTTGATACTCGCAAGAAAAAAACTTAAAATAACTTTGGTGTTTGCTGCTAAAATAAAATAACCATATCAATAATCAAAATTATTTAATATTTCTTTTAAACGTTCTTTTTCCTTTGATTGATTGGTTTTAAAACGATAAATCTGGATTTTATTGACTAAAAGAATTTTATCCTTAATTCTATCATGTTCAGCTTGTTTTTTATCCTGTTCATGATATTTGATACCATCTACTTCTAAAACGAAAAGTTTTTGCTTTGATACTTTGTTATAAAACAGAAAATCCACGTGAGTCCATGGATGCAGTATATATTTTTGTTCTTCCACTGTGAAATCATCTGTTGTTTTTACAATCGAGCCTAACCGTATATGTGTAGCATACCCAATTTTATTATAATCAACAAGTAATTTTTCTATTAACTCACACATCAGCAATTCAGTCTTGTGTTCATTTGGACGATTTTTGTATTTTTCCAATAAGATGTTGCTTTGTTCGGAATACAATAAATCAAAGA
>JAYFQH010000014.1:0-30506 GCA_034927265.1 Paludibacter sp.
GACCAAATGCATCTACAACGTGAAGTGAAAATAAAAACTTATAAAAAAAACAACCGTATCAAGGCTAGCCTTGATACGGTTGAATAAATTGTCTATTTTTGTCGAATAAAAACCTGTAACGGTTATTTAGGACTAGTCAACAAATAAATTAATTGAACAAGTCAGGAAGAATAAGTGAAAAAATCAGTATTAACATACCTGTTATCAACACAAAAATGGTTTTTGTTCCGGCTCCCTTCCATTCTTTCAGAAGGATTCCCCATATATTGCTGAAAACGATATTTAGCGACATCAGGATACTCCACGAGAACGCCATCATCACGCTGCCTTCGGTCAGGAAACTTTTCCCCATGGCTAATCCGAAAAACTGAGAATACCACAAAATACCTGCTAAAGCACAAAACAGCACATTATTTATTAATACAGCTCCTGATACTTTGAAATAATCGTTTCCGGTTTTATTCTTCACATTCTGAAAAATACAATAAACAGCATTCGTAATAAAACCTCCCAAAGTAATCATCAAGATGGCAGGCAAACCAGCAAATAATGCGGTGGCACCCAATTCTATGGCAGCCACCCTTATTGGCTCTGCAGCTTCGAGTCCTAAACTGAAACACGCACTCATTACACCGGCCAGCAATGCCACCAACAAACCTTTGCCCAAAGCAAAATCTTTTACAGCAGCCACTTTCTGTTCATCAGTCATATTTTTTGAACGTAAACTACCAGCATAACCGATAACCGCAATACCTGCGATGGCAACACTTACACCTGTCAATAATATTAATCCGCTGCCTGAAAATAAATCTGTACCAACCATCAGCGCCGGGATCAATGTTCCGAAAGCAGAGCAGGTTCCCAAAGCAATTGACTGTCCCAATGCCACCCCAAGATAGCGCATACTCAAGCCAAAAGTCAGACCTCCGACACCCCAGAGAGCCCCATAGAACATGGCTTCATAAGCAACGCCATCACCGATAGAAAGCAGTTCTTGTAAGGAATGACCCTCCGGCACAGCCAGCAATGCTCCCAGATAAGGAAAGACCAACCAGGCAAAAACACCCTGCACTAACCAAAAACTTTCCCATGCCCAGGTTTTTACTTTTTTAATGGGTACGTAGGAACTTGATTGCCCCATGCTACCCAAAGCGATGATGAATAATCCGACAAGTGTGTTCATGGTATTTCCGGTTTATCGTTTACTGGTCACTTCTTTCTCATATTGCTGAATGTCGGCAATGTATGCTTCTCCGGCAGTAACACCTTTTTTCAGACAGTAATAATCAAAAACAGCTGCCCATGGCAATGCCTTTGCCTCTTCGAGTAAAGCCAGCCGTTCAAAGTTTTGACCCTTAGCCTCAAACTCACGCAATTGACTGATGGGTTCAAGTAAAGCCTGCAGCAAAGCCTTTTGTGTTGCACGCACGCCTACCACGTAGGCACCAATGCGATTGATGGAAGCATCAAAATAATCCAGTCCCACATGTACCCTGTCGAGGGCATTAGCACGAATAATCTCTTGGGTCAGAGCCAACAGTTCATCGTTCAATATCACGACATGATCGCTGTCCCATCGAACGCCCCGGCTAACATGCAGCATGACTTCCGGTGCAAAAAGCAATAAAGAGGAAATTTTGTCTGAGATAACTTCAGTAGGATGAAAATGACCGGAGTCGAGCGTAATCATTTTGCTGTTGGCAACCCCATAACCCATATAAAATTCATGAGAACCCACCACATAACTCTCGCTCCCGATACCAAATAGTTTACACTCAATGCTGTCGAGCATGTAATTATCATTGGTCTTATATTCAAAAATTTTATCCAGCGATTCTTTCAGGTTTTTGCGATACAACAGTCTATCGACAGTCAGATCCTTTGATCCGTCTGGAATCCATATATTATGAATACATTTTGAGCCTAACTGACGTCCCATTTCCTCTGCAATTTTCCGGCAGCGGATCACATGATCAATCCAGAACTGACGAATGGCCGGGTCGCGATGCGACAAGGTAAAACCATCAGCCGATTTATCGTGAGAAAAACAAGTACAATTAAAATCTAACTTATAGTTTTTTTCTTTTGCCCAGTCGATCCAACTTTGGAAATGTTTGGGTTCAATCTCGTTACGATCCACGTTCTCCCCTTTAAAATCACCATAAAAAGCATGGATATTCACCCTGTGTTCTCCGGGAATCAATGACATGGCTTTTTCAATGTCAGCGCGCAATTCTGATATCGTGCGTGCTTTGCCCGGGTAATTCCCCGTAGCCTGAATACCTCCGGTCAGTTCGCCGTCGCCATTTTCAAAACCTGTAACATCATCGGCCTGCCAGCAATGAAGCGAAATGGATAATTTATCTAACTGATTGATTGTATGCTCTACATCTATGCCTAAATCTGCATAACGGGCCTTTGCATATTCATAAGCCCTGATAATTTGTTGATCTTTCATGGTTTAATAATTTAATTTTGTGGCAAAGATATGGATAAGAGAAATGCAAGGTTTGAGAGAATTGATATTAAAACTTCATTTTTTGATAAAAGTAGCTGAATTACTCACACAAAACATCCCCCCGCTTAGCAATATGCAAACGGGGGATGTTTTCAGCGTCAACACTTTCTGACTTTTGTGTCAGGCCCAGTCTATTCAACAATAAACTTCTGTGATGCATAAGGAACATCACCAGTCAGATTCAAAAGATACAATCCTTTCTCCAACCGGATATCAATGGTTTTCCTTCCATTAAAATGTTCGTTGTTTGAATAAACTGTTTTACCCTGCAAATCAACAATTTTCACATTTTCCACCTGATAACGTTCACTGTTAATAGTCATTTTATTGGTTACCGGATTTGGATAAACAGTAAACGTAGCATGATAAGGATTCTGAACTGCGGCGTCACTTACTGACGGACTGAAATAATAATTGAACCGGCGATCGGGAGCAGATTCCCCATCAGTAAAGAAAGTGGTGATATCGTTCAACTGCTGCGGATTATCGGCCCAATGGAAATAAAAAGCCGGAATAGTACTATCCATTCTCACAGCTGCTCTTGACACACTTAATTCCATCTCACTACCGGCATATTTATAAGGAATAGTAATCTCGTTTACCCATTCCGATCCATTCCATTGTTTAAGAGTGGTTTCAGTATTCGACTTAACTCCCAGATTCACCACATAATCATATCCTTCCCAGCCGGTTGTCTTATTTTTATCAGTATCCAAAAACAACAACATCCAGTTTGGATCAGAATACGGAGTCATCACCTGCGCTGTTCTAACATAAAAATACAGGTTCGATTCATCATAGGTAGCTCTTGATTCGAGAATATCATTTCTGCCTGTATTGTTCACATAGGTAACCGAAGGATCATATCCTCTGAAATTACGATGCATGGTATCGCCGAACGGATCTTTGAAAACAGGCAGAACCGATGGCCATTCCGAGAAATCACCATCAATGTGAGCTGTTTTTGAGGCAGAATATGCCGGAGGTGCTGCCATACCTTTATATTTCCGGATATTGGAGATCAACTGATAATAATAGTTATCGGTATGCCCGCCTTTCATCGGCGCCATATCCCGGTTAAATTCTTCCGTGAATGCATCAACAAAGTAGGAATCACCGTTTTTAATTGGTCTTCCGCCATAGGTACCAGCGCCCTGATCCCAAATGAACCGCTGGGCAAACCACTCATTCCATTGTGTCACCATGATCACGGGAGGATCTACGGCCAAAGCCCGCGTCCATTGTTCAGCAGCGTGAAGACCCTGTCCGGTATAGTCAGTCAGGTATTGTGGATTTACAGCAGGTTCTACACCACCGTGAAAACTTGTTCCTCTCGTTGAGGTAGGATGTTGCGCCATTGAAACCGGGATTTGTTCAGGAGTATTTTTATTCACACTCCATCCGTAATTCTGCGGATAACCATCCAGCCACTGCCAATGATTTGGCAAAGCTTTGGTTTTAGTCCATGCCCAGCAAAATTTGATGGTAAAAAAGTTTTTTACTTCAGAACGCAATTCCGGATCTGCTTCATCACCCAACATTACCGGTTTTCCGTTCCATTTAAACCAGAGATCCTTAAAAAGAGAGTTAGCATAAAACTCATCATAGATTTCATTCATCATACGTCCACTGTATGAATGAGTTGTAAACACAATCTGAGGCGTATAAATACCTTCCCTGCGCATTTGCATGGAAATCTCGCAAAGTTTCTTAATTGTTTCGAGATAGGCGATTCCATTGGTAACATCAATATAAATAAAATCAACTTTTGCATTGCTAAGCATCTGCAAGTCGCGGCGAATCACCCATGGATCCTCGGCACGATGGTAGCCTGTTTCGGGCTCACCCCAGAAGTGACATTCCCCGGGACTTCCCCAGCCCGGGTTATTCGGACTTAGAGGATCTGATGGAAACTGATCAATAATTTCCTTAATATTATATACTTTCTCACCATGTGCCCCATGCCACACATAATAAAAAACACCTATCCTCTTATTACTACGTTTCCCGCCAACCTCTCCGTAGGAAGGGAGTTGACGCCCCAGTGCATCAGTAGCTACCCAGGTATCAACATAATCCTGACTGGTAGCCAACACATTTTTTTCTGCCGGATCACCTGCATAAAACAAACGCTTTGCTTCCACAGCCGGATAATATTCCGCATTTCCGTATTGATTGGCAGTGATGGTAACAATTCCTGTCTGACCGGTCAGCGTAACCATATTTCCTGTCAGGGTTGCCGGTCCGGATAACAGAGTGTATTCTACAGGTAACCCCGAGCTGGCAGTTCCGGATAATGCAAAAGGAGCATCATTAATCAGTTTTTCGCCAATATATGGAAATGTAACGGTTTGCGGTTTCAATTCGTTATATTCCAACCTGACACGATATAATCTAAGTGTAGCATCCCTTTGTGCAACAGCAATTCTCCCTGCCCTTTCCACTTCCATTCCGGTGAAGGTTCCCTTTTCATTCATCCCGGCATCGTAAACAGTGCCTGAAGTGTACTTTCTGCCCGATTCGCCGCTGAGGTTTATTCGTATGAATGGTTCGCCATTATAATAGATATAAACAGAAGTACCAAAATCTTCCATCCTGATTATTCCCTTATTCTTCAAATTCCCGACATTTTCAGGTTTGGGTACCATAATTCTTGTCATAGCTGTTTGTATCCCGTTCTCCGGACCCGAGAATTGAACGATCATCGACATTCCATCTTCCGAAGGATAAAATGCGATTCCTTCGTGATTGAACCCGGGATCAGCTAAAGGTTCCTGTAAATGATCCATTGTGTTGGGATAAGCAGTATTCGCGCGTATTACCAGTCCACCCCGGTTACTTCCATTACCATAATCAATTTCTGTTTCAAACACATAGGGCGACACATATAAATTCTTTGAGCAAATTATCCTTTTATTGATCCACACAAACTGCAGGCAATCCGAGATTATATCTGCGGCACTAAAATTCAGCGACTCACGGGTATCCCACTGATTATAAAATTTCAGACTGTCCCATCCTGCAATTGTATTAAATTGTTGTGAGTAGGAAGATTTATAAGTGGCAATCGGCTTATCTTCATCAAACGCAGGAACAATGGCAAATAACGATGGCACAATCAGCATATTCACAAAAACAGCAACTATTGAAAGTGATTTTAAGTTTTTCATTTTGCAGCACATTTAAGATTAACGGAATGGACCGTAAAAGTAATTGTTAATAAACTTTTTCACAAACAGATAAATGATTAATACATCTTTTTGAACAATACTGATAAAATAATCAGGTATTCAAACATATGAATTATTATACTTGACGACTTTGTGACTCATTGATATGAGTACTACATTACACATACTCAAATAATTTAGTTTTATAATATAAGCAAATCAGGTATAGTTATGTCTGCCTTTTTAAGTATTTTATTTGCTTCTTTTGACATTTACATCACCTCAAGAATATACTTACTTTGTGAAAATTTAAACCATTAATAGGTTTTACAAGAATATCATCATCGTCATCTTGAGATAAACCATTCATTATCAACAACACAAGTCACATACCTTAATTTATTATTACTCTATCATAGCAAAAGATAATCAATATTATTATGGAACCAACTACTAAATAAATTCAAAACAATTTCATCATCAATAAATTTAAAATTATATGCATCTATGAAAACTTAGTAAACCATTATCATTTATCATCAGAAAATTCATTTTATACCTCCTGTACAACACCTAAATATATGAATATTTGTATGTGAGTATCAGAAAATATAGAATGGGAAAATTAACCTTATATTTTATTACATTATAAATATTATGTTTTTTCTTTAAGGAGAATTACTTAAGTATAAAACAAAAATCTATGAATGAAACACAATTAAAACAGCACTTTATTCCTTTTAGTAATTGGATAAAGAAAATTGGATTATTTATTTTATTATTGGCATTCTCATTCTTCAATGGTTATTCTTTTGAAAATAACACATCGTTTACCTCAAAAGAAATAAGAGACAACTATGAGGGAATTGTCATTAAAGGTAAAGTAACAGATAACAACGGAGAACCTTTACCTGGAGTTAATGTAACTGTTAAGGGAGCAACAACCGGCACTATAACAGATATCAATGGAAATTATGCCATTACTGTGAAAACAAATGACATTATTTTAATTTATTCATTTATCGGCTATAATTCGCAAGAAAAATTGATTGGGAATAAGACCTCAATCAATGTAACTCTTTCCGAGGATGTTAAGACTCTGGATGAAATTGTTGTTATTGGTTATGGGCAACAAAAGAAACAAACAGTTGTAGGGGCAGTTAGCAGTGTCTCAAATGAAAAGCTACAAAGCACCGGGGGGGTAGCAAATCTTGCGCAGGCACTTACGGGTCAGTTAGCCGGTGTAACTACCATGCTTTCAACCGGAGAACCTGGAAACGATGACCCAAAGATATTGATTAGAGGTATGTCTACCTGGAATAATGCAGAGCCACTTGTTTTAGTGGATGGTATTGAACGAAAGATGAATGATATTGATGTCAATGAGGTCGAAAGTGTTTCTGTACTCAAAGATGCTTCCGCAACTGCAATATTTGGAGTAAAAGGTGCAGAGGGCGTCATACTTATCACAACAAAACGTGGCAAAGTAAGTACACCAAAGCTTTCAGTACAGGCCAACAGCAGTGTAAAATTTCTTTCACGTACACCCAAAGAATTAGACTCATATGAAGGATTAATGTTCCGTAATAAAGCAATTGAGCACGAACTTCCAGTCAAAGAAGACGGATGGAATTACTACACTCCACTAAACATACTTAATCGTTACCGTATACCTCAAGCCCCTGGAGATGAATTTATCTTTCCTAATGTCGATTGGAAAAAAGAGATGCTAAAAGATTTTGCCCTTTCACATCACTTAAACCTAAATATCATAGGAGGAACTGATTTTGCAAAATACTTTGGTTCCCTAAGTTACACACACGAAGGTGACTTAATGAAGTCGGGTCTTGAAAATAACAAAGGATACAAGTCTCAGTGGGCATATAATCGTTTTAATTTCCGTACAAATATTGACTTCAATATTACACCAACCACGGTACTTTCAACCAATCTGTCAGGCTATGTTGGAACAAAACTTGAAAGTTTTTATTCTGACGACAATCATGTAATATTTAATGCATTCTATAAACTTGCTCCTAACGTATTCCCCGTAAGGTTTCCTGATGGGGCATGGGGATTTACTCCCAACTCAAATACTGGAAATCCTGTAGCCGGACTTAGTAATACTGGTGTTGAAAAAATTGTAAGGACGCAAATCAATACAGATTTCAAACTTAAGCAGATGCTTGATTTTATTACACCGGGATTAAGTGCACAAGCAACCTTCTCTTATGATAATCGTTTTTACTCAAGTGGTGGAATTTTTGACAGCCAAAATCTTATCTCAAAATATATTGATCCGGGAATCGCAAATAAGCAACCAGGTGAAAGCGATAATAATTTCATTTTTTATGACCCAAAAATCGGAATCAACGACTTCGACTTTTTCTTGCAACCAGCAACATATATGTCTGAGGGGGTAAGAACAAGTGACAATTTACCTTTTGGAAGAAGAGACGATTTACAAAATACTTTCCGCAAGATATTTTACCAGTTTCAGATTGATTACAGCAGACAGTTCGACAAGCATAGTATTTCTGCAATGGCCGTAATGAATAGAGAACAATACGCTCAGGGAAGTACATTTCCAACTTATCGTGAGGACTGGGCAGGGAGAATAACCTACAACTACAACGAACGATATCTTATTGAATCTAATGCCGCTTATAACGGCTCAGAACGATTCGCAAGAAGTTATCGTTTTGGTTTTTTCC
Source organism: Paludibacter sp. (assembly GCA_034927265.1). Classification (GTDB taxonomy): domain Bacteria; phylum Bacteroidota; class Bacteroidia; order Bacteroidales; family Paludibacteraceae; genus Paludibacter. Next base: position 8,403 of record JAYFQH010000014.1, read on the forward strand.
CTTCTATGGGTATTGGTTGGGTTGTATCCAAAGAACCATGGTTAGAAAAAATAAGCTGGCTGGATAAATTTAAACTTAGATACACTATTGGAAAAGCAGGGAATGATAGATTTAATTCTCCCCGTTGGGCATATGAAACCAACTGGGTAATTGAACCCGCAAAAACTCCGTTTGGCACTCCAACTTACTCGTACAGTCCGTATGAACAATACTCAGAATCTGTTATTGGTAACCCGGATTTACATTGGGAGGTCTCTCTGAAACAAAATACCGGTATAGAGATCGCGGCGTTAAAAAACAAAATCAATTTAAATATTGAAATTTTCAAAGATTACCGAAATGACATTTTTATTGATGCTTCTCAGCGAAATATACCGGCATACTTTGGTGCCAATCCCGTTTCAGCAAATCTCGGGAAAACAGAGACGAATGGATATGAAATAGAATTCAGATTTAATAACACAACAGCAATTGGCCTTCATTATTGGTTCAACTGGGCATATTCACATGCTATTGACAGAATTGTATATAAAGAAGATCCGATGTTTACCCCGAACTACCAAAAAAAGGCCGGATTCCAGATCAGCCAAACCAGAAGTGAAATTCATGACGGATATTTAAACAATTGGGATGATGTTTACAGTTCTGTATACCTGGCAACAGACAACACATTCAAACTCCCTGGAGATCTGCGTATTGTTGATTATAATGGAGATGGAATCATTGACTCATATGATATTGTTCCATTTGGATATCCTGTACGGCCACAGAATACTTATAACTTTTCGTTTGGAATGGAATATAAGGGATTTAGTGCTGAATTGCAATTTTATGGAGTATACAATGTAAACCGTGTCATTGATTATCTAACTCCCTTTAGTGACCTGAATCAATCATTAGTATACAATCTTCAACGAGACTCCTGGGCACCGGAACAAACTGACAGGCAATGGAAAGCTGAAAGATTTCAGAGTAATAGTCCAGACGGGACATTATACATTGTGGATGCATCATACCTTAGATTAAAAACAGCTGAGATTGCTTATACAATCAACAAACAATATGTAAAAAAATTAGGAATCAACTCAGCCAAAATCTTTCTTAACGGCAACAACCTTTTATTCTGGTCCAGCATGCCTGATGACCGTGAAGATAATTCAATTTCAGTGGAAGAGTATTACCCTACATACAGGAGAATCAATATTGGTGTAAACTTAGATTTCTAAATATTTAAAACATGTCTATATGAAAACAGCTTTTAATAATTGGTTAAAATATTACACAGTTTTGTTACTGACGATATTGGCTATTTCCTGTGAAAGTTATCTCGATAAAGCTCCTGAAGTCAATATTTCAGAGAAAGATGTGTTTAAGAAGTTCAATACTTTTCAGGGATATTTGGAAGATATTTATCAATGTGTTCCTGATGAAACCTTAGGACGTTCGGCTGAAATGAACTGGAATTATGCAGATGATGTGTTATGTACTGATAGAAACATGTTGTCAAGGCACTTCGATGCGGGTGATTATTGGTACTGGGAAGATCAGAATTACAGTCCATTTTGGGGAGATATTTCCGTAAACAACAATAATTCACAAGGGATCAAAGGTTATTGGCAAAATGGATGGTACGGTATTCGTAAAACCAATGTCGTACTCGCACATCTCAAAGATCTTGTTTCTCCTACTCAGGAAGAACGAAATTTGTTGGCCGGACAAGCATATTTTTTTCGTGGATATCTTCATTTCGAGATTCTACGTGCCTGGGGTGGGGTCGCCTATATCGATACAGTATACTACCCTTCCGACAATATGAAACTACCCCGTTTATCCTATCAGGAAACGGCAAATAAAGTTACCACTGACCTTAGAAGAGCTGCGGAACTACTACCAGCAAACTGGGATGAAACAACTGTTGGAAAAGCAACTCTTGGATCAAATGCCGGTAGAATTACTAAAATGGCTGCCTATGGTTACCTCGGGAAGAATTTGTTATATGCAGCCAGTCCTCTTATGAATGGTATAACCACAGGAAACTATGTCTACAATGAAGAAATATGCAAAGAAGCTGCTGTTGCCCTACTTGAAGTAATTAAATTGGCAGATCAGGGATATTGTGGTCTGGAAACATGGGAAAATTATTATAAGAATTTTTACACTTTGAAAGCTGAGCCTCCAATCGGCAAAGAAATTATTTTCAACAATCCGGTATACAGATCAAATAAACGTTGGAGATATGGTGATTTTTCTATGACTTACCTCGGTGGTTGGGGAACATACTCTTCTCCAACAGAAAATTATGTTGAAAATTTCGGAATGGCTAATGGCCTACCTATTGACGAAGGTGACTCTGGTTATAATCCTCAGGACCCATGGACAAACCGTGACCCGAGATTTTATTATAACATCTTAAAAGACGGCGACAGAATGATTGTAAAGGCTAACAACACTAATCCTGACGCATTTGCAAAACTGTATGTTGGAGGAAGACATCGTGATGCTCAAAACAGTATCACAGGTTATGGTTATACAAAGTTCAGAAATATTGTATGTAATACTGTTGACGATGGATGGAACTCATACACATGGGAATGCCCCAATATGCGACTGGCTGATGTTTATCTGATGTACGCGGAAGCTGTTAATGAGGCCTATGGTCCAACTGGGAGTGCCCCGGGAGGAATTACTGCCGCCGAAGCTGTTAATATAGTTCGTAAAAGAGCAAATGTTCCAAATGTGGACGCACGTTTTCTCATTGACAAGGGGAAATTCCGTGAATTTTTAAGAAAAGAAAGAGCTGTTGAACTTGCATTTGAAAGTCACAGATGGTATGATAACCGTCGCCAGTATATTGCTCATTTACCCAAATACAAAGAGAAATATACATTAGATTTTGATCAAGGGCATACATACTTCAAAAAGACACTACATACAACCATAATTTTTGATAAAAAACATTATTGGCTGCCATTTCCTAAAAATCAGGTGAATCTTTATCCTGAGTTTAAACAAAACCCTGGATGGTAATAGAGAAAAATAATTTGAAACTAAAATGATAAATAAATGAACGACAAATATATCATAGTCCTAATTGCATCGTTTCTTCTATTCTTAAATACAGGAGAAATATTTGGACAGAAAGACATTAAATATCTAACAATCAAATCGGTTGTTATTGACGACAATGGTACCCCTATTCCCAATGTGAGAATATCTGGTAAAGAAGGGGCTATTCAGGTGCAAACAAGCACAGATGGTGAGTTTACCATTTCAGTTCCGGAAAAAAGTGAACTCCTGATTGAAGCAGATGGATTTAACAAAATACTTGTTTCAGCTATTAATGTTTCAAAAAAAGTTTTATTGACAAAGTCTCCATACCTAATGGGAGAAGATGACGTAATTAATATCGCTTTTAACCGAATAAATACGAAAGAGAAGGTAAATCCACTTAGCGCAATAAATCCAGAAAAAATAATATCGAAGGACTACGTTCAGAATGTTGGCAATTTGCTTAACGGACGTATTTCAGGATTAATGAACAATTCGATGTTAAGAGGAAAAGGTGAGCCATTAATTGTGATCAATGGCATTCCCCGGAGTTTAAATTCAGTAACAGCCGAAGAAATTAACCAAATAACTGTCCTTAAAGATGTTAACGCATCAATTTTATATGGATCAAGAGCAAAGAATGGTGTAATATTGATTACCACAAAAAGAGGGAATCCCTTTAAACGCAAAATAAATCTTTCGGTAGATCAAGGTTATTCAACCCCAATAGCTTTACCTCAATATCTGGGTTCTGCTGAATATATGAGATTGTACAATGAAGCTTTAACAAATGATGGTCTACCTAAAATTTTCAATAACATTGAAAAATATGAAAGTGGAGAGAATAATTATCGCTATCCGAATACAGACTATTTCTCTGATGAATTTTTAAAAGCAGGAAAACCAGCTACATCATTTATTTCTGAATTCTCAGGGGGAAATAAAACAACACAATATTACGCAAACTTCGGATGGATAAACTCAGGAAGTCTTTATAAACTTGGAAGTGCAAAAAACTCCAGTACAAACAGATTAAACGCCCGTGCAAATGTCGATGTCCAAATCAATGATTTTATTAAAAGTAATATTGATGCGGTTGTCATATTCGATATCAACAAAAACCCTAATGGCAACTTTTGGGAATATAGTAATACCTTACATCCAAACGATTTCAGTCCATTGCTTCCTTTATCAATGATTGAAGATAAAACCAGCATTGAAACTGCTAAATTAATTGAAGGAAAATATATTCTTGGAGGAACATCCCAATACATGAACAACGTTTATGGGAATATGTATTTTGGAGGCTATGTTCAAAACATTCAAAGAACAATACAGGTAAATAACGGTATAGACATTGACTTGAGAAAAATTACCCCGGGCCTGTGTTTCAAAACTTATATTAGTTTTGACGTATACAACAGTTTTATTCAATCTGTAAATAACAAATACGCCGTGTATATGCCAACCTGGAGTGCTGATAACGTAAACTTGATAAGTAGTTTACAGAAAATAAATGAAGATACGCCTATGAACTATCAAAATTTGTCTGGTGCCGATTTTAACCGGACATTAGGAACATATGCTTCATTGAATTATGATCGCACATTTAACGCAAAACATTCATTCGCAGGAACTGTTTTAGCTTACTACAACACATCACATTCTAATTACGTAGTGGTTGACGATAAATATTCACACATTGGATTACGCGGTACATATGATTATGCAAAAAAGTATTTTATTGATTTCAGCGGTGCTTATGTACATTCAACAAAACTCTTTAAAGGTAATAGAGATGCGTTTTCTCCCTCAGTTGGTTTAAGCTGGATTTTGTCTGAAGAAAATTTCATAAAAAACATCTCGCAAATAAATTACCTGAAAGTAAAACTATCGGGAGGAATACTTAATACAGATATTGACATCACGAATCCAAACGGTTCAGATAATTATTATATGTATGACAACACCTTCATTTATAATGGCAGATACTATTGGGGAGATGGATTGCGTTCTAATGGCGTCGTATTATCAAGTCGTCAATCAAATCCTAATTTGACTTTTGAAAAAATGAAAGATGTTAATCTGGGAATAGAAGCTATTTTATTCAATAATATGATTAACGTCGATGCTAATATCTTTTATTCCCAAAATTCAGGAAAAGTAATTCAGCGTGTCACTTATCCCGCCTATCTTTCAACTTACATTCCTTTTGAGAATTACAACGCAAACAGCTATTCGGGAGCAGAATTAGGGATTAATCTGAATAAATCAATCGGAAGTTTTTCACTCGACATCGGGGCAAATATTCTTTATGCTACTTCAAACATTGACAAACGAGATGAGGTCTGGAACAACAAAAATTTATATCGCCAGGGAAAACCGGTCAATTCAATATTCGGACTTGAATACATAGGTTTCTTCAGTGACTCTGACATAAGCAACAATAACATTCCCGTACAGGCATTTGGAGAGGTTAAAGCCGGCGATATTAAATATAAAGATCAAAATAACGACAACGTGATTGACCAAAATGATGAAATAATGATTGGGAAATGGCTCCCTGATTTTTCCTATGGTATACATTGCAACCTTAAATACAGAAACCTTAATTTATTTATACTAGGAAATGGACAAACCGGAGGCAATGGTATGTATGATAATAATTATTTTTGGGTGGATGCCAATGATAAATATTCAAAAGAAGTATTAAACCGGTGGACACCTGCAACGGCTCTTACAGCAACTTATCCCAGACTGACATCAAAAAGCAACACTAATAATTATCGTAGCTCAACATTCTGGTTATACGAAAATAATTTCTTTTCTATAAATCGTATTCAACTGACGTATGATTTTCCGATAAAGAAAGTTCAGAATACCATGATAAAGGGATTAAGTCTTTATTTACGGGGCTCAAATCTATTAATGATTGCAAAGGATGCTGAAAAGCGACAATTAAATATCGGAACGGAACCGGCATATCGTAATTATGCAGGAGGATTAAGAATAATATTTTAACTAAACGAATAAAAGCAATACATATGAATAAAATTAAAATATTTTTAATGCTGCTATTTTTTGGAGCAATCTTCGGAGCGTGCGAAAAAATATTAGAACCTGATAAGGATAATCAATATATGCTGGACAGGGTCCTGAACGATCCGGCATTTGCCGAAGGTATATTGTTGAGGGCATATCAACTGCTTCCAAGTGAATATACTCAGGAAGACGTTGCAACTGATAATGCTGTTTCAAACAATAAAAGTAATGGTTATCTTAGAATGGCAACCGGAGAATGGTCTGCGATTTATAATCCTGTGAGTGTATGGACAGATAGTTATAATGCCTTATTCAACATCAACTATTTTCTCTCAGTGGTCGACAAGGTAAACTGGAGCTGGCAAAGTGAAACCCGGAAAGAAATGTTTGCCAAACGTTTTAAAGGTGAAGCTTTGGCGTTAAGGGCTTATTTTCATATGCGACTTTTAATACACCACGGTGGGATTAATAATGAGGGTAACTTACTCGGTATTCCATTAGCAACTGAGGTTATTGGTGTAAAAGAGAATAACTGGAAACTTAAAAGAAGCACTTATCAAGAATGTATTGACCAAATCAATAATGACTTTGATCAGGCTTTCATGCTTCTCCCCTATGTCTGGCAAAAATACCCTGATGACCTTAATAAGCAAACAGTATTGGGAGAACAAAATATAAATCGTATTCAGGGAAAAATAATTAAAGCACTTCAAGCACGGCTCGCTTTATACACTTCAAGTCCTGCGTTTAATCAAGGTTCATATAACCAGGAAAAATGCCGCGAAGCAGCTGAGATTGCAGGTCAACTATTGGTCGAAATTGGAGGAACCGGAGGTATGGATCCCAAAGGAAACATCTTTTATGATAAAGATGATGATCCTACAAATGCAGAAATTTTATGGAAGAATAATTATGGTGTAAGCAATAATAGAGAAATAGATAATTTTCCTCCTTCATTATATGGTAAAGGCAATATCAATCCCACACAAAACCTTGTAGATATATTCCCAATGGTTAATGGTTATCCAATAACTCATTCCCTTAGTGAATTCGATGCTACAAATCCTTATAAAAAAAGAGATCCACGACTTAAAGCATATATTGTATATAATGGAAACACTTTGGGAGCATACTCAATCAAAACCAGTATAGACGATCAGGTCAATGGACTTAATAAAACAACTGCTTCAACACGCACAGGATACTATCTTCTAAAATTATTACGTACTGATGTAAATCTAAATCCAACAGTATTCAGTACAAAACGACATTTTTATACTCACATACGCTACACAGAATTATTCCTTATATATGCAGAAGCTGCAAATGAAGTGTGGGGACCTGACGGAGACCCAAAGAACTATGGATTTACTGCCCGATCAATATTAGCCTCAATCCGAAAACGGGCGGGTATTACGGCATCTGATCCTTACCTTGCGTCCTTGTCAAATAAAGGAGAAATAGGAGAACTCATACGGAATGAAAGAAGAATTGAACTGTGCTTTGAAGGCTTTCGTTTTTGGGACATCAGACGTTGGAAAAACAATCTGAATGAAACTGCAAAAGGCGTTGAAATAAGTGGAAATACGTATAACTACATTGATGTTGAAAAAAGAAAATTTGAAAACTATATGTATTATGGTCCTCTTCCAAATAACGAAATAAATAAATATGAAGGTTTAACCCAAAATCAAGGATGGTAAATTAATCATGCAAAAGACAAATCATATGAAAAAAATATTTTTTATTATAGGTGCAATCCTATTCATATCTGTAATTAATTCATGCAAAAATGAAGATTGGAGTTTCCCCGATTTTGATTATACAACTTCATATTTTCCATATCAATACCCGGTAAGAACATTAGTTTTGGGAGACTATAACTTTGACAACAGCCTCGACAATGATCTCAAATTTAATATTTCAGCAACAATGGGGGGTGTCTATAAAAACGAAAAGGACATTCTTGTTAAGTTTGAAGTTGACAACAGCCTTGCAAACCATCTATTCAACCTGGATGGAGAAACTCCTATCCTGCCCTTACCTGAACGCTATTATACGTTGAGTAATAAAAATCAGATTGTCATCCCGAAGGGGAAATACTCGGGTAGTATACTGGTTCAGCTTACTGATGATTTTCTATCAGACAGTCTTGCTGTTGGCATAAATTATGTTATTCCATTACGAATCATAAGTGCAACTACCGATTCAGTATTAAAAGGCAAATCGGATTTATTAAATCCTGATCCCAGAATTGCCGACAACTGGATTATTACTCCAAAGAATTTTACATTATTTGGAATCAAATTCGTGAATCAATATGATGGTACCTATTTGTTAAGAGGAAAATCTACCGTAAAAGATGCCTCTGGCAATATTATTGAGACAAATATCTATAGGAAAAGTCAGATTGAAAATGATGAAATAGTGCTCACCAAAACAATTTCGAGAAGTTCTATTTCGTATTCAAATGCTATTCGCCTTAAAAGCGGCAGTCCAGGAAAATTTAATATGGATATATTCTTTAACTCTGAAGGCATTGGTACTATAAAAAAAATTAAGGGTTCCATGTACGAAATATCCGGAAGTAGTAAGTTTATTAAGAACGGAGACAAATGGGGAGGCGTTTTGCGTAACGTTATCTATCTTAATTACGAAATAAAGGATGGATTGTATACTCATATTGTAAATGACACGCTTGTATTCAGAAACAAAAATGTAAAATTCGAACAGTTCTCCCCTCTTATTAAATAATCGAATGAACCTAACTATTACTTTATCATTTATATAATTCAACGTATTAATATCATAAAGTGTCCAAAAGCGCCTTCAGTTAATTATATTGAAGCTACATTTGGGCACTTTAATAATCTTTCTATAATTCCATCATATAGTTTATATCTAGATTAAACTAAATATAGAACCTTAATAATTAATCATTATGAAGCTATCAAAATATAGCATCGGAACTGGCAACTGATTTTCTCATCAGGGGAATGCTCAACTCAAAGCAATAATAAAAGCCAACTGAGCAGGTTTAGATATCAGCCCTGTATGGAATAAGTCAAACAGAGAACATCAGATTGTACATTCTCTTCCTGAAGTCAAAACAGAAGCCAATACTGCAGTAGTTACACTTGGTTTTAATGGGAAATATTTCGTCGATGCTGATCATATTAACATGAGTACGGTGGCGCCTTTTGTTGAATTTGCCGATTTTTTCACGCTTGATGTTGCATCATACATTGGTCTGGAAAGTGAACCTGATGAAGTTAATGCATTTATTAGCTCCTGCAAAAAACACATCGGAAATTTGAGTATTCCGGGCGTTGATCATCCACTTCTGATTACGGAAAACTTATTGAAAGAAATTACCGGTAAATACCTGGCAGCTGTTACGCAAGCTTCGTTCATATATCAATATTTAACACATAGAAAAGGAAATGATGATTTTATTATTGAAATATCGATGGATGAAGTTGAAAAGCCCCCCCCCCACGGATTTACTGTTTATTTTTAAAAATGCTTGCTAAAAAGGGAGTTCACGTTCAGACAATTGCTCCAAAATTTAGCGGTCGTTTTAATAAAGGAGTTGATTACTGTGGCGACATATCGCAGTTTACCAAAGAATTTGAAGAAGATATTTTGGTACTGGAATATGCAATCAAAGAATTCAGTTTACCTGAAGAACTTAAATTGAGTGTTCATTCAGGAAGTGATAAATTCTCCATATATCCGGTTATGGCAGATATTATCAGTAAACATAACAAAGGCCTGCATTTGAAAACTGCCGGCACTACCTGGCTCGAAGAAGTGACAGGTCTTGCCCTTGCAGGCGGTGACGGTCTTGCTGCTGCAAAATACATTTATGCAAATGCTTTAGAACGTAAAGTGGAACTATGTACTCCTTACGCTGATGTCATCGACATTGACGACACCCAACTGCCGACAGTGGAAGAAGTAAATCAATGGACAAGTGAAGAATTTGCCAACACATTAACTCACGACGAAAATCAAGCAGCATACAATTCCGGTTTTCGCCAATTAATTCATGTCACATACAAAGTCGCCGCAGAAATGGGTATAAGTTACACTGAGTTACTTGAGAAATATGTTGATATTATCGGAGCATGCGTAGAAAAAAATATATATGAAAGGCACCTTAAAAAACTATTTAACATTTAGTATTGTTCTCGTCAACAAATCAGATAGCCTGATTCAAAAATAAATAAATGACACTGTAGAGAATAGAGTTGCATGTAGCCTGTGTAACCGAATTATAACTTAAATTTAATCAATACCATGAACCTGAAAATTAAATCCCAATCGCTGTATCTTTTCATTTTCCAGTTGCTCTTCTTCATTGCCAGTGTTAACAGTCAGACAGTCAGTTATACTTACGACACGGCAGGCAACCGCATCTCCCGCAAAATAGTTTCGCTTCCTCCTCCACCTCCACAAGGGAGCAAACTGTATGTCGATAGCACTGCTATACAAGACATGATGGATGAACGAACCATTACCGTTTACCCCAACCCTACCCGTGGAGCCCTGGGCGTGGAAATCAACGGTGGCGATACCAAAGAAGATTTGCGCCTTATCATATACAATGGCCAGGGCATGCAATTGTACAACAGCAATGCGCAACCAGGGATCAATCCTATTGACATGATGGCTTACCCGAAAGGATGGTATATATTACGAGTGCAGGCGGGAGAGAATAAGAAAGAATTTAAAGTAATCAAGGAATAGAATAATCAATAAACTAACACTTTTATGAAAACAACAAAATTTATTATTACAGTATGTGTTGTATTTCTCTGTACAGTATTATTATTTGCTGAAGAACCTACAGAGAAAAGAAATAACACTAATCTCGAAGATTTAATTGTCTTAAAACTAAATGACGATGTTCAGCTAACTGATACTCAAAGAATAATTATTAAAAAAAAGGCAAAAGCATTTGTATCAAAATCAAAAGGGGTTAACTTAAATACAACTTCAAAAGAAAACTTTGAGATTAAAAAACACGCATCTGACGAATACGAAATACTTTTGGATAGTATATTAACCGAAGAACAAAAAGGACAAAGAGCAATTAAAATAAAACAAAGGGCAGAAAAGGCTAGTAAAGTTAATTACGTAAATCACTTTAACTAAAAAAAATATGAAAACTAAGAAATTACTTTTATTGACTTTGGTATTCGGCGTAAGTATGTCATTATTTTCAGGCACATATACAATTACTCAAAACGACGTCATTTCTTTAACCAGCGGATATGTAAATAATATGAACGAGGTGTGGAACGTTCAAAGCACAGTCACCGATAAGCCTCTGAAAATTAACTATCTGATAGGAACAGAATTCGGACATGATTATGTTATTATAAAAAGCGTTGATAATCAAGGGATCGCAACCACATTGCTGACTTTATCCGGCACGAAAAGCGGTTTTGTATCAACAATAATTCCCAATGGTAAAGCACAAATCATATTTACATCCGATGGAAGTGTGAGCAATTATGGGAATCCTAATGCCTATTTAGGGTTAGATATAAGTTTTACTGTAGATAACGACAATATTATACAGAACAATCTGCATACATCTGGTTACACTCAAACTGATGGAAACTTATATGTAAATGGTAAAATTGGACTGGGAACTACTGTCCCAATCAAGAAGCTTGAAATAGTAGATGGTGCCGAGGGAAAGTTCTCTTTTTCGGCTACCAGTTGCACTTCCGGATATGAGGTAGCACAAACAATTAATAATACAGGATACAAGTTAAACGTAGGTTCTTCTGCCCGAGATTACAGGATATCATTAAATGGAAATGATAAATTTATTATAAATTCCGCAGGTAGAGTGGGCATAGGAACTGTCTATCCATCTGGGACATTAGACGTTTTTGGTAATAATGAATCACCATCAATTAATTTAGGGTTTACCGGAGCCAATCAGTCTGCATGTCAATATTTACAATATGATATTGATGGGCATTACATGCAATTTGGAACATATGGACCCACATGTTCGGGGACTCTTTTCGGTTTGAATTTAGCCGGTTCGACTGTAATAAAAATGGCTCCCATATCAACAGGATATGGGTTATTGGGTACCCGAACTGCAACTCCTTTGGTTTTTGCGACAAGTAATGTCGAACGAGTGAGATTTGCAGCGAATGGGAATGTAGGTGTTGGAAGTAATGCTCCACTTGCCAAACTACATATAAACAGTGGTCCGAATAATAACTATGCTGCGATACTGGCAACCTCAAATGAAGGAAACAATTTGGTTGTTAGTAGTCATAATACACAACCTCATAGTTGTACGGTTTTTAAAATCAGTCATGAGTATTCTAATAATCCTGCTTACAGAAACAATGGTTATATTGCTTTTCACCGGGGGTCATCAGTTGATGGAGGATTTTTAGAGTTTGGTACGAATGGTTTACAGAGACTTTTGATTAATTCGGCAGGTAACGTTGGTATTGGCACTTCACAAATTCCTGATACTTTTAAACTCGCAGTCGCCGGCAAAATCATCGCCGAAGAAGTAGTGATAAAACTCAGGAGCAACTGGTCCGATTATGTTTTCAAACCCGATTATTACCTGATGCCCCTACATCAGGTAGAGCAATTCGTGACCACAAACAATCATTTACCAGGTATCCCTTCGGCAGCCGAAGTACAAAACGACGGATTGAGCATGGGTGAGATGCAGAATAAATTGCTGCAAAAGATTGAGGAACTGACTTTGTACATTATTGAGCAGGATAAAAAGATTAAAAATCTTGAAGAAAGATTGAAATAATAATCTAACGTTTACTTTCTCAAGCCCGACAGGTAGAGAATACCTGTCAGGCTTACAATACAACTCTATCATTAAATCTGATAACTATGCCACATCCATACAAACATGCTGTTTTATCCTTGTTGCTGCTATTTGCAGTGACAACTCCGGAAACACAGTCACAGACCCCTCAGGTAACCTATCAGTTGGAAAACGATGAAAGTGGTGCTTCCAAAACTTATGTTGCCCGTGACCAGATTGTTATGAAACCGGGGTTTAAGTTTCAGAATCCCGGCTCAAATTCATTTATAGCTAAAATTGACGCGGGATTGCTGTTTCCACCGACCGAGAATACCTATGCCTTGCCGAACGGAACCATAACTACAGATCCGACTCAGGGAGCTGTTGTGGGAAGTATTCCCGGACAGTTTGCTGTTAGTCCGACCGGAGCAGCAACTTATATCATACCGATAGAATGTCCGCCGGGGATTAATGGAATGCAACCGAATGTGTCGCTGGTGTATAACAGTCAGGCAGGAAATGGAATTGCAGGATGGGGGTGGAATTTGAGTGGTATGTCGGCGATTACAAGAACCGGAAAAACTCTTTACCATGATAATGCGATAGCAACTGTGGAGTTAACTACAGCCGACAATTTAATATTAGACGGGCAACGATTGATTCTTATTGATGGTACTAACCTGGCAAATGGAGCAAAATATCGGACTGAAGTTGAAACATACAGTGACATAACATTTAAATCCATCAACGGCTATGTTTGTTTTGAGGTTATGACCAAAGATGGTGTTACCATGGAATACGGTTCATCTGCTGATTCTTACATTGAAGCGCAGGGAAGTACAGTTCCGCTGACATGGCTACTTAAGAAAGTTACCGATCCGAATGGAAATTTCATGATTTATAATTATGGTGAAAACAATGCAAATGGAGAATATTGGTTGAGTAAAATTAACTATACAGGGAACATAAACGCTGGTGTAAGTCCTGTAAATGAAATTGAATTTGTTTATACAACGGGCCGTTTAGATTCAGTAACAAATTTTATTGCCGGGAAAAAAGTCCAACAGACTTTAAAGCTTAATTCAATTAAAGTTAAGACTGATACCTGCATTCAAAAAGAGTATACGTTTAACTATGGAGCCAGTGATGATTTTTACACAAAACTCTTATCCATTAATTATTCCTCAAATGGGGTGCATTATAATCCAACGATCATTAACTGGGATAAATTAAACTCAATAACAGATCCCGTATTTGAGTATACTACCAATAACACTGCCATTGGAAATACACTCGATAACTTTACTCTGGATAAAACCATGGTATTTGCAGATTTTGATAATGATGGCTTTGTTGATATGATCAGGCCAACTCTCGAAGTAATTGGGTACAATAATCAATACACCGGCTGGGAGATGTATAAATCAAATAATGGTCAAGACTTTGGTAATACACCTTATCAGAGTGAGGTATTTAATTACAATCCAATACCACCTTGTTCAGTGCAGTATAAATTATTACCTGTAGATATGAATAAGGATGGAATTACTGATATTGTAGAATTAAGAATTGATGAGGGATGTGATATTGATGTGTTGTTGACAGATAACGGACAACTTGTAAGACAAAACCTTGCTTTTCATATAACAGGTTATAGTCAGGATAAGCTTGTTTGTGAGTTAGGTGACTTTAATGGTGACGGAAATCCTGAACTACTTGCAAAGAAATCAAACTCTGTTTTAGGTACCGATACTTTAAGATTGTATGAGATTGATGTTGCTATGGGGGAATTTAATTTATTAAGTACTACTGCAATAAATGGCGATGTTCAAAAAAGCAGAACTACTGATGTAAATGGAAACGGGTTGCCTGATCTTTTTATAATATCAACCTCGAATGAGTGTGAATTTTATGAATTTAATACTTCACTCAATATTTTCACTGAACTCCCATTTACACATAATCTGGCTTTTTTATCTGATTTTGAATTTGGAGATTTTAATGGTGATGGAAAAACTGACGTTTTGGATTATTTAAGTGGAAGTGGTACTAAATGGCATATCCGGCTTTCAACAGGTAATAGTTTTGAAGATATCAATTGTCCATTAAGCAGAACGAAATATGTTCCAATGAATGATACAGATCCAACTGATTTTTATTCAATTAAAGATCTAAATGGAGATGGGAAAGCTGATATTATTGAAGTGCCTCTGAATTCGAATGAAGTTAGTATTTATTATTTTAATGGTTCAAGATTTATTTCCACTACACATTATATTGATGGAGCTAATGGATTCGTGAACGATAGATCCCTACCTTATTATGACATAGATGGAGATGGTAAATGCGATATTGTAAACACCGATTTAAATTCCTTTTCAATTATTTCTTTCCATACAAATGAATCAGAAAGAAAAGTGTCTTCAATAACCAATGGTATGAATGTAAAAAATACTATCGAGTATAAATCGTTAAACGATAATTCAGTTTATACAAATGGGATATTAACGCTTTCTCAATCCGTGGTGAAGCTATGCATTCCTATACCTGTTGTAAAACAATCAATTACAAGTGTAGAAGACTTTGAAGAAATAATGAACTATAGATATAAAGGGTTGAGATTTCATACCAAAGGAAAAGGCATATTAGGCTTTGAAGAATTTACACAGGACAATATTTCTCAAAACAGGAAAACGGTAAGTCTGTTTGGTTATAATCCGAATTACTTTAACACCTATGTAACTCAACAAACAGTATCAACATCATCCGGACAACCTATATCAACTATAAGCTGTATCAACAACTGCTTATCTTTAGGTAACAATAGAATTTTTCCTTTTGTCTCATCCCAGACATCAACCGATCATCTGACCGGACTTACGGTTACTACTCAAACGTCAAACTTTGATGGTTATGGTAACCCACAAACTATTGTAACAACAAAAGGTACAGCATCAGATACCAAGATTGTGGAAACCTCTACGGGAACCTATATTCAAAAAGGTTCCTGGTGTTCAAATAAAGTAAGCACCATATCAACTGTAAAATTGGTAAATGGTCAGACAATTACCCGCGCTTCCGAGTATACATTTGATAATAAGGGTAATATAGTAACTGAGATTATGGATCCAACAGATGTAAACTCGGTAACAACTACCTATGGGAACTATGATGACTTTGGACATTGCCGATTGGTAACTAAAACAACTAATGGCATTTCACGCAGCACCTCTTCAACTTACACCACTCCATCCGGTAGATTTCTGTTTAGCAAAACAAATTCATTGGGAGAAACAACAACTTATAATTGGGACGAAACCAAAGGACAGCTTAACAGTGAAACCAACCGGTTCGGAACCACTTCTTATGTTTACGATGGATTTGGCCGTTTAGCAGAAACGCGACTGCCTGATGGCATTCGTAAAGTTCAGGTATTACAATGGGCTTCTCCAGATAATACTATGGGGGCAAAATACTACACGTATACTGAGACTTCAGGTTCTACTCCCGTACTGATCTGGTACGATGAAGTTGGTCGTGAATTGGTTAAAGAAACTTACGGATTAAATAATAATAAAATTTCGGTTGCAACAGAGTATTACACAAATGGTAAAGTACATAGAATATCAGCTCCGTATTTTGATCAGGATGCAAGTTCCAAGACATGGGATAATATCTATACTTATGATGATTATGGCCGTTTATTATCACTTACTACACCTTTAGGAGTATCATCCACAGAGTATAATGAAAAAACTGTTATAGTTACAACACCGGAAGAAATTAACGAAACAACTGTTAATGATGCCGGACAAATGATTAGCTCTAAAGTTAACGGCAAAACTGTTAGTTATACATATTACCCTTCAGGATTGACCAAAACATCAACGCCAGAGGGAGGTCAAACCATTACCAGTGAGTATAACTTACAAGGTAAACGGACAAAACTGATTGATCCTGATGGAGGTACCGTTGAAACAAAATACAATGGTTTCGGAGAACTGATAGAAGAAAAGCAAAAAGTTCATAATGCAACTGATTACGTAACGACTACTAAGCATTATGACGCCGTAAAGGGATTACCACTAAGCATTGAACGTAATGGTGAAACTACAACTTATACTTATGATAACTATAACCGTGTAAGTACAATAGAAATTGTTGGAAAAAACAAGCAAACTTTTACCTATGATGCATTTGATCGGATAACAAATGTAAAAGAGGAAATAGGTTCAAGGGTGTACAATACGACGAAAGTGTATGATGTATTAGGCAGGGTGAAAAAGTATATTTTTCCATCGGGAGTCTATACCGAAAATTTATATGACAGGTTTGGAAATCTGATAGAAGTAAAAGACAATACAAGTCGAAGCATTTGGAAAGCAAATGCAGAAAACGCCCGTCGGCAGTTGACATCTATTAATAAAGGTAGCAAAGAAACTACTTATGGCTTTGATAGCCGTGGACTTCCAACTTCGATTGTTGCTTCGGGAGTGGAAAATATGTCTTATTTATTTGATGCACAGGGAAATTTATCCTACCGGACTGATAATCTGACCAATCAAAACGAGCAATTCACATATGATGGAATGAACCGGTTGACGAACTGGAATGTATATCAAAACGGGGTGCTGGCGAAACAAAATGGTCATAATTACGATGCCACTACCGGTAATATTACATCGCGAACCGGCTTGGGCAATTACACTATGACTTATGGTGGCAAACGGCCTGATGGCAGCGATGTCGGCCCACATGCTTTGACCAATATCTCGGGAGTGTCTGCAGATTTTCCAGCTGCAGATTTAAACGTAACATATACCGACTTTAAAAAGATTGCGACATTAAGTGAAGGAACAAAGTATTATGAATTAACTTACGGTGTGGATGACCAACGCCGTAAATCGGAATATAAAGTAAACAATGTTACTCAAAAAACCACTTATTACCTCGGCAGTTATGAAGAAGAAATAAATGTGCTTGGCAGTGTTCGGAAAATCCATTATCTTAGCGGTGGAGCCATGCTCATACAAAACAACGGTATAGACAGTTTATTGTATGCGTATTCGGACTTTCAGGGGTCTTTGATAGCATTAACTGACGAAAGCGGAACTGTTCTTGAAAGATATGCCTACGATCCCTGGGGAGCAAGGCGAAATCCTAACAACTGGACACAAAAAGATACACGCATCAAATGGATTACCAACCGTGGTTATAATGGACACGAACATATTGATGTATTTGGCATTATCGATATGAACGGTAGAGTATACGATCCGGCTACGGGTATGTTTATGAGCCCTGACCCTTACCTCCAGACTCCTGACAATTGGTTGAACTATAACCGATACAGTTATTGTATGGGGAATCCATTTAGATATACTGATCCAAGTGGAAAACTTTTTAAAGAACTTTTTGGGCTTTTTGGTGCTGTTGTAGATATTCTATCGATTCCAATACTTGTAATTGATTTTGTTGCAACTTGGATAGACACGGGAAGCATAAATAAAGCATGGAATTCTTTTAAACAAAATTTGTGGGCTGTTACCTTGTGGGATTGGGGACGGCAACTTGATTATTCAATTTTTGGGAAACCGAATCCGTACCATAATGGCGTTACAGGTCAGCCTAGTGGAGATCCATCACTTCAGACTGCAACCATAGGGTATGATTGTTATCACAAATATTATGAATTCGAAGATTTAGGAGCTATGGTTGAATTTATGAACAAAAAATCAGAAGAAACACAGATTGAAATTGTAGGATATGTTTTAGAAAGTACTGACGAAAACGGAAATAAAAGCACGAAGTATTATGTTTTAGATTGGACTGAAGTTATTGATGGTAATGTGAATACAATATCTCAATCCAATAGTCCTTATTATCAATCTTCTAACCCTAACGATCATCCTGCAAAATTTAACGGGATGATTATACAAGCTCAAATTCATACACATCCTTCTTCATATTACGATGGTAAACATAGTTACGATGGTAGTAGTCAGAAAGATTATGATTGGGCTAAGGCAACTGGGGTTCCTGTGTATTCTATTGGACCTATCAGTGTTTCTAGAATTACATCTCAAAGTAAATTTACGTCAGATGAAGAATTAGGTATAGGAGATTATGGTAAGAAGGACAAAGATTCTATGAGAGAAGTTAATCCGTTTTTTTTCGAATTAACGAGTACGTGGATATTACATCCCCATCTTTACTAATAACTAAATATAGTTTAAAATTAACTTTGTATGAAAATAATTAAATTATTAAGTTTGCTAATAATGATATTATTTCAAAATATTGTTTGTGCTCAGTTGCATTCAGATATTACGAATAAATATGCTATTAATGCCTTTAAAAAAGCAGTAATCAAATACACAAATAAATCTAATACTAGAGATCTTTTACTTACCATAGAAATTAAAAGTATTGATAGTATTCAAGGTGAGTTTAGTGTAAGAGCCTTTGGTCGTAGATATGGATATTCACCTAAGAATGATAAAGAAGATGATACTGCACCCTATGTACATGGATTTTTAGACCTTAAAACTTTCAATAGATATTATCCAACTTATTATTTTATTAAAGTTTTGGGACGAATAGTATTTGTTAAATCAGCAAATTTAAATAATATCAGCTTCGAGAAATATGGAATTAATAGAGTTACACAAGAAGCATTAGATGAAATTGTTAAATGCTACAGGTCTAAGGGTTGGAATAGCGCATTTGACATTAGTAATGCTGTAAAAATGAGATATATTTATAATGGCTATAAAATTCAACATGATCCATTTATTGAAGGGTGGACTCCATATATAGGAAGAGAGTATTGGACGGATTGGAAATTAAAATTGGGGAATAACCAAGAGAAATTAAAACAAGATAAAATAAAATCTTTGAATAGCTGTTTTTTTGAAAAAAAAGATCTTGAAATAATTGTTCGTGATTCATTATTGAAAAAAATAAATAGTAATAATGATTTACCATTATCGATAAAATCTCAAAACCTAAAAGAGTTAAAATTTATATTCTTGTATAAAGGCTATTTAAAGCTTGGAAACAAATCTTATAACGATACAACAAGTATTTATCCATTTATAATTTTACCAGAGGATTCATTCCCATATAAAGTGATAATATATAAAAATAACAGTTTTTGGGGTGAAATGATATTTAAAGATGGATTAATAAATTTTAAACACGTATCAAATCTAAAACAAAACGAGAAGAAAATTGCACTAAATGCATTTAATTATATTAAAGATAAAAAGCAAGAACTGTTTTTTTATATTGATGGATTCGATAATAGAATTTGGCACATTAATAAAAATAAAATTATAGTATGTCAAATCAATCAAAAACTCAGTATAATTGAAGCAGATGAATTTGTTCATCGTTTTTATTATTATGAGGACTTAATTATTGAGAGAATGAAATAATCCCGTCCTCGCTGATATGAAGAAAAGATGTATAGATGAGTAAAGTTTGGCATTGGTTGTAGAATCAATGATAAATTTTATGTGGGAAACAACGAACAAGACTAATGGTCTGAATCAGTTTAATTTATCAATTAGGTTGTAGGATCTGTGTTAAGTGATGGTGAGAATACATACTATTATGTACTTGATTTGAGTGGAAATACGCAGGAAACAAGTCATAATCCTTATATTGTTGGTAAATTAGGCCTAAGCATGTTCGATGGAAAACAAATATTGGCAGAATTTCATTCACATCCCGCTTCATATTATTCACAATATAATAGAGTAAATGCTTATGATGGGCCAAGTTTTAAAGATCAGATGTTAGCAAATGAAATGGGAGTTCCGGTTTATTCAATAGGCCCTCACAGCGTTTCTGTGATTAAACCTGGGGGGGAGTAAGACTGAAGACGATTTTAATGGTCTCGCATCACAAGATTACAAGAAAAACGATGGGATTTCTCCCGGTTCTTCTATAAATTTTGGTTCTACAGGATTCCAAATATTTACTTTATCTGAAATGAGAAGTGTAAATTGTTATGCTATTGCCGAAACAACAGAATGGCTCAAAAATCCACAAACATTAAGTTATAATATATTTAAATGAAAACAGTAATGAGAAATATTGGGCTATTGATAGTTTTTATACTATCCCACTTCAATTTGTTGGCACAAAATGAAGTACAGGACACCAACCAGTTTGCAATAAACTCGATAAGGCATGCTGTTATACAATACCATCAGCAAAAACTGATAGGGAATAATAAGTATATGGTGATTAGGGTGAAAGTTATGAGAATGAACAAAACATCCGGTGAATTCGTCCTCAATTACATTCTAAATGATTATGAATATGATTATTTACACCCTACCCACTATGTATATGTTAACAATGAGTTGGTCTTGATAAAAGTTGACGAGGCGTGTAAAGCAAATCTGACAAAGTTTGGTATAAATAAAACAACGGAAGCAATAAGAAATGAAGCACTAAATATATTGGCAGGACCAAATTTGATTATAAGTGGACAAACACCTCCATTTATGATATTTAAATATAAAAAAAATAAATTGAAGGGAATATTTTTTAATCCGCTTCATTTTCCTCCTAGAAAGTATTGGTTTTAATTATTGTCTAACTAATAAATGTAGCTTCATAAATCTATATTCCACAATTTTGAATGAACCAGCGGGTACGTTAGCAACATTGTTTTCAACAGCGAAATCACAATTTATATATATGGCGCTCAAAACAGGGTCAGGGTCAGTGACATCGAAATTGTAGGTCAGCACAAGCAAACTTTTACCTATGATGCTTTCGACCGGGTGACCAATATCAGAGAAGAAATCGGAACAAAAGTTTTAGATCGGGGAACGGAATATGATGCACTGGGAAGAGTAAAGAAAGAAACCTACCCTTCGGGTTACTATACGGTAAACACCTATGACAATGATTATGGATTTCTGACAGAGGTAAAAGATAAATACGGTCGCCAACTCTGGAAAGCAATCCAGGAAAACGCACGCGGACAGTTGACCGAGGTACAAAGGGGAGGCAAAACTACTACTTTCGGTTTCGACAGCAAAGGTCTGCCAACTTCTATACAGTCATCCGGAATTGTGAATATGACTTACCTGTTTGATAACGATGGCAACCTGAATTATCGCACCGACAACCTGACCAATCAAAAGGAAATGTTCGCGTACGATGGGATGAACCGTTTA
>JAYFQH010000006.1:0-25287 GCA_034927265.1 Paludibacter sp.
AAACCTATCGCGTATGACATGGCAATCAGCCAGGTTCAGTCCGGCCGTGCCGGTTATTTTCAGTGTGCTAACTGTCGATATATCCGTGTTACCAAGTACAGCGGTAATCTCCGCATCCATGGAACCTGTTGTTTTGTGTTCAACTGTCAACATTTGTCCATTCAGATTGAGTGCAAAGAACAGACTTAACAAGATGGCGATGATATAATTTGATTTCATTGTGTTGATTGATCTAATTTTTGATAACTTTTAAACTTTGTCCTGATACATTTAGAAAATATACTCCTTTTGATAAAGAAGAAACATCAATAGAATTACTATTTGACAGTTTACCATTTACTATTTGTTTGCCTGCCAAATCGATGATGCTAAATTGTAAATTGTCACTGATTAAATTATCAATAAACAACGCATCTTTCACTGGATTCGGGAAAATGCTGATTGCTTTGCTCACTGGTTTTGTAGCTATTGAGGTCGTTACATCGTCAACAATGGTCATACTGCTCCATGGAACTACATTGTAATTGTCGCTCGCGCCAATAGGTACATGTACGATAATATTACTCAACGTGATTCCGGCCAAAGCATCGGTTCCTACTATTGGAGGAGTAGCGCCTTTAAATCGGATGCTAGTTAAATTAGTACAGCCTTTAATAGAATTAGCGCCGATTGAAGTTAATGAAGCAGGAAAAACCACATTCTCCAAAGCAGTACAATTCTGCATTGTATAATTGGGAATGGCTGTTGTTCCTGCTGGAAATTCCATGGATTGTATTGATGTACAACTTTCAAAAGTTCTTATCTGTGCAGATGGAACAATTAAACCTGCCGGAAGACTTGAAAAGGTTATTTTTGAGCATTCCCTGAAAATCCATAGCCCTATAGAATTCAACGCGGATGGCAGGGTAGAAAGAGCTAATTTTGAACATTGGTAGAAAGCGTAATCTCCAATGGTTGTAACTCCATCAGGTATTGTAACCGATACTAATCCTTTTGCAGCCTGGAAAGCTCGTGCACTGATAACAGTCAAATCCGACGGAAGGATGACTGTTTCAATATTTGAATTACCTCCAAAAGCAGAAGTTGCAGAAGTGGTACTACCTTCGGGAGTTTTATTGTCTGCAAATTCTGCTCCCGATAAATCCAAGGTTTTTACAGCAGTTAATGTTGATTTGATAGCCTGGCAATCTGCTAATGTCAAGTTAGCTGTACCGGTAACTACGACAGTGGTAATTTCCGATGCAGGCGTCGATCCGAGTTCCGTTGAGATTTCCGTAGCCATGTCTCCTTCGGTGGTGTGCACAACATTCAATGTCTGAGCAATCAGATTTCCACTTGTGAAAATTGCCAAGCAGAGTAATAGTAAAATTTTTGTTCTCATGATGAATAAAATTTGATGATTAAATGAATGATTTTTTAACTTTTGATTCGTATTATTTTCAGAATTTGTCCTGCTACTTTCAAAAAATAATATCCGGTAGGCATGTCGGAAATATCCATATATTGATCGCTGGTATTATTTTTTTTTACCATCTTTCCATAAGCATCAAACAAAAAGCAAGGCAGATTCTTTACCTCGTTCATGAAGATGATTTTTTCCTGGATGGGGTTGTAATAAGCTATTTGACTTGAGATGGCGATATTTTTTTTATCCGTATTTACGAGATCATCCGTCGTTTTCATCAAGGTAGGGAAACTCCATCCCAGATGAGAAACCCTGCTTCCTTTATAATCTCCTTTTACCGGACGGAATGAAGAGGTATATGTTTCATATTGATTATTGTAATAAGGATTCATGGCTTCAAACAAGTCACAGGGCGCGTCTCTTCCGGGCGCCGAATCTTTCATGGGGTACCATGGCCATTCCGATTTGTGAAAGATATAATAATACAAACAATTAAGTGCCTTTTGAATTTTCTTTCCATTAGCCGATTCATAATGGAATAGATCTTCGCCGGTAGTGTTGTAAGCCAATTGAGCCGACAGTGTTACAGGAACCAATGCAAAGTAGGTATACCACAATCCGTTCGCTTCCCTGCGAATTTCCTGCGGCATGAAACCGTCGGCATCCTGGTATTTGTCAATGCGGGCTTTCATGCGTTCAATCTCCAAAAGAAGTTTGGTTTGATCTTTCAAAATATGATAAGAGGATGCCGTGCCAAATGTACCCCAGTCGCCCCAGTTATTCGTTTTGGTTTTGATGGAACTGGCGGCCGGTAGAAAAACCTGTTGTACCCAAAGTTTGAATATTGTTTTCTCATTTTCGGACCAAATAGCTTGTCCCAACAGTAAATCCGCCGCAATTAGAAATCCCGACATCAGGTTGGATGCTGTCAGCACTGTCCCGGTAGCTTCGCCTTGTACATCGTTTTCCGTAATTGTTTTATGGATGGATGCCCAGGCATTCAGAAAATAAATGGCTTTTTGCGCGTATTTTGTTTCTCCGCTTAGCGCATAGGCCAACGCATTCGTGTGTGCAGCATGGGCGTCGAGAGCCAATCCTTCTTTGGCTTGGGCATTTTCAGCCTGATCATCATAATAAGGCGGCGTATGAAAATCACTTGTTGCCGTATGTGTCCTGTTGGAATAGCTGTCTGCCACACGAATGAGATCCTCGTAAGCTGATGTATAGGGTAACTCGTTTTTCTGTATTTTCAATGCAACTAAATCAATTTGCTTTTGAGTGTAAATGATTCTCGGATAATGCGAGTCGAATGAGCGGGGAACAAGTCCAGCTGTTGCTTCACCAACAAGTGAAACGAAACATATCGCTGACAAGAGCATTATTGGTATGTATTTAGCGGCGTGCATTTTCATATCGTGATAGAGCTTCTAAAAAATAATAATCGGCATATATTAAAGGCACATCAATTTCATTATTACCAGGAAGATTTCCCACGCTGTGTTTCAGTATGAAATGATCATTTTCACCGGTTCTTGCCCGGTATACTTCCGAACTTAGCGACCGGATAATCTTTTCGGCGACCTGATAATATCGCTTGCTTTTATCCGAATCGACATAATTATATAATTCCAACAAGGCAGAAGCAACGATTGCAGCAGCGGAAGCATCCCTCGGAATATCCTTAAATTTTTCCCGATCGTATGCAAAGTCGGGATGACAATCGGCTTCTCCTGCATTGAAATCCCAATATGGAATACCATCTTCCGGCAAATTTTTGTGACCGAGGAAAAAATCAGCCATTCCTGTCGCTGTTTCTAAAAATCGTCGATCTTTGGTGAAACGGTACATCATCGTAAATCCATAAATCCCCCATGCTTGTCCCCTGGCCCATGCCGAATTATCCGCGTATCCTTGTGCCGTTTGCTGATGAAGAACTTTACCTGTTCGCGGATCGTAATTCACCACATGGTAACAACTGAAATCCGGCCTAATTTGGTTTTGCATTGTTTTTTCCGCATGACTGACTGCTACTTCTTTGAAATAAGAATTCCCGGTTTGTTGCCAGGCAAAAAGCAACAATTCCAAATTCATCATATTGTCGATGATAACCGGATATTCCCAATCGTTTTTTAGTCCGATAGATTTCCTTTTATTCCACGATTGTATGCAGCCGACCGTTGGAGAATAGCGCTTGCACATACTTTCGGCGGATTGAAGCAGAATGGGGAGATATTCTTTTTTTTTGGTCAAGCGGTAAGCGTTTCCATAACTGCAATACATCATAAAGCCAATGTCGTGGTCGTTGGTGAAATATTGGATCGGTTCGAGGATAGATGTCCATTTGCCAGCTTCATCTTTCCAAAACGGGTTTTTGGTTAACTCATACAGATACCACAGATTTCCGGCCCAGAATCCCGATGTCCAGTCGTTCGTGGGAACACGCCAAAGTTGGTTTTGTTTCACGGTGCGGGGAATTTTTTGCTGAGTGATGTCGATATTCGGTAACATGCCTTGGTATTGTTTTTCGGCCAATTCAATATTTTCCTTCACAACATTAAAACTAATCCTTGTCCATTGATTAAGAGGTAACTCTATTTCAGTACGGATCGGTTTACAGATGGATACGTTGATTTCTTCTTTGCCTGTATTCAAGATATAAATAGCTTCTTTATCTTGAAAAAATGTTGCAGTAGCGGGTTTAGAGAATATCAATTCTAAAGATTTATCCTGATATTTTTTCAAATCCCATCCTCCATGGAAAACAGTATCTTTCCGGTTTGAAATGATAAATCCTCCAGCTTCCACCTGAATTTCATCTCCAAATGCAGAATTAAATGAAAACATGCCAGGTTGATGATTCAGATTAAACAACACTTCGGTTGTTTCCTTTCCGTTTCGGATACGTTGCCCCCAGCCATCATCTGCTTTCAATATGATCTTTTCAAATTGAAAATCAGGAGGAATATTCTTATATGGATGTAAGAATGTTACAAAATCGGTTGGTGCTTCTTGTTCTTTTCGAAAACGCACAGTAGGAATGGGCCTGTGCTCTTTCGGATACCAGCCCAACAGAGGATCCTTTTGTCCTTGGATGATGTCGGTTTGTAAATTCTCATTATTTAACGGGAAAATAGCGAGTTGTACGTTCCCTTTGCGGACACTGTGAATCCTATTTTTCACGGGATCGAAGACGGCATCTTGTGCATTCAAGTGAAAATGCGCATCGAAAGTATGTTTACCGGATCCTTTCAATTGGTCATAAATAACGATATAGTCAGGTTTCAGGTAGATTACATTTCGGGTATGAACAACCGACGTATCCCGGTCGTTGAGCCATTTTTGCGGCTGGTAATCGACAGACGGATCATGTACATTGGTAACATATCCGGCATCATACGTGGCTGAAACAAAATTAAATAGCGGAGTAACATGCCAGGGATTGGTGATTGGCGTAAATATTTGCTGGATCTCTTTCGACCGGTATTGCCATTTTCCATCGACGATGATGGTGTTGTGCGAAGGAGTATTGATGGAAAATCTTCGCCAGTCCGACTGATCGTACGAGTATTTTCCCGGATCAAACAACAGGGTTTCGCCCTGAGCTTTCAGCACAATTTGCAGCATCTCCTGCTCTGCATGTCCTATTCCCTGTGGTCCGCCGCGGAAGAACAAAAAAACGCCGTCTTTATCCCACCCGCTTCTCATCATATAAAAACCCGCATAATCCAGCCTATTGGAAACCGGAGGTGGAGTCCCTTCTTGCCCATTGGTGGCCGCCCATTGTAACAAAGGATCTGCGCCTAATTCCAAGCCTTTTTTTGATTCTTCGGCGATGATTCGATCATTGGAATCGTTTGTTCTTACGAAATCACCCCATTGATCCATGAGCAAAACCGGAGCTCGGTACATATCTTTCAATTTATTTTTAAAATCGTCCGGTTGTTCTATATGATTCAATTTGGCGATGTCGTACATGTTTTTGTACGCTGCAACAACGCCGTAATGATAGCTAGGCGAAAGTTCCGCCTGTAAACCGTCGGGTGGCACAACGTCATTGATTTCTTTGTAAAAGCGATTTAAAGCAGTTTCGCGCCACAAGACGGCTTCTTTGAATTCCGGGAAAACACACCCTAATACATATAAAGCCGAACATTCGGTAGTAACATGATTTCCTGTACGTTCTGGATACTCAAGTTGCATGGTGTTCAATAAAGTAGCATGCGCATGGATTGCTTTTAAAAAATCCATGTTATTTACAGGAGAAAAATATTCAGAATTCTGGAAAGTAAGGTAAGTATATATCCAGGTGCGTACCCGGATGGCTGTTTCCAATGGCCGCCATATCGATGGAATATTTTTAACCATATGGGGGTTTATCGGATTATCTTGAAGAAAATCAGATAAAAACCAAATCCATTTCAGTGCATATTTATCGTTTTGCGTTGTCCGGTAAGCATCGGCTAATTTATTCCAGGAGAAGGTACGTCCTACGATTACCCATGTCCATTGTCGACCATAAGCAGGATCAGTCTTTTCTCGGGGATTATACTGCCAATCAAAATCATTTCCCATATAAACCCAACCATCGACATAGGGTGGACTGCTAGTTTCATCCCGAAGAAAATGATTGCAAATACTGTCGGCTTCTCCATCGGTCATCGTAGAGCTGACGATAGTTTTGGTAAATGGATTTGAGAAGTATTTGGATGGACTTACGAATCGTTTATAATACAGTAATTCTTTTTTAGCAATTTCATTATCCCGATTTTCAATGGCCTTTTTTACTTTTTCCATGCCTGTCATTTCCAAATTCAGGCTATTGAATAATTCAGCATCGGTCATCAACCAAGAAGCATTGGCTGAGAAAGCTGTGCTGATGATGAACAAGCAACAACATATCAGAATATAATATTTCAGTAATCTTATCATCATAAATCAGGATATTGAGATGGTTTTCTGTTGGGCATTTTCATCAACGTAGGAAAAGACCAACCGGTATGGGAAACTCTTGTGCCTTTATATCCGCCTAATACCGGACGGAATGATTTCACAAAAGCATCATATCTATTATTATAAAAATCATTCATGGCTTCAAACAAATCACTCGGGGCATCTTTATCTGGCGCCGAATCTTTCATCTGATACCAAGGCCATTCTGATTTGTGGTTTTCATAATATTCCAAGTAATTCAGAGCCTTTTCTATTTTCTTTCCGTTGGGTGATTCATAATGGAAAAGATCGGTACCGACGGTATTAAATGCCAATTGAGCGCCTAAAGTCATGGGCGTCAGCGCAAAATAGGTGTACCATATACCGTTGCCTTCCCTGCGGGTTTCCTGCGGCATTGATCCGTCTTCGTTCTGGTATTTGTCTATCCTGACTTTCATGCGTTCTGTTTCATTTTTTAATTCTGCCTTCTTCCCTAAAATATGGTAAGATGCTGCCGTAGCATAAGTTCCCCAATCGCCCCAGTTATTTGATTTTCCTTTTATGGAAGAGACTGCCGGAAGAAGTATGTTTTGCACATAAGCGCGGAATTTTATTTGGTCTTCATTGGGCCATATATTTTGCCCGGAAAGCAAGTCGGCTGCAATTAAAAACCCCGACATCAGGCCGGAAGCAGTCAGTACAGTACCAGTGGCTTCACCGTTCACATCATTTTCGGTAATAGTTCTATTGATAGTCGACCAGGCATTCAGGAAATAAATGGCTTTTCGAGCGTATTTCTCATCGCCGTTCAGCGCATAAGCCAGTGCGTTGGCATGGGCAGCATGGGAGTCGGAGGCCAAACCATTTTTAGCGTTGATATTTTCATCTTTATCATCGTAGAAAGGAGGCGTGTGAAAATCAGCTGTCGCAGTATGTTCTCGGTTTGCATAACTATCGGCGATACTGATTAATTTCGTATAAGCAGGATACCATGGAGAAGATCGTCTATTGATTTGATCCACCACGAAGTTGATTTGATCTTGTGTGTAAAGTAATCGAGGAAAATCCGGATGCGTGGATTGTGGTGCAGCGATTTGCTTTATTTCAACCGGGTCAACTTCAGAAATTGTTTTTCCACACGAAATACAAACCAACAAGATGATGAATGATATGGATTTTCGGATGTTCATATTATTTATATGTTAAATAAGTTGTTGCTTGGCAATCGGTATTCGTCTTGAAACGAATCCAGCGAGCCTGAAAACTTTCAGGGAAATTGTATTGGAATGTTTCATTCGGTTTTACGGTAAATTCGGTAAACTTCATCCAGGAACCATGTCCCAATGGATTAATTTCTATGGTAAATGTGACCTGTTTATCAGCATTGTGCGACAATCTCATTTCTTTTTTATCATAAAAACCAATTAAATATGGATCGGAATACTCTCCGGATTTTACAGACGTGTTCTTCCAAGGTCCTCCGTGTCCTACTGGTTTTCCGAGTGTCCATAAATCGTCGATAGTGCCGGCCCAAATCATAGCTTTACCATCAGACGACCGGATGATGTGCGGATTGGCTTTGGCATTTTTATCCAATCCTGTCATGATCAAAAGTCCTCTGTATGAAGCATAATCATGTATTCTGAAATTATGGGAAGAAACTGGACGTATCTTGGCATATCCATCCGCATTTTCCGCTGGTAACTCATAGAAAGTTCCCATACAATTAAACAAGTCGCGTTCGGTAGCCACTTCGCGACAAATACGCAAAGAAGCTGATTCAGTCAGGGCTTTGTATTTTTCATTGCCCAGCGGAAGTCGCCATCTGCGGCTCTGGTCATCGACAATCAGCACAGAAGATGCTTCGATAGATACTGCTTTCTGGGGAATGGCAAATTGGCTGCGAATAAACTCTTGTATTTTCACATCCTCTTTCTTGTCGAAACTCATGTTTCCGTCCACTTCATAATATCCAGTTTCGATGAATTTATCTCCTTCAAAATGTCCTGCAAGGATACCCAATGCACGGCGGTTATCTCCTAATCCGTATAACAATCCTCCCACTGATTTCATATCCGAAATTTTGGATATTCCTTGAAAAATATTTTGTTCCGAATAGGATTTCGGATTGCCTGTGTACGCAAAAACAAGACTTGCCTGTGTGTTTTTATTAATTTGAGCGCGTATCCATTCACCTTGTTCCGATGTTTTGAACTCAATAAAACGAGTTTTTCCGGCAGGAACGATAATATTTTTAAAGTTCGACCAATTGTTGTCGCCTTTTTTGTCGATTTGAAGCAAGAAATTTACTTCTTCCTTGCCCTGATTGGCTAACCAAGCACAACGCTTTTCCCATCCTGCAAACAGGAAAGGTTCCGATACTTCGTATTTTTTTAGTTTACTATCCATCCATACGGCTCCGGTGGCAGTGGTTATACCCAATTCGTCCGGTTTTTCAATGGAAGTAAACCATAAATTGGAGTTAGACTGTCCCGGACCTTCAATATTGCCCTTTGCCTTTCGTTTGTTCAGGAATTCTTTTTGAGCCGAATCGTCGCAACCGAAAACAAGGCGATTGTTCCAGCGGGTAAAGTCGCCGACAACTTTCAGGTAAGCGGAGCGTGGACGGATTCCGGCAGTATTGGTAGCTGAAAACGTTGATGGATAACGCCAGAACATGCCATGCATAGTCATCAGATAATCTGGATTTTCATCCGTCCCGACATTACGGATTCGCGGCCATTCGGTATTCCATCCATGAGCGCCGTCATAGCTGGAACTTGCTTTCGGAAGCCGGTAGAAGTGCCATTTTCCAGCACCTCGTACGCCCGTAATAATTGATTTTGAGTCCCAACCGGTCGCCCAAATCGGATCTGTTCCAGGGTTTAAATTCCCGTAAATACCACCAGGTCCTGTCACTTCCACAAATTGATTCCGGCGGATGACTTTCCAAGTTTTTGCGTCCCATTCCGCCAATACCCCGGATTCAAGGTCAAAATTGGTTAGCGCATCGGGGTGAGCTTCACCGTTGTTTGAGTATACCAGGACACCCTGACCACTGTAAAGACCTTTTCCATGAGCACCCGGCAACAAAGGATTCGGTTTATTGGCATTGGTATCGTCGTGATTGGACCAGGCTTCTTTGTTTTTTACCACTCCATCTTCATACAATACTTTTGTTTGTAAAGAATGAACGTCGATTTCATAAAATCCTTCTTCCATAGTCGCCAAGTATATCTTATTTGTCGGATCAGTCAGGTGGCGAGCCATGCCGGTATAACGTCCCGGAACATCTTCGAATCGAAGAACACGTACATTTCGCAGGCTATCAATGCAATAAGGGCCAATGAAAAGCTGATTACTTTCTTTATGGATGAATCTGTTAGCATGCGTACCTCCAGTACTTTCCGGTCGGATAATTTGTCGCAAATCAGGGGTTATCTCGTATAGTTTATCGGACGAACCGAAAGGAAAATGAGGCCCGTAAGTGATTACCCATAATCTATCTGCCCAAGAAACAACAGCACCTGTTCCACATTCGCCTTCATCCACATTGTAGTAAGCTAGGTGAGGGTAAATGCCGCTAAATTCAGGATATGCCGCTTTTTCGTTTTTACAAGCAAATAAGTTTATTATTAGTAAGAATAAAAGTGTCTTCTTCATATTGTTATTTTATTGATTGATAAAAATTATTGTTTCAATTTCGTTGATTGCCCCAATCAATTTACCACCGGTTTGAAGGAACTGGACTTTATGCCATACGTTTTTTCTAATTGTTTATTCAAACAACCAAAAGCGGCCGGTTTAACGAATGAATATATCCGAACTATTGAAAAGATAAGTGTAAACCGGATTCGCAGAGGAATGTGTGACAAGTCAGCAACAAATAAACATGCTATGTATAAACAACCTATACATCATTAATATCCTTCGTTTTGCATCATATTCGGATTTACGAGCAATTCTTTCCCCGGTATTGGCCACAGATATTGTCTTTTCTCATTGAAATTTCTTGTTCCCAATACTTTACAATCGTTAATCATTGCTGAATAGTCGGGAATACCGTTTTTATCAATCACCGGTACTCCGGGGAAAGGCCATTTATTCCTATCTTGTTTTTCCGGATCGGGAATACCCAACACTGGTTTTTTGAGCGCGTATTCGGCAATCCGCCAGCGGATAAGATCCATGTATCGCAATCCTTCCCGAGCAAATTCAACGCGCCTTTCCCGTTTGATTAGGGTTCTTAACGTTTCTTGATCGGTAGTGGTGACAGCCGGATAATTAGCTACATTATCCACCGTCGTTTTATATGCTCTTGCGCGTACCTGGTTGATTGCATTCAGCACCGAAACATCTATTTCATTCATTTCTATTTTGGCTTCAGCATAAGTCAGAAGCATCTCAGCATATCGTACCAAAATTACATCCGTATCATCCACCTTGCGGTCAGCCATGGTTTGGTCAAATCCTTTTTTCCATACCAATCCGGTATAACTTGCATATTCATCAACTCCTCTGGAGTCTTTGTTACTGACTTTTCGTCCGTCTTTGTAGCTCATCACCCGCGTACTGTCAGGATGAGGTTGATAGCGATATTGCAGCCAATCAGAACCATGCTTCAGGATGGTCTGTTCGAGGCGCGGATCGCGGTTATTAAATGGTTTCAGGTGATTGTACAAAGGTGATTCGTCAATGGGAAGTCCGTCGGTACATTCGTAAGAGTCCATGAGTTCGCGTGTCGGCATATAAGAGCAAGTGAAACCCGCGTTACGGGTCAGGTAACGTCCAAGCACAAGCGAACCGGCATTGATGACACCGTAAGTTTCGGAACGTACACTACTCATAATCACCTCCTTGTTATTTTGTCCCGAAGGAAGGAATAAAGTATAATAATCGGGATGTAACTGATAAGCACCTGTCGCGGCAATATCCATCACCGCTTTAGCCGCTGCGCTTGCAATATCCCAATCTCCGGCATACAAGGCTGTCCGCGCTTTTATAGCGAGCGCGGCGCCTTTGGTGAAACGCTGTACCAAATTCGGGGCATAGGAAACAGGAAGATTATTGGCTGCCCAGTCGAGTTCTTCGTAGATAAAATCCAATACGATCCTTTTGTCGGATCTTTTGTATTTATAGGATTCTTCGAGCGTTATATAATCGGTGATAAAAGGTACGTCACCAAAACGAGCTACTAAAAGTGAATATTCGTAGGCGCGTATAAATCTTACCTCCGCTTCGAGTCGCAACATAATATCAGGATTGGTATTTCCTTCAGCCTGGTTTTTATACCTTAAAAAGCTGTTGGCACGTGCAATGGCTTTATAACAGTTTGTCCACAACAATTCCACCAGTGACCAATCCGCAGTGATGGTTCCGGCAACAATAGCATTTGATATGGTTCTCTGTGTCATATCGTCAGTCGATAGATCATCGTCAGTATAATAGAAGTTAGAGCGGTATAAATCATTGACTGCCATTTCCAAATCCTGCTGGGTGGAATAAAAATTTCCTGTGGAAGTTTCGGACAGCGGATTTAAATCCAGATCGGCGCATGATACCAGGCATAAAAGCATACAAAATGCAGGAATAATTATTTTCATTCGTTTCATGGGTGTTAAATTTTAGAAAGTTATATTTAAACCGGCCATCAGCGTGGTAACGATCGGATATCCGGTGGCTGTAGATTCCGGATCCCAACCCTTCGGATATTTATCCAAGGATAAAAGATCGTTTGCCGCCACATAGACCTTGAGGTTTTTGATGTATTTTTTAATATTTTCAGAAAAAGGGATCGTATAACCAAAGGTGATATTCTTGATTCTGAAATAAGATCCGTCAATCAACCAAAAGTCCGACATCGCGTAGTTATTGCTCGCACCAGTGGTTGATAACCGCGGATACCTGGCTTGCAGGTTCTGCACATCGGTATTGTAGGAGCTCCAAAATTGTCCGTCGATAATTTTGGGTACATTCCCGATTCCACCTTCCTGGAAAGGTCGTACCTGTACATTGGTCAGGAGGCTTTTAATTTTTCCTACACCGTTGAATGATAATGACAAATCAAAACCTTTGTATCCAAAGTTTAGGTTTGCCCCGTAAGTGTAACGTGGTAACGATCCTCCCAGCAAAGTTTTGTCGTAATCGTTTATTTCGCCGTCGGGTACGCCGTCTTTTCCGCTTATATCTTCATACCATATATCGCCTATGCCTACATTAGTACTGGTAGTCGAGGATTTATCCACCTGATCCTGGGTTTGGTATATGCCGTTTGATTGATATCCGTACCATTCATTAAATTCTCCTCCTTCAAATTTAGCTTGATCTCCTTTGAGTTGCGTACCTTTTAAATCGTCGATTCTTGTTTTTACATCAGAAATATTGAAGGAAATTCCATATTTCAATCCTCCGATATTATCTTTCCACGAAAGTTCCAATTCCCAACCTTTGGCGCTCATGGCGCCAGCGTTTTGGTACGGTTTTACATAACCTAAGTAGATAGGTATATCGAGTTCCAGCAATATGTCGGTCGTACTTTTTTTGTAATAATCTCCGGAGATACTTAATTTCTGACTAAATAAGGCGGCATCAAAACCAATATCGTAAGATTGGGTCTTTTCCCAGGTAATGTCTTCTACGGAATAAGTTGTCTGCGCGCCTGTTTTGATGGAAGAGATGATTCCGTCCTGATAAAAAAGAGCATTGTTATAGTCGATGGATGATTGATACGGATAATTTCCAATGCGTTCATTTCCAACTTGTCCATAGGAAGCTCTTAGTTTAAAATAAGAAAGCAGATCAATATTTTTCATAAAATCTTCTTCGGTTACTATCCATCCTCCTGACACGGAAGGAAAAAACGCCCATCGGTGATCAGGATGGAAGCGGGATGACCCGTCGTAACGCGCATTCAATTGAACAAAGTATTTTTGTTGATAATTGTAATCAATCCTGCCGAAAAAAGATTGTGTCGCTACTTCGTAAGCGCTTCCGGCATTGTCTCTGAAATCTTCTGAACCCAAATTTAAGTACGGCAGATTGACCATAAAACCTTCGCGGGATGCGCTCAATGTTTCATAATAGAGTTGATTTTCTTCGTATCCCAACAAAATATTGAAATTGTTGTGATTCAGGAATTTATTGCTGTAATTGACGAGAAACTGTCCATTAAAGGTAGTGCCTCCGGAGCGCTCTTCAGATAAGCTTGTCCTTGCCCTATTGTTGGTGGCGATGATTCGTTGAGGATCGGCCTTGTCCGTATATTCTATAGTTTTGGCAAAAGTTTTAAACTGATTGAAATCCAAAGTAGGCGCGAGGAGCGCTTTGATGGATAAATTTTTCAACGGTTTAAAATCCAAGACAAATCTTCCTGTCAGTTGGTTGTACCACGACAAAGCCGAACCACCTTCGTTTACTTCAGCCAGGATGTTCAAGCCGTCTTTTCCGGGTGCGTAACGTCCGTCGTCGTATTTGTCATCATAAATACCCGGTAATACTCTTGCTAAATAAGAAACAGTTCTTCCCGAAACTTGGCTTGGAGCCGGAGCCATGTTGTTCGAACGTTTGTATGCCACATCAATGTTAGCCGATAGCATTTTATTGATATTTACATCATTGTTCAACCGAAACATGTACCGGTTATATGAGCTATTTGAGTACAAACCATCAATATTAGTGTAATTAAATGAAGCTTTTGTTTTCACTTTTTCCGTTCCCATGATCAGGCTCATTTCGTGCTTTGTGCGTGGCGCGAAACTTTTATAGACTGATTCTTGCCAGTTCGTAGCCGGATAACTATCGGAATCAAGATGGTGATTTGCCAAATAATCATTGATAAACATCTCAGAATACATTTCAGCACTTCCATCATTCAATTGACGTTCGTTCACCAACTGCATGTATCTTACCACATCCACATATTCAGGAAGTTCTGTGGGTTTTTCCATACCTGTTTCATAATTGTAGGTAAATCTGGCTTGTCCTTCCTTTGCCCGTTTGGTGGTTACAAGGATAACTCCCGCCGCCGCTCTTGATCCGTAAATTGAGGCTGAAGCGGCATCTTTCAGGACGGAAATACTTTCGATGTCGTTGGAATTTACATTGTCGATTGTTTCGGAGGGAACGCCGTCGACCACAATCAAGGCGTCGCTGTTACCTATGGTGGTGACTCCGCGTACCCGAATGGTTGACGTTGAGCCTGGCGCTCCGGAAGATCTTGTTACCGTAACTCCGGCCATCGCTCCCTGAAGCGCCTGCGATAATTGTACCGATTGACGGTTTTCAATTAATTCGCTACGTACAACTCCCACTGCACCAGTCAGGTCTTTTTTCTGAGAAGTACCGTATCCAACGACCACTACTTCATCAAGTGTTTTTGAATCTTCTTCAAGTTTGATTCTATAATTATCGGCTTTGCCTACTTTTAAATTTGTCTGTTTAAATCCAATATATGAGACTATTATTTCCGATTGTTCCGAAACTTCAAGAAAAAATTCACCATTAATATTTGTTATTGTTCCGGTATTCGACCCTCTAAGAACAACTGATGCTCCTATGATGGGATCGCCTTTTTCATCGGTTACCAAGCCGTTGACTTTTTTTGATTTAACCGGTGTATTTTTTAATTCATTTTTTTCAATAAAATACAATTTCTTGTTTTTAATTTCGAAGCTAAGATTTGTACCAACCAACAATTTATTTAATGCATCTTCCAGCTGAATGGAATTAACATCAATATTAATTTTACGATTTAAATCAACAAGTTGTTCGCTAAATACAAGCGATAAACCGGTTTGTTGCTTGATGGAATTTAAAACTTTCTCGAAAGTCTCGTTGTGAAAAGAAAGGGTTATTTTCTGAGCAGACGCATTTATTATAAATATCGTCAGGAACAAGGAGGGCAAAATGAACTTTGCGAATGATCTTGTTTTTTTCATGTATTAATTACTTTAAAATTATTTTTTTTTGTTTCTGATATAGTAAACACACCACCTTCTAAAAGGTATGAGTTGTTGTAAAAAAAAACAACCTGCTGATCATATTTAATAAAATCAACAAGTTGCATTATGATTGTTTGTGAATTCAATTAGTAAATGCAACTTTGACGGTAGGATAGTATAAATTATTTTTCAGAGCCAGGGAGGAAGAACTCCCCCCTTTGCTCCGATGGAAAAAATGACTTATATTGTTCCCCGTCCAAAGTTCACATTTATGAGTCATATTACCAGAGAGCAAAGATATACTATTTACAGCATGTTGCAAAAAGGCTATAACCAAACTGAAATAGCCAGTGTTATTAATAAAAATAAATCAGTGGTCAGTAGGGAGATCCGTCGCAATGCAGATGCCCGATCCGGCCAGTACAAGGATGATTTAGCGCATCGTAAATACCTGAAGCGTCAGGAATACAAGGCTAAACCCAGAACCTTCACACCTAAAGTTGAGGAGTATGTCAGAGATAAATTGCGTCTGAAATACAGTCCGGAACAAATAGCAGGTGTTGCCAAAAAGGATGGAGATAAATGTGTATCACACGAGCGCATCTATCAGTTTGTTTGGAAAAATAAGCGACAAAAAGGAACGCTATATCTTGACCTTAGAAACAGAGGACGTCGCTATAAAAAGCGAAGTGTGGTTTACGATAAACGGGGAACAATCCCCAATCGTACAGATATCTCTCAAAGACCGCCTGAAGTTGAACTGCGTGAACGTTTTGGTGATTTAGAAATTGACCTGATTATAGGTAAAAATCACAAAAACGCAATATTAACCATCAATGACAGAGTAACCGGTTTAGCCAAACTCCGAAAATTAGATGGCAAAGATGCCAGACAACTTGCATTGGCTACCATAGATTGTTTAAACGACTGGAAACCATTCCTTAAAACAATCACATCGGACAACGGGAAAGAATTTGCTTGTCATCAGATGATAGCCCTACAACTTAATATCGATTTCTTCTTTGCTAAGCCATACGCAAGCTGGCAAAGAGGTTCGAACGAAAATTATAATCGCCTGGTCAGGCAATATATACCGAAAAAAGTGGATTTTGACTGTATTCCTACCGATTATATTAATTTTGTGGAATATCAACTCAATAATCGACCGAGAAAAAGATTCAATTACGAATCGCCTATTTTTATGTTTAATCAAAAAGTTGCATTTTCAACTTGAATGTTGCGTTTTTTAAAAGTAATTCTAAAAGTTTTATTTCAAAGACGATACTATAAAATTATTTTGATTGTCCAACTGAAATCTGATTTTGGAAACCTTTTCCATATCTTTTAATATATCACTCAGGTTTACTCTACTGGTCGAAATACTAAACTTATAATTCAAAAAAGAAGAATCTTTCACAGCAAATTGCACTTCGTACTGCCGTTCAAGAGTTTTTAAAATTTCTTTGAGCGGAGTTCGGTAGAAATTCAGGCTTTTTGTCCGCCAAGCGGTATGCACAGTCATATCTTCAACCTCATTCACAGTACAAATTCCAGATTTTTTATCAAAATCAGCATTCTGACCAACTTTCAATAGGTATATATTTTTGTTCATGTCTGCAATATTCACACTGCCTTCTTCTAGGGAGACTGTAATTTTGTCATCATCAGGATAAGCTTTTACATTAAATTTTGTTCCGGTTACTTTTACTCTAATTTCATTCAGATTTACTTCAAAAGGCCTTCCAAATTCTTTTGCAACAGAAAAATAGGCTTCCCCACAGAGTTTTATTTTGCGGTTGAAGAGCCCGAACGATTTCGGATATTGTAAACTTGAGCCTGAATTAAGCTGAACAATTGTTCCGTCTTGAAGTACTATCTGTACCTGTTCTCC
This sequence comes from Paludibacter sp., assembly GCA_034927265.1. GTDB lineage: Bacteria > Bacteroidota > Bacteroidia > Bacteroidales > Paludibacteraceae > Paludibacter. The sequence goes on from JAYFQH010000006.1 coordinate 17,165, forward strand.
ATAAGGGACTATTACTTCTGCTATTTCTTCACTATAAAATACACCTGCGCGATTAGCCACAAATATAAATGCTCCCGCTAAAAGAATAAAGGGAATTATAACAGCAGCAACCACCCGAAAACGGAATGTACTTATTCTCATTTTTAGTTGAGAAATAAAACGAACCTTCATCCGTTCAGTTGGAATTTTATGATCTAACCACTCGGAAATAATCTTCTCATTTAACAAATAAGATTCTCTGTCATATCGTTGGGAGAAATACTCCTGTCCTTCTTCAGTAGCAAACCACGCTGCCACCTGGCGAGCTTCATCAAGTGAAGCGGTTTTCGAAAGCACCTTATCTATAATCTTTGGATCCATCATATTGGATTTATGTTTTAATACCTATTAATTTCCTATTAAACAGTTATAAGAATAAAAAGTATGAGTTATTTTGTTATATCTACATAAAACATCTTATTGCCAAAACAACCATAATAATTTTATCTAACTGCGAGCGTAATAATTTGATTACTTGTGTATAATGTGATTTTACAGTTGATACTGAAATATGCATAGCATCTGCCACTTCCTGATTAGACATCCCCTGTTGTATTTTCAACAAACAAACCTCTTTCTTCTGTGGCGTTAACTGATCAATCAATCTGTATAAATGTGCCTTAAAATCGGCATCTTCCAGTTCGTGTAAGAATTCTGTTTCCATTTCTTCAGTAGACTGAGCTAATTCATAATTTTTCTGAATCACTAAATTATTATGCCTTATTTCATTCAGAATGTAGTTTTTCAAAATGGTAAACAATAAATTTTTAATGCCTGTTTTATAATCAAAAGTATCTCGTCCTTCCCACAAACGCATAAAAGTATATTGTACTGCATCTTCCGCATAACTATCCGACATTAAATATCTACAAGCCAATACATACAAATACCTGTGATAAGTTTCGAAAACAACAAAAAAAGCTCTCTCGTTCCCATCCTTCAGTTGCATTAGCAATTCATAATCAATATTAATGTGATTTTTGTGCATTTGAAAATCAGATTTAATGATCCAATATGAGTACAATATATTTTATTGTGCAAAAATACATTTTTTTATTAAACGATTATCATAAACATCGAGAGCAAAGAAGAGTCTATTCCTGTTATTAATAATTCCAGTTATTTATAATATTTTAGCTATACATTTCAAAACATTTGGAGGGAATAATTACATACGACATATTCATACTGTTCGGTTATTGCGGTTGCATGTTCGATTGTGAATAAAAAATAGTTGTTTTCTCTTTTATCTGAGGATCTTTTATGGTATTAAACTGAATAATTCTCGTTTAATACATCCTGTTAAACCCATGAGTGACATCATGGATTTAGTTACAGAGATCAAGCATACTCCTTACGAATGTAAAATTTGCAGTTTACAATCTTCTTTAAAAAAACATTCTAAAAGAGATTTACACCAAGTTGTGAACATTAAGACAAGTTTTAGTTACGAAGATGAATGTTTTTCTTATCTCTTTCATATATTTTTGTTTTCAGTATTAGAAGTGCTTATATAAATATTCATTCTTGGATAAAGAAATATATGTGACAATAAAAAACAATTTTATCTCATGCAAAAAACATTTAAATCTCTGATTGCATCATTCCTGTTGATAGCAGGACTGATTGCAGGCGCAGGCATGCAGGCGCAGGTAAAAACGGCAAATAACATTCCGGCCGACCAGCAAAAACCCCTCTCCTACTTTAATGTCTACCGGGGTAACACTCACGCTCACACAATCTTTACATGGACACACGGATCACACCGCTCAAAAAGTATTTCCAAACTGAGCGAACCAACCGAGTTCGATCCAAAATTCAAGGCTCCCGCTACCACCGATTGGAGAGATTATAAAACACTCAGCATGAACCCGGCCGATTATACCAATCTGCAGGGACTTCCTGCTAATCACTACCAACTTGCCATGGCCAACGGCTTTGACTTCTACGCCACCACCGACCACAGTCAGGAACCAACCCTGCAACCTGTTTCGGTCAACAATCCATTTTGGCAAAACGTACAAAAAACAGCCGACGAATACAGCGCTAAACCAAAATTCGTTGCTATTCCGGGTTTTGAATACAGCCGGAATACTGCCGAAAATGGTGGAGAAGGGCACATCAACGTATTAAACTCAAAAGAATATGTAAGCGCCGACTTCGGACAGCGCGGTCCGGTAGCTCCCTGGCCTGAAGCCAACTGGAACATCCCTCAATTCTACAATTGGGTAAAAACGGCCAAACCATATGATGAAAAAGGATGTGTGGTAGTAGGATTCAACCATCCTCAACCAGATCAGTACAACGACTGGGACAATATTGATCCTGAAATCGTAAAATACATCAGCACATTCGAATTGCATACAGGATTCAAAAAAATTCGTTGGGAAGCTTATGTCAGAGCATTGAACAAAGGCTGGAAAGTGGCACCAATCGGAGTTTTCGACAACCACGGTTTTGATATTATTTCCAACCCTAAAACTTTTCCTCCGACCAATGTACTAGCCCACGAGCTTACGCGTGAAGGAATCACAAAAGCCTTGCGAGAGCGTCGCACCTTTGTATCGTGGGTCAAAGGAGTAGACCTTCGCTATGCCGTCAACGGTAACATCATGGGTTCAACCATCAGCAAAACCGATAAACTCAAATTTAACATTCAGGTTGGCACAAGACCTTCAATCGAAAAAGACAGAGTAAAACGCATACAAATTCTTCGGAATAATCCTGAAGGCAAAGACAATATGGATGTAGTCGCTGAACTTACATTCGACGGAAAGAAAGACGCTATTACCTGGTCGCCCGAGGTCAAGTGCGGAGATGCAAGATTTTTATTGGTACGTGTATATCACAACTGCGACCTCAATGAAGACGGCACCTATAAAGAACATGGTTCAACAGTATCGGCTCCGGTTTGGATAGAAAAATAACTCATTATACATAGAGGCAAATCGCCTGTGTAAAACGTAAAATCATGAAAGATGAACTTATCATCTTTCATGATTTTGTTTTTTATCGACATCTATTCAAAAAAAAATACAGCACAAAAATGAACATTTAAAAAAAAGTTTTTGTTTAAGATGTTAAAACTCTCAATAAATTAATATTATGGAACAAAAAACAGTCATCACCATACAAGCTGAAATAAATGCACCTTTAAACAAAGTATGGGAAATATGGAATGAACCGAAACACATCATCAACTGGAATCATGCCTCCGACGACTGGCACTCGCCCAAGGCGGTCAATGATTTACGTCCCGGAGGAAAATTCAGCTATCGTATGGAAGCCAAAGATGGCAGCATAGGATTCGATTTTGGAGGCATCTACACAAAAGTTGAATTTCACAAAGAGATTGAGTACGTCATTGAAGACGGACGCAAAGTAACAATCGTTTTTGCCGAAAAGAGCGGAAAGACTTCAGTTATTGAAAGTTTTGAAGCCGAAGATATGAATTCGGCAGAACTACAACAAGCCGGCTGGCAATCGATTCTGAATAATCTGAAAAAATATGCTGAGCAATACGTAAAAGAAGCAAGCATGCACTTCGAGATTTTGATAAAGGACAGTCCTGAGAAAGTATATGAAATGATGATTGGTAAAAAAAGCTACCACGCATGGACTTCGGCATTCAACCCTTCATCAAATTTTAAAGGATCCTGGGATAAAGGCAGCAAGATTCTGTTTACCGGTACCGATGAGAACGGGAAAACAGGAGGAATGGTTAGCTTAATAAAAGAAAACATTCCGGGTAAATTCATCAGCATCGAGCATGCAGGAATACTGGAAGGCGACAAAGAAGTAATGAATGGCACCGAAGTAGAAGAATGGGCAGGAGCTCACGAAAACTACATTTTTACGCCTGTGGAAGAAGGCACTCTACTTTCAATTGATATTGATACTCATAAAAGCTATAGAGAATACTTCGGAGAAACATGGCCGAAAGCACTTACACTTCTTAAAAACCTGTGTGAAAAATAAGCACTGCAATTTAATCATATCATTCACGTAAAAATCAGTCAAATGAAAACACTAAAAAGAATCGGAACGGCAGTATTAATCATCATTGCCCTCCCATTTGTAGCGGCTATTTTTGTCCCCCGGGAATATACTGTAAGTGTATCAGAAAACATCAATCAGCCATATCAGGTTGTTTACGACTATGTGCGTATGCTGGATAACCAGAAAAATTACAGCATCTGGGTAATGCAGGATCCTAACCTCAATCCAGAGATTATCGGAACCGACGGAACGGTAGGTGCCATTCAGAAATGGAACAGCAAAATGGATGATGTTGGTGAGGGAGAACAGGAAATTACGATCCTGACTCCGGAAAGGATGGAAGTTGAGCTCAGATTCAAACGACCTTTTGAAAGTAAAGCCAGAGCAGCTAATTTATTTGCGTCCATCTCGGGAGATGCAACCAGGGTAACCAGCGAATTTTACAGTGATTCAAGTTACCCTATGAATCTTCCTGCCTACATCTTCGGAAGAAAAATGATGAGGGAAGCCCAAACAAAGAATCTTCAAAATTTAAAACGCATTCTTGAAAAAGGGAATTGATCTGTCAACAGTCAACGGTCGTCAGTCGACAGTTGACAGTTGACAGTAGACCGTAGACAAACAACTAATAATAATAAATTTAAAAACAAACATTATGTCAACAGTAAGTACTTATCTCAATTTCACGAGAGAAACAGAAGCAGCATTTAACTTTTATAAAACAGTTTTTGGCACTGAGTACACTCATGCACCGATGCGTTTCGGCGATGTTCCTTCAAGTCCGGGAAGTCCGGGGATTCCTGAAGAAGACAAAAAACTCATCATGCATGCCGAGCTACCTATTCTGGGCGGACATATACTGATGGGAACCGATGCCCCTGAATCAATGGGATTTAAATTAAATCCCGGCAACAATGTTTACATCATGCTTCAACCCGATACCAGAAAAGAAACCAAGCAACTTTTCGATGCCCTTGCCAAAGGAGGCGTAGTGGAGCAGGACTTGCAGGACATGTTCTGGGGTGACTATTACGGAAGTTGCAAAGATAAATTTGGCGTACAGTGGATGTTTAACTGTACTGAAAAAAAATAAGTCATGAACAACAAGATTTACCCCTGCCTGTGGTTCGATAACAAAGCAGCAGAAGCTGCAAGGTTCTACTGTTCAGTTTTCAACGACACAAAGATTGCCGCAGAAAATCCTTTGGTAACAACCATTGAACTGGCCGGTCAGAAAATGATGTTACTCAACGGCGGACCTTATTTTACCATCAATCCCTCCGTCTCATTCTTTGTAGTTTGTGATACGGAAGAAGAAATTGATAATATCTGGAATAGTTTGCTGGAGGGAGGTTCGGTGCTGATGGAACTCGACAAATATCCATGGAGTGCTAAATACGGATGGGTACAGGATAAATACGGTGTCAATTGGCAATTGTCGTACGGCAAACAGCAGGATGTCGGACAAAAGTTCACTCCGGCACTGATGTTTACCGACACCCAACACGGCCATGCAGCCGAGGCAGTTCATTACTACTCCTCAATATTCCCTCATTCAAAAGTTGTGGGCATTTTAAAATATGCCAATGAAGATGATGAGGTAGCCGGAACAGTTAAACATGCCCAGTTCTCGCTTGATAATTACCTTTTCATGGCTATGGACAGTTCCCATCCTCATGGTTTTAGTTTCAACGAAGCCATCTCTATGGTAGTTAACTGCGATACACAGGAGGAAATTGATTATTATTGGGACAAACTATCAGCAGTACCCGAAGCCGAACAGTGTGGTTGGTTGAAAGATAAATACGGTTTTTCATGGCAAATTGTTCCATCCATCCTCGAAGAATTGATGAGCGATCCGGAACGTTCGGAAAGGGTGGTGGATGCTTTTATGAAGATGAAAAAGTTTGACATCGAAAAACTGAAGAACGCCTGAACAATACAATAATATTTAACCATATAAGTCATATAAGTTACATATAGACTATTTTGAATTGTGATTTTCACCCACAACAAGAGAATAATAATATTCAACTTATATGTAACTTGTATGGTTATGTATAGTATCTTTGCTGAAATAAATCATCAAAAAATGAAAAGAAAATCAGTAATTATCATTGCCGCCTGCATTCTTATTTCAGCAGTTCTATTTCTTACTGCTTTTACTGAAAAGAAACCGAAAATTCTGATTATCGGCGATTCCATTTCTATCGGTTACACCCCATTTGTAAAAAAGTATTTTTCTGACCAGGCAGTTATTTTACATAACCCGGGTAATGCCCAACATACCGGAACCGGACTGGAAAAAATAAGGGAATGGGTAGGCACTGAAGATTGGGACATCATTCAGTTTAACTGGGGACTCTGGGATTTATGTTACAGGGACCCTGAATCGAAAAACCTGGGAAACCGCGATAAAATTAACGGAAAAATCACATATTCTGTAACGGATTATGAGGCTAATTTAGATTCACTTGTGACCATACTGAAAGAAATATCAGATGCAAAATTAATTTTTGTCACCACCACCTGCGTTCCCGAAAATGAAGCAGGCAGATTTACAGAGGATGTTGTCAAATACAATAAGGCAGCAAAACGTGTAATGAAAAAACATGGTATTCCTGTAAATGACATTTACAAAGCATCTATTCCGACACACAAAACATCAGGATTGGGAGATGACAATGTGCATTATACTGATGAAGGATACGAAAAGTTGGGAAAGCTTATTTCGGACTATTTATCAAAAAGGTTGAAGTAAACTTCTTTAAAACAAAAACATCTTGCCAGCAGTTAAATATCTGACAAGATGTTTTTAATTTTTAGTCTACAAATCAGCGTGTTCCTCCAACGAATTCGAGTGTAGTAAGCACCGGGAAGTGATCGGAAGGCATACGTGCCTGAGAACTTAGCAATGATACTTCCTTCGGAAAATTATTTGATCTGATAAGGGAGTCCTGCTTAATATCACTCCTGTAAGTATCAGTAAGCACGCCGTACCTCAACGCTTTGAATTGCTTTGAGACAAAGATATGATCGATACGTTTGTCGGTAGTCAGGTTCGGATCAAAATTATTGAAAGTTCCATTAAGCGCGTATTTCAATCCGGAAGTATCATATACATCCTTCATGATACCTGATGAATTAAGCAGTAGATAGGCTTCATTGAACTGGTCCACATTAAAATCGCCCATCAGGATCACGGGATTCTTTCCGCACATCGTTTTTATACGATCCAGTACGAGTTTGGCACTCTCCGAACGCGCCACCACTCCGATATGATCCATGTGCAAATTAAAAAGCCAGAAGCTCTTTCCTCCATCATTCATTTGAAATTTTCCCCAGCTACAGATACGGGGCAACGCTGCATCCCATCCTTTATTCGGGCGATCGGTAATTTGCGACATCCAGAAATGACCGGCATCCAGCAATTTAAATTTGTTTTTATTGTAGAAGATCGGAGAATATTCGCCTTTATCCTTGCCATCATCGCGACCAACTCCAACATAACCATATTCGGGCATGGCATTCAGCATATCGTCCAACTGATTCTTTTTCACCTCCTGGCTTCCGAAGATATCAAATTCGTGAAACTGAATTAACTGGCATATCACGGGACATCTTTGTTTCCATCCGTTACCATTTATCACATCTCCCTGATTATCATTACGGATATTATAGGTTGCAACGTTTATTTTCTGAGCACTAATTATCAGCAGATTACAAGACAAGAAGGTAAGCAGCAATAAAGTTTTGTTTTTCATGCACGTATATCGATTTAATTTTACACAAAAATAGTCATTTTTACTGTGTAGCATTATGTATTATAACAAAAAAGAGAATTCAACAAAATATTATTATCTTTGCAACGAAATTCAATTAGCGAAATGAGTTTCAGCAATTGTTTCAGCCAAATTAATCATCTGAAACAATTTCCGATCTATCGGGGCTGTTTGGTTTTGACAGCAGGCAGAAAGGATATGTAAGCATGTCGAGCGGGGTGAAAACGGCTCGTAAATCACGGTTCACAAAATCATAACTGGCGAAAATAACTACGCTCTTGCTGCTTAATCGAATCATAGTAG
>JAYFQH010000054.1:0-23063 GCA_034927265.1 Paludibacter sp.
AGGAAATGGTGAACGAAAGTGTGATTAAGCCGGATACCATTACGACACTGGAGATTGTTTATCCATTCAAGGGTAAAGTGCAGGAATGGAATGAGTTTAATCCTTTCTTATATCAACTTAATATCAGTCTTGAATCAACAAAAGCCATTGATACGGTAACAAAGACTTTTGGATTCAGGGATTTGAAATTAGAAGGCAGACGTTTTGCCCTTAATGACAGAATTATTTCGATCAGAGGAAATCTGAATTGCGGGGAGTTTCCCTTCGATGGACTTCCTGAGATGGGGGTCGACTGGTGGAAAAAGATTTTCTTGCTGCACAAAGAGTGGGGGCACAACACGGTACGGTTTCATTCCTGGTGTCCGCCTGAAGCTGCGTTCATTGCTGCTGATGAGGTCGGAATCTATCTGCAGCCTGAAGCCGGTGAATGGGGAGCAATACTAACACCCATACAGGAAAAGTTTATTTCGGAAGAAACAGATAGAATGATTCGTCAATACGGAAATCATCCTTCATGGATGTTTTTTGCCATGGGAAATGAACTGCGGTGTGATACGAAAATTATGGAACGTTTCATTGCCCGAAACAAACAGGATAACAGGCGGTTTGTGACCGGAAAGATTAACGGACGACCATTGCTGGAAAGCTTTGACTTTGCGTCCTCGCACAGTGTCAACCAAAAGCGCGTACGTCATCATATGGGATGGCCGCCACGTCCGCAAACCAATTTGTTGTATCATATGTCGCCCAATACCAACTATGATTATTCCGAACCCATCTCCGAATTTCCAAAGCCATTTCTGGCACACGAAATTGGTCAGTATTGTGTGTTCCCTGATTATCAGCATGAACTTCCAAAATATACCGGAAGTCTGCGGGCAACTGTTCTTGATATTCAGAAAGATCAGATGGAAGAGCGGGGAATGACGAAACTGGCACCGGCTTTCTCAATGTCAGCAGGGCTATGGCAGATGGAACTGCTGAAATCAGAATATGAGGCCATTTTTCGTACGCCGGAACTGGCTGGTCTGTATTCATTGTCGTTGCAGGATTTCCCGGGTCAGACCCATGCTCCGGTAGGGGTAATGGACGCTTTTTGGGAAACGAAGAAACATGCTTCTCCCGACAACTTCCGGCAGTTTTGTAATAATACCGTTCTGCTTGCCCGCATTCCCAAGCTGATTTTGCAACAAAAAGATACTTTCCGTGCGGAGGTGGAGTTGTATAACTTTGCGGAAGAAACTCTAAAGAATAAGCAGGTAGATTATACCATTACCAGTGAGGAAAATAAAATCATACTGAAAGGAAAATTTAATAAGAAAGACTACGCAAATCAACAAAGTAACCTTCCTGTTGGCAAAATAGCTTTGCCACTTATGGGAATGAAGACTCCCTCCAAATATACCCTTCGTTTGAAAATGGATCAAACTTCCATTGAAAATCAGTGGAGTTTCTGGGTGTTCCCTGATAAAATAATTTTAGATGAGGGAGCAGTGAAAGTTGTAAATGCTTTTGACGAGCAAACCATTCGTTATCTCGAGCAGGGACATAATGTGTTGTGGCTGACCGATCATTCAAAATTAAAAGGAGAACTTCCTACCAGTTTTGCTTCCATGTACTGGACTGCATTCGGATTAAATGAGGGTGAATCGATGACCAATAGTATCTTCTGCGATCCGAAACATCCGCTCTTCAGGTATTTTCCTGCTGAGATGCATACCAACTGGCAATGGTGGGATGTGCTGAAATATGCTGTTCCCATGATATTGGATGAATATGGAGCTAAAACAGCTTTTCCTAAGTCGTATCAGCCGGTGTTGCAAGCTATCGATTCATGGAAAGTGAACCGGAAGTTGGCGTTGCTGGCAGAAGTGAAATATGCAAAAGGTAAATTAATGATTTCAGGCATTGATTTTACAACAGATATGAAAAGCCGTGTAGCTACGCGTCAGCTTTATTTCAGTTTGCTTCAATATATGAATTCGCCCGAATTTAATCCTCAGGTGGAGGTAGATAAGGAAACTGTGTTGTCGGTTTACGGCAAACCGGAAAACAATCTGAAAAATGCAGGTGCAGCAATTATACCCGAAAATGCACATGATGATATTATTAATTCCGGATTATTCGATGGAGATAATAGTACTATTTGGGAGCCCGACAGTACTCAGAAAAATGCAGGTGCAGTCTGTGTACATATCAAAAAGCCTGTGAGGATGAAAGGACTGACATTCCTGTCGCCGGCAAAAGTGATTCCCGCAATTATAGTTTTCCAAAGCGCAGATGGTGTTCATTGGGAACAAATTACATTTACTTCCTCGCAATTGACCGGGGGCAAACAGGTGCTTTTGTTTGATGAAGCGATCATGTCACCTTATTTGAAAATCTCATTCAAAACTTTCGTACCTCCGATTGCCGAACTCGATTGCATTTATGCTGATGCTTTGCCAATAGAGGGGTAAGCGTTTTGTCTGTTTTAAATTCTTCCAAAGCAGTATAGCAATAGAACGATAGTACCAAAAAATTGTTAGCATGTGATGAATTTTTGTTATTTATTTCATCATTAAAGCCTGATCTTTGCATTATCAGGATTATTATTCTAATTTTATTATACCAACACAATTCAGCTATTTATGAAAAAATACTACACCGTCATTTACGCTCTGTTTTTGATAAATTTTTTTTATGCTCAAACCGAAAGTATCACAGTAGACATAAATAAAACGCTGGCTCCGGTCAGCAAAGATTTCTGGGGTTCAAACTTCCTTTACTGGATTGAGGATGATGCCTCGCTGGCCAATGACAGGCTGGCTAAATTGCTGAAAGATATGCCCTGTAATGTCCTCCGTTATCCCGGAGGAACCATTGCGGATAATTTTCACTGGAAAACGGCAACGCTCGACAATGTTAATATGTTCCCCTATGAAAGCGGAGAAGCGGAATCAAATTTTGAAGAATTCATGACTTTCTGTAAAAAAGTGGGAGCTGAACCCATGTTGGTGGTTAACACTCAATCATGGTTTCTGAAAGGAAAAGTAGAAGAAGGAGCTCAATATGCAGCTGATTGGGTGAAGTACTGCAAGGATAAGGGTTATAAAGTATGTTATTGGGAAATAGGAAACGAAACCTACTGGCATCCGGTGATGACGGCACGTGAATACGGAGCTTTGGTGGTAAAGTATTCCGAAGCCATGAAAAAAGTGGATCCGGACATTATCATCAGTGCCAACGGCCACTGGGACAAAAATATGGTTGGAACCAAAGAGAGGACAGATCCTCAATTTCTGGCCAACTTCGCCAAATTGTCGAAAACTGCTGATGATAAAGAGCTTGCTAAACTCATGAAAGAAGGCAAGGATAAGTTAGCGGAGAAGAAGATTACCAATGGCCAGGATAAATGGTGGGATAATGTGCTGGATGTTTGCGGCAATCATATTGATATGATCTCCGTTCACTGGTATTTTCATGAAAATATCACCAAAAATATTGATCCAAAATTAAATGAGCTCAGGGCTTTCGTGACAGAAAAGATGCATGGCAAGCAGTATAAATGGGCGATGACAGAATTTAACTGCAATACCGATAACGATGCTGAAAGGGTGGTAGGCTTTGCCGAAGGAGTAGGCAAGTTTCTCAGTTTCGGATTTGATGTGGCAACTTTTTGGCCGATGCGTATTGGAGGAATGGAGCACCGATCCATGTTTTCATTGAAATCAATTGATCCGCAATATCCTTATGAGGTGTTTCAGCTTTTCAGCAGGGAGCTTCGTGGAAATATGGTAAAATGTAGTGCTACGGAGAAGATTTATGCTTTTGCTTCGGCGTCGAAGGAACAGGTGACGGTTGTTCTGACCGGAAATCCTGATGATGAAAGTACAGCAACCTCAGTGGAATTCTCCGGGTTAAACTTAAAAAATAAGAAAATTGAGGCAAAAAGTTATACCGCAAGGGTTACCGGAAAAAGAACCGTGAATCTGCAATGTCAGCCTTTAATCGTTTCTCCGGTGAATCAAACCCTTCCATTGACGATTGGCAGAAATGCTTTTGTGGTGATTACCATAAAAAACTGATTGCCAAATAATAAAGGCGCTAATAAAAAATCTGTTATCATTTGATGAAATTGTGCTATTTATTCCTCAGGATTAGTGCTTCATTTGCATAGACAAATTACCGGAAATTTTTATAAACACAACGATAAGTAACCTTAAGATCTTATGTCACATTTTAGATTTAACAGGAAAGTGAGTTATTTCCTGCCTTTTTTCTTGTTGGCATCCACACTCTGGATAAATGTTCCTGCACAGAAAACTATGGTAGGAAAGGAAATTAGTCGGGATACTCTGGCAATTTTACAGCTGGGCAAGTCTGCACTTCTTGAAAAATATGCCGGATCAGCAGCTGTCCTTTCGGGTAAAACCATTGAAAAAACAGCTTTCAACAACACAAAAAATGCCCTTGCCGGATATCTTCCCGGCTTGTACGTTTCCCAGGGAGGCGGAGAACCGGGTGCTGAATGGAGTACGATGTACATACGCGGCAAACGAACAACTTCCAACGGTACTAATGCTCCTTATATTTTGGTAGATGGTTTCGAAAGGGACATCAATTACATGGATCCCAATGAGATTGAAAGCATCACCGTGTTGAAAGATGCGGCTGCTACGGCCATTTACGGACTGAAAGGCGCCTCTGGAGTCATTGAGGTGAAAACGAAACGGGGAAATGTTGGAAGAACAACCGTCACTTTTGATTCGCAGGTAACATTAAAATCAGCACTGAATGTCCCCAATGCTGTCGGTGCTGCTGATTATATGACCTATTACAACCAGGCCAGAGTGAACGATGGGAATCCCGGGATCTACACCCCGGATCAGATCAGTGCATACAGTAATAATCCGGATCCTTACCAGTATGCCGATGTCAACTGGTTGAATCAGTTTTTTAACGAACAATCCTACAAACAAAGATATTCCCTTTCGATCAACGGAGGCTCCAGTACTGCGAAATACTATGTGCTTTTCTCATATATTGGTGATATGGGGAATATTGTTACTGATCAGGCGGTCAATAAATACTCCACTCAGAACAAATGGGACAAATATTCCATCCGTACCAATATTGATGTACAGATATCCAATAAGCTGAGTTTAGAAGCTGGTGTTTCGTCGATGTTCAGTTTTGTCAACAATCCTTCCAATACCACTGGTGTCGGACTTTATAAATCATTGTTGAACTATGTTCCCAATGCCCATCCGGTACTCAATCAGAACGGATCAATTGCCGGAACTCAGATTTATTCCGATAATCCATACAAAGTCATTAACTACAGTGGATACTCCGAATCTTTCAATCGTTATGTGACGGCCACCACCCGTCTGAAGTATGATTTAGGCAAAGTCACTAAAGGTTTGAGTGCCTATGGCGCCTTTGCTTTTGATAATAACTATACTCATACATCCCGACGACTGAAAAGCAATGCCGTCTATGAGTTAATACTTGAGGGAGGCGTCCCGAAACTGGATACCGAAGGAAACAGAATCTACAAACAATGGGGAACGAACACCCCGCTCAGTCTTACCGGAACTTCAGGAACCTATTACAGACGCATGAATTTCGAGTTAGGAATGAATTACGCCCGTACTTTTGGAAAACATGATATTGCAGCCCGTGCCTTTGGATTTAACTATGACTTCCAGAACGATGCACAGTTGGCACATGCCATGGCTGGCATTAACGGAGGAGTTAACTATAATTATGATGGCCGTTATCTGGTTGATTTATCGGCCAGCTGGAGCGGAACAGAACAATTTCCAAAAGGAAACAGAATGTTCCTGTATCCTGCTATCGGATTAGGCTGGGTAGTGACAAATGAAGCGTTTCTCAAAAACCATCCGGTACTTAATTTTTTGAAGTTGAGAGGATCCTATGGTCTTGCCGGTAACGATAATCTGAATAACAATGGTAACGATCTGTATTACTATTACATAGTGTCTCTGACCAAAGGAGGAACAGCCTTTTTCGGTGAGGGAAATCCTGCTTCCATTACAGCAGGTAATTTCTCGACAGGATATGTCGAAGGCACCATTGCCAATCCGATACTTAGACCAGAGTCGACAGAGAAAATGAATCTCGGTTTTGATGCCGCTTTTCTCAATAATCGTTTGACTGCCGGTTTCGATTATTTCAATGAATACACCAATTATATTCTTGCCTACAGTAAATCCATGCCCGGAATGATGGGAGTTCCCAATAACAAACTGATGCTTGAGAATATCGGTGAAGTTTCGAATAAAGGGATGGAATTCCAACTCGGATGGTCCGACAGAATAGGTAATGTCCGCTATTTTATAAACGCGAATGCCACGTTTGCTCAAAACAAGGTAGAATATCTGGATGAAGAAGAAGGACTGGCCGAGCCTCAGACCGGCTATCCGCTCGATGCTTATTGGGGATTCCGTACTGCCGGATTTTTTCAGACTGATGCTGAAGTAGCCGCATGGGCGGATCAAACCGGCGTGGGCCGCACTACCAAAGGAGATTTGAAGTTTGTCAACCAAAATCCTGACGAGGACAATGCCATCAATGACTACGATCGGGTGTATCTGGGAACAGTGGGAATGCCTGACTGGTTCTATGGTATCCAATTAGGTGCAAACTACAAGCGGCTCGAAATTTCTGCCCTGTTTCAGGGAGTTGAAGGGATGAATAAGGTGTACCGCGATGGAATTAACCGTCCGTTCAGCAACTCAGGAAATATGTATGATTTTCATGTGGGCAATTTCTGGACAGAAGAAAATGCGGTAAATCCCGCTTATCCGCGTCTGACCATTGATGGCAGCAGTAGTACCAAAGCAAAGGCGGATTTCTGGATAAAAGATGCCTCCTACATCCGCCTGAAAAATCTGGAAATCGCTTATACTATGCCTGCCAACTGGATTTCGAAGACTTCCGACATAAGAATTTATCTTTCGGGAACCAATCTGATTTGCTGGGATAATCTGGATGGTATTGCCGATCCTGATATTTCCGGTGACGGACAGGCTTATCCGGTGAACCGTATGTTTAGTCTGGGACTTCGTCTGAAATTGTAATTAAGTCATTAACCTTATTATCATAATATCAAAAAAGCGATGAAACGAATTTGTTTATTATTAACGATCTTTGCGCTGATGCTGACGGCGTGCGAAGAACATCCATTCAACCAGTATCCGGCGGAGAACGTTGATTTCAATCGGGTATTCTCCGATTCCATCCGTACCATCGGAGCTGTGAATGCCGCTTATTCCAAACTTACACATACCGGCAGATATTTTCGCTTGGGAACTGCCATGCAGGCAGCGGCCACCGATGAGGCAAAACACGCTTCTTCCTCAACGACCTCTGCGGTGGATAATTTTGTTAATGGACGCTGGGATGCCAACAATATTCCTGATCCGGCATGGAACGATATGTATGAAGGTATCCGCCATTGCAACCTGTTTCTTCCTTATTGGGAAAATCAACGGGAAATTCTGCCGATCAATGAAGGTACATACAAACGCACTTTAGGTGAGTTGATTTTTCTCCGTGCTTTCTATCATTACGAATTGTTTAAACGTTACGGAGGAATCCCGATTCTTACAAAGGTGTTGAATCCGGGGGATGAAATGAAGCTTCCTCGCGAAACTTATGCCAATACGGTAAAGTTTATTGTAGAGGAGTGCGACAAAGCGGCTGCCTTGCTTCCTAAAAACTATGCTTCATATACTTCCCATTACGGAAGAGCGACCAGGGGAGCTGCGCTGGCGTTAAAGTCAAGAGTGTTGTTATATGCCGCCAGTCCGCTGGTCAATGCTGTTGCCGATTATACTGATGGAAACAACGAATTGGTGTGGATGGGCGGATACGATAATGAAAGATGGAAATCTGCTGCTCAGGCTGCCTATGATGTGATTACGTTGGGTGAATACCAGCTTTATGAGTATCTGCCCGAAGGTAACGGAGCGTATTCATTCAGCTATTTCAATGATGCTTATTATGCTACTAACCGTGAATTTATTTTTGGTCGCCTCTGGGTGCAGGATAATACGATGGAGAAAAATAATGCGCCGATGGGCTATCAGAATGCTCTTGGACTAACCTGTCCCACGCAGGATTTTGTAGATGCGTTTCTGATGAACGACGGTCAGCCTTTCGACTGGAATAATCCCTCGCATGCTGCCGATCCTTATGCCAACAGGGATCCGAGGCTTTCACTTTATGTATATTACAACGGAATGCAGTGGTGGTATACCGATAACCGATTTTACGATTCGAAGAAAACTTATGGTTTAATTGAGACTTACGTAGGAGGTGCCGACGATGCTTCTACCTTGACTGATGGGGTGCGTACCGGTTATTACCTGAAGAAGTTCTCAAGTAAAGACGCCACCATTTTTGGTACTGAATACAAGGTCAGTCATAACTTTGGATTTTTCCGTTATGCCGAAACCTTACTCAACTTTGCCGAAGCAGCCAATGAATATGGTGGACCGGCCTACAGCATTGGCGGACTCGATGCCAGATGGGCTATTAATCAGATACGTAGCCGTGCTCATATGCCTTCGGTGGAGGATGATGTGACAAAAGAGGAACTGCGCGATCTCATCCGTTTGGAAAGGAGGATAGAGCTTGCTTTTGAGGAGCATCGCTTCTGGGATATTCGTCGCTGGAAGATAGGAACATCACTTAAAAAGAGCGTAGACGGTATGCAAATCATCAAAAATCCCGATGATTCGTACACCTACAACCGCCAGGTGGCAATAGAACCCCGTGTTTTTGAACGTAAACACTATTTCTATCCGATACCTCAGTCGGAGCGCAACCGGAATGCAAATTTATTACAGAATCCCGAATGGTAACCTTATTTTTGATTAAGTAGTATGAAAAAAACGATAATAATATTATTCACCTTTGTATTCAGTGTTTCTTCCCTTTTGGCACAGCGGATTGCGTCGGGGATTGTGAAAGATGAAACCGGTGAACCCCTGATCGGAGTTACCGTCACCGAGAAAAATAATAATGCCAACGGAACTATTACAGATATTGATGGTAAATTCAATCTTGTGCTGAAAGGAAATAATCAGATTCAGGTTTCGTATGTCGGCTATAAAACCAAAGACGTGAATGCCGGAACTAATCTGGTGGTAATCATGGAATCGGCTGCCGTTGCCATTGATGAAGTGGTGGTTGTAGGTTACGGTACACAGCGTAAGGAAACGGTGATTGGTGCCGTTACCACAGTGAAAGGTGAACAATTGCAGGTAGCCTCATCTTCGAATCTTAGTAACTCGCTTGCAGGACGCGTGTCGGGGGTCACGACTCTTATGGGAAGCGGTCGCCCGGGCCTGAATGAATCAAAAATCTACATCCGCGGTATTTCTACTTTGAGCAGTGGTAGTACCAATCCTTTGATTCTGGTAGACGGTATTGAACGTGATATGGGAAATGTGGATGCCGATGATATTGAAAGTTTTACGGTGTTGAAAGATGCTGCTGCAACAGCAGTTTATGGTATCCGTGGTGCCAATGGCGTGATCCTGGTAACCACAAAAAGGGGACAGGAAGGAAAAGCAAAAATTTCAGCCACCATACAACATTCGCAAAATGAGTTGATACGCTTGCCAAAAGTACTGAACTCCTATCAGTTTGCTTCTCTGAGAAACGAAGCTCTGTTAAATGACGGAATGCCGCTGGAATATTCCCTGGCCGACCTGCAAAAATATCAGGATCATTCAGCGCCTTACACCCATCCTGATAATAATTATGCCGAGGATTTTCTTCGGAAGTTTGCTCCTAAAACACAGGCAAACATCAATATCTCGGGAGGTACTGATAAAATCAAGTATTTCGTTTCAGGGAATTATCTTAATGAAGAGGGAATTCTGAAAAATTATTCGAAAGCTTCCGATCTGGAACGTTTTGATACCTATAACAATTTGCCCGAAGATATCAAAAGAACATTTACGGATGTTCCCTATAACCCGAATCCTTCGTTCCAGCGATTCAGTTTGCGTACCAATTTTGATATTACCATTTCAAAAACCACCACGATGGCCGTCGATCTGACCAACAGAATTGAGAAGGTGAGAAATATTGGTATTGCAAACTCCAACAAACAGGAGTTCTTTACCCGTTTTTTCAGGACAGCTCCCAATCTGTTTCCATACATCACTCCGAACGGAAAGTTCGGTGCACAGGGAGGTGATAACCAGTCGCCGCTGGTGTACCTGACTTCTGCCGGTTACCAGTTGGATAATCTCAATACCATCGAAGGAACCGTTCGGCTTAACCAAAAACTTGATTTTATCACCAAAGGTCTTTCTGTTGATGGTGAAATCAGTTTCGATAATTTGGTTACCAGTGGCTGGAATCTCAATCACCGCGCAGAAATCGGCCGCTATACCCGAAACGGTGAATATACTGTGATCAATACCGAAACCGACTGGTCGACTTCCTCGGATGGAAAAACCACTACCCGACAGATTGTTTCGCAGGCTGCCCTCAGATATAATAATACTTTCAAGGGAAAACACAATGTGGGTGCCCTCTTGTTGACCAAACAACGCCAGTATTATTCCAACGCCGTGTTGCCGCAGTTCGATCTGGATTATGTGGGTAGGATTACCTACAATTATAAGAGAAAATACATGACTGAGATGAACATGGCCTATAATGGTTCCTCTAATTTCAATAAAGATAAAAGATTCGGTTTTTTCCCTTCCTTCTCACTTGGATGGGCCATTTCTGAAGAAAACTTCTGGATGGAAAATATTTCAGGAATTGATTTCCTTAAAATCAGGGGTTCCATTGGGGAAGTCGGAAACGATAAACTCGGGAATATGAATTATTTTTACCAGAACTCTTACGGTAATGGTTCCACCTATAACTTTGGTGATGTTAATACTGCTACTGCTGTTACAGGTTACTGGGAAACGCAACTCGGGAATCCTTACGTAACCTGGGAACGTGCATTGAAGGGAAATATAGGGGTTGATGCCCGCTTCCTTGGTAAGTTCAAATTTACAGCCGACTATTTCCATGAATATCGCTATGATATTCTGGCAAAAAGAAATACATTCTCGCAAACCCTGGGTCTGAATTACGCCCTGCCTGCCGAAAATATCGGGATTGTACGTA
This sequence comes from Paludibacter sp., assembly GCA_034927265.1. Classification (GTDB taxonomy): domain Bacteria; phylum Bacteroidota; class Bacteroidia; order Bacteroidales; family Paludibacteraceae; genus Paludibacter. The sequence continues at coordinate 11,155 of JAYFQH010000054.1, forward strand.
ATCAGGGGATTGAAATGGAAATCGGTTATAACGACAAAATCGGTGAGGTACAGGTGTGGGTGGATGCCAACCTGACTTATGCCAAAAATAAGATTGAATATATGGATGAAATCCTTTATCCAGATGAGTTGGCCTACAAACGTCAGACCGGTCTGCCGGTAGGAACACGTTTCGGTTACCTGGTAGAAGGTTTTTATCAGAGTTGGGAAGAGATAAATGACCCTTCAACACCGGTAAATCTGTTGGGAAATGCCCAGCCTGGCGATCTTAAATTTGCTGATCGTAATAAGGATGGTCTTATCAATGATTATGATTTCGGAGCCATTGATTATAGTAAAATACCACAACTGACCGGAGGACTTACGCTGGGTGCCGCCTATAAAAATTTCTCGTTCAGTATGATGTGGCAGGGTGCGGCATTTTCAAGTATATTGCTTGGAGGTAATACCATCGTTGAGTTTTCGCTTGCCGCTGATGGCTTGAAAGACATTCATGAGAAACGCTGGGCTTATTATACCAATCCGCTTACCGGCGAACTGGTGGATACCCGTTCAACTGCCATTTATCATCGTTTGACGACCAATAACCAGCATTTCAATCATGAAGTGTCGAGTTCAAGAGTGCGTTCGTCAGACTATTTGCGGTTGAAAAATATCGAACTGACATATTCATTACCCAAAACGGTATTGAATAAAGTCAACCTGTCGAAGGTGATGATTTTTGCCAGGGGAAACAACGTGTTGCTGTTTGATCATCTGAAAGAATTCGGTCTTGATCCTGAAGCGGCCGACAACTCAATCGACATCTATCCTCAAAGCCGTATTTATACCCTGGGTTTATCTGTTAACTTTTAATAGCTCTAATATGAAAAAGAAATATTTATATAGCATCGTTGCAAGTTGCATCCTGTTTTTTGTGACAAGTTGCGATTTTGGAGATAGGTATGATCTGGATGAAATCTCCGGATCGAATCAGGATGAAGCGGCGGTTTATCAGGATCCATCAAAAGCACAGGCATTAGTGGATCAATTGTATGCTCTGATTCCGACATTCGGAACGGTAAGGTTCAATGGTTATCTGAGTGCATATACGGATGAAGCGGTGGATGCAGGTGCGGTTGCGTTCAACCTCGGTTCGTGGAGCCCGAATGATGTGCCGGGTTTCGGAGACATGTGGTCAGGCTCGTACCGCGCTATCCGTACTGCCAATAAATTTCTGGAAAATATCAACAAAATGCCGCTGAGCGATCAGTACAGTTTTACTGAAACCACCCGTGCTTATCTTATTAATCAGGCACGTTGTCTCAGGGCGTTCTATTATTCCGAACTGATTCGTTGTTTTGGAGGTGTTCCCGTGATAACTACTTCCGTAAAAAGTATCAGCGGAGATATAGCGGGTGCTCCCCGTCAAACCCTCGATTCGACTGTAAATTTTGTGATCAGGGAAATTGACTCCATTGCTCCGCTGCTTCCGAAAAACGTAGGAGGTACCGATTACGGACGTGTGACCCGTGGTTTTGCCTTGTCAATCAAAGCACGTTTGTTGCTATACATGGCAAGTCCTTTGTTCAATGGCCCGGGAGCAGATGGCACCGGCAATCCTTATGTTTGCTACGGCAGCACTGATCCTGTCCGTTGGGAAAAAGCGCTGGATGCTGCCCGTGACGTTATCTCGCTGAACAGTTACAGCCTGTTTACAAGTACTACGGTGAACAACTCCCGTTCGGTATATTGCAATGTATTTTTCCTCGACAGGGGACATTCCAGTATGTATGAACGTATTTTCTCGTATCAGAAAGCAAAAGCAAACAGTTGGAACCAAACTTTCCTGCCGCTCACTTTCCGTACTGCTGCAGGTTGGCCGCATATCTTTCCAACTTATAATGCACACATTGCTTTCCAAATGCAGGATGGTAAAACTCCGGTGACACAGTTGACCGAAAATGTCGACGGAACTTATACCGAGGTAGTTAATCCGGAGTCTTCCACTTATGCCTATAATCCGGCAGAACCTTATCAGAAAAGAGATGCGCGTTACTACGATTGCATTCTTTTTAATCAGGCTAAATTCAGGGACTTGTCCTGCGAAATTTATACGCCTTTTTCAGTGACCGATACGGTGGGTTCAGGAAAGGATAATGAAACTTATGGGGTAAAAACCGGTTTCTATTTGCGAAAATTTGTCAATCCTTCACTCGATCTGAAAGGGGCAAATCAGACTGGTTTTGAAGACTTTCCGGTTTATCGGTACGCTGAAACGCTTTTAAATTACGCTGAAGCAATGAATCAGGTTTACGGGCCGAATGTAAAACCGGCAGGCTATCCCTATACGGCAGTACAGGCAGTCAACATGATCCGTAGCCGGGCCAAGAGTAAAGTAATAGGACAGGAAAGGTACCGCCCGACGTTGAATGCAGGAATGCCCGCTTTGAGTACCACCATCTCTAAAGAAGACCTCGAAGTAGCCATTCGTCATGAACGGAGGATAGAACTTATGTTCGAAGGACACCGGTTCTTTGATGTACGCCGTTGGATGATTGCTCCTGAAACGGAAAAAGATATTTATTTCTACGACATCAGAAAGAAAAACGATGGTACATTTGTCTATAATGTGAAGAAATACCATACAAGGGCATTCACCACACCGCAGATGTACCTGTTGCCCATCCCTTTTGTTGAAATGCAAATCAATAAAAATTGTCCTCAAAACCCTGGTTGGTAATGCCAACCCTTCAATCATATTAAAATGTAATGTATAAAATGTGTAATCTTAAAATTAGATGATTATGAAACAAATGAAACAAAAAATTATGATGGCGGCTGCTTTGCTACTAATCGGATTTGTAAGCGTAACGGCACAGGAAACCCTGTTGGCTAAATACGATTTTACAACCAAAAGCAAAGTGCCTGTGGTACAAGTGCCGGGAGTGGTCTTCGGTTCGGAATTCGGATCGTGGAATACTACTACTTTCCCTTCTACTGAAATGACTATAACTGAAGATGGTTACCTGTTGGTAAGAAGTTATGGTACCGGAGTGGCTAATACCCGTTACGGATATATTTCAATTACGCCGGCTGAAGGCAAGATCGTAAGAATCACCCGGGTAGTGGTGAAGCATTTTAAAACGCCGGGAAGTAATACCAACAGGACCCGTTCGTATCTTTATGACATGGGGGGCTCTGTACCAAAAGATAATCCGACCATCAATGCCAACCTGATTTATACAGGGAATGGTGGTGCGGTAATACCCGAAGCCCTCACCGAACAGAGTTTTACTCCCAGCGCTGCAGTGGAATTTAATTCTATGAAGTTCATGTCTTTTTCAGCTACACAAAACACAAACTCTACTGACGACTTATCGCAGTGGAAAATAGAAGCCCTGTCTTTCTATGGAGAAGTACTTTCTCCTGGTGATATTGTAGCAACAGGTACCATTAATTTCGGGAATGTACTGGCCGGAAACGAAGTGGATGGCAGCGTGTCGCTGAAAGTAATTGGCGGAACTACAGAAAATGTCAGTGTGGAACTAATCGATCCGACTTCTTCTTTTTCTTGCCTGCAAACTTCGGTTGATGCGGTTGATGCCACTGCCGGAACTACTGTAAGAGTAACTTACGTTCCTACAGTACCCGGAAAACACAGTGCCCAGTTGAAGTTCTCCTATGGCGACCGTGTGGCCTACACTAACCTGTCGGGAGTTTGTCCGGTGCTGAATGAAAACTTCACTTATTTTGTGTCTGATCCTGTGTTGCAGAAAGATATGGATTCTACCAGAGTAAATACTTATAATCAAGCCGATTATCTCACTATGCCGGGTTGGAACTTCAATGACAGTGTTTACTGGCACCTGTCAGGCAGCTATGCGTTGGGACTTGAATTGCGTGGTGGTAATGCGCTTGCTCCCAAGGCAACTACACCTGAATTGAATTTGTCAGCTCCGTTCGGTTTGACTTTCAGATCGAAAAAGATGTCGAACCGCACTACAATGCTGGGTAATATGTATGTACTCGCTGATGCCGATACTATCTGGAGTTTTGTGAATCCTAACAATACCCTGACATTACGTACCATCGATGGTTTCGTTGCCACTGCCAACAGTAAAATTACCTTTGCCGGATTGGCCAATGACAGTAGCCGTATTGTGGTGGATGAAATATCGGTTTTCCCCACCACTACTCCTGCACTCAACCTGCCGGCTTATATGTCGAAACCTTTCCAGAGCAGTGCCGAACCTGTGACGCTGTCGATTCCGTTTAAAGCCTATCAGTTGACCACCGATATTCAGGTGGTATTAAGCGGTACGCCTGCGGGTTATGAGGTGTTGACCCCAACTATTGATAAAACGACTGCTGAGGCCGGAACAAATATCCAGGTGAAATATACTAAGCCGGCTGAGGGTGCTGAAGTCAGCGCAGTAGTCGAAGTCAAAGGCGGTGGACTGACAGATTATCGTTATATCAGTCTGATCAACAGTGCTGCAACCGGATTATCGGCCAATACCCTGAAAGCAAATATCTTTGGAAGAACAGGTACCATTATGGTGGTTGTGGATGATCCTGCTTTGGTGGAAGTATTCAGCTTCGATGGCAAAATGGTTAGCAGACAACAACTAACCGGTAACGCCGAAATTGGTATGGAAAAGGGATTGTATCTCGTGCGCCTGAATAATGGTACAGGCTGTAAAGTGGAAAAAGTGTTTGTTCGTTAACAAATTCTTTTGTAACAATGAATAATTTGGTTGCTGTTTGTTTCGAATGGCAACCAAATTTATTTCAGCTAAGATAGCTTAATATTCTAATATCTGATATGTTATGAAAAATCTACTTTTCTCTTTTCTCTTCATTTTATCGTCTTCCTGTATATTCTTACTTCATGCTCAGGTCACCCTGACAATTGATGCAGCGCATTCTCAACATCTGATCTCACCATATCTTACCGGAGCTCATTTTGTATACGGTGCTGAAAATGATAAGTTGTATGAAGATGAGCGGATAGCCGACTGGATGCGCCGTTCGAAAGTAAAAACCATCCGCTGGCCGGGAGGTACTGCGGTGATGACTTATCATTGGGATGCATTGACGGGTGATAACTTCGGACCTGATCGTTGGGATACGGTGAACTATGTTGAAAAGAATATCTCTCCTTCTGAGTACATGGATCTGGATGAATATATTGCCTTTTGCAAAAAAGTGAATGCAGAACCAATGGTGGGCGTAAACATCAAATCGGGTAAACAATTCCGGACTGATGCTGAAGGACTTGATGAAGCGCGGCGTTTAATTCAATATTGTAAGGATAAAAACTACAGGGTGAAATTCTGGTACATCGGCAACGAAGGTTACGCCAAAGGCTTCTCTCCTGAAATGTATGCAAAATACATTGATTTATATGCTGAAGTATTGAAGACGGTAGATCCTGACATAACCATCATCGGCGACTGGAAGTTCGGTCCTGAGGTGAAAAAACGTTTTGAAGAGTCAATGACTATCATCAGACTGTCAAAACATCTGGATGTGATGGAGTATCATGAAAAATGGGGAAACGAGTGGGGCTTGGCTGCCGGAACTAAACTGGAGGAGTGGAAGAATGAATTTCCACTGTACAATGGCAAATTCGATGATTATTGCAATATGTTTTTTGAAAGGGTAAAAGCCATGGGTAAAAATACCCGACTTGCTTTCAACGAATGGGGTGTGGGTGGAAATCTAGGTGGAACAGCCCATAATTATGCCTTGCTGGTGGCCGATTATATGCTGATGATGATGCGCCACGAGGTTTATTCGGCTTGCTACTGGAATATGAATATGGGTCAGGGGAGTAAGGACAATCGTGTTTTTACCACCAAATCGAAAGGAACGCAACTGGATAAATTCAATCCTGTGGCAAAAGTGTTTGGGTTGACTGCATCTGCTTTGGGTGCAAAGTATCTTGAAGTGAAATCTTCGGATAGGCAGGTCTATGGGGTGGCGGCTTTAAGTCTTGATAATAAGGAGTTACAAGTTTATGTTTTAAACAAATCTCCCGAAACTCAGCATATTCACCTGATTATTGATGGTGTAAAAGTGAAAGGAAAAATCACAAACATAAGTTTTGATGAGACGGGCAAAGAACTTCAAACTTCCATTGATGATAAAAAAGGGAAATTTGAACTTGCAGCTTATTCATTTTCAAAGCTGATGTTTCATTTAAAATAAATAATGTATATCCGGATGATGACCTAAGTAGTCCCGTAGGGACGAAATATCTGTAGAAACATGCAATCATCCGTTTTTATAAGTCCCGTAGGGACGACATTTTTACAGAAAACCCATGTGTCGTCGTCCCTACGGGACTCAGATAGGATATATAATGTCGTTCTCTATAGATATTTCGTCCCTACGGGACTACTTAGGTCATCATACGGATAATCATTAAGTAAATTAATCGGATGTTTTTATGATATTGAAAATCAACGTTTTATTTCTGATTTTCTTTTTGTCGAAAAAACGTTACATTTTGATGAAATAATGATATAACGGCAATCCTGATGTAATTACATTTGTATGGAGTCGACACCTCTTAGTGCCGTTGTCGATTATGATGCTGTTATTAATCTTTTAAATCACTACCGTATGAAAAAAAATACTTTTTTATTGCTTGCCGTTGTGGCAATCGTTTTTTCAACTTCATTGTCCTATGGACAAGATGTTTTGTTGGGAACCTATAATTTTACCACCGGAATCGACCAATTAAAAGCTTCAGGCGTGGCTGATGGCATTAACATGGGAGATATTGTTATTGATCCGACTAAACTGACGGTAAATTATTCCTCTGATGCTATTGAAATTAGCAACTGGACTGGTATGAATATCGGTGCAGGAAAATGTATTAATGTGCCAATTACAAAGTCAGGAAATGCTAGTGAATTTAATATTTCCAGGATTGATATTGTGTTAAAAAGAACTACTGCTAATAAAATACAAATCAATTTTGGTAACGAAGCAAATACATTCGATTCAAAAACCTATACGGCCGCTACTTTGCATGGAACTTCAAGCTATGCTACTTATGCACTGACAGAAGCTACTGGAACAGGGGCTGTAGTTATTCCGGCAAAGACCGATGTGAATACGCTTTATCTCTCCATTGGTACCATGTCGGCTTCATCTGCGGAAGTTGTATACATCGACAAAATCGAAATTTATGGAACTGTTAGTTTGATAACAACGCCAACAGTGAATGCCAATGCGACTCAATTGAAAATAAAAGCATCGAAAAATCACGCGGTTACTTTACCGGTAACGCTGACGGGAGCCTATTTAACACAGGCAACTACAATAAGTATTGTTGGTACAGATGCCGCAAATTTCTCGAAAAATGTGAGTTCAATTGCTGCAGTCGATTTGAATGCTTCGGCACAAACCGTCAATGTGACTTATGATGCTTCAACGCTGACCTACAATTCTGCTACAAGAGTGCAAACTCCTCATACCGCTACCTTGCGCATTGAAAATCCGGATGTGGCAACAATTGATATAGCATTAACTGCCTCTTGTGATCTGCTGTTTGAAGATTTCTCAAATTATGATGCAACGTCAACTTCTTCCAATACTTTATCGGCATTACGTACTATCCCGGATAATCTTCCATTGTCGATCGTTAGTGGTTGGACAGGTGACCAATTGTACGAGTATAAGGCTGGATCTCCTAACCTGGGAACTGTATGTCTTGGATCCACCAGTGTCGATTCAGCATATTTAACAACTCCGGAAATGGATTTGAGTCAGCCTTTTGATCTGTTTTTCAAGGTAAGAAGTCTGAACTCAGGATCTGATGGCGTTTTTAAAGTTTTTATGGATGGTAGTCAGCTGATGTTTGATAGTATTAATTCAACAAATTCACTGAGAAGGTATGAGTCTGCAACTTTTGTAGGAGGTTCAGCCAGTAAACTGACTTTTACCGGAAGAAAGGTTGATCTGAATGAAATTATTATCGACAGTATTGTTGTAAACTACTCTTCAAGACCTGCATTAAATATCCCGCTGAACAAAGTTGAAAACTTTGGAACGACAACTCCCGGCGGACAAAAAACAGTGGATATTGCCATTAAAGGATATAACCTGACCGGTGATTTGAATGTATCACTGGCTGGCGGTACGAATTTTACTCTGCTAACAGGAGCGACGGTTGCTCAGGCGACTGCCACTGCCGGTACTACTGTTCAGGTGAGATTTAATGCACCGTTAACAACCGGAACTTATACGGATAAACTGATCATTGGTAGTTCTGATTTCAGAAGCCGGGAGATAAGCCTGACTGCCATTTCTGATAATACAACCGGTACGTTTGAAACCGAAACGGGTAAAGTGTTAGTAAAATCATCCGACATTGTCTTGTCAGGATATGCAGGTGCAAATATCATAGTGTATAATATTGCCGGGATGAAAATCGCTGAACGGAATAACATTGCTGATGAAGCAACTGTCAGCGTGAATAACCGGGGCTGCTTCCTATTGAAAATTGAAAAGAACGGTAACACTTTATCACATAAAGTGATGATTCATTAAAAGATGATTAACAGGATTTCTAAATGAAAAAAATACATTTCATATGCTCGACAAAAGTTGTTTTGTTGAGCATACTTTCAGTCTTCGGCATAATCTTTTCAGCTTCAGCGCAAAAGAACCGCTACGGGATGGCTTTGTCGGGTTCTGAAGGCAGTTATACGCTGACTGATGCGGCTAAAATATGCCCCTTGGTTAAAGGTGGTTGTGCTGCTTTACCTGCGGATGCATATACCGCCTATGCGGGTTATCAACCTGTGCAGATAAGCGACAACGATTATGCGCATTGCACTACCCTGAAATATACCTTCAAAACTTATGATACCCATTCCTTGAGTCTGGAGGTGGATATTCCCAAATTAACCACCGGACCCCATCCTTTTATTATCTGGGTACATGGTGGAGGCTGGTCGAACGGAGGTACCACTGCTTTTGTGAATCAGTCAACCTATCTGGCATCCCGTGGGATTGCCGGTGTGAGGATAACCTATTCGGTCATTTCACAAGGCGGTGATTTTAATCAGGGCATGCAGGAACTGGCCGATGTCTTTGCTTTTGTGCAAGCTCATGCTGCTGAATGGGGACTCGATATGACCCGTTTTGGTTACGCTGCCGGTTCGGCAGGAACGCCTCTGGCTTCGCTGGCTGCCATGAAACACAACGGTAACGGATGTAAATTGTACATGGGCTGCAACGGCATCTATGATTTTCAGCATAATCTGGCAGGTAGCTTTGGCAGTGGATCTTCTCCTTATCTGGTGGATTATCCCACTCAGGCAAGCCGTGAGGTGATTTCATCCATCAATTATATCCCTGATAATACAGCTAACATTCCGGCGGTTGCAGTTTTTCATGGTACGGCCGATTTCACTATTTCCTATCTTCAATCGGTGGCGCTTTGTGATTCAGTGCTGAAAAAAGGTGGACGTGCTGAAAAGAATATCTACGACTATTATGTACATGCTTTTTTCAATCAGGGAAGCTCGGATAAATACGAAGATGTCATCCTGAAAATGTATGCTTTTGCCAAATCGGTGTTTAATATGCCTGATGTAACATTACCGCCACCATCCGAAAAAACCTGGATTGCACGCTTCCCTTTTACGACCGGCGAGAATCAGGCTACCCCCGTTGATGTGAAAAAGGGTATAAGGGTTTCTGATATAAAAATCGGAAGTGCCATTACCGGTAATTTTGCTGATAATGCCCTTGTAACCTCTAACTGGAGTGGTTTCTATATCGCCAATCATCGCTACGTAGGATTTGAAATCATCAGTAATCCTCTGTATTCGTTTAAGGTGACGCAGATTGATCTGAATATGAAGAAATCGACTGCACAGGCGGTTAACGGAATATTTAATTACGGGAAAACCTTTCCTCCTGTCACGACTAAAGGAGCACAGAAAAATGGTATTGCCACAACATCCTATAGTGTTGTATCGCTTATGGCCAATGCCACAACACCTGCTCAGACCGATGCAAATCTTTGTTTCGGAATTGGTATTGCCACGGGGACATCGCTTACCGAGGTCATTAGCTTTGATGAAATTACGGTGTATGGAGAGGTTATTAAACCGACGATTACTGTTCCCACGATACTTGCCGATGCTGACAGTATTATATTCAATACAGATAAAGGACTATCTCAAACACAGAAGATAACTGTTTTTGGTGAACTGCTTGAAAATACCGTAGAAATATCTATTGTTGGAGATATCAATGCTTATTTCAGTCTGGATCAGCATTCGGCTACCGTAACAGAACTGGAATACGGTAAAAATATTCAGATAAATTTCTCGGCACAGGAAGCTGGAGAATTCACGGCTGAATTGAAAATTGAAAGTGATGAAGCAATAAAAATATTACCAATAAAGGCAGTAGCTGTGCAAACCTCAGCAGTAAATGAAGTGTTTTCAGGAAAGATATGGACTGAGGATAATGTATTACATATCAATGGAAAACAACACTCCGCATTAAGCATTTATAATCTTTCCGGTCAGCTGGTGCTTCGGCAGGAACAACTTCCCGAACATTTTCAGACGAAACTTCCCGGGAAAGGGGTTTATTTCCTGAAGATGGACAATGATGTGATGCCTGTGCAAAAGATAGTGGTACAATAAGTGATTTTTTTTAAAAGATTCGTGTTGGTTGGTTAATATCAGTTGCCGTCAGGGTTAAGCGGCAACAGATCAATTTAATTTTTTGAATTAGATTAAAATGAAGCATATTCTGTTATTTTCTTTATCCGTGCTGTTGTCGTTGCAGTGGCTTGTGGCTTTGCCGCAGGCCGAGGAACTGTTGCTGAAATATGATTTTACCAGCGGCTCAAAACTTCCGGTAACAAAACATACCGGTATTTATTCAGGTAATGAGTTTGGTGTTTTTAACACTACAGCTATCAGTCTTGAGATGGCTTTGCAATCAGGCGTCAATTATCTTTCGGTAAAAAACATGTACACTGCAGTAGCCAACAATCGTTACGGTTATTTATCGCTTGCCGCCGAAAGCGGTTACCAGGTCGTTATTACAAAGGTGGAGGTGCTCAGTAAAAAAGGGAACAGCAATACCCTTAATGCCCGCAGTTATTTGTATGATGCCCTCAAATCTTCACCGGTAATTCTTTCAAATATGATTTATTCCGGAGCCAATGCCGGCTATTCTATACCTGAAAACTGGGAAAGGAAAAGTTTTGTTCCTTCTGCCGGACCTCAGCAACTTAACGACACCGCTTATTTTTCTTTTACGTCGACACAAAGTGTGGCGGGTGAGGTGGCGGCCGACTGGCAGATTGATGAGTTGGCGTTTTATGGGGTTGTTACAGGTGGTAGTAGCGAAACTATTGCCGATGTGAATGTCACACTTGATGCAGCAAAACCTCAGCATATCATTTCGTCCCTGGCCAACGGGTCGCATTTTGTATATGGCAATGAGGCGGATAATATCTATAAAGATGAACGCATTGCCAACTGGATGCGCGCCGTAAAAACAGGAATCATTCGCTGGCCGGGAGGAACAGTGGTTATGTCTTACCACTGGGATAATCTCACGGGAGATAATTTTGGCCCCGATCGCTGGGATACTGCTAATTATGTGGAAAAGAATATTCCTGCTGAGAATTATATGGATCTCGACGAGTACATCTCTTGGTGCAGGAAAGTAAATGCCCTCCCCATGGTGGGAGTAAATATCCGTTCTGGAAAATTCTATCGCACCGATGCCGAAGGACTTGCCGAGGCCAGAAGATTGATTCAGTATTGTGTGGACAAAGGCTATAATGTAAAAAACTGGTACATCGGCAACGAGGGTTATGCCAACGGATTCGGGGCTGCATTATATGCCCAATACATCGATTTGTATGCTTCGGAG
>JAYFQH010000002.1:0-82625 GCA_034927265.1 Paludibacter sp.
GGTATGTTTTGCATAGTACGACCGTTAATAGTTACATCTTTAGGGACAAGTCCAAACACTTCAAATTTTTCAGGAACTGTCATAAATTTATCATTCAGTCCAGAGATGCGGGCTGTCTTAACTCCCATTTTTTCATAAGCCGCCTTTACTTCCTCAGGTGTGCTGAGGTAAGAAATAATTTCCTTTGTCATTTTTTTGATTTTTTTTGTGAAACAATTCTTTTTTCTCGCCCATAAGGCTCGGGGGAGTATTGGGAACAGGTCTTGAAACCGACACACAAAAAAATTAAAAAAAAATTGTGAGCCTATTGAGAAGATTGAATAATCTACCTCATTGAAGAAATTATGGATAAAGATTAACCAAAAATTATCGGTTTAGTGTGATGTGAAAATTAGCGTACCGTATCTTAACAAAAGAGTATCCACAAGAAATTACCAATCAATTGTGCTGAATATCTTTGGCAGTTTGTCTCCCATTGTGGTGCGTTTTTTGCAAACAAAGTGAATGATTGACTAAGACCGCTTTACCTGTTCGTTTTAGTACACCGAGACGATTTCAAATCAAACATGTAATTTTTACAAGTTTGAATACGCGAAGTCAATAACTTCCGCTTCTGTGTCTCTGGTTAACACGTAAGATTTCCCAGTTTCAATGTTTGTAATCTCATATTCCAAATCTGATCTTTCAATTTTTGTAAGTTTAATTTTAGAATTGTCTTTTTGAGAAAATTTAAATTCAAAAGTAGTTTTAAAAAGTTCAATATCGACACCACGAAACATCGGATATATCTCTGATTTTATCATACCTTTTGCTTGGGAATAGTCATCATTAATTATAATTTCAGCTTCAATTTTTTTCGTGTAAAGCTCCATCACTAAAGGAGGATTTTTACCAATGTACATATCAATGCTAAGTAGGTTGTCAAAATCATCTCTGATTGTATTATAGTCATAGGAACAAATAGCTTCTCCGGCTATTATTCCATTTAGCCTGAATTTAAATACAGCAAGAGAAATTTTCCTATCAGAAATACTACACATAATTTAAGGATTTTATATTGTTACCAAACTACTTTTTTATTTTCAATACCAGAATCAGAAGTGACTTTTACAATGTACACGCCGTGAACAGGCAAAGTGAAATTCGCAGTTTGAGAGTCTACTTTTTGAGCAAGCATTTTGCCGTTAATATCGAAAATCTGAATAGTTGATAACTGACATAAATTGCTGATAACCAAATTTCCATTATTTAATTTGTAGGTGTACTTATCTGCTTGCACAGTATTTACAGCACTTAAACCGTCTGCATCAATAATTACATTGTCGATCTCCCATTTCTCAATCCTATTGCTATTAGCGCCATTGGCATTAAAACGAATAAAGAATGTTTTACCAGCAGCCAAAGCACTAATATCGTGTTTGTATGTTTTATTAGCAATAGTACCATTGGCATTTGAATAAGTTGCAATTGTACTCCAAGTAACCAAATCTGTTGAAAATTCTACGTTTAATTTTTCAGTGCCTAAGGGAGATATTGTGCCTGCATAAGCCTGAAAATACATGTCATACCGAAGATATACTTTGCTTGATTTTGTACCATCGATTTGATAGGTAAAGATTGGCTGACTATAAGGTGAAGTTAAGTTTGATTGCCAACTAAAATCTGCTTTTTGATTTACAATTGTCCATTTAATGTCATTTTGTGTATTTAATTTAGTTGAATGATAAAACGCACTACCACCGGTATTAAAATCTATCCAATTGTTGAATGATTCATTTACAGGTATAAATAAATCTGGCACATCGAATTCAAATGCTCCTAAATCTACAGAACCATACAATTTTCTAAGATTGCCCTGTAAATCATTGCTAATTAAGATATATGCTGGAATATCTGTTGATATACCGGCATTAATACAAATTGAATTTTCACGAAGTCGCCAATCTGAACTTTTGAACTCAGTATTATTAGCATTACTATTTGCAATTCCAACAAAAGAAGTGGGTTTAATAAAAGTAGTCTTTATATCAGGTGATACTGTATTTTGTTGTGAGCCTACACCTAAATAAATATCATTATTAATAATACAGTTATTTGAAAAATAGGCAGAAGAAGTATTATCTAGAGAGGAATATATGCCACTTCCTTTTGTCGTGGCTAAGCAATTACATACAATGTTGTTTTCTAAAAAACCAAAATTTGAATAAATGCCGCCGCCATTAGTCGCATTACAATTTACAACAGTACAATTCATAATGTATGAATAAAGATTACTACTTGAGTTTTCATTAGCAAAATATATACCTCCACCAACATTAATGGCTTTACAATTTCCAACAAAACAACTCGTTATAAAAGTATGTGATTTGTTATAATCTGAAGGATAGTAATCATTTTTTGCATTTATACCACCGCCATTTGACGAATAACAATTCGTAACATAACAATTCGTGAGATACACACAAATATTGCCAATACGACTATAACTATTAGAATAAATTCCACCACCATTTATTTTAGCAGAGCATTGATTTACAACACAATCAGTAATTGAAGAATTATATGATTGATTGTCTAAATAAACTCCTCCACCGTAATCTGAACTTGAACATCCAATAACATTGCACCTAGCCATATTAAGCCCATAATCCGAATAAATTCCACCACCATATTTTTCAGCAGAACAGTTTTTTATTAAGCAATTATTTATTTTTACATTAATCGCATTCGAAGAAGTAGAAGAACCGGATAAATATGGCGTTGCATCAATACCACCACCATGATATGCGGCACAATAATAAACTATACAATTATTAATTAGCGAATTAGCCATAACGGACATACCACCACCACACTTGATCAAAAAATCAGTTCCATTGGCATTTCCACCTGTTATTGAATAACCATCAAATTTTGTATTTACATGACCATTTTGACTAGTTACTACACAATATACATTGCCCTGATTCCCAGTAACTGACCAAGTCCATGTACTATCAGTTTTTATGGTTCTGGTCCAAACATCAGGTACACCATCAATATCACCACTTAATAATGTAGTATTTAGTAACTCGCACGAATCAACCTTGCCATCTAAATTTAGATCAGCTAAAGCACGTTGAGAAACAGCATTTTCAGATCCAGAGAACCCTCCATACATATTCACTCCTTGCCTCAACAGAAAAGTTCTAGAACGTGCATCACGAGCAATGGTTTCAGTAGTTGGATAATAAGTGCCTTTTGCCACCCAAACTTCATCACCAGAAACTGAGTTGTCAATCATGGTTTGAATACAATTAGAAGCATTAGTCCATGAAGAGCCATCACCTGTACCATCAACTTTGACATAACGGATTGTTTTGGCTTGCAGTGAGAAAACGAATACCAATAAAATTGAAAATAAAGAAAAGCGTAAATGTTTCATATTATTTAGATTTTTACAATTTCAGACTCATAAGCTTTAAACTTAGGATAGTTTTGTGAAACAATATCAATAATACATTCTTTTAGGGTGACTTCGATTAAATCTTGATAAAGACCAAATCTTAAACTACCAAGAGATTCGTCTTTATCTCCAACCACTTTTACATATACAATTACTTTGATATTGGCAGGGGTAGATTTACTCTCTGTTAGATATTCAAAATCTTTAAACTGCACAAACTTATGACTCATAATAATTAATTTACCATCCCCCCCAGCTTCCAGAGTTCAGTATTAGACATAAAAAAAGCGTGGGGACTGTTAGCCTTTTCACCGTCCTGAGGGTCTCGACACCCTGTACAACTATGATAAAGCAACAGCCCCACGCCGTATATAGACGTGGAGCGTTTTGTTGCTATCATCCAGTTGTACTTAAAATTGTCGAGATTTCAGAACAGGATAATATCTAAAACGCTTTTGTATTAACTATTTAAATGTGAATTCTGACATTACACAAATCCACAATGCAAATATATGTTATTATTTCACAAAAACAAACCATAACTCAAAATATTATTTCAAAAGTAGCAATTTGATATTGGATACATAACAAAGCATTTGGCAAATATATATACTACCTGAAAGGTGGAGTTTAGTGTCAGGTTGCTTGTTTTTACCTTGGGGAGTATTTTTCTGTAAACATAGTGAGCGATTGACTAAAACTAATCTGCCTTATTTAAAACTGTTATTTATGATGCATTGGGATGCTAAAGGTTGAGAAATTCATGATTTCTCTCTGTGTCGAATAGGAAAGTGTTTTTATTATAGGCTGCCAAATCATTTTTAATGTAAAATGGCAGTTGCTTATCACGACAAATACCAACAGCTTGCTTTATAAAATCATTCCAGTCAATATTTTTATCCAGATCGCAATAGTCATTAATTTTACCTATTCGAACATGGTGGACTATATTTGATACTTGATTAAGGAGGTTTAATGTTTGTTCTGGACAGATTACAGGCTCAAAGCTTACCCATGTACGAATACCTTGTTCTGATAGAATTCGAAGTGATTCGATTCTATCTGCTGGTAAAGCTGCTCCAGGCTCCCATTTAAGGGAATCTTCAGGATTATCGAAAGTAAGCGTAGCTCCAACCGAGATTCGGGGTGCACTGTCCGTAAATAAGTCATTAGTTACGAACTTTTTAAACAAATCAATATCTCGAAGTGTCCGACTTCCCCCCTTAGTCAGTATACATACTTTGTGTTCATATTTATTGAGGATTTCAAGTACTTGACGTGTGTAGTGCTGTGGCATATTGCAATAGGGGTCGCCAGTAAATGATAGTAGTATTTGCTTATTACATCCCTGAAACCTTTTTGCACTAATTTCAAGCTCTTTATAACCATTGGGGGTTGGTGGACTACAAATGGCCTGAGTTTGTTGTTCCCCTGATATTAAGTTGAGCCTATTTACATAGCAGTATCGACAATTGTGAGTGCAGCCACTGAAGTAATTCAATGCTAATGGAGAATACTCTTCAGCTCTACCTATTGGGTTGTAAATTTTCATATTGGTTATTAAAATAGTTATAAGTCGAGATTTTATTCGTTTTAATCAAAAGAAGTTCCAAATTTGTGATTCATGTATTCTCTAAAGTTAGTTTCATCTTCAGGAATAATATCTGGCCTAACACTTTTGGGATTTGTATATGGCAAAGCAGGCATATATTCAGAATACATACCAGAATGTTCTAAAATTGCACACATTTCATCAAATGTATAATACATCCAATAAGGATAACCATCTGCAGTTAACTCTGTTGGATTATAGAAATAAAAATTATCACATTTTTCCAAAGTTGTTACTTTGTATCTACCCCTTAAAAATGATG
The DNA here is from genome assembly GCA_034927265.1 of Paludibacter sp. GTDB lineage: Bacteria > Bacteroidota > Bacteroidia > Bacteroidales > Paludibacteraceae > Paludibacter. The sequence goes on from JAYFQH010000002.1 coordinate 5,320, forward strand.
CTACATGCTCTTCAATAAACCAATATTTAAAGATTCTTTTACTTCGTTGATTTAGTAGTACATTGAATACTGGGCAATCGTACATAGCAATTTGCATTACTACTGCATTATTATCAATTTTGTAGACAGTAATATTGTCAATAACATCATTTATAATTTTTTTCATTTGTACTCTGTCAGCTTCAATTTTCGAAATTGAGTCTTTAGAAAAATCAGAATTTTTAATCAATTCAATTCGATTGTCAATTAAAGATATGTTCGATTTTGATTTTATGATCTCACCTTCATAATCAGCAATTGACTTATCTATTTCAGATTTATCTTTTGCGATATCTTTTGTTGAGAAAATACCTTGTTTTACAACTTCAAGTAAGTTAGCTATCTTTTGTTTTTCCTGTTGAATAAATTTTTCCTTGAGTTTTATAGATTCATATATTGGTAGTTTATCAGCCTCTAATTCCGTTATCTTTTTCATTTTTTCCTCTTCGTCTAGGTTGGAGAATATATATGAGTTGTTTTTAATAAAGTCCCAAATTGCGGCTTCAAATCTAAAATAATTAAAAGTAGTGTTGCCACATTTAATTTTAGTGGAGTTGTAGCTAGTACAGACATAACTTCCTGTCACACCATCAGAATTAATATGAGCTGATAATAAGTTCTCACAATGTCCACAGATTACTTTTTTTTGTAATAAATGTATATAGTTTCTTGATTTTTCCAAAAACTTTGGATTTGTGGAAAATTTTTCTTGTACTTTATTAAATGTCTCTATGTCAATGATTTTAGGTACATTTTTCTTAATGTCCTGAAAATAAGTTTCACCAATATATATTCTATTCTTAAGCATAGAACTGATTACACCAACATTCCATTTGATATTATCAGTATTTTTTTTATATCCGCTAGTAGTTATAAATGTACCCTTCTCACTATTTTTTTTATAACGAGTCTCATAATTTAATGTATTGGCATATTTAGTTAGATTTGCTAAACTATAGGTTCCTGTGGCATATTTCTGAAACATATCTATTACAAAAGGAGCTTCAGTTTCATCAATAACGATCAGACCAGTTTCAACATCCTTTTTATAACCATAATTTAAATAACCACCCGTTGCCAAACCTTTACTTGCGGAATTTCTCCTTCCTCTAATAGTTCTACTCTTCAGTGTTTTTAATTCCTGTTCTGCAAAATCAAAAAAGAGACCAACTACCATTTTAGTTGTTGAATCTTCTTCTAATGTTTTTCTATCAAGTGTCCAGATACCACGATCTTTAAAGTAAATAGGTATTTTCATTTCATTGAAATCTCTAACAAATGACCTCCCATCAATACTACTCCTACTTAAACGAGAAACTTCATATATGAAAATTGCAGAAATATCTCCTGTTTTACAGGCTTCTTTTAGATTAGTAATTGATTTTCGCTCACCTTTTCTAATATCATCTTTGCCTGTGATGTGCTCACCAAAAATATATTTTTCTGGCACTTTATAACCAAAACTCTCTGCAACTGGTCTTAAGTCCTTTATCTGACTTTCCAGATCTTGTAACTCTGTTGAAACTCTTAGTAATAATGCTGCTTTCATGTCATATATTTTTGTATTTTTGCACTATAAAGATAAGAATAGTATTTTATAATGCAAAATAATTATTCCTTCGACTAAGGGGGTACTTTAAGTAGAAAATCTTTTAAAAACCATATAAGCCATATAAGTAACATATAAACGGATTGTTTGCTTTATTTCAACAGGCTTGTTTAAATTTGTTTCATTATGAATAAGAAATTATACATCAATAAAACTTATATGCAACTTATATGGCTCATATGGTTATAAATATTACAAACGAATGATGAAGAGGATTTTATTAACTCTAACGATATTCTCACAAATTGCATTTTCTCAACCACGGTTGATTGTGGGTATCATGGTTGATGGTTTACAGCAACGTCATCTGGATCAATTGTGGACGCGGTTAGATGCTAATGGCTTCAAAAAACTTGCTGGTCAGGGGGCTAAATTTGAACGTGTGGCTTGTAATATCGTGTCGGCTGGAAACACAAGCGACATTACTACATTACTTACAGGTACGGTTCCCTATTATCATGGAGTTGTGTCAACCAATGTTTATGATCGGTCCACTGATAAAATAACATCTGTTTTTAGTGATAAACAGCAATCGGGGATAGAAACGAATTTGAAGTTGTCTGCAAAGAATCTGAGAGCTAATACCATTGTTGATGAACTGATACTTACCAGTCAGGGGAACTCAAAATCTTATGCAATAGGCATTCACCCCGAAGATGTAATTGCTTTGGGTGGACATGCTTCCAACGGAGTGGTATGGATGGATGATGTTTTTATGAAGTGGTGTTCAACCGCTTATTACAAAACCGGGATGCCCTGGCAGGCAGTTGATATGAACTCTACAGGAGGCTTTCAACGCATAGCAGATCGTGTGTGGCAACCTTTATATGCTCCGAATTCATATATTTCGGCATTAAACGAAAAAAATGCTACTACCTTTGAATACAAGGCTACACAAAAGAAATCGGCAAAAAGTGCTGCAAGTATCCTGAAAAATACTCCGTCGGCCAATGCATTGGTCGCAGAATTAGGGTTGCGTATCTTCCGTGAGGAAAAGCTTGGCCTTGATCAGTTTACAGATGCATTGATGCTTGAATTTACCGTGCGAACGCCATTTGAAAAGAAATTGTCGGTACAATCCCTTGAAAAAGAAGATATGTATCTGAGGTTGGATAATGAGCTTCAGTTTCTGATACAAAAGATCGAGAGTAATATTGGGAAAGAAAATGTGTTGTTTGTATTATTTGGTAATCAGACAAGTTCTTATTCTCCTGAAGAATTGCTAGAGAATAACATCTATGCCGGATATTTTAATGCTAACCGTTCAATGGCCTTGTTAAGTTCTTATCTGATGGCAATTTATGGTCCTGAGAAATGGATTCAGGGTTATTATGCAAAACACATCTATCTGAATAAACAGCTTATTGAAGAGAAGAAAATTGATTTCAATGAAATACAGGGGGTGGCAAAAGAATTTTTACTGGAATTTGAAGGGGTGCAATCTGCTTATAGCTTTAGTCAGTTGATGAATATTGCTGCCGGTGCAGATACAGAAATGGCAAAAATCAGAAATTCCAACTATAAGAATTCGGCAGGAGATATTATTCTTACATTGATGCCTGGTTGGTTGGAAGTGGATGATAATTCCACACCGGTCGGAGAAACTGATGCGCTTATTTCGTATCTACCTCTGTATTTTTATGGCTGGAAAATAGAACAACAGAGGGTTGCGACCAGATGTCAGATGACCGATGTGGCTCCTACACTTTCGGATATTTTACATATTGCATATCCGAATGCAACTATTGGCACTTCAATAAGGCTTAATGTTAGTGGTGAATAGTTGAGAGTTGAGAGTTGAAAGTGATTTCATATTATACATATTTACACTATTACACAATTACACGACTACACGTTACATAAGATATGAATTACAATTTTGATGAAATAATTGACCGTAGAAACACCAATGCGGTAAAGCTTGAGAGATGCAAAGCTCTTTTTGGAACTGAAGATGTCCTGCCCCTGTGGGTAGCGGATATGGACTTCAAAACACCTGATTTTGTGTTGGATGCCATACAAAAACGTCTTCAACACCCGATACTTGGTTATACAATTCCTCATCACAACTTTTTTGATTTGTTTGTTTCATGGGTCGAGAACCACCATCAGTGGAAATTGAACAAAAGTCAGGTGGGTTTTGTGCCCGGCATCGTTCCTGCATTGGCATTTGCAGTGCAATGTTTCACCAATCCCGGAGATGAGATTATTGTTCAGCCACCTGTATATTATCCGTTTTTTAATGTCATTCAGAACAACGACCGTAAATTGGTTTACAATCAGTTATTGGAAAAGAACAATAAATTTGAAATGGATTTTGAGGATCTGGAACAAAAAATCGGTCCTGCTACAAAAATGCTGATTCTTTGTAATCCCCATAATCCGGGTGGCAGAGTATGGTCGTTGGATACTTTGAAAAAACTGGATGAACTGTGTGCAAAACATAAAATACTGGTTGTGTCAGATGAAATACATGCTGATATGATTTTGCCGGGAAACAAGCACATTCCTTTTGCCACAGTATCCGAAACGGCAAGATACAACTCTGTTACCTTCATGGCACCAAGTAAAGTTTTCAATATGCCGGGAATTATTTCGTCATTTTATATCATTCCCAATCAAACTCTCAAGAATAAATTTGCCGGTTATCTCGAAGCTTTGGAAGTGAATGCCGGAAATATATTTGCCTATCAGGCAACGGTAGCCTGTTACGAGAAAGGGGAGGATTGGCGTGTGGCAATGCTTGATTATGTGCAGGGAAATGTCGGCTATGTGGTTGATTATCTGGCGAAAAATATTCCTCAGATTAAGCCAATGATCCCTGAAGCTTCTTTTTTGGTATGGCTGGATTGCGAACATTTAGGTATGGATACAGATGAATTATATCAGTTCTTTGTCGGTGAAGCAGGATTGGGATTAAATAAAGGAACTGTTTTCGGTCCGGGTGGTGAGTATCATCTGCGTATGAATGTAGCCTGTTCCCGTAAAGTACTTGAACAGGCCATGTCTCAACTTAAAAAAGCCGTATCTGCCAAATGGAAGTAAAAATTGAAAAATCATGGAAAGAGATTCTGCAACCAGAGTTTGACAAGGCATATTTTGCTTCACTTGTCAATTTTGTTCGTCGTGAATATTCATCAAAAAAAATCTTTCCACCTGCATCATTGATTTTCAATGCCTTCGATCAATGTCCGCTGGATGAAGTCAAAGTGGTAATTCTCGGACAAGATCCTTATCATGGAGTAGGGCAGGCACATGGTTTATGTTTCTCGGTTAACGATGGAATAGAGTTTCCGCCATCATTAATCAATATTTTTAAAGAAATAAATCGTGATCTTGGTGCACCGGTACCCCGGACAGGTAATTTGATTCGTTGGGCGCAACAAGGTGTTTTGTTGCTCAATGCTACACTTACGGTAGAAGCTCACAAAGCGGGATCTCATCAGGGTAAAGGTTGGGAAACTTTTACCGATGCTGTTATAAAACAGCTTTCAGACAAAAAGGAAAATCTTGTTTTTATGCTTTGGGGATCCTATGCCCAGCAAAAGGGAGCTTATATAGATTCCTCACGGCATTTAGTACTTCGATCTGTTCATCCATCACCTTTGTCGGCATACAGAGGTTTCATAGGTTGCGGACATTTCTCGGCAGCAAATGAATATCTTAAATCAAAAGGCAAAAAGAGTATTGTGTGGTGATATAGATTGGTTTCCTCCACTTTTTTACTACTTTTGCATACTTTTTTACATATTGAGCATATACATTAACATCTAACATTTTTTCATGGCACTACAAGAATCAATTGAAAAACAAGGTAATTTTCTTTTTAGATACCGCAGTTTTCTTCCGCTGATTATCCTCGTTGCAGGTATCGTTATTTTTGTTCTTACTAATATCAAAGGCGGACTTCCTGAATGGGATTGTTATCGTATAATTGAATATATTTCTCTGATTGTCAGTGGTGTTGGATTGCTGATCCGAATTATCGCTGTGGGCCACACGCCAGCTAATACTTCCGGAAGAAATACTAAAACTCAGTTGGCCGATGAAATCAATACCACAGGAATTTATTCTACAGTTCGTCACCCCTTATATTTAGGTAACTTCTTTATGTGGGCCGGAGCAGTAATACTTATTGCCAACATTTGGTTTTCCATTGTTTTTATACTGGCTTACTGGATATATTATGAAAGAATTATGTATGCAGAAGAGCAATTTCTTCGTCGGAAATTCGGACAACCATATCTGGACTGGGCGGCTGCAACGCCTGCGTTTATTCCTTCATTAAAAAATCATGTCAAATCAAAGTATCCGTTCAGTTTCAAAAAAATACTGAAAAAAGAAAAAAATGGTGTTTTTGCTATTTTTATTTTGCTGTTCATTTTTCATAATATCCGCTATTCATTTGATTTTATGGCTATAAAAGTTGAAAATAACTGGATTTTATGGCTTACTTTGCTCACCGGTGTGATTTATCTTGTATTAAAACTTTTGAAGAAATATACTAAAGTGCTTGATGAATCGGGAAGGTAAATAAATTAATTTACAGATTAATTACTATATATGAAAAAAGCCTGTTTATTCTGTATTGCGATTGTTTTTATCATGTCGGCTAACCCGGCTAACAGTCAAAATTCTGTTACAACAACTACGATTAATCTGAATGCCAATCAGGTGCTACACACATTCGAAGGATTGGGAGCTATTCCAAGTTACGAAAAGCTATTGTATGATTATCCAGAACCACAGCGTAGTGAATTGCTCGATTATCTTTTTCTACCCAATTTTGGAGCTGCTCTTCAGGTACTGAAAGTAGAGATAGGCTATGATGGAAATAATACGGCTGTTTCCTGGCCGGCTTATAAAAGATCACTAAACGAAACCCCTGATTTTAACCGTGGTTATGTTTGGTGGTTAATGAAAGAAGCAAAAAAAAGAAATCCTGATATTTTACTGTCGGCTTTGCATTGGGGTTATCCTTCCTGGGCGAAAACAACCGAACAAAAAGCGGAGTTTATCTTTGGTTTTGTCAAAGGAGCAAAAGAAGTTCATGCTTTGCACATTGATTATATCGGCGGGAATATGAATGAAGAATACACAAAAGTGGAGGGAATAAAGAGCCAGTTGCGTGTGAATACTGCTGTCACTATTCATTTGCGAAAGTTATTAAACGAAAATGGCTTTAAAGATGTGAAAATCGTTGCCGCCGATGAAGGTGCCATGGTAAAGGAATTTTTGGTGCTCGATTCATTGTCCAAAAATCCGGCTTATAAACAGGCAGTTGATGTTATAGGAGTACATTATAAAGGACGTGCAACCGATTTGATGCCGGCAAAGGCTTTTGATTTTGGCAAACCGGTTTGGTCGTCGGAAGATAGCGGTGGAGGATATAAAGATTATCGCAGCGGATATGGGTGGGTAAATCAGATTATCCGTCTGCTGCTTGACGTGAAAATGAATGGCCTCATTCGCTGGTCGGCTACAGCATCGGTGTACGATAATATGCCCTGGGCTTCCAATGGATTTATGGAAGCCAAAGAACCCTGGAGTGGACGTTATATTATCGGTTCCAACCTTTGGGCATTCTCGCATTTTACGCAGTTTATCCGCCCCGGATGGAAGATTCTGGATACTAAGAGTAGTTATCTTTTTGAGAAAGATTCGGTTAAGGCAGGAAGATACATTGCTTTCAGAGACAATAAAACTGATCAGTATGCTGTAGTGCTGAATACCTATGATCCGAAATTCCCCGTGACAGGTATAGAGGTGGAGATCAATCTGTCAGAAGGATTGTCAACTGCAACTGCATATCTGTGGCGCTCAGATTTTATGGAACCGGCAGCCTGGTTTTGTCAGACTGATATTATTCATCCGTCAAAGGGAAAAATACGGATACATCTGGATAAAGGATGTGTCTACACTTTGTCAACCTCCACTAATCAGCGCAAAGGAATAACGGATATCCCTGATGCAGGACAATTTCCTTTCCCCTATCAGGATAACTTCGAAACAACTGATCCGCAAAGGCTCGCGAAATATTTCATTGATGCCAATGGTGTTTTTGAGATTTTTACAACAGACGGTGGGCGAAAAGGCAAAGTGTTGCGACAAGTGGTGCGCGAAGCTCCTGTCATGTGGCACGATCGGCCATTAAAACAACCACTCACCGAGATTGGTGATTTAAACTGGAAAGATTATAGGTTTGAAGTGGATCTGTTACTTGAAAATGAAGGGAAAGCACTGATTGGAGGTCGCTTCGACGGGAAAAAAGAAAACAATGGTAATTATTTGCTTGAAGGTTACTGGTTATCTATTGATCATAAAGGGCAATGGCAATTGTTACGGAAAGATCTGCCTTTGAATAAAAATGATAAAAAAGATAACGGAGCATTTGTTACGATGGCATCCGGACAAATCACTGGCTTCGGACTTCATCGGTGGATCAATCTGCGTATGGAATTTGACGGAAAGCTAATCCGAGCCTTTATTGACCGTAAAAAAGTGGCAGAAGTCACAGATGGCGCTTATACCAACGGAAATGTAATATTAGGATCTGTTGGTGTAGATGGTGCAGATATGTTTTCGAAAACCGATACCTGGTGTAATGCTCAGTTTGATAATATAAAAGTTGAGTCTATTGACCGTTGATCATATAAAGAACTCATCTCAACGCAATAAAATATTCCTGAAACTATTTATTTTCGTGGCATTGGTGTACTGGATAAAGGTGTATCACATTACTCACGCAGACATTATTTTCTAACTAAATAATTTTCGTATTCAGCAATCGTCGCTCGTTTATATAACTTATTTATCTCTTATTTGATAAGTTTTATAATAATATTGTTGATATATGAGTGATAAATGTGTTGCTGAATCTATCTTTATACATCATTAAATATTTTTGATAATTTCTTTAAATATTTTTTATTTTTTATGTTAAATTTTGGAAATAATTCATACATTTGCTTCTCGAAAATTTTTTATGAGAAGTGATGAATGACTTGTCAATTCCAGTGCTTTTATATATCGTCTATCTAAAAAAATATTAAGTTGTAAATTTAAGAATTTAATGTGTTCAACTCCAATATGATAATTTAGTAATATGTAAAACAGTCGGAACTAATTGAATTGAATGTAAAACAATAAATTATCTATATAAATAAAAATCGAAGATGCCGAAAAGTATATGAGTAGGCAATTATAACTAAAAAAATAATTATTATGAAATTAAATCGTTTATTGATTGTATTATGTATTACCTTGTTTGTGTTTTCTTGCAAAGATGAAATTGAACTACAGGGAGAATTGATTGAAGTTAAACTGTCGCCTTCATATGTTAGTATAAATCCTGATACAGATGTTCCAATGGGTGTTAAAGGAAATAGCATGAAGATGTCTGTTGACGCGAATCAGGTAATCTATGCAATACAGGTGTATGAAAATGATTCTGCCTACTATTACGGACTTTTTGATGAAGTTGACAGTATGAAAATTACTTTGACGACAACAAAAAACTATCGTTTTAAAATTGCAGCCTACCAAGTTGGTACAGGTAGTGGTTTAAAACAAAACATTCGTACAGATGGCAAATACTTCTATTTACCTGATGAAATTAAGTTAGATAACAAATTTATAAAAGGGAATGCGCTTAAAGATATCAATTTGATTTCCAGTATTAAACTTAATACTCCTGAAGTGAAGGACTATCCTGAGATTGATGTATTTTACTGTGAGAAAACGGTTAAAGCCGAAAAAACGTCGAGCGATATTGGATTTAATTTGCTGAGGATGGGATTTGGTGTTAAATACAAACTGAATGGTTTGGTCAATGAAGATATAAACATCATTATGGGGAATGATACAACAATATTAAACAGTTCAACAGGTTCAAAAACACAGATTCGATTGTTTAATGTTGCTTCCGGTAGTATGTCAACAATATTTGCAAAGGCCAATAGCTATGCAGACTCTATACTTATTAAATTTCAATGGGTTGCGACGAATGGAACCGTATATGAAAAACAGGAGAAATTAGAATTCACCCGTAATTATCAAAAAACAATTAATATTCAATTAAATACATCAGGTTTGTATTTGAATTTTGAAGAATGGGTTAACAATTCGGTTACTGACATTGATGGAAATGTATATTCAACTGTAACGATTGGTACACAAACATGGATGGCTGAAAATCTGAAAACTACGCACTATCGGAATGGCGATCCAATACCTAATGTTACTGGTGATTCTCAATGGGGAAATTTATATTCAGGAGCTTACTGTTGGTATGACAACAATATTGCAAATAAGGATATTTATGGTGCTCTGTATAATGGTTATGCTGTAAAAGATAGTCGCAATATAGCACCGCAGGGATGGCATGTTCCTACTAAGGAGGAATGGATTACTTTAATAAATTATTTGGGTGGGGATAGTGTTGCAGGAGGTAAGCTGAAACAAAAGGGTACTGCATACTGGGATTCTCCTAATACTGGCGCAAGTAATTCAAGCGAATTTAATGCTTTGCCTGGTGGATATCGTCAACGCGGCACAGGAATTTTCTTATACAAAGGTACTAATGCCTACTTCAGGAGCAGTACTGAAGAATTTGCCTCTGGCTATGATAGTGCCTGGTTAATGATGCTTTGGAGCCAGGCGTCCAAGTCTTCAGTAACTTATGCTGAAAAAACCACTGGTTTCTCGGTTCGTTGTATCAAAGATTAACGATAATTTCAAAGACAACAAATCTTAATTAGATAAAGGGAATTGTCTCTGTTCAATCGAAAAAAGTAATAGTGCCATGCAATATATAAATGCAAAGAGCACTATTACTTTTTTGCTAAAATACTATTCAATCCTCACCGTACACTTCTTTACAATATTCAGCGCAGTTGTGAGCGTCTTTAAATCAGTATACAATTTTCCTTCTTTCCCGGCATAATGACTGTGTCCTATTGCCTTCAGCTCAACGACATTGCCGGGTTGATTGCTATCAATCGTAGCTTCATAAACGATGGCAGGCTGACTGGAGGTTTTGTATTCTTTGTCATCAGGATATTTAGCATTGTGCCAGTAATCATTCCAGTCCCACGACTGGTTGATTTCCATGTATATTTTGTATTTTCCCGATAATTTTTCATTAGGAATCAAATGAAATATGAATGATCCAGGAGGAGTAGCACCGGAATAGGCATCCGGAACGGCTTGCTTCTTTGTTGGCATATAGGTTCCAAGTTCATTTTTTATTCCACGCTGATGTGCCCAGTAGGGAAGTGTAGCAGGTCGCTGGATTTCTCCTGCCTGCCACATTCCTGAAGAGTGATCAACCCTTTTAAAATACCCTTTCCCAATCGACTCAGCCACGTAAAGTGTCTGTATGTACTTTCCATTTGCATCTGCAAGCCATATGGCCATTAGTGGATGGTTGTGCGATTTTCCTTTCTCAAAATTAAAGGTGAGAACGGTAACTTTATCTTTTATGCCGTACAGGCCTGTGGTAAGCACTTCTTGTTTGCGTTGTCCTGTAATGTTGAAAGCGATTGTCAACATCAAAAGGATAAAGAAATTATTTTTTTTCATAATCGTGATGAATTAGAATTTAACAATAATGCCGATAGTAGGCAAAACGGTGCCCGCAAAGGCTTCAATCTTTCGTAACTGATACCTTTGAGCATCTTTATCAACAGGTTGACCGTCGGTACCCAGATTGGTCCAGATAGGTGTACTTTCTGCCTGATAATTATACACGTTTTGCACATCAGTGTACAAATTTAATAACCATTTTTTAAAATAAAACTCCTTATCGATGCGAATATCAAGTTGATGGTTCGGTTTCAATCTCAAAGAGTTAAAATTTGCATAATCAATATAAGGCTGATTGGTGATATCCCATGCTGCTTTTAATTCTGATAAGTTCTGGTCGATAGGAGAGTAGGGGGCTCCTCCGGAGAAACGCCATCTTCCAGCGATATTCCAGTTTCCGGGTAATTTATAGGATGCGATGAGATTCAGCAACTGACGTGTGTCCCAGGTTGATGGTATGTATTCGTCTTTGTCATTGGTAAACTCACTACGGAAGAGGGTGTAGGTGGCTGTAACATTCAGGTTTTTCATTTCCATGATTTTTAAGAGAAATTCAACTCCGTAGGCACGACCTTTTCCGGTTGAAACAATTTCTTCGTCCCCAACCTGTCCGTAACCTGTACCTTTACTGGCAGTGCTGAGTCCATCAGCAACAGAGAATGGATAGTACTGATATTGTTTGTAGAAGCCCTCAACTGTTAATCTTAGCTGGTTGCCTTTGAGAAATTCAATTCCTGCAATAGCTTGATTGGAAATGGTGTAGCGAAGATTTTCATTCTGATTTGCCAGCACTCCCGTGTTGATGTCTTTATATCCGAGCGTAGTGTAGGCGGGACGAAGGGCATATCTTCCGAAATTAGCATTCAGGTTGATATTGTCGGTCAGCGAATATGATGCTGAAAATCTCGGAGAAAACTGATTAAGCGGGTTGGACATGTTCTTGTTATAGTTGTTACCTACAAAATTAATCCCCAGTGACAGTTTCAACCGGTTATCCAGATATTCATCCGAAGCCTGTGCAAAAGCCTGATAACTAAGTAAACTGATATCAGTCGAATAATTCAGGTTTTTTACATCATTTCCTGAATATACCAGTCGTGAGGTTGCATTGGTATAACCCGACAATGTAGCTCCGGCTCCCCAGGAGAATTTTACTTTTCCATCGGGGTAATTTTGCTCGAACCGGAATTTGTTTTCAATTTCATCCGAGGTGTAATCAGATATTTTTCCCAGACTTTCATCATTATTTTTGAATTTGAAGTTTGAGTTACGCAACATATTTCGACTCAATATCCAGGTGTCGTAATGGCTATCAGCAAAATGTTTGTAAACAGCTCCGACAGTATAATTCCATTGTTTGTAGACAGGAAGATAGGATAGCAGATAGCTTTGCGCTTCTGTCGGATTTTTTATATTGAGGTTCAGTACCATGTCGTCAATTGCGCCAATGCTCAGCAATGTCAGTTGGTTTTTCTTGTCGAAATTGATCCTGTATTTTACCTGAAAGTCGTTGTAGGTAGGCAAGAATGGAAGTCCAATCAACTGGAACAATAGCTGGAGATACGACTGGCGTGCCGAAATGATGAAGTTTGATTTCTCACCGATTGGTCCGTCTAAGGTCAATGCAGCGTCGGAGGCTCCGATTGAGACTTTACCCTGTAATTTATCCTTATTTCCCTCACGTTGTTTAATCTCCATCACCGAACTTAGCGCATTAGTACGGTTTGCCGGGAATGCTCCGGTATAAAAACTGATATCCTGAACGAAATCAGGATTGATAATTCCGACGACACCACCCGATGAACCTTGTGTGGTAAAGTGATTGATGACAGGAATTTCGATTCCGTCGAGATAGAAAACGTTTTCAGAAGGTCCGCCGCCACGAACAATCAGGTCGTTGCGGTTAGGGTCGGTAACCGCAACTCCCGGTAAAGTTTGCACCAACTTTGATACGTCGCGGTTCACTCCGGCGCTTTTTTCAATTTCCTGAACTCCTAATGTTATCACTGAAATGGGACTTTCAATTTTTTTTGTATTATAATTTCGTTTTATCACTACCTCATTCAACATAAGTGAAGTTTCGTTGACCGGGATGTCAATAAATACTGTTTGATTTCCCTGCACCTGAATTTCGGGAGAGACAGCAGTTTGAAATCCGATAAGGCTGACAACTAATTGCTTAAAACCAGGTTCAATGCCGGTGAAAATATAGTTGCCATCCAGGTCAGATGTAGAGCCTATGTTGGTTCCCTGAATGATGATGTTTGCAAATTCAACCGGTTCGTTAGTTTTGGCATTGTAGATTCTTCCTTTGATGGTTCCTTTTTGTGCCATAAGGGCTGGAGGAATTATCAGCAGGAACAACATTAATTTTAATATTTTATTCATATTCATAATTTATATTTATCATTGTTTTTTAATAATCTGTTTTATTATTTCCCGGGTTAAAACCGGGGGCAATTGATTTATTCTAATTACATTATCTGTTTTCAATTATTGATTCCCCCGGTTAAAACCGGGGGCAATTCATCTCTCATCATTTGTCACTATTATAGTAATTCAATACCCTTTGAGCAGTCAGTTTTGAACTGATAACCGCCATCGGTAGTCCTGCTCCGGGCACAGTTGAGGCGCCTACATAAAATACATTCTCATAATCCTCATCCTTATTCGATGGTCTGAAAGCGCCAATCTGCATCATATGGTGTGATAAACCCAGTCCGCTACCCATGTATAGGTTGAAGTTCTTTTCCCATTCCAGAGGGGTAAATATTGTTCTCGATATGATTGCAGAACTTATATCCTGACCAATCCGTTTTGAGAAATCACTGATAATGCTGTCAACAATCTTATCCTTGTCGTCCCAATTAGTTTTAAATTGTAAGTTAGGTACCGGACAAACGAAGAACAGACTCTCACAACCTTCAGGAGCACAATCATCATTGTGTTTTGAAAGCATATTGACATAATAATATGGTTTTTCAAGAGTGTCGGGCTGTTTAAGTACCTTTAGCGCATAATCCTTGTAGTTGGTTCCCAGAAAGTAATTATGATGATTTACCTGAGGCAGTTTACCTTTTACGCCTATGTAAAAGGTCAAATATCCCATGGTCCATTTCATTTTTTTCAGTCTTTTTTCTGAATATCTCTTTTTGTTGAGCACACGACCTCTGAAAACAGCGGCATCAGCATTGATGACGAAAGTATCCGCCGACCACGATTTGCCTTTCTGGTCAATGAGTTCAGTAAGTTTACCCTCTTTTTCGTTGAAGCTTTTCACCTCAACTCCATAATGGATTTTCACACCGGCTTTAGTCAACTCGTCAATCAAACCTTCTACGATTTTGTACATTCCGCCTTTCACATTGTAATAACCATCATGTTTGAATTCAATATGCGAGAGTAATGTGTAAATTGCAGAGGTATCGAAAGGAGTTCTTCCCAGAAAAAAAGCAATCAAAGAGATGATTTGTTGTGCTTCTTTCGAATCAAAATGTTTCTCCACCTGTTGCCAGAAATTCTTTAACAGTACAGGCAGATGTATTGGATTAACTTTTGACAGAGTGATGAGATACGCCAGTACCGAATCAAAATTCGATTTAATGACCAGATCTACTGTGTCGTTGTATAATGCCCCGGATTTTTCGAGATAGCGTGACATCTTTTCTTTGAAATCAGGCTCCACATCAGCAAACTGCTCAGCCAGCTTATCCATATCTTTATACAGAACATAGGTTTTCGGACTGTTGCTGAAGTTTACAGTGTACAAAGGATCCAGTTCAATGAACTCAAAAGGAAGATTGATACCGCATTCCTCTGCAAATTCCTTGAATTCGTAGGACATACTAAAGAAACTTGGTCCGGTATCGAAGGTGAAACCATCTTTTTTTATCTGGTTCAACCGGCCTCCCGCACGTTCGTTTTTTTCTAAAATTTCAACTTCATACCCTTTTTTTGCCAGTCGGAGAGCGGTAGTCAGTCCTCCCAGCCCGGCACCTGCAATTACTACATGTTTTTTCATCATTATTTTCTTTTTTGAAATTTTGGATACAATTCTTTTTTAACCCACTGAAAATTTGGTTCTTTTTCTAATGCTTTCTTTAAATAAAATAATGCCTTGTTCTGGTCGCCATATTCATAATATGCGGTAGCTATTACGGCCAACAGACTCAGATAATTCCAGTTTTCCTCCGTCCATGCAGGATTATTTTCCATATTTTTTAATGCTTTCTGATAATGTCCCATCGCCTCATCCTTCGACCCTCCGAAAAATTCAGGAGTATAGAAAAGGATGTTTCCATAAAGCATATAGCCTAAAGGGTTTTTAGGGTCAAGTTGCATGGCCGATTTTGCATAGTCGATGCTTTTTCCTCCGATAAAGGGTGCCTGCATCTTGTTTAATCCTATTCTGAAACCTATCATGGATCCTCTGTATACAGCTATCATGGAAGGCTGATATTTTTTCTTATCAAGAATGTCGAGATTCTTCTCCATCTTTGACATCCAGGTTTGTGCTTCTTTTTTTCTGTCTGTGCCTACGCACCAACCAATGTATCCATACTGATAATTAACTTCTTCCATCAGATAAGCCGTGCTTTTTGGCGACTGTTGCTGCATTTCCATCAACACAGCTTTCCATAGCTCCATTTTTCCGGTAATGTAGGAGTCGTATATTTTTCGACTATTTACACTGCTTGCCGATATTGTTTGTATAAATGATATAAGTATGATTATCAGGTAATAATTCGTCCTTTCCATTGGTAGTCTTTATTGATCCTATGTTTTATTGAGTGAATAATCAGTAATCCAAGATTGTAAAGCTGGACAAAATGCAGGAGAATGTTTTCCCTGATATTCTGGCGGCTTGTGATTGAAATAAACATTCTGGTGACAATGATAATGACCAGATAAATGAATGACCACCAAAACGGCAGAGCTGAAACTATCAGGAGGACACCTCCGAATGAAATTATCCAAAAAAGGATAGCAGCAATATATGAGTCGCCGAAAAAAGCCACTACATTTTTACTGAAACCTTCGACTGCTTCTTCGTAGTTATCATACATCTTACAGCAAAGATCATCATTGCCGGTAAGGCATGCGATTCTGAACTTTTTCTTTTTTAAGAACCTTGCAATATGAATATCCTCCACTTTTTCTTTCCTGAATTTTTTGTGCGGTTCAAAGGCTCTGTATACTTCCGTGTCGAATAGCATCAGTTGACCATTGGCGGCAGCCATAGATGAAAACCGTGAATACCTCACAAAGAAAAGTGGTAATAAACTTAACAAGATATGATTCATTACCGGCACCACAGAAGCCACACCTTTGTTAAGGATGATTTGTTTAGGAAATACCGACAGAAAAACGGAGCGGCTTTTTTGTAAATAGCCTAACAAAGATTTGATGACCTCTTTACCAAGCCGTACGTCAGCATCCAGAAAAAGTAAAAATTTACCATTTGCAGCTGTTGCCCCCAGGTAGCAGGCGTGGTTTTTTCCTAACCAGTCGCAGTCTGTCAGTCGGGTATCGATGAGTTTGATCTTATTGTTGGTTGCTGATTTCTCTAAAACAATGTTGCGGGTATTATCAGTTGAGTCGTCGTTAATGACAATGATTTCGATATTAGTATAGTTTTGTTTTGATAAATCATCTAACAGGTTCCCGATGTTCTTTTCTTCATTTCTGACAGGTATGATCACAGAAAGCAGTTCATTGCTCATTGACCGGTAACGTGCATAATCTGTCCTGAAAAGAAAGTTCAGTAAGGCAACCAATAATTGCAATCCTGTAAAAGCCAATATAAAATAAGCAATGTAGATCATATGATAATTTTGCTGTGTTGCTCTATACACGCATTGTAGAATGCGTTGTACTGTTCTTCGTAATTTTTGTCAGTATGAATTTCTTTTTCCACTTCGCGCAGATAGAGGTACAGGGTTGGCTTCCTGAATTGAAAATAATCCGTCAACTGAACCAGAAAGACTACTTTTGCCGGGTTTTCTTCCGTGAGTTGAATGCGTTCTATTCCCTTTTTAAAGTGAATTTCTCTGTTGTGAGAGGAATGTAACTTTCCCTGAGGGTAAATTAATACCATATTCTTTTTGTTTTTTAGCAGATCTGATGCGTACTGAATACTTTCAAACATAGAACGGGAATTACCCGAAATTGAAAATCCTCCACTGTATGAGAATAACCATCTCTTTTTCAACTCAGTTTCATCCATCATAAAATGAAATTTCTTGTTGAATCGCTGTATGTTCAGATACAATGCCCAAAAGCCATCCCACCAGCTGATATGGTTGGAAAGTAACATCACAGAATGATTATTAACGTCCGCTTCTCCTTCAATTATTACCTGATGGAAATGTTTCTTTATTGCATTTTTGGCAAAATACTTAAAGAATGCATATACAAGCGGATGATGTTTTGCTTTGATCATAAATTACATAAATAAGTAAAGTACAACAAAGAAAAGGAATTGAGTAGTCAATATCGTTATTGATAAAGGATTCTTTAGTTTAATGCCAAAAATTTCTATCAGACTGTGAAAAAAAACTGCAGTCAGCCACCATGCTATGTAGTTGTTAACAGGAACTTCACTGTTTTCCCACGACCACATATCCATTTTCGGGGCAACCCGCTCAAGTACTAAATCATAAATCAGCATCATTGAAGCACTGGCAGCAATTCGTAAAACCGGAGTTATATTTACCTTTTGCATAATTGTGCCGGTAGTGTAAACAAGCAAAAGCCAGTTCATGCCAATCAGTATGGGAGTGTCGAGAATTTGCAATCCCAGTCCTTTACCATAACTATAACTACCGAAAATTAATCCTGTTTGCACACCGATTATTTCAACTATTATTCCGGAAATGAAAATAAAGCTGAAAACGGCTATATTTTTTGCATTAAAACCGGATTGATGATGTATCATGAGCAATCCGAAACTCATAAGCAGGGCCAGCGGAGTCAGAAATATAAAGAGTTTTGATGTTACCGGCAATAACATGCCTGCAACTCCTATGATGTAAAAAATGATCAGAAAACGACGCAGACCATCGGTATCATTCAGCATGGATAGGATTTTGTTTTTCATTGTGCCGGCTTATAGTCAATTTTTTGATGTACTTTATCAGCTATCATCTTAAACCATTCGGTATATAATTCTGGTCTGGAAGATAATTCTTTTTTTAATGATGCATAATCAATATAACGATAGTTCATTACTTCATGTGGATTTGGCTGCGGGAGATCATTGGAGATACCCCAGAAAACATGATCAATTTCATGTTCGGTCAATTCGTTTTCTAATTCGGCTCTATAAGTAAAGCTGAACATATCAGTAAGTTTGGCTGAAATGCCCATTTCCTGCATTAATCTGCGGGCGGCTGCTTCTCCTGTTTTTTCGCCCGGAGCAGGATGACTGCAACAGGTGTTCGACCACAACCCTTTAGAATGATATTTTTCAATAGTTCGCTGTTGTAACAGCCATTCTCCCTTTGTATTGGTGATAAAAACGGATATCGCCCGATGCAAATGTGCACCATGGTGTGCTTCCATTTTATTCATGCTTCCTATTTCCTGATCATTTACATCCACTAAAATTACATCGTTTTCCTGCATATTTATATCATTCTTAATTTGTACATGAACATTGCTTTCACTAATAATAAAGTTTTTTTGAAATCAGAAACTCTTACTCTAACCTGCATAATGTGACAGGAGGGGGTTCCTTCAATTTTTCTGAGCAGTGCCATATAATAGAAGTAAGCTGTAAGTACTGCCAGCTTTGACCTTCCGGGGAGTTGTTTGATACCCAGATAAGCTTCATTAAATTCTTGTTTTATTTCATTGATAATAGCACATTTAGCCTCATCATTAAATTCATCCAGCATATAGTTGCTGAAATATTGTCGCTGCAATTCATTGATGTCTGTGTTCAGATCACGCAAAAAATTTACCTTTTGAAATGCTGAGCCCAATTTCATTGCAGGTACTTTTAACCGGTTGTAGGCAGTCTCATCTCCTCTTGTGAAAACTTTCAGACACATCAATCCGACTACGTTGGCTGAACCGTAGATATATTCATCGGTTTCTTCTCTGGTCTGATATACCTGTTTGTTTAAATCCGCTTTCATACTTCTCATAAATGCATCAATAAGTTCGTATGGAATCTTGTATTGATGTATCACAAGTTGAAAGGCATGTAAAACCGGGTTCATGCTTATTTTTTGGTTAATAGCCATCTTAAGATCAGACTCAAAGGAACTCAGTAGTTTTGCTTTGTCATAATCGTGAAAAGTGTCAACAATTTCGTCAGCAAAGCGTACAAAGCCGTAAATGCCAAAAATTGCCTGTTGCACATCTCTCTCCAGCAATCGCGTGGAGATATAGAATGAGGTGCTGTACGATTTTGTAATGAACCGTGAAGCAGTAAAGGTTGTTTTGCTGTATATGTCCATAATTTTCTAAATTATAAGGCAAATATAGTGCATATTTGTATTAGTTCAAACAAAATAAGTACGAAATTGTTCTAAGTGTAATTAGTTTTTTATTTAAAATGTATATTTTTGTACCGTATTAATTGTATAAAAGATGAAAACAAAACATATTCTTCTTGATTTGCTTGATTATCTTGAAATGTATGTATCAGATAATGAGCAGAAAGGAGAAGGATTAACAACATTTGATTTTATAGGTTTTATCAATAGCCGTATAGAAGGAGAATCATATAAAAGAAATGCCCTCAGTGGTGGTAAGGATGATTTTTTGGAAGAAAACAGCGCCGAAAATAAGATTGCAACTGACGTATCGATTCTTGTGTCCCTTATTTTTCGTTATGCCAAGAATTATATTAAAAAGGCATTGAAGGACAGTCGGATAAACTCAGCTGATGAGTTCTCATTTATGATTACTTTACTTACCTACGACAACTTGTCGAAGCAGGAGTTAATTAATTTACAGGTGATGGAAAAAACTTCCGGAATTGAAATTATCAACAGGTTGATAAAGAAAGGATTTATTGTTCAGTTTGATGATGAGGTCGATAAAAGGAGTAAAAGGATAAAGATGACGCCAACCGGCAGACAGGAGGTGATTGCAATATTACCCCAGATGAAACTTGTTTCTAAGATCGTATTGGGCAGGTTGACAAAAGAAGAGCAACATATGTTGGTATACCTTTTAAGGAAGCTGGATCATTTTCATAATGACATATTTATGAATGAGAAGAATCTTGAATTAAAAGATATCGTTTTGAAGATCGACGATGAGAAATAAGAAAACCGGGACCCTGCAGATAAGATCCCGGTTTTTTACAAGTATATTGTGAGTTCTATTCCATCTCGATGAATGATACGTAATCTTCTACTGATGCGCCATTGAGACAAGCTTCAATGATTTGTTTTCCCAACGGATGTAATTCAGGCACTAAGTATTGCTTCAATTCTGATTTAAAGAAATCATAGAGTTTTTCAGCACCTTTGTCGTAGCCTTCTGTTCCCATTTCAGTTTGTTTGTGTACCTGAAGGAAACGTGAAGGGATTTTCGCCCCTTCGATGGTCAGATAATTCAATTCGTAACCCAGAAGCGGACAGCGTGCCGGTTGGTACTGATCCTTTCTCAGTTTGGCATTTCCTCTGCGTGTGAGGTATTCGCGCATGAGCAACTGGGGTTTAAAGCCCACTTTCCAAACTCCGATATATTGGTTGGGAACAAGTGTATACCTTGTGGCAGGCGTGTTCAGTATTTGTTCGAGTAATAAATTAGCATGTCGTACCCTCTTTCCCGTAGCAAAAGGCCAGTAGGAACCTACTCCTTCAGATCCCATGCCCGTACCGCCAACAATACTCGGATTAGCATGGCCACGCGGGGAAACCAGTCGCCATAACCAGGCAAGTGCCGGCGGAAGGATATGGAACATTCCTAAAATACCGTAGTTGGGATTTTCAGCTGAGCTTGGAGGTGTACGCACACCAAAGCTTCTTACATCCACTGATACCGGAGTCCCGATCACATTCGGTACAATTTCTCTTGGAAGGATTACACGCGGATTAGGACATGGTTTGCCCGGGGCATCTTCAATATGGTCCCAGATCAGCACAGTACTGTCGGGGTTCGATTTAATGTTGAGGAACAACAGAGGTTTGGGTGGTTTAATGGTGATTTTTTCCAGAAAAGGATCATCACCATATTCACGGATGCCGTCGACACGGATAAACCATGCGTTTTCAGCATCAAGTACGGCTAATTTGCCATTATTTTTTTGAATCGAAGGGTGACACAAGGCCATATCGTCGGTAACCGGATTGAAAGAGGAAAACAATGGAAGGTTAATCAGACGACGTTCGCCGGTAACCGAGTTTTCGCCAATCAATACCTGTCCGTTGGCTTCCCTCAGAATATGTTGCAACATTTCACTTTTACCTCCTCCGCTGGCACCTTCGTGCATAAAGGTTGTCATGTTGTCGTAAGGACTTACTGCCTGAACGGTGGAACAGTGCGCGGTGATCCAGCCTTCTTTTTCACCTTTGGTGAGCAAAGCGCCGTAAAGTCCTTTTTTTGCGCTGGGTCCAGGATATAAGTTGTAGGAGAAAATCTCGTGACGATTTCCTTCACGGTTGTGTACGACAATCTGTTTACCATCGAAATGGGTATGACGGAAAGTCGGAGCAACGTAGATGATTGATTCGAGTTCCAGATTTTCGCGGAGTTCGCTGACAGGTACCATCACCTGCAACATGGCCAGACCCATTGCAAAGAAACCGGCGTTGGCAGGTGCGATGGCCATTCCACTTACTCCTATTCCTTCGCGACCGGCAAAATAGAAAAATACGGCCAGATCCTGTGCTTTTAACCAGTCAAATGTTTCCTTCTTGAGAGAACTGAATTCATACCCGAATTTTGAAATGAATGTTTCCTTGTCAGTAGGTTGATTGTCGGCGATTGCCATGGTATCCGGATCGCGGCGGCGCAGATAAGGATCTGTGTAGTTGGCAGATATGCCGTTGTTGACACGATGAACGATCGCTTCGGTATATAATCCTTTGCCCGGGATATCATAACTTACTTCGAAAGTATTATTACCATTGCCGCCCAATGCAGCGATGGCCAGTTCCTCCACAGTATTGTATACCGTGAAACTGCGGCAGTTGTTTAAAACATCCACCGCTTCGGAGGGTAATGTGATCCCTCTTTTTTTTAAATCTAAAATGAAGTTGTTCATAAACTGATATTGAATGATACCTTAAAAAAACTAATTCTACTCTAATAATTAAGTGTTACTTAATCTTGTTTGATTAAATATTCTTGAAAGTACTGACACAAAGCAGTTCTGCCGTGTATTTACTTTCATTCATAAAACGAAAATTCCTGCGTGCGTTGAAATACACGCTGTCGCCCTCTTCCAGATGATAGGTTTGATTATCCAGCTCAAATTGTAATTCTCCTTTTACCATATAACAATAAATTTGTCCGGATAGCTTTCCAAAAAGGCCCATACTGTTCGATTTTTCAGGAAAACGTATCATGTGTGTATCCATTAATTTATTGAGTCCCTGATTGGACAATGCATACATGTCGGCGCCAAACTCATTCGTTTCTATAAGTTTTATCTCTTTTTTTCTTACCAGCGGCACATTCTCCGATTCATTTTCTCCTATCAGTTCACCTACTGTTGTATTGAGATGTTCTGCAATGCTTTTAAGTGTAATGATGGTTGGGAAAGCCTTGGCCTTCTCTATCTGAGATAAAGCGCTGGAACTGATTCCAACCCTCTTTGCCAGCTCGTTCAGTTGAAATCCGTTTTGCTCTCGCTTTCGTTTTATTCTTTCACCTATTCTTTCCATATCGGATATTTTGGTGCAAAGATAATACTTTTTATTTAATAAATTAAGTATTGCTTAATTATTTTGTTTGTAGTTTGCAGTCAACAGCCAACAGACTATTGTCCGTTGTCCGTCGACTGCAGACAAGCTTCTCGCAAAATGTGATGGACATAAAAAATGCTGAACGGTAATTGACCATTCAGCATTTATCTATTCAGAATATTGTGTATTTGCTTACTTTGTATTGTAAGCTACCAGCATCCACACCATTTTTTCCTGTTCCTTAATGTAATCGCTCATCATGGCTACCGTGGCTTCATCACCGGCTTCGCTTGCCATTTTCAGAATGTTGCGTTCGGATGTGATGAAATGTTTGTAGGTTTCCAGCACATGGCCCAGTCCCTCATCTCCATCTGTTACATAACCACTTTCCTTCACTTTTGAAACTTTGAGGTATTCGCTGAAGTTGTGCGCCGGAACGCCGTCGAGCATCAGAATTCTTTCTGCGATTTCGTCCACTTTCTCAGCGGCATTATTGTAAAGATTTTCAAACTGACTGTGCAAAACGAAGAAATTTTTACCTTTTACGTTCCAGTGCAGACCACGAAGATTGGTGTAGAATATCTGAAAATCGGCTAATAATTGTTGTAATGCACTAACTGTATTCTTTGATGCGTTGGTGTCTAATCCTGTGTAATTTAATGTTTTCATAATGTTTATTTTTTATTTGTTTATTTCTTTTTTGTGATACAAATTTACGATGGATATAAATATAAAACAAACAGATATTGTTTATATTATCATTGATTGTTTCAATGATAAATGAAGTAGTAATTCATATGTAGGTTACTGAACAATTTAGTGGTATTTTGTTTATATTTGCATAGGATATTCAAATTAAAAAATTACTCATATGAAAAAGCTTGCTTTATATTTGGTGTTAATAGCCTTTTTAATGTCTTGTTCACAAGTGCTTATCACAGGAAGAAAACAATTGTCGTTAGTCACGGATGCCGAAGTACTGACGATGAGTTTGCAGAGTTACAAGCAGTTTATTGATTCAGTACCTCTTTCAACCGATAAGGTAAATACGGCTTTAGTAAAGAAGACGGGTGTAAATATTGCTGCTGCTGTTGAAGATTATATGAAAAAAAACGGACAGGAAGCACAACTACAGAACTTCTCCTGGGAGTTTAATCTGGTGAAGGATACGACAGTAAATGCTTTTTGTATGCCGGGAGGTAAGGTTGTTTTCTTCGAAGGCATTCTGCCGATGACAAAAACGGAGGCAGGAATAGCGGTTGTGATGGGACATGAAATTGCTCATGCCGTAGCAAAACATAGTAATGAGAGGTTAAGCCAGCAAATGTTATTATCCTATGGTGCTTCTCTGACAGATATCTTATTATCGCAAAAATCGGCTGCTACCAGGGCTAGTATTCAGACTTTGTATGGCATTGGTTCTCAGTTGGGAGTTATTTTACCCTATTCAAGAGAACATGAATACGAAGCCGACCGTCTGGGCTTGATTTTTATGGCTATGGCCGGTTATGATCCGAATGAAGCCGTTGCTTTCTGGGAAAGAATGTCGGCCAATAGTTCAGGATCTGTTGCAGAGTTTATGAGTACACACCCATCAAATGTCAACAGAATCGCGAATATGAAGAAAGTACTGCCGGAGGCGATGACATATTATCAGAAGAAATAGGTCAACAGTCGCCAGTCTGCGGACTCCGGACTCCGGACTCCAGATAATAGACTGTTGTCCGTAGACTGTAGACAACCAATCTCACATTAAATAGTAAATCATATGTTATTAGATATTTCTTACCTTGAATGGATCGGCTATATTAGTTCGGTGCTGGTGGCTGTTTCTCTTACCATGAGTTCCATCATAAAATTACGTTGGTTCAATATGGTAGGTGCTGCGATATTTTCGTTTTATGGTTTTGCAATCGGTTCTTTACCGGTTGGACTGTTAAATCTGTTTATCGTAATGGCCAATATTTATTATCTCTCTAAGATTTATACCCGTAGAGAGATTTTCAAGCTATTCACAACGGATCTCAATGATGGTTATGTGAAGTATTATCTTAATTTCAACAAAAAAGAGATAGCACAGTTTTTTCCTGATTATGAAGTGAAAATGTCAGCTGCAGTTAAGACTTCATCAGAATTAACTACCATATTGTTGCTTCGTGATGCCCTGGTAGCAGGTATTTTCATCGGATTGAAGAAAGACAATGAATTACATGTGCTTGTAGATTATGTATCAGCTCCATATCGTGATATGAAAGCGGGTGATTTTATCTATAAAAAACATCTTCAAATGTTCAGGGAGAAAGAGATTGACCGCATAGTGTGCACAACCACGCACCCTCTGCATAAAAAATATCTTGAAAAAATGGGCTTTTTATCTTCTGAAGCAGATGGAGAGGATAAAGTGTTTGTTAAAGTTGTGTCCTCCTGAACCGGAGATGAGATGATGTTGTGTATAACTTAAATAAAAGCTTATGGAAACACCAAAAAAGTTTGGAACTGCTCCGGTTTTTTTTACTGCTATTTCAACCATTCTGGGTGCCATACTTTTCCTGCGATTTGGATATGCCGTAGGTACAGTAGGTTTTTTCGGGGTTGTATTAATAATTCTGTTAGGGCATATAGTGACAATTCCCACAGCTCTGGCATTATCAGAGATTGCAACGAATAAACGTGTGGAAGGCGGAGGGGAGTATTTTATCATGTCCCGTTCGTTTGGGTTGAATATTGGTGCAACCATAGGTATGGTACTCTATTTCTCTCAGGCGATAAGCGTTGCTTTCTACGTTATTGCTTTTACTGAGGCTTTTTCGTTCTTTTTCGATTTTATGAAAAACAGTTTTGGGCTTAATTTACCACGACAGGTAGTGAGTGTCCCGGTCATGCTGATATTGTCCTATCTTATCATTAATAAAGGAGCTAACATGGGCATGAAGGCTCTTTATGTTATTGTCGCCATACTTGCGATTTCATTATTCATGTTTTTTATTGGATCTTCGGATTATGCAGCTACATCTGGTTTTAATCTTGCTACGGCTGAATTCCGTAATATGGATAGCTTTTTTATTGTTTTTGCTATTATGTTTCCAGCTTTTACTGGTATGACGGCTGGGGTTGGATTATCAGGAGATTTGAAAGATCCCGGAAAGTCTATACCTGTTGGAACCATAGCTGCAACATTGATTGGTATGGTTATTTATTTTTTTATTGCCTACAAACTAGCCTTGTCGGCGAGTCCGGAAGATCTGGCAAGTAACCAGTTTATCATGTCTGAAATTGCTGTATGGGGTAAATTTGTTATTCCTATTGGACTTGCGGCTTCAACGATTTCTTCGGCTCTGGGATCGGTGATGGTTGCTCCCCGAACTCTGCAGGCTTTAGCTAACGACCGTTCTTTCCCTTCCTTACGTATCAATCGTTGGTTAGGAAAAGGCCGGATGAATGATGGAGAGCCTACCAATGCGTCGATCATCACCTGTATTATTGCTATGGGATTCGTATTGATAGGGGATGTGAACGTTGTTGCACAGATTATTTCTATGTTTTTTATGGTTACCTATGGCTCGCTTAATCTGATTTCATTTTTGAATCATTTTGGTTCGTCTCCGTCTTATCGTCCTTCTTTTAAATCAAGATGGTATTTTTCTTTGATTGGTTTTGTGGCCTCTATCTGGATCATGTTTCAGATCAGTGTGTTGTATACATTGCTGGCACTCGGGGTTTTAGTGATATTGTATATTTATATCGACAACCTTCACCGTGAAAGAAAGGGACTGGAGTCTATTTTTGCTAATTCTATTTTTCAGATTAACAGAAGATTGCAGATTTATTTACAAAAACAGAAAAGTGCGCAGGTAGAGAAAGAATGGCGACCAAGTGCTATATGTATCTCAAAAAACACTTTCAAATACGATCATGCATTGCGATTGCTTAATTGGATTTCCTATAAATTCGGTTTCGGTACTTATCTGCATTTTATCAAGGATTATTATTCAAAAGAAACCAGCGAGCAGGCCCAAAAAGAACTGGATAAGATACTTAGAAATATGAATTCTCAGAACAATGTGTTCATTGATACTATTGTTTCTCCTTCAAACACTTCGGCAATTGTTCAGTCGATACAGCTTCCGGGAATTGCAGGTATGGAGAATAATATGCTGATTTTTGATTTTGATAAAGAGGAGGCAGATGACCTGGATATTATTGTTGATAATTATAAGGTGGTGAATGCCGGAGAATTCGATATCTGTGTTTTAGGAGTGAGTCGCAAACCGGTTTATTTCAGGAATGGCATCCATGTGTGGATCAGAACCCTTGATGAGATGAATGCCAATCTGATGATCCTGATCAGTTTTATTATTTTAGGACATCCCGACTGGAAAAAGAGTAATATTAAAATACATCATGTGTGTCGTGAGGATGAAAAGGAAACAGTAAAACAATGGTTTGATGACCTGATTAACAGTGGCAGAATGCCTATTTTCAGTCATAATATTGAAATTGTGATCCGAAAAGAAGATGTTCCTGTTAAAAATGTGATCAATGACTATTCATCTGAGGCTGCACTCACAATTATAGGATTCACTGCTGAAGATGTGAAACTTCAGGGTCGTAAGGTTTTTGAAGAATACGACAAACTTGGAGACGT
The DNA here is from genome assembly GCA_034927265.1 of Paludibacter sp. Classification (GTDB taxonomy): domain Bacteria; phylum Bacteroidota; class Bacteroidia; order Bacteroidales; family Paludibacteraceae; genus Paludibacter. The sequence continues at coordinate 33,068 of JAYFQH010000002.1, forward strand.
GCTTTTTGTGAATGCCTGTTCTCCGAAGATCATTGATTGATTTTATTTCTTGAACATGAAATATACTGCCAGTATCAGAAAGATAAAGGCGATAAAATGATTCATTCTGAAACTTTCGGTTTTAAATACAAGAAGTGAGAAAATAGCAAAAACCACTAGGGTAATGATTTCCTGAATGACTTTTAGTTCGACTAAGGAAAACGGACCTCCATTACCTTCGTATCCGATTTTGTTGGCGGGAACCTGGAACATATATTCGAAAAGGGCAATTCCCCAGCTGATTAATACAATGGAGATGAGTCCGAGTTTGCTGAACCATTTCCATTCGGCAAATTTTAAGTGCCCGTACCAGGCAAAGGTCATGAATGTGTTGGATAAGATAAGGAGACCGATAGTGAAGAAACCTTTCATGTGACTAATGTGGTTAAATATATTAATAAAAACGCGGCAAAAGTACTGATATTTTATGAAAGTACAAGTTGCTTAAAACATCAAAATTTTACGTTATGCCTACAATAAATGAAACACTCAGGATTAAATCGGTAACACTCAAAAACCGTATCGGTATGTCGCCTATGTGCCAGTACTCGGCTGTTGACGGGTTGGCTTCCGACTGGCATCTTGTACATTATGCAACCAGGGCAGTTGGAGGTGTTGGGCTGATACTGGTTGAAGCAACCGCAGTAGCGCCGGAAGGTCGCATTACACCTGCAGATTTAGGCCTGTGGAATGATGCCCACATAGAAGGGCTAAAAAAAATTACTGCTCAGATTAACAAATATGGCTCGGTCCCCGGAATACAGATTGCTCATGCCGGAAGAAAAGCTTCGCATGCAAGGCCTGTTGATGGTGGAAAGCAGTTGAAAGCAGATGATGGTGGCTGGCAAACGGTTGGGCCATCGGCTATTCCTTTTGAACAGGATGAGGTGACGCCGCATGCGCTGGATCAGACTGGAATCGACCGGGTGATTGCACAATTCCGTGCCGCTGCACAACGTGCATTGCTGGCCGGATTCAGAGTTCTTGAAATTCATGCTGCCCATGGTTATCTGATTCATGAGTTTTTGTCGCCCCTGACGAATCAGCGTACAGATACTTATGGCGGAAGTTTTGAGAACCGCATCCGGCTGATATTGCAGGTGACGGAAGCAGTGCAGTCGGTATGGCCTGCCGATCTGCCATTATTTGTGCGACTTTCAGCGACTGACTGGACACCAGGCGGCTGGACACCGGAAGAAACGGTGCAACTGTGCTCAATATTGCATCAAAAAGGCGTCGATCTGATTGATTGTTCTTCAGGAGGAAATATCGCTACTGCGAAAATTCCGGTTGCTCCCGGTTATCAGGTAGCTTTTGCTGAAGCAGTTAAGAAGACCGGTATTCTCACTTCAGCAGTCGGGTTGATAACTTCCCCTCAACAAATTCGTTCAATTCTCGAAGAGGAGAAAGCAGATTTGGTGTTATTGGGTAGAGAATTGCTCAGGAATCCTTACTTTGCTTTGTTTGCTGATGAACCTTCTGTATGGCCCGTGCAATATCTTAGAGCTAAATAATATTACATCACTCAACTATGTTAACTCATGTGACTAATGTGGTAAAAAAAATAATGCAAATTGAATTACTTAGCGCATATTTTCTTATCTGGTGAGGATGTACAGGTACAAATCGGAAACTTTATCGGTGATTTTGTAAAAGGAAATCAACCGGATAATTATCCGAAACGTATACGTAAAGGTATTCTGATGCACCGGCGTATCGATCATTTTACCGATCATCATGTCGTGGTTAGGGAAACGAAAGCCTTGTTGCGTCCTGTTTTCGGGCGTTATTCGGGCATCATCACCGACATGTATTTCGATTATCTGCTGGCAGTATTGTTTTCAAAGTATTCACCCAATAGGTCGCTTTCAAAACTTGCCCGCAGATTTAATCTTCATGTTCTCCTGAATTACCGCAGACTCCCGCGACGGGTGAAGGGTTTTATTTTTCATTTCACCAGTACCAATCGTCTGGTACGTTATGCTACTATTGAAGGGTTGCACGAATCGCTGTCGATTATGTCGCGGCACAAAACGGCTGCTATAAACCCCGATCTCAGTATTCAGTTTTTAAAGGATAACAGGGAAATTCTGGAACAAAAGTTTCATCAGTTCTTTCCTGAACTGATGAGCTATGTGGAGGAGTTGAGAAACCTGGATAACATTTAAAATCGCAATTGTGATTGAAAATTACATCATTTGTAGATACGGGTTTTTTATTATTTTTGTGGACATTTAAATAAATATTCAAATTTCAAACAACACTGTATGACCAAATTTTCCAAAGCCTTTTGGGTGGCCAACTCTGTCGAACTCCTCGAGCGACTTGCGTATTACGCTGTATTCATTGTCATCACTTTATATCTCTCCAATGTCTGGGGCTTCTCCGATATTGAAGCCGGCATTATTTCGGGAACTTTCTCAGCCTTGTTGTATTTTCTGCCTACTTTTGCCGGAGCTTATGCCGACAGAATCGGATTCCGCTCGGCCATCATCCTTGCTTTTTTCCTTTTGACGCTGGGTTACGGTGGACTGGGATTATTACCGACTTTGCTCGAAAGTGCCGGATTGGTGTCGTACGACATGACCACTATTTTCACCGGGCTTGATACAAGCATGTTGCGCTGGTCTATTGTGCCGGTGCTTGTGCTCATTGTACTCGGCGGTTCGTTTATCAAAGCGGTGATATCGGGAACAGTAGCACGCGAAACGACCTCTGAAACACGTGCCAGAGGCTATGCCGTGTTTTATATGATGGTAAATATTGGTGCTTTCATTGGTAAAACAGTGGTGGACCCCCTGCGCAAAAGCATGGGTGATCAGGGATTGGTATACCTGAATTATTTCTCGGCCAGCATGACCCTGATCGCATTGATTGCTGTTTTCTTCTTTTACAAATCTGTCAAAACTGAAGGGCAGGGTAAGAGTTTTGCCGAAATCGGTAGGGGGTTGGTCAAGGTGTTGGGAAATGTCCGCTTAGTTGTGCTTATCCTTATTATCAGTGGATTCTGGATGATACAGGGGCAAATGTATGCCACGATGCCTAAATATGTGATCCGCATGATTGGCGAAGGAGCTTCACCGGGTTGGTATGCCAACGTCAATCCGCTGGTGGTATTTGTGTTGGTGAATTTTGTCACTTCATTTATGAAGAAACGTACAGCTCTTACTTCCATGACCATAGGCATGCTCATCATTCCTTTGTCGGCATTGGTGATGGCCGGTGGAACACTTATCGGGAGCGACTATGTATTGGGTTTGCATCCGGTGGCATTCATGATGATAGTAGGTATCGCCATGCAGGCTATTGCCGAATGTTTTATTTCGCCCAGATTTCTGGAGTACTTCTCTCTCCAGTCGCCCAAAGGTGAAGAAGGACTCTATCTTGGATTCAGTCATCTGCATTCTTTTTTTTCCTATCTGTTTGCTTTCGGACTTTCAGGTTTTTTGTTAGATAAATATTGCCCAGATCCGAGAGGCTTCGATTCTCCTGAAGCTTATGCTGCTGCAACAGAACATGCCCATTATATATGGTTTGTTTTCGTGGGTATCGGTTTGGTGTCGGCTGTGGCGCTGCTCATTTATGGATATGTGACAAGAACAGCAGACAAAAAAGCAGTATTGAGGCAGTAAAGTGTATTGAAGGAGGTAGGTAATATGTCGAAAATGTGTTAGGAATTGATGAAAGCATTTGGTTTTGTAACCATCTTTATTTTTATATTTGCGTAGTTAAAAATAAGGTAATAAGGTCAGAGATGTAATATGTATTTCATCTTGGCTATTAAGGTTGTTCAATAAGAAAAATAAGGTTACAAATAAGGTTTTGTATTCATATTTAATAGCTAAGATGCTATTAAATATGAATACAAACCATATTACCTTATTTTATTTACCAACGACAAATGTTAATGCAATTGTCAAAAACTAAAATAAAAAAATCCTGTATATTATCATGATGAAAACACATTTATGCGTGTTGCTGGCATTTATTTCCGTCATTACGCCCATATCTGCTCAATCTACCAAACCTCACTGGGATAATCCCCTCATCAACAAAGAAAACGAAGAACCCTGGAGGTCGTGGTTCATTCCGCTGTCCGACCGGAGTCAGGTATTTCATGCGCAGCAAACATCTGCGTGGTACCAATCCCTTAACGGCAAATGGCATTTCATGTGGTCGGAGGATGTTGCAGTGCGTCCGGCTGACTTTTATCAGACTAACTATGATTTTTCGGGATGGAATACCATTGATGTTCCCATGAGTTGGGAGATGGCGGGTTATGGAAATCCTGTAATGCTGAATACCGGTTTCCTCGTTGATAAGGAAAAATGGCCGGAACTGGTTCCGACTTTTACTAAAGGAAAACCTGTGGGTTCCTATGTCAGGGAATTTGATCTTCCGGTAGACTGGAAAGATCGGGAGATTTACATTGATTTTCTTGGTGTAGAAAGTGCATTTAAAGTGTGGATCAATGGCAATTATGCCGGATATAGTGAGGATAGTCGCACGACATCGGAGTTTAATATTACCAAATATCTCAAAGCCGGAACGAATCGTGTGGCGGTGGAAGTGTACCGCATCAGCGATGGCATTTACCTCGAGGATCAGGATGCATGGCGGTTATCGGGCATCCATCGCGATGTAGTGTTGTTGGCAAAAAGTAAGACACATATCCGCGACTTTTTTATCAATACATTGCTTGATGATCAGTATAAGGATGCAGAACTACGGGTTGAAACCAGTATCCTGAAAACCCCTGATAGCCGGCAGGTTCCGGCGAAATTAAAACTGATGCTATACAATGCTGCTAAGGAGAAAGTCGGTGAAACTTCGCTTTCGGTTAAACAAACGGCAACAGGAGAGAAGAAGGTGACAATTTCGATGCCGGTGAAAAATCCTGCGTTATGGTCATCGGAGCACCCTGATTTATACTATGCCCTGCTCGAACTCACCGACAGCAAAGGACAGGTAATCGACCGTGCCGGAACGCAGGTGGGTTTTCGCAGGATAGAAATCCGAAATCAGCAATTACTTGTGAACGGAAAGCCGGTGCTGATACTGGGAGTCAACCGTGTGGAACACGATCCGGTATATGGCAAGCATGTTTCACCCGAAATGCTTTACAAGGATATTTTGTTGATGAAAACCCATAATATCAATGCTATCCGTACGGCACATTCGCCGGCCGATCCGGCTATGTATGAATTGTGCGACCGCTATGGTATTTATGTGATTGATGAAGCCAATGTGGAAAGTCACGGTTTCGGAGTGAATCCCAACAGTAAGATCGCCAACGCGCCCGATTGGAAACAGTCACATCTCGAACGTATGCAGGCGATGATCGACCGCGATAAAAACCATCCTTCGGTAATCATGTGGTCGCTGGGCAATGAAGCCGGTTCGGGGAAGAATTTTTATGCGATGAATGATCTGGCTCATCAGATGGATGCTACCCGTCCGACCCATTATCATGTGCTTGAGGAGAATAACAATTCCGATATTCTGGGTGGTTTCAATCGTAATGCTCCCGAACAGGGTAAAATCTATGGTCCGGGACGTTATCTGACTATTCCTGAATTAGAATACATTGCTAAATGGGATGATCCACGTCCTTTTTTGCTGAACGAATTTGCCCATGCAAGCGGTAATGCGTTGGGGAACCTGAAAGAGTATGTAGAAACCTTCGAAAAATATCCAAAACTCATTGGTGGATGTATATGGGACTGGGTCGATCAGGGCATTCTGAAGAAAACTGCTGACGGAGTTTCTTATATGGCCTGTGGTTACGATTTCCCGGATAACTCCAACGCCAACTGCTGGGACGGTCTGGTGCTGGCCGATCGTACCGGTTACGACAAATTAGTAGAAGTGAAGGCGGCATTTCAAAGGGTAACATTTACACTCAGCGATAAGGCACCTTATACCGTTGAATTTAAAAATAAATACTCCTTTTCCGACCTGAGTGAATATTATGTCTCCTGGAAATTGATGGAAAATGGCCTTTTGGCAGAGCAGGGGAGGATCACTGATATTAAGACTTTACCCGGAACTTCGGGACAGTTTCCTGTCAGAATAACATCAGCTTTCTCAAAAGATAAAGAATATGTTTTGATCGTAACCCTCAATCAAAAATCGAAAACCCTTTGGGCGGATGCAGGATTTGAGGTAGCCATGGCCGATTTTCAACTGAGCCCGTGGAGGTATGCGGCAGCTGCCGTTGGCAATCAATTAGATCAACTCCTTGTTGACGACAGCAACAATCAACTGACTGTTACCTCTGGAGCCACAACTGTGCAATTCGACAAAATCTCCGGTTTTTTGACGAATTACTTACATCAGGGCGAGGCAGTGTTGTTTGGCGGCATTCGTCCTGACTTCTACCGTGCTCCTACCGAAAACGATGGTGGCGATAAATTCAAATACCTGACAAGTGCCAAAACATGGCGCGATGCAGGTCTGCACAAAATCACCCATCAATTGAAGAGTTTTATAGTCACACAAACTACCGATTCAGTACGTATTGCTACCGCTTATGAATCGAAGATTGAGAGTCAGGCCGGCGGTTTTAATATCCGTATTGATTACACCCTTTATCCTTCCGGACAGATGGCGGTGGATTATGATGTCGATTGTTTCGGCGATTTACCTGATAATCTGGCGCGTATCGGCTTGCAGATGAAAGTGGCCGGAGCTTATGAGCAATTATCGTGGTACGGCCGCGGTCCTGAAGATGGATACATAGACCGCAAATCAGGCGTTTTGCCCGGCATCTACCACAGCACAGTAAGCGGCGAATGGACGCCTTATCCCAAACCCCAGTCGAACACTAACAAAACCGATGTCCGCTGGTTAAGCCTGTCCGATGATACCGGCACTTCTCTGACATTCAGTGGAGCTAAATTCTTCGAAAGCTCGGTCAGTCACTTCGAGACCGAAGATGTGGACAAGTCCCTGCACCAGTACGAACTGGATAAAAAAGATTACTCAGTGCTGAACATCGACATTCGTAATGCCCCGATTGGTAACAATAGTTGTTGCGGCGGAAAGATCTATCCTCTTGAAAAGTATAGTCTGAAACCCGGCAAATACTCGCTGCGGTTTTATGTGGAAATGGAGCGGTAAAGATTTACGGCATTTTTCTGAAGTATACAAAACCCTTTTATTATCACGACACCCTTACCTGAAAAAGAATAGGGTGTCGTTACCGCCCGATAACTGGTGTCGTTAACGTCCGATAACTGGTGTCGTTACCGCCCGATAACTGATGTCGTTACTGTCCGAGCGTTGGTGACGTTATTTTGTTCGGTTTTGTGTTCCTGTTAATGTATATTAATTCTGTTCAACCGTTTAATAAGAGTTTTATCTGTTGTCATCCTGGGGCAACAGTTTGTATAGATTTTGCCTCCTGCATCAATATCAATTGTACGAACATAAGTGAATGTAGTATCAATTATTGTCACAATTTGGGAATGCCGAAATGCAATAATAATAGTGGTTAATAAGTCCGATTCAAAAATGAAAAAGGGGTTGCTTCGTCGTTTCACTCCAATGACGTGTGTTTTGATGTCATTCAATCACCCGTCGCCAAAGGGTTTTGCAAGGATTGAAGTATATGCAACGACGGGTTCATATCTTTTTGTACTGCCGTATAATCCATGGTAAAAGCTTATTCTTTTGTTTTTTATGTTAAATTGTAGAAATAATTAATATATTTGCTTTTCAAAGAATCTGCGGGAGAGAAACGAAAGATTTATCAAATAAAGCCGGATGAAAATCTCACAAATCCTTCTGAGTAAACCTTATTTTATACAAACTACAATATTTCGAGATGGAACAAAAAGACTATTTATTGCGAGAAATTGAAAAAATAGGACTGATCATACGCGCTATCCGGCAAAGACTTTTTGGAGGAAAGGATAGTTTTGCAGTAAATATTGAGCAACAGGTTGAGGCTGAAAAAGGAATGTTATTCAGAGAACTGAACTTTGACCTTGATAAGTTTCTTCTTTTAGATGTTGAAGAAACAAACAATTACTTAAATAAGTTTGAAGGATTTAATGTTGAGAATATTGAGCATTTAGCGGAAGTCATATTTCAAATTGGCTTTAATGAGAATTTTAATAAATCCCGTATTTATCTTGAAAAAGCACTCCGGTTATATGAACTTGTTAACCGGAAAAGTAAAACCTATTCGACTGAAAGAGAAAAGAAAATAATCACAATACAAAATGTTCTTAATTTACGGTGAAATGAACTGTCCGTTTTTTTTTTTAACAAGTTTCAGGACGATACATCCAAAATTGCCCGGAGAAATGAAAATTCCAACGGTGGTGAAAAATGATATGACTTACTCCAATAACTAAATTAACGTGAGTTCGATATAAGAAAATAATTCAGATATGGAAAAACAGAACAGCAATAAAAAGAAAATCGGAACTTTAGCCGGAATCATTTTTGGGTTAATTCTCGCTTATATGATCAATCATTTTTTGTTTGCACCTCCCTCATTTGATAAAGTGTTGATGCAAACCGCCAGTAAATTAAGCGAGAGTTGCCCGGTTATGATCGATCAGGTGACAAGGCTTGATAATGTAGCTGCTTTACCCGGTAATATTATACAATACAATTATACCCTGGTTAACTGGGCTAAAGATTCGATCAATATAAAATCGTTTGAAGAGTATTTGCAGCCAATGATATTAAACAATGTGAAAACGAATCCTGATTTAAAAACCTTTAGAGAAAATAAGACTACAATGGCCTATTATTACAGAGATATGAATGGAGAATTTGTAGCTAAAATTTCGATAACTTCAGATCAGTATCTGGAGGGTAAATAAATTGTACTCAAAAATTACATTACCAAGTAAACCAGAATGAAACTACTTTCAAAACAAATCCTTTTATTTTTCCTGTTTACACTTATAATTTCCTTTCAGGAATCGTACAGTCAGACGAGGATCAATGCCCGCGGAGTTTACACCCACCCTCATGCCAAAGTGGTCTTTCCTGAACAACTGGATGTGTATCCGAGGATAGATATTTATGCTTTTGATGCCAGGAAAACAGATATTGGCGTTGTGTATAAAGATAAATCGAACGAAACCGAGATCGTTGTGTACGTGTATCCTGCAGGAGAAGGGTACGAAGGCCGGTTGCGGACAGAATATCAAAAATCTTTGCAATCGGTCGCACTGGTTTCGTTCGGAGTTCATGCCTCACAGCATGCAGTGCGGCATCAGGGAGAAAAATACATTTGCAATGGATTCATGGCGGTGATGAGGGATGCTAACAGTACTTACAATTCGTTGACAGTTTACGAATGCGGCGAGTGGTTTCTGAAAGTAAGGGTAACCAGCACCAGACTTGATTCGGCCCGGGTGGTTGCGCTGGAGCAAAAGATATATACTCAGTTCGATCCGACAAAGCTGACCGAAGTTAGTCCCCTGGATGTAAAAGCCCAAGGCTCCTTCTCTAAAGCAGCCTACCGTGATTCGGTCTTGTTAGGTTCGGCGATGTTAGCTGCTAAAGAAAAAATTAACTGGGCATCCGTTCATGTTGCAGAAAATGAAAGAGCATCAGGTTTTCCGGATTTATATCTGGATATGCATGTGGCTGCGCTCAGGGCATTTATGCAATTTCAATACATAGGAAAGTTTACCATGACAAATCCGACAAGAAAATATCTGGATGATTTACAATTGATTTCGGATGCCGGATTTCTTTCCGAATTTGTGATGGATCAATTTGAAATGATCCTGATATTGCCTGAAAAAGCCCTTGCAAATTATGAAGCGTATCTTGACTGGAAGCAAAATCAAAAGATTACGGTAGATCTGAATCAAATGCTCTATGTGGTCTCCTATGGAGAAAAGAATGAAAAAAAGAGGCAATGATAATTCAGTACGTAAATTCTCAGCAGACTTCCTGCAATTTACCTGACGGGGCCATTTTTGAGATAAAACTCTCCTTCAAAAATATTCCATAACTTTTTTTAAATAAATTTCATTAATTGAGAATAAACCCGTATATTTGACGACAAATCTCGAATTTTTTCGTTTTTTGACGCTTTAAATCAACATTTTGCTATGTTAAAGGTATTGTTGTTGATCGATTATTCCAGCAACTTCAGCCGGAGGTTATTGGAAGGATTGATCAGATATTCCAAAGAACATGGACCATGGATGTTTTATAGGTTACCGGAATATTATAAAACATTGTATGGGAAAGAAGGTATTGTACGTTGGGTGAAAGAGTGGAATGCCGATGCCATTGTCGCCCAATGGGGAAATGAAGGAATCAACCTCCTCAAAAGTCTTGACATCCCTGTTATACTTCAGAACTACGAGAAAAGGAGTGATTACTTCTCCAATCTGACCGGCGACTATAAAGCCACCGGAAAAATGGCTGCTAACTTTTTCGCTCAGAGAGGCTTCCGTAATTTTGCCTTTTATGGCAATAAAGGGGTGATCTGGTCGCTCGAAAGAGCCGAAGGTTACCGGCGTGAAGTAGAAAAATTCGGAGGTGATTATTATTATTTTGAAACTGAGAATCTGAGCGGTGAACAATGGAGTAAAAGCCACATTCATCTGGACGACTGGCTGTTGTCGCTGCCGAAGCCGATTGCTTTGTTTGCCTGTGACGATTACTTTGCACTGCAAGTGTCGGAGATATGCAAGATCAATAATATCAGGATCCCCGATGATATATCGCTTTTGGGAGTGGATAACGATGAACTGATCTGTAACCTTTCTGATCCGCCTATCTCGTCGATTGTGCTCGAACTGGAAAGGGGAGGATATGAGACCGGAAGGTTGATCGATAAATTGGTGAAAAAAGAAAAAGTAGGTCAGTTTAATATTGTCATCAATCCGATCAGGGTCGAGGCAAGGCATTCTACCGAAAAATACGACATCTCGAGTAAGTACATTCTTGAAGTAGTAAAATACATCGAAGAAAACTTTAAATCAGAGATATCCATTGATGAATTATGTCATATAGTTCCCCTTTCAAGAAGAAATCTTGAAGTAAAGTTCAAAAACGATCTTGGTACCTCCATTTACCAGTTTATACTTAATTGCCGGGTTGAACATCTGGCTTATCTGCTGCTCACTACCGACCGGTCATTATTTGATCTTGCCTTTGAGGTTGGATTCAAAGATTGTAAAAACGTTTCCAGGGTATTTAAAAAATTTAAAAACAGTTCTCCGAACGAATATCGCCAGAAATATAAGGCTGATAATCAAATATGACGTTTTTTGAAAGTACTTTTACGTTTTTAAAGGGAAATATTCTTAATATATTTAATAGTTTTGGCATTGATATTACAATGCTCAATGCTCTTAGATATACCATAGATGAATGTAAACACAGGTTTCGAATCCACAAATAAACGTACTTACTATATCTCCATTGCAATTTTTGCCGGAATGTTTTTCATTTTCGGTTTTACTTCGTGGATTAACTCTATTCTGATTCCTTATTTTAAAATAGCCTGTGAACTTACTAACTTTGAATCCTATTTTGTTGCTTTTGCTTTTTATATTGCTTATTTCATTATGGCGATCCCTTCAGGAATACTTCTGAAAAAAGTCGGTTTTAAGCGGGGAATGATGTTTGGCTTCATTCTAATGGCAGTAGGAGCGTTTATATTTGTTCCGGCTGCTTTGACGCGTCAGTTTCCTGTATTTCTGGTAGGTTTGTTTTCGATCGGAACCGGTCTTGCTATTTTACAAACGGCAGCTAATCCCTACGTTACCATTATTGGTCCGATTGAAAGCGCTGCACAGCGTATGAGCATCATGGGCATTTGCAACAAATTCGCAGGAATTGTTTCTCCGTTGGTATTTGCAGCTGTGGTGCTGAAGGAAACCGACAGTCAGCTTTTTGCTCTGATCAATACGGGGACACTTACCGAAGCGGCAAAGAATGTAGTGCTTGATGAGTTGATAGAAAGGGTTATTCTTCCTTACAGCATTCTCGGGGTAATTTTATTATTTATAGGAATAGGCATCCGTTACTCCATTCTTCCTGAAATCAATACTGATGAGGATAATGCCATCAATGATGCTAACTCTGTTCAGGATACAAAGAAATCCCTGTTCGATTTCCCTTATCTTATTCTTGGAGCTATAGCTATTTTTTTGCATGTTGGTACGCAGGTAATCGCTATCGATACCGTTATCGGTTATGCAGGGTCAATGAAGATGAATCTCCTTGAAGCGAAGATATTCCCTGCATATACTTTGGCCTGTACCATGTGTGGCTATATTCTGGGAATTATCCTGATCCCTAAATATGTTTCTCAAAAGAATGCCCTGATATTTTGTACTGTATTGGGATTCTTGCTTTCGTTGGGGGTGGTATTTGCCGATTGTCAGGTCAACTTTTTAGGTCATCAGGCAAATATCTCTATCTTCTTCCTGAATGCAATAGGAATTCCTAACGCGCTGATATACGCAGGGATATGGCCACTTTCCATTCATAATCTTGGAAGATTTACGAAAACAGGTTCCTCATTGCTCATAATGGGTCTATGTGGTAATGCCATTCTTCCGTTGATTTACGGTCATATTGCCGATACTTATAATTTGAGAGCCGGCTACTGGGTGTTGATACCCTGCTTCCTCTATCTTATCTTTTTTGCTGTGTACGGACATAAGATAAAGAGTTGGAAAAGTGATAAGCGTTGAGTGATAAGTATTAACTTATGTGTTCTGATGTGACTAATGTGGTTCAAAATTAATTTGTACATAACCAGATGAATAAACTGATAATCATAAACGGGAAACTAATTCTGCCGGATGGTATACAGGAAGGGAATGCCATCGTATGCGAAGGTAAAACGATTAAAAAGATTGTACCGATGACCGACTTGCAAGCCGATGCAACCGACCGTGTAATTGATGCAGGAAACAATTATGTATCTCCGGGTTTTATCGACATACACACTCACGGTGGCGGGGGGCATGACTTCATGGATGGGACGGTTGAAGCTTTTCTCGGCGCAGCCGAAACCCATGCACGCTTTGGTACTACTTCTATGTTGCCCACAACTTTAGCCAGTACCACCGAGGAATTGTTGAAACTCTTCACTGTATACAAATCAGCCGTTGTGCAAAATACCAAAGGAGCAAAATTTCTCGGTTTGCATCTCGAAGGCCCTTATTTTTCTTACAATCAGCGTGGTGCGCAGGATCCTGAACATTTACGCAACCCTGAACCACAGGAATACCTTCGCATTCTGGAAGCATCGGATGATATCGTTCGCTGGAGTCTGGCTCCTGAACTGGAGGGAGCACTTGCCTTTGGCGAGTTGCTCCGGTCGAGGCATATTCTTCCTTCGGTTGCTCACAGCGATGCCATTTACGAAGAAGTGGAGAAAGCTTTTCAATCGGGATTTACCCATATTACCCACCTCTATTCTGGAATGTCATCAGTGGTACGTCGCAATGCGTTCAGGTATGCAGGGGTGGTGGAGGCGGCCTACCTGATTGATGACATCACCGTGGAGATCATCGCCGATGGGGTACATTTACCCAAATCCCTGTTGCAGTTCGCATATAAATTCAAAGGTTCCGATAAAACCGCACTTTGCACCGATTCTATGCGCGCAGCGGGGATGCCAGATGGAGAGTACATTTTAGGCAGCTTAGATAAGGGACAGAAAGTAATTGTTGAAGACGGAGTGGCAAAACTGCCCGACCGTTCGGCCTTTGCAGGAAGTGTTGCAACGACCGACCGTTTGGTGCGCACGATGGTGGATGTTGCAGGGGTTCCATTAATCGATGCGGTAAAAATGATGACGTTGACGCCTGCCCGTATTATCCATCTGGATAGTAGTAAAGGTTCTCTCAAAGAAGGTAAAGATGCTGATATAGTCATCTTTGGTGAAAATATACATGTATTAACAACAATCATTGAAGGAAATGTTATATACAAGCAGTAATAGAAACGTTAAAACTTTTTATAGGGAAAAGTTGCTGGTAAACATTTTTGCTACCCGCGAAGAGATGGGTAAATATGCTGCAAAAGAAGTGGCCAGTAAGATTCGTGAACTGTTGGAAGGGAAAAATGAGATCAACATTGTTTTTGCAGCTGCTCCTTCACAGGAGGAACTGATAGAATATCTGGTTAAAAATCCCACTATCCAGTGGAACAGGATCAATGCATTCCACATGGATGAATATATTGGCCTGGGAAGTGATGATCCGCAAAGCTTTTGCAATCACCTGAGAAAAAGAATTTTTAGTAAAATCCCTTTCAAGAGCGTGAATTATATTGACGGTGAGACTAAAGATCCGGAAGCAGAGTGTGAACGATACTCTCAATTATTAAGACTTTATCCTGCCGATATTGTGTGCCTGGGTATAGGCGAAAACGGACACCTTGCTTTTAACGATCCGCATGTTGCCGATTTTAACGATCCGAGATTAGTGAAGGTAGTGGAACTTGAGTTGGTCTGTCGTCAACAACAGGTAAATGATGGTTGCTTTTCACGATTGCACATGGTTCCGGATAAAGCTATCACACTTACAATTCCTTCTTTAATGAGGGCGCCCTGGATATTTTGTCTAGCACCGGCTTCCAGTAAGGCACAGGCAGTTTACCGAACGTTGAACAATGGTATCAATGAAAAATGTCCTGCTTCTATATTGAGAACAAAAGAAAATGCAAAGTTATACCTTGATGAGAAAAGCGCATCTTTGCTGGAAGTGTAAATAGTTGAGAATTGAGAGTTGAGAGTGGAATTAAATAAGGTTTTAAGGTCAATTAAATTCTATGTGATTTTTTCTTATGAATATTGAAAAACAAACTATAAACATGAATATCATATTTTACCGTATAATATCTGTGTGGATAATCGTGTTGTTATGCTTTCCGCTTTTAGCACAATATAAGCCAGGAATATATAAGGAGCAATTTAAGGAATACAAATTACCTTCCAAAGGCATTTATAAATCAGGTTGGATTGATCTGAATAAAAACGATAAAAAAGATGTGTATGAAGACCCTAATGCAAATATTGACGATCGTATAGAGAATTTGCTACATCAAATGACCATTGAAGAAAAAACCTGTCAGATGGTTACATTGTATGGATACGAACGTGTGTTGAAGGATGATTTGCCTAATGAAGGATGGAAAAAAGAGTTGTGGAAGGATGGGATGGGGAGCATCGACGAGCATTTGAACGGTTTTGTACAATGGGGATTGCCGCCTTCGCAAAATCCCTATGTGTGGCCGGCCTCTAAGCATGCCTGGGCATTGAACGAAGTGCAGCGTTTTTTCATCGAAGAAACACGGCTGGGTATACCGGTCGACTTCACCAACGAAGGCATCAGGGGAGTGGAAAGTTACAAAGCCACTAATTTCCCTACCCAGCTCGGACTGGGGACTACCTGGAACCGTGATTTGATTGAAAAAACAGGAAATATCACCGGTCGCGAAGCCAGGTTGCTCGGTTACACCAATGTTTATGCGCCCATTCTCGATGTGGGGAGAGATCAGCGATGGGGAAGGTACGAAGAAGTCTACGGTGAATGTCCGTTTCTGGTGGCCGAACTTGGTGTACACATGACAAAAGGTATGCAAAAAGATTATCAGGTGGCATCTACCAGTAAACACTATGTGGCCTACAGCAACAATAAAGGAGCACGCGAAGGTATGTCGCGCGTCGATCCGCAGATGTCGCCCCGCGAAGTGGAGAACATTCATTTATATCCGTGGAAGCGTGTCATCAGAGATGCCGGATTATTGGGCGTGATGAGTTCCTATAATGATTATGACGGTTTACCCATCCAAAGCAGTCATTACTGGTTGATTGAGGTACTGAGAGAAAGACTTGGTTTTAAGGGTTATATTGTTTCCGACAGCGATGCCGTTGAATATCTGTTTATGAAACACCATACCGCTGGAGATATGAAAGAGGCTGTTTTTCAGTCGGTAATGGCCGGATTGAATGTTCGTTGTACTTTTCGCTCACCCGATTCCTATGTGTTGCCGCTCCGTGAGTTGATCAGAGAAGGAAAAATGGATATGACGGTTGTCGATGATAGGGTAAGGGATGTGCTGAGGGTGAAATTTCTGGTAGGATTGTTTGACAAACCCTATCAAACGAATCTTGCAGTAGCTGATAAAGAAGTCAATTGCACCGAAAATCAACAAGTGGCTTTGCAGGCTTCCCGCGAAAGCATTGTACTGTTGAAGAATGATAAAAATCTTTTACCACTCGATAGGAATTCCATACGAAAAATAGCTGTTTGCGGTCCGAATGCCAATGACGGTGCTTATGCATTGACACATTATGGTCCGCTGGCAGTAGATGTAAAAACGGTGTATCAGGGAATTGTTGATAAAGCAGGAAAAGAGGTACAGGTTACTTACTCAAAAGGTTGCAACATGGTAGATGAAAACTGGCCTGAATCTGAAATTATAGATTATCCTCTCACTACAGAAGAGCAAAACGAAATTGCTCTAGCAGTGAAGAATGTTCAGGAGAGCGATGTGGCCATAGTTGTTTTAGGCGAAAATAGCCGTACCTGCGGCGAAAACAAATCCCGCTCATCGCTTGACTTGCCCGGCCGTCAGCTCGATTTGCTGAAAGCTGTATATGCCACAGGCAAACCGGTGGTGCTCATACTTATCAATGGTCGACCTTTATCGATCAACTGGGCAGATAGATTTATTCCTGCTATACTGGAAGCCTGGTATCCCGGTTCGCAGGGAGGAACAGCCATTGCCGACGTGCTTTTCGGAGATTATAATCCCGGAGGAAAGCTCACCGTAACTTTTCCCAAATCGGTCGGACAGATTCCTTTCAATTTTCCGGCTAAACCCAATTCGCAGGTAGATGGAGGAGTCAAACCGGGACCAAAAGGCAATATGACCCGTGTGAACGGAGCCTTATATCCCTTTGGCTATGGACTGAGTTATACCACTTTTGAATATTCGGATATGGTGTTCTCCTCGAAAAACATTACTGACAAAGATTCTTTGATTGTCAGTTGTAATGTTACCAATACCGGTTCTCGCGAAGGCGATGAAGTGGTGCAACTCTATATCTGTGATCTTTTAAGCTCAGTAACCACTTACGAGAAAAACCTCAGAGGATTTGAAAGAGTACATTTATTGCAGGGAGAAACCAAAACCGTGCAATTCACCATCCTCCCCGAATATCTTGAATTATTGAATGCTGCCAATCAATGGGTCGTAGAACCGGGCGATTTCAAAATAATGATCGGAGCTTCATCAGAGGACATCAGGTTGGAAGATCAGTTTATTGTGGCCGGTAAAAACGGGTCACAGATAATTTCTTCAGATGGAAAGCCTGTAAAGGGATTAACAGCAATTTCCGACCCAATGAGTGTCGATGCCGGTAATGTGCTTGACGATGATGCCTCCACCAGTTGGCACGGGAGGGAAGGCAGTTCGCTCACCATCACCCTGACATCATCTAAAAAGATTAACTCTCTGCTGATCAAATGGGATAATAAAACAGCACCTGATGCCGGATTTGAAATTCAGGTATCAAAAGGAGGAGGGCAATTCCTCGATTTTTACAAAGGGAAACTGAGCGGTTCTTATGAAAGCAATATTCCGGTGAATGAATCCGGGATCAGTGATATCAGGATTATTATCAAAACAAAAGAAGTGTATTTGTCAAAAATAGAATTTATCTAATACATATATCTCATGAAAAAAAACAACAGATCGGGTGATGAAAAAAGCCTGACAGGAAAAATCCGTTTCATTGCCTTCATTTTAATCGTATTGCTTTTCGGAACATGTGTTCTGGTAGCAAATGCACAGGAATACCAGCACCTGATCATTTACGGCCAGAGTTTGTCGACGGCACATCAATCGTGGCCCCCTCTTTCAACCTCCAATGTAGCAAAGAATTATATGATAGGTAATCAGGTGTGGATCAATTACGGAAATACCGGATTTACCCAGATGAAACCTTTGATCTCTAACGTAGCGGCATCAACCGCCGACCGTGTAAAAGCACGTTCGAGCCTTATTCTCGGAGAAAATCCCATTGTTGGCGCAGTAAATCATATTCAACTGAAAACCAATGGTCAGTATAAATTCATAGCAAGCTCCTGTGGAAGTGGCGGCTTATCGATTGAACAGTTGTCAAAGGAATATTACAGTCCGACCTATTACAAGAATTTTACAAATGCGCTCAGCTATGCCTCATCCTTATCCTCAAGTGTACATTGTCCCGCCATTATCTGGATGCAGGGCGAATACAACTATACCACTCCCGATGGATGTACCGGCCTGACTTCCGGAAGCAAACCGACAACCGATAGAAATACCTATAAATCGTTTTTGCTGAAGTTGAGAGACAACATGCAAAATGATATCATGGCCAAGTACAAACAATCCGACAAGCCTCTTTTCATCACCTATCAGGTAGGCGGGCAGTACAGCCGGGGGAAGGAAATCACTATCGGCATGGCGCAACTCGATGCTGCCAATGAAAATGAAGATATTGTCTGTGCCGGTCCAATTTACCCTGTCACTGACCGCGGTGGCCATCTTGATTCGAACGGATACCGTTGGTATGGTGAAATGCTGGGAAAAGTATATTACCGTACAAAAATTCTGGGACAGGACTTCATTCCCCTGCAGCCCATGGAAATTTCAAGAACCGACGATCCTAAGGTGCTGAACATTAATTTTTATGTTCCAAAACCACCACTGGTGCTCGACGAATTGTTGATCAAGAAAGTAACCGACTTTGGTTTTGAAGTGTACGACAATAATGTTAAAGCAACCATTCAGAGTGTTACTATTGTCGGAAATTGTATCAGGATTACCACCACTACGGATTTAACCGGCCCTGTTGAAGTGATTTATGCCGGAACCAACAACCGTGGTGATGGAAACCTGCGCGATAGTGATGACGAACAGGCGTATTATAATTATATCGATCTGGATAAAAAAAATCAGGATGGAACATATGTATTTGAACGCGATGTGACTGAAACTACACTGCGACCTGCTTACGAGCCTAAAGACGCATCAGGTGTTATATACGAAAAACCCTACCCGTTGTACAATTTTTCTGTGGCATTTTATTATAAACTCGAAAAAGACTCATCCAGTTACAAAGTCCCGAATGTATATAATGCTCAGACAGCAGTACAACATCCCGATGATAATTCAAACCTGTTTTATCAGTCGGGACAGAATATAGTAATAGAAAATCCTCAATCGAAAGAGTATAAGATAGAGCTTTACGACAGTGCGGGACATTTGGTGAATGTGTTCAACGAAGAAAATGCCATCTCCCGGCAGGTTTATCCTTTGGATGCCTGTGAAAAAGGAGTTTATGTCGCAAAATTAACTATGAATAGTAAAACATTCGGTGTGAAGATTATTATTTGAACAACGCAGATACAGCGTTTTTTGAATGCTCATTTACGTTTTTGAGGTAACGCGAACTTCCTTTATTGCATAGTTTTGTTGTTGAAAAATAACAACCTTATGCATAATATTATTCAACAATTTGAAATTGCCAATGAAGTTGGAGAGATCCGTCCTTTGAAAATAGGATTCATCAACGACTCATTTATTGCCGAAAGTAAAATACCGGGAGGCAAATCCTATTTCTTACAAAAGATCAATCACCACATTTTTAAAAATGTCGATGGTTTACAGCAGAATATCAAAATAGTAACCAATCATTTACGGGAAAAGCTTATTGCAGCCGGAGCAACCGATATCGACAGAAGGGTGCTGCGACTTATCCCGGCAAAGGATGGCAAGCTGTATTATCAGGATGCTGAAGGTGCTTACTGGCGGGTGTATCTGAACATCGAAAATACTCACAGCTACGATATTATCACTCCTGAACTTGCCTGTAAGGCCGGAGAGGCTTTCGGTAATTTTCAGTACATGCTTTCCGATATTCCGCATGATCAACTGATTGAAACCATCCCGAATTTTCATAATATGGAATTCCGGCTGGAACAATTCAGAGAGGCACAACGGGCTAATGCTGCCGGCCGACTGGGAGGTACACTTTGGCTAATCGATGAAATAAATAAACGGGCTGACGAAATGTGCATGCCCGAATGTCTTTTCCGAGAGGGGAAGTTACCTAAACGGATCAATCATTGCGACACCAAGGTGAACAATATGCTTTTCGATGAGCATGACGAACCAATCTGCATCGTGGATATGGATACCGTGATGCCCGGTTTTGTGCTTTCCGATTTCGGTGATTTTATGCGTACTGCCGCCAATAACGGGGCTGAAGATGATCCTTATCTTGATAAGGTTTCTTTCAACATGGAAATATTCAGATCGTATACCAGAGGATATTTTAAAGAAGCAAAAAAATTCCTTACGCCGATCGAAACCGAACTGTTGCCTTTCGGGGCAAAACTGCTCACTTACATGCAACTGGTCCGCTTTCTTACGGACTATCTGAATGGAGATAAGTATTATAAAATAAGCAGTCCGCTACACAATCTTCAACGTTCGAAAGCTCAGTTTAAACTTCTGCAAAGCATTGAGGCGAATTATGCCGAAATGCAGCGCTTCATTACTCTGCAGGCCTGATATTAGATTAAGATCATAAACTAATAACAATAATCTTCATGAAAAAACACTTACTACTGCTCGTCGTCCCGCTTTTATTGTTGTCGAACATTTACGCGATAAAAACAATCTCACCCGCCAAAGTGGTGAAGGGCAGAATTGAATTTGCCGAGCCCAAACGTACTGCCGGACAGGCAGATGTATTGGAACTTCGTTGTGCTCCCATAGATACGGTACGCATTGCGATCATCGGGCTGGGCTTCCGTGGTTCCGATGCCGTTACCCGTTATTGTCAGTTAGAAGGAGTAAAAATCAAAGCCCTGTGCGATATTGTTCCTGAAAAAGTGGCAAAAGCTCAGGAAACCCTCCGTAAGTACCATAAACCCGATGCTGGTGTGTATACCGGAGTTGATGACTGGAAAAAGATATGCGAACGTCCCGATATCGATCTTATTTATGTTTGCACCAACTGGCAGTTGCATACACCTATCGCTGTATATGCCATGACGCATGGGAAACATGTTGCGATTGAGGTGCCCGGAGCGCTTACCATCAACGAATGCTGGCAACTGGTCGATACCGCCGAGAAAACCCGTAAACATTGCATGATGCTGGAGAACTGCTGCTACGATTTCTTCGAACTGGCTACGCTCAATATGGCTCAGCATGGACTTTTCGGAGAACTGATGCATGTCGAAGGGGGCTATAATCACGATCTGCGATCGAATAATTTCAATGATAAAAATGGCTATTGGGATATGTGGCGGTTGAAATACAATAAGATACACACTGGTAATCCTTATCCTACTCATGGGTTAGGTCCCGTTGCCCACGCACTCAATATCCATCGCGGCGATAAAATGGATTATCTCGTTTCCATGTCGTCGGCCCAAAGAGGAATGACGCTTTATGCTGAAAAGAAGTTTGGTCGGGAATCCGGTTTTGCCAAACAGGACTATGCACTGGGCGATATGAATACCACCATTATCCGTACAGCAAAAGGGAAAACTATTATGATTGAACATAATGTGACGAGTCCCCGTCCCTACAGCCGGCTTCATACTTTAATCGGCACGAATGGTTTTGCACAGAAATATCCTGTCGAAGGTATTGCGCTGGAACCCAAACCGCATGAATTTCTGGATGCACAGGCAATGGACTCGCTGATGAAGGCATACGAACATCCTTTTTCAAGGGAAATTGGAGAAAAAGCACGTCAGGTGGGCGGTCACGGGGGCATGGACTTTATCATGGATTACCGCCTGATATACTGCCTGCGTAATGGTTTGCCTCTCGACATGGATGTGTACGATGCCGCTGAATGGTCGAGTCTTGTGGAACTTACCGAAACATCAGTCTTAAACGGATCCATGCCCGTGAAAGTTCCCGATTTTACCAGGGGTGCATGGAACAAGCTAAGTAAACTGACTTATGCCAAATAAGAGATCAGTCTTTTTCGTTTTTTGAGCACTAATTTGCGTAATTAACAATTTTTATTCTTGTTATTGTCTCTTTCTTTGTATCTGATAAATTAAGGTTTTCCAATGAATAAGGAGCCGGATTACAGTTTTGCGACCGGCAGGTTCATTCAGGAAGCATACATATACTATTATTATATTAATAAATTAACATCTTAAATCTAATGGTATCTAAAATTTTGCATCCAATGAAGGTCAAAAGATTAATCATTGCTGTTTATCTTTTAATTTTATTACCGGTAAGTATATTAAGCCAGGGATTAACATTAAAAGGTAAAATTATTTATGCTGGAGATAATCAACCCATGGTTGGGGTAACTGTCATAGTAAAAGGTACTACAACAGGTACTACCAGCGATGTCAACGGAAATTATTCCCTGAAGAATGTAAGTAAAGATGCAACCCTTGTATTCTCATTCGTCGGAATGGAACCGCAGGAAATAGCCGTAAAAAACCGGACGACAGTGAATGTAACCATGTCGGACAACACTTACCAGTTGAAAGAAGTAGTTGCGGTGGGTTATGGCGTGCAGAAAAAGGAAAGTGTGGTTGGAGCCATAGCGCAGACATCATCAAAAGAACTGATGAGAACCGGTAACATTCCTGATTTTAAACAGGCATTGACAGGACAAATACCCGGTTTGGTGACCATCACTTCTTCGGGCGAACCCGGTGGGGTACGCGGTCAGAGCGGAACGGAAATTTACATTCGTGGACAGAATACCTGGAATGGCGGTCAGCCGCTCATCCTGATTGATGGTGTTGAAAGGGACATGAGTAATGTGGAAGTGAGTGAAGTTCAGAGTATCTCTGTATTGAAAGATGCTTCTGCAACTGCTGTTTTCGGGGTGAAGGGTGCCAATGGGGTCATCCTGATCACCACCAAACGTGGTGAAGTGGGAAAAACGAACATTACTTTCTCTTATAGTACCACCGGCGAAAGCTTATCAAAAGTTCCCTCTATGATGGAATCATACGATGCAATACAAATCAGAAACCTGTCGATTGAAAGAGAAGTTCCACTCAACGAACCTTCGTGGTTGGATTATATTCCCTACGAAATCTCCACACGATACAGAACTCCTCAGACAGCCGAGTATGCAGCGATTTATCCGAATGTCAACTGGCGTAAAGCCATGTTTAAGGATGTTGGTTATTCCAACAAGGCAACATTGAATATCTCAGGAGGTAATAAAATAGTACAGTATTTCGGCACATTGGCTTATGCGCATGAAGGGGATATGTTCAAGGAATACGAAAATAACAAAAATTACGAACCGAACTATGATTTTGACCGTTTTAATTTCAGAAGTAATATTGACTTCCAACTGACCAAAACAACAACCTTAAAGCTTAATCTTTCAGGTTTTTATAGTCAGAAAAATACTAACTACAACGGTGAAGGTTCAGGAGATAAAGACTATTTGATGTGGCAGGCGATCTATTTTATGCCTCCTGATGTCTTTTTTCCTCAATATGCCGATGGCCGCTGGGGATGGTCTACTTCTGTAAGTAATATATACAATCCTGTATCTGTAGTATTTAACAGTGGGTTGCGAAAAAGAAGGACAACCGAATTGAATGCGGATTTTATCCTTGAACAGAATCTTGATTTTGTAACTAAAGGTTTAAAAGCAAAAGCTGCATTAAGCTATGATAATAATGTGGTATCGCAGGGAGGAATTTTTGATTCGCAAAACAGTGTTTGGCCACTTTATAATACTAGTAATACCCCTTTTGTGGTGATTAATCCCAATCTATATACCGGACCCGATCAGGATCCGAAAGAGTATACTACCTATTATCCTATCGGAGGTTTGTACCGTTACGATTGGGTGCAATTACCCTGGACCATTAACGCCGAGACTATAAGCACCGGTGTCTACAGAAGATTAAATTATCAATTCCAGTTGAATTATGCACGGAAATTCGGACTTCATAATATTGGTGCCATGGGAGTATTTACGCGCGACGAATACGCCAGCGGCAGTGAATTCAAACATTATCGTGAAGACTGGGTATTCAGAACTACCTATGACTATGATACCAGGTATTTGTTGGAATTTAATGGTGCCTATAACGGTTCCGAACAATTCGGTTCAGGTTACCGGTTTGATTTCTTCCCATCTGCAGGGATAGGATGGAACATTTCTAATGAGAAATTTTACCATCTGCCGTGGATGAATAAACTGAAACTCCGCTATACACTTGGATATGTAGGTGATGATACCGCATCCGGAAGTTCACGGTGGTTATATTCCACACGGTATTCCTACGGGGGTAATTCTCTGTTAAGTTCCAATACATCGGCAAGTCCGTATAAATGGTATAAGGAATTATCAGTAGGTAATCCTGATATCCACTGGGAAAAAGCTAAAAAGCAAAACTACGGAATTGAACTTGGATTTCTTGATAATATATTCTCAGTTAATCTGGAATACTTTACCGAAAAAAGAACTGATATTTTAATTGCCGGAACCTCCCGGAGTATCCCCGATTTCTTTGGTGCTTCTCCTCCCGTTGCCAATCTTGGAAAGGTAAATTCTAACGGTTTTGAAATTGAACTGAAATTCAACAAAAGATTCCGTGACCTTTATTTATGGTCAACAGTAGCAATATCTCACAATGAAAATGAGGTGATATTCAAAGATGATCCCGTACTGCTGCCTGCTTATCAGAAAAGTCAGGGTTTCCAGATCGGTCAGACC
This sequence comes from Paludibacter sp., assembly GCA_034927265.1. GTDB lineage: Bacteria > Bacteroidota > Bacteroidia > Bacteroidales > Paludibacteraceae > Paludibacter. The sequence goes on from JAYFQH010000002.1 coordinate 57,849, forward strand.
AAAACATTACTCGAAACAGGTTTCTACAATAACTGGGATGAAGTGTATGCCAGTGTTCCTACGGCAACCAACGATAAATACAAAATTCCGGGATTCTATAATTTGTTGGACTTTAATTGTGACGGTGTCATAAACGACTATGATTATGTGCCCTATGCCTATTCAAATATTCCTCAGAACACCTATAGTACTTCTATAGGTGCAGAATATAAGGGATTTAGCGCGATGGTTCAGTTTTACGGTGTGAGCAATGCTTCACGTTCAGTTTCGCTGATGAATTTTACCAGACCTTCAAATACCGATGTGGTTTTTGAGCATGTTGCCGATTATTGGTCAAAAGACAATCAGGATGCTACTTCTTTCTTGCCCAGATGGAAAACGGCAGGCGAAAATATTGGAAACTACTACTTATACGATGCTTCTTACCTTAGATTAAAAACAGCAGAAGTAGCCTATCTCTTCGAAGCAGGCGAAAATCCGTGGCTTAAATCCGTAGGAGTATCATCTATGAAGCTTTATGTAAGCGGGAATAACTTATTCTACTGGTCGGAATTACCGGACGACAGGGAAGGCTCCTCGGTAGGTGGTAGTGCCAGTACCGGTGCTTATCCGGCTGTAAAAAGAGTTAATGTTGGAGTTAATGTCACATTCTAAAAAAACACAATGATATGAAAAGGAGTAAAATATATAAATTGATATATTTATTTACAATATTAATGATATGCTTTTCCTGTGAAAGTTATTTAGATAAATCTCCCCAATCGGATATAGAAGAAAACGACGCTTTCAGAAATTTCATTAGCTTCCAGGGATTTGTAGAAGAAATGTATAATTGTATTACCGATTATAACAAGGCAGGTGCATGGAATAATTACTTATTTGCAGACGAAGTACTGAATAATTCTCCCTATCCTTTTGACCTTGGTAACTACTGGTCGATGGACAGACCATTTTATAACAAAAATATTACAGCAAATACAGGAATGGATAGCCGTACAAAGAGAATATGGCCATTATGCTGGTATGGTATCCGTAAAGCCAATATGGCTTTGACGAAACTGGAATTGCTCACCGATGCTACCCAGGAAGAGAAAGATATCATCAAGGGCCAATGCCTGTTTTTCAGAGGATGGTTCCATTTCGAACTGATGCGTTATTGGGGTGGCTTACCTTATATTGATAAATTCTTGTTACCGGCTGATAATCTGAAACTGGCGAGACAGAACTACAGAGAAACGGCATTGAAAGCTGCCACAGATTTAGAGGCTGCTGCCGAATTATTGCCGCTCGACTGGGACAAAACCGTTGTTGGACAACGAACACTTGGTAATAACCGTCAACGAATAAACAAAATACACGCACTGGCATTTCTAGCAAAAGATCTGTTATATGCCGCAAGTCCGATGATGAATGAAGAATCCACAGGGAATGCTACCTATGATGTGGAGCTGTGTAAACGTGCGGCGGATAATTTTGGCAAAGTGATCGATTTATGTAATACCAATGGAACATATCAGCTTCAAAGCTGGGATAACTGGACGGACAATTTCTGGGTATGGTCTCCCTATAATAAAGTACTCCCCGGTGGAACGGAAGCCATCATGGAACCTACTGTTTACATGCCTTCAAGGGTAAAATACTCCACAGTATACGGAACACTTCCCACTCAATTCGGTGGTGGTTATGCCGGAGTTGAAGTTCCCACCAATAATTATATTAAGAATTATGCGATGGCCAACGGTTTGCCTATCGATGATCCCAATTCGGGTTACAACCCCGATGATCCCTGGACAGGACGTGAACCCCGTTTTTATAAAGATATTATCATCGACGGGAATCAGTTGGTTGTTAGTGCCGATGCCGGTCCGGATCAATATGCCCAGTTGTATAATGGCGGACGTCACCGTGCCACAACAGGAGGTAGTATCACGGGATATTATTACATAAGGTTCTCTCCGATAGGTTGTAATCCGTGGGATAAGAAACTTGATTATTTTCAGGCTTATGTTCCCTATATGCGTCTTGCCGACGTGTACCTGATGTATGCCGAATCGGTATTGCAGGGTTACGGAGCAGCTTCTTCAACTTCCACCACCCTGAATTATACAGCCGAACAGGCGGTGAATGCCATCAGAAACCGGGCACAACTGCCAAATCTGACATCAACTTATACCGCAACCAAAGAAGCCTTTATGGGCGAGATCATTCGTGAAAGGGCAGTGGAACTGGCTTTCGAAGGTCATCGTTTTTGCGATCTTCGCAGATGGAACATTAACTCACAAATGAAATACAGGGAAAAAACCGCGATCGATTTCGATCGCGACCCTATCACCAAAAAACCCATTAACCTGAAGGAAAGAATCATCATTACCCGTGTGGTTGAGAAAAAACACAACTGGCTACCATTCCCGGTGGATATAGTGAATTTATATCCTGAGTTTCCTCAGAACCCTGGTTGGTAATTTTATAATAATAACTTAAAATCGTATAAAATGAAGAAGACCTATTTCAAAATATTAACCTTATTCGTACTTGTACTGCTGTGTTTGCCGGGGGAAATTCCTGCACAGAACAAAATTAAAACGAATGATCGCAAAGGGTTAAAGGATAATATGTCCGTAAATGAAGTTCTCAACGACACCGTGAACATTGCGTTCGGGACTGTTCAGCGTCAGAACCTCATCGGAGCGGCAAGTTATATCAATACTGATGCTGTTGCAAAATACGATAATGTGCAGTCGATTTCGGAAGCTTTGCTGGGGAGAATTCCCGGTTTGCTGGGATACAATAACATTCGTGGTATTGGCGTTGCCTTGTTTATTGTGGACGGATTACCTCGTGATATCTCAAATATTAATTTTGCTGAAGTGGAGCAAATCACTGTATTGAAGGATATCAACTCGTCGGTTTTGTATGGAAGTGCCGCAGTCAACGGTGTCGTTCTGATCACTACTAAAAGAGGAAGTGTCAATAAGAAGTTGATTAACGTGACAGGTTATCATGGTATTTCGGTACCTACCGCATTGCCCGATTATTTGTCTTCGGCTGAATACATGACTTTATATGATGAAGCGCGTGTTAATGACGGACTCACTAAATTGTACGGCGAAGATTTGATCAAAAAATACAATGATGGAAGCAATCAATACAGGTATCCGGATATTGACTATTATTCCGGTAATTATCTTAATGCTTACAAGCCCTTTTTCAAAGCTATGGCCGAATTTTCCGGAGGAAACAATGTTGCAAAATACTATGCCAATGTCGGATGGGAACAAACCGGTAGTCTTTTGAACTTCGGTCAGGGTAAAAACAGTCAGGCGAACAGGTTCAATGTCCGCGGTAATGTCGATTTGAGAATCAATTCCTTTATCAACACTGCATTTGACGCGGTGGCGGTAATTGTTAACGATAGAGGTCCTATCACTAATTACTGGTCAGGAGCATCTACTTACAAACCCAATTTATTCGCACCATTACTTCCTATCGCCAATGTTCGCGATTCGATCCAGCGAACATTGCTGACTTCACGTAAAAACGATGTGGATGGTATTTATATTCCTGGTGGAACTAATTCATACCAGACCAACCCCATCGCAAATACTTATTTTGGGGGCGAAAACGAAAACATTCAAAATTATCTTTCTTTCAATAACAGGATTGATATTGATTTGAATAAATTGCTGAAAGGCCTTGTGTTTCATACCAATCTGAGTTTCGACTACCTTACTCAATACAATCAGTATATACAAAATACTTATGCTATTTATGAGCCAACATGGGCAAGCGATTCCACATGGGTGGCCGATTCTATCAAGACTTTAACAAAATACGGAAACGATACCCGGCCGGGTATACAATCGATCGGCGATGCTACCTACGAAAGACGGATTGGTTATTATGGCGCTTTTGACTACAACAGAACGTTTGATGATCTCCATCAGATTTCCGCCACACTGCTTGGAATGGGGAATATCTATAAACATGTAGAAGATTTTCAAAGTAACAAAAATTTCAATTTTGGGTTAAAGGTAAATTACACTTACGATAAAAAATACATGGTCGACTTTAGTGGCGCTTATCAAAATTCTGTAAAACTCCCGAAAGATGCCAAGTGGGCCTTATCGCCTTCTTTTGGGTTAGGTTGGATGATCAGCTCTGAAGATTTTATGGCTCAGGCAAATGCTGTGGATTACCTGAAATTAAGACTGACAGGTGGGATCAATAAAAGTGATGCCGGAATCGATGAGTTCTTTTATTACATGAATCCATACAGTTATACCGGTTATTACTCCTGGAGCGAAAGAGCATGGATGACACAAGGGGTACGGTCGACTTACGGAGGTAATCCGTCGCTTGGTTACGAAAGCCGCAAAGAACTGAATCTCGGACTTGAAGGATCATTCTTTGATCAGCTCATAAGTGTCGATGCCAATGTGTTCTCAAGTGTATATTCCGATCAGGTAACACTTGTTCAGACCATGTATCCGAGTTTCTATACCGATTTTATTCCTTACAAGAATTTTAATGAAAATGCTTACACCGGAGCTGAACTCGGATTGACGATTCATCGCAATTTCGGTGATTTTCAGGTGGATTTGGGTGCTAACGCCTTGTATTCGAACTCAGAAGTACTGAAACGGGATGAAGTGTATAATGATGCATATCAGTACCGCAAAGGTCGTCCGGTAGATGCTATGTTCGGACTTGTTGCCGACGGATTTTTTATGGATAATGCTGATATTGCCGGTCATGAATTACAGGCATTCGGAACGGTAAAACCAGGGGATATTAAATATGTTGATCAGAATAACGACGGGGTCATCGATGCCAATGATGAAGTACAGATCGGACGTTCACAGGCACCGTTCTCTTACGGGGTAAATCTGCAACTTTCCTATAAGAACTTTTCCTTATTCGCAATCGGTAACGGACGTATGGGTGCTGATGCTTACGTTAACGGTGATTATTACTGGGTGGATGGTGATAAAAAATATTCGAGTTATGTGCTGAACCGCTGGACGGAAGACACTAAAGCTACTGCTACCTATCCCCGGTTGACAACCATGACCAGTACCAATAACTATCGCAACTCTACCTTCTGGTTGTATCGCGACGATTATTTTACCCTGCAACGTGCCCAATTGACTTACCAATTCCCTGAAAAGATCAAAAAGGCGCTTCTGATGAAGGATTTCAGTTGTTTCCTGTCGGGATCTAATCTTTTAACGCTGTCGAAACATAAAGATATCAAAGAGTTAAGGGTTGGTAGCGAACCATATTACAGATCATACACATTAGGAATAAAAATAATGTTTTAAAAATCATGAAAGTTATGACACACCATAAATTATATTTCTTCTTAATATTGATTTTATCAATGTCATTCTTCTCCTGCGAAAATATCTTTGAATCGGAGAATGAAAATCTGGGTACGATGGACAGGATCTACCAAAGTCCTGCCTTTGCCGAAGGCCTGTTGATGACGGCATATATTAAACTGCCGTCGAATAGTCTGAGTTTTAATGATATGGCTACTGATGATGCGGTCAGCAACGACAAAACGAATTCTTTCCTCCGGATGGCTACCGGTCAGTGGTCGGCTATCTACAACCCTGTTGGCGTATGGACCAACAGCCTTTCGGGAATTTTCTACATCAACAAGTTCCTCACGGTGGTCGACAGCGTTCAATGGAAATGGTCGAGCAGCGAACTGAACAGTCTGTATAAAATACGTTTCAAAGGTGAATCCTACGCACTGAAGGGTGCGTTTGAATACTACCTCCTTATGACAACCGGTGGCGTAGGCAGCAATGGTGAATTACTGGGAATCCCGGTTTACGACAAGTTTATTGAATCGGACGGTGATTTTAATGTGCCCCGTCTCAGCTTTGCAGCATCTGTGGCCCAGATCAACGCCGACTTTGATAAAGCGCTGGAATATTTGTCCATGGATGATTATGGCGATGTCACCACGATTGATCAAGTTCCTGCAGCACTTAAGAATATAGTTACAACAAAAGAAAATTATAATGCAATTTTTGGAAGCGATATTATTCACCGTATTAGCGGAAGAATTGTTAAAGCTTTGAGAGCAAGAGTTTCATTGCTGGCTGCAAGTCCGGCTTTTTCGAATGGAGATATTGCTTTGTGGGAAAAAGCTGCCGACGATGCCGCTGTTGTACTTGATAAAATCAATGGTGTAAGCGGTCTTGACCCTAACGGACACAAATTCTTCCTGCCGGCAATGGTGGATGCCATCAATATGTCGAAAGGTATTGATCAGAAAGAAATTCTCTGGAGAAGTTCTACCGGTATCTCCCAGTCGCTCGAAGCGAGATGTTTTCCTCCTTCTCTGTTTGGAAAGGGAGATGTGAATCCATCGCAGAATATCGTGGATGCATTTCCGGCAGTCAATGGTTATCCAATCACAAACCCGGCAAGTCTTTATGATCCCACCAAACCTTATACCAACCGTGATCCGCGTCTGGCTTTGTATACTATTTATAACGGGAGTTCATTCAAAGGCAAGGTAATAAGTACCGGTGTCGGTGGTGGTATTAATGCTAAAGATTCTATTTTGCAGTCGACCCGTACCGGTTATTATCTGCGAAAATTTATGAGAGACGATGTCAGTCTTGATCCTATATCACTACTCTCAAAGAATCATTACAACACCCACATGCGTTATACCGAAATCTTCCTTATCTATGCCGAAGCTGCCAACGAAGCATGGGGACCCGACGGAAAAGGGACCCATAATTATTCAGCAAGAAACGTCATCGCCGCTATCCGTAAACGTGCCGGTATCAAACAGCCTGATAACTATCTTGCTTCGATAACTTCAGGAGATAAAGAAGCCATGCGCACTTTGATACGTAACGAAAGAAGACTGGAACTCTGTTTTGAAGGTTTTCGCTTCTGGGATTTGCGACGCTGGAAAGAAGACCTGACACAGCCTGCAAAAGGAATTAATATTGCCGGAAGCAACTTCAGTGTAGTGAATGTTGAAGAACGTAAATATGATAATTCCTACATGATCTATGGTCCGCTTCCTAAAAATGAAGTGCTGAAATATAACGCCCTTGTTCAGAATGAAGGCTGGTAATAAAGCTTAAGTATTTATAAATAAAAATATAACAGAAATTTTATGAAAAAGATATTCATAGCACTGACATTGATTGTCGCTTTGGCAGCCTGCAAAAATCAGGACATTGATTTTCCGGATTTTACTTACACCGCGGCGTATTTTCCCTATCAGTATCCGGTGAGAACATTGGTGTTGGGCGATTATATTTACGACAATACTAACGATAATAACCATAAATTCGTCATCTCAGCGGCATTTGGAGGCGTGTACACGAATACCGAAAACAGGGTGCTTAACTTCCAGCTGGATGAGAGTTTATGCAATAAAGCGCTGTTTTCCTCTACCTTCACTACGCTGACCGATACCATCAGGGTAATGCCTGCCAGCTATTATACCCTGAGTTCGACGGATAAAATAACCATTCCGGCCGGAAAATTCAACGGAGGCATTGAAGTACAGTTGAAAGATGCATTTTTCGACGATCCTTTGTCGATTAAATTAGGATATGTTATACCTTTGCGTATCGTTAGTTCTTCGGATGTCGATTCTATACTGAAAGGAAAGGCTGCTGTTGCCAATCCCGATCCCAGAATAGTTGCCAACTGGGGAACTGTTCCAAAGGATTATACCATGTTTGCCGTGAAGTATATCAATCCTTATGATGCGCAATACCTTCACCGTGGAGTCAGTGTGGTGAAGGATGCTTCTGATGTACAGGTGGAAAAGACTGTTTACCGGACTACCTACATCGAACAGAATGAGTTGTGGCGTCTTAAAACAACTGCTAAAAACCAGGTGGCTGTCTCGGGAACTATGCGCTCAACCAAATTCTCGGGAACAATTAATCTACTGCTGGATTTTACTGAAGATGGCAATTGTACCGTAAAACAGGATGTTACCTCAAGGTATACGATCACCGGTACCGGAAAGTTTGTGAAGAATTCCGAATCGTGGGGCAATCAACCCCGAAATGCCATCTACCTGAATTACCAGTTCTCCAACGGAACCTATACTTATAATGCCACCGACACACTCGTAGTAAGAGACAGGGCAGTGGTGCTCGAAACTTACACTCCCACGATTTTTAACTGATAAAAATGAAACGGCATGAATGTCTCCGATAAAAACTTTTCCAGACGTAAATTTATTAAAGCGGGCTTGTTGACAGGAGTAGGAACTTTTGTCGGGATGAGTACCATTAACAAATCATTCGCAAACTATGTTTCCGGTTTGTCAACCAACTCTCCGGTGACTTCAAAAGCATACCGTCCCGACTGGCCTTCGTGGCCGGTATGGAAACCGGAAACCGACGAAAAAAGGCTATTGGAAGTAATACGTAGCGGGGTATGGTCGCGCAACAAGTTGGTGGATGAGTTTGAACGGAAATGGGCGGCTCTGATGGGATCGAAACGTTGTCTGGCGGTTGTCAATGGAACCAACGCGCTGAATACTTCTTTGGCTCAGCTGGGTATAGGTTGGGGCGACGAAGTGCTGGTAAGTTCGTATACCTTTATCGCTTCGGTTTCATGTATTCTGTTCAACGGAGCTATTCCGGTTTTCGTGGATGTGGATCCTGAGACTTTTCAGATGAATCCTGATAAAATTGAAGAAAAGATTACTCCGAATACCAAAGCCATTATTCCGGTAAATATTCTGGGTCTTCCCTGTAATATTGAACGGATCATGGCGATTGCAAAAAAGCATGATCTTTTGGTGGTGGAAGATTCCTGTCAGGCCTGGATGGCCGAAGTAAATGGCAAGAAAGTTGGTACTTTCGGAAACGCAGGTTGCTATAGTTTTCAAAACTCCAAGAACATGGCTATCGGCGAAGGCGGAGCCATTGTGAGCGACGACGATGAATTTATGGATCGTTGCTATTCCTATCACAACTATGGAAATCCTTACGGTTCCACTGCCGGACAGATCAGTGCCGGAACGGTGATGATAGGCACAAAGCTGCGCATTACCGAGTACCAGGCGGCTATCGGTTTAGCACAAATGGAAAGACTGACAGATCAAACTCTGCTGCGCAACCAGAATGCCGCTTATTTGCGGTCGCGCATTCAGGAGGTAAAAGGGATAACACCTTATAAACTGAATCCGAATGTGACCATGGCCGCGTTCCATCTTTTCCCGTTTTTGTTCAATAAAGATGATTTTCAGGGACTTCCGAGAGAGCAATTTTTGAAAGCACTCGAAGCCGAAGGAATCCCCTGCTCGGGTGGATATACCGAATTAAATAAAATGCCATTTCTGAGAAATGCATTCAATAGCAAGTTCTACCAGAAATTCTATCCGAAAGAACGTCTGGATTATGATCAATATGCAGAGAATAATAAATGTCCGGCCAACGAGAAGTTATGCAACGAACAAGCCGTATGGCTTCCTCAGAATTTGTTGCTGGGATCGAAAGCCGACATGGATTTTATCGCCAATGCCATCAGTAAAATCAGGGATAACGCCGAAAAAATAAAGATAAAAATTTAAACACATAAACGTGAGAACATTTCCATGTTTTACAAACCAAACTCCCCCTTCAGGGGGTTGGGGGGCAAAATTATAAAGGTATGAAACGAATTTTGTTGTTTTCTTTTTTGCTATTCTTCACAGGGCTCTTTTCCAGTGTTGTTGCAGTTTCAGGAACTAATGCAACCGAAAAAGCAGAAATAAAAGTTTCGGTTTTCGATATTGATGTAACTCCTCCCATCGGTTATAAAATGCCTTACGGCACCATGGTAAACTCCTATGACCTGGGACTCCGGGCGAAAGGGTTGGTATTGCAGGGAGCCGGTCAGCCCATCGTTCTGGTGGCGTTCGACTGGATAGGCATCAAAAACGAATGCGAAGACGCGTTCAAAGCTGCAATTGCCACTGCTGCCGGAACGGTTCCCGAACGGGTGGCGGTGCATGTTATCCACCAGCACGATGCGCCCTACGCCAACAACATGAAGGATAGTTTTGTATTATCGGTGGTTCAGCGACTCGAAACGGCGGTGAAAAATTCGCTCATGAAAGCCGTCCCGGTGACTCACATAGGACTGGGAGAGGCTGAGGTGTTTCAGGTTGCTTCTACCCGCCGTCCGATCGGTCCCGATGGGAAAATCGTAGCGCCCCGTTATACTTCATGCAGCGATTCTGCTTTGCGTGCGGAACCGGAAGGCTTGATCGATCCAATCTTGTCGACGGTTAGTTTCTGGAACGAAGATAAGCCGGTGGTAATATTAAACTATTATGCCTCACACCCTCAAAGTTATTATAAAATGGGTATCGCTTGTCCGGATTATCCCGGTATCGCCCGTTTTATGCGTCAACTGGCGGTTCCCGATGCGCTGAACATCTATTTCACAGGGGCGGGAGCCAATGTCGGCGCCGGCAAATACAACGATGGTTCCCATGAAATGCGGGGTATCCTGGCGGGCCGATTGGCCGATGGAATGAAAAGGGCATGGGAAAATACAAAGCGCATTCCTGTTACAGCTTCGGGAATTAAATGGTTTGTCGAACCGGTAGCTTTGCCGCTGGATTCGGCCAGAAGCAGCAAGGGTACGCTCTGGCAAAGGTATAAAGAAGGAAAGAAATTTGATTTGCAATGTCTGGCGCTGAACAATGCCCGCATACTGTTCATGCCCGGCGAATTGTTTGTGGAATATCAGTTGGCGGCAAAGAAAATGCGACCGGATTTGTTTGTTGCGATGGCGGCCTACGGCGATCTCGGTCCCGGGTACATTCCCACTGCCGAAGCTTTTGCACAGGGTGGTGGTTACGAAGAAACGGTATCGAATGTAACTCCGGCTGCTGAGGCGGTGTTGATGAAGGCCATTTCTAAATTATTGGATGCAAAAAAATAAACTGAATAGAGTTGATATCGATTGATTTAAACCACAAAAGGCACAAAAGAAAGACTAAGGGATCACAAAAGAATTAATAGTGGTTTATTTCAAAATAAAGCTTACATGTTCCTTATATGACTTATATGGTTTTTTAATTTTACCTTTTGTGATCCCTTAGTCTTTCTTTTGTGCCTTTTGTGGTTATCTTTTAATGCTTTAAGTATATGCTCGAAATTAATTCATAACATTTAATGAATACTTACCTATAACTATTAAAGCTGAATGAATTTTGAAAATATAAAACCTTAATAATGCTTACTTATGAAATATCTTATAACATTTTTAGTAATAACACTAGTTTTGCTTAGTTGCGATGATGATAAAAACAGCAATAACAAGATTGCTATTAGTGTCTGTGGAGAAACTTCACCTGCTTGGTTAATAAATCAGATTAATTCAATCGTAAAACCTGTTGAGCCAAACTATCGCCCTGTCTCTGTCTATTCTACCATTTTAAATAATGTAACTTATGTGTTGGTTACGGATATGGCAAACAACGCACTTGTTTACAGACTTCGTTTTTTCACTTGTTCCGGCGAACCTATTCAATTTGAAACAGAAAAATATAATGCGTTAATGATTAGATATAATGAAAACAGAGAAGATTTTACACTATTATGGTCTAATTCTAAAATCTAAAAAAACATGAAATCTAAATTCTATCTTTTAATCACAAGTGTTTTATTTTTAAATACTTATGTATTATCGCAGGTTTACACACCTAAAGGAAGTTTAGTTCCTGATACAGAAGCAAATCCGGAACAACTTACTTCTTATGACATATCATATATAATGCAAGTTATGGCATCTTCATATCCTAATGCAGTTATTATTGATAATCCAACGACCACATATAACTGTCATGCTTATGCATGGCATATGAGTGAAGGTGGAACACCACCTGTCTGGATGGGGTTAACAATTAATCCTACACCAATTTATTGGAATGATGGGAGCTGTTTTGAAACTCCGAATTTAGACAATAGATATCTGAGATATTCACCTGACGGAAATTTTATTGGGTTTGTTTCTGTTTTGAATAACGGTGAAGGGATACAGTTGTTTAAAATTAACTCTGATGATTCGGGATTAATAAAACTGACTTCAAATGGCTGCACTAAATTTTCCTGGTCGCCTGAAGGAAGGATCGTATATGTAAATTTTGTCTCACATAAAATTGATGAAACCACAGGCAGTCTATGGACAATGAATGGAGATGGCGGCAATAAACAGCCGCTGACTTATAACAGTTTTCAGATAGTACAGTGATTAATTAACTTTTAAAACAGTATCATCATGAAAAAAGATTTATTTCTTTTAGGGTTAATGCTTCTACTGCTGTCTATTCTGTGCGGTTGTGAAAAGAAGGAAGTTTGTCCGGGTTGTTTCGGTGATGAGCCGGTTGATTTTCGTGTTATCGACTACGAACCGGCATGGAGTCCTGATGGGAAATGGATCGCGTTTTATCATGGAGATACCGTACCGGATAAGTGGGGTATTTACCTGATCAGTCCCGATGGGAAAAACATAAGCAAATGGCACGATGGTACCGCCGAGACACCGGCTTGGAGTCCGGATGGACAATGGATTGCATTTTCGGAAGGCGCTCAGATATGGAAAAAGAAAATAGATGGAGATAGCCTTACGCAATTGACCTTTGAAGGAAGAAACTTTTTCCCATCATGGAGCCCGGATGGACAGTGGATTGCTTTTGACGCCTGGATTCCGGACAAAATAAAGTTTTACGGCATTTTTAAAATGGATAATAGTGGGCAAGAGAAAGTCTTATTTAGATATGATGCCAATGAAGGAGACATGAGAATGCCAGATTGGATAGATCATTCCACTATTATTTATGCTCGATATTCTCCATTATTCTATTCTACTGAAATTTTCTCCATGGATAGTAATGGAAAAAATGAAATAAGGTTGACATTCAATGATGCAAATGATTATTATCCCAAATTTTCAAATAACAAAATAGCTTTTACATCAAAACCACGTGATAAACCACATTTTAGGATATGGACGATGAATACTGACGGTTCAAATCTAAAACAGCTAACTGACCACCAGGCATATACCTGCGATTGGAGTCCGGATGGAAAATACATTGTATATACCGATGCAAGAAAAGAAAACGGACGACTCTGGATTATGGATGCCGATGGCGGCAATAAACGGCAATTGACTTTCGAGCATCATTTTGTTAACTTTTAAATTTTTATTGCCATGAAGAAACAATTTTATTTAAATGCAGGCATAATCGTATTATTATGGCTTGCTTGTGGTGTGCTTTGCGCTCAGAAATACAACTTGAAAACGGAAGTATTGGTTTATATTATGCCCGATTCGCTCGAATTACCAGTGCATGAAAGAGGGAAACTTAGTTTACAGCGTGCAAATGTTAAATCGTTGGCATTGGCAACTACTCTCACAAAGACAAAAGCGACGGGTATAGCAAAAGCTTTTCCCGCGTGGACAAACAAAGACAGTATCGTAACACGATACGATGGCGAACAGATTCAAGCGCCACCTTTCCATCGGATATTTACATTGACATTTAATTCGGAAACGGATGCGGACTCGGCAATTGCCGTTCTGAAACAGTCTTCTGCAGTAGTATTTGCCGAGAAACATACGGAACCGACCCTTGATAACGACCAGTTTTATGTGAACGGGACTCAGTGGTACCTGAACAACGACGGACGCAACGGAGGCATTGCCGGGGCTGATATCAATGCTGAAGGAGCCTGGGCTATTTATACAGGGAGTTCAACTAACAAGATTGCCATTATAGATACCGGAGTGGAACTGACACACGAAGATTTGAGCGGTAAGGTAACAGGAGAGAACCATTTCGGGGATTCCCATGGAACAATGGTGGCAGGCGTGGCGGCTGCAAAAGCAAATAATATATATGGGATACGTGGTGTGGACTGGAATGTGCAGATCATCTCAAAGAATATTAGTGATATATACGGGTACTATATCGGTGATGCAGCGATGGCTCAAAAAATAATGGATGCTGTCAATGAAGGAGCCAATGTTCTAAATCGAAGCGGAAGTAGCCCCGATTATAGTTCTACATTGGCAATGGCTTTTGCTTATGCATATAAAATGAACAGGATATCTGTGGCTACAATGGGAAATACGGGAATTCAACAAGTGCGATATCCGGCCGCCTTACCTAATGTAATTGCTGTAGGGGCTACTCAAAATAATGATGTTATTTCTGGCTTTTCAACCACAGGAAACCATATTGATGTGGTAGCTCCTGGCGGATCCGGATGGGGTGGAGGAAGCGATATTTTTACAACTACTATTGGTAATACCTATGATTTTACGGCAGGGACATCTTTTGCCGCCCCACAGGTTACCGGTCTGGCTTCCTTGATGAAAGGTTATAAACCGAATCTTTCCAATGATGATATTCGTCAGGTTATTCGATTAAGTGCGGATGATAGAGGTAATCCCGGATTTGATAATCAATACGGTTATGGCCGTATCAATGCCGGTCGCGCCCTGAGTTACCTTACCAATCCTTATACCCTTGTACAAAATACGGCTTCATCGGGAACAGTTGTCAGTACTTCGAATCAATATGTCGCCCAATTTATCAGTGCACCAGGTCTTCCCACTGGCAACTATCTTGTAAAAAGAATCGAGGTTCAGAAAACAGTAACATTACCTGATAATGTTTGTAATGTAATTGGTGCATGGGGTAGAGGTGTTTTTACTTCGGGGTGGAGTGCCGCCAGTCCTAATTTTGGAGAGGGATTTTGTGAAATAGTGCCCGGAAGTTTGACAAGCACAAGTGCAACTTTACGAACCTACATTTATCAGGTGTGGAGCATTGTTGGGAGTTATATGGGCTATTATCCGACTTCTCCTTCTAATGCCACTTTTGCTTATTCTGTGTTAGGTTTAGAGAAACCCACCATCTCCGGCCCCTCTTCCTTTTCCGGTCAAGCCACTTATACCCTCCAAAATCTACCTGCGGGAGCTACAGTGGAGTGGAGTGAAAACGATTGTGTGTTTGTAGAATTTATATCGCAGAATGAGAGAGGAGACAGTGCGGTGTTTCAAAGCAATTATTATGGATTTGGTATTATCTATGCAACTATAACTATAAATAATACCGATGTTGTTGTTTCACGCTATGTTTATACCGATGTTGATCTCACGCCATTAAATAATTGTTATATTGATGCCTCCGATTTTGCATGTGGAATGGCTTCTTTCACCATGTCGAACCTGCCCGGGTCATCTGTGGTTAGATGGAGTTGTGATGCCGGTATTGGGTATACTACCGATGGCGATCCGCCTTACATTTTCTACACGAGCAGTTATCCGGGTAGTCGTCCTGGAGTGGATAAAATGACGGCACAGATAACTTACAAAGGTAAAACGCAGGAATGGGAACATGAATTTAATTTTAATTTCAACAGGCCTTATGTATATTATCCGGTTGGCGATACCATCTTGTTTGATTATGGCTTTTATTCAAATAACGGCTTAGCTGCAATAGATGTACAATATAATTATCCTTTTAGCTGGATGAGTTCCGAATGGTCAGCCTATGGCTGGGGTTGGCATTTTGTGGACGGGAGTAATGAATTTGCTACTTTTGAGGGACCAACTGGTGTTCCGGATATTATGATTGAACTTTGTTTCGACACCCCATGTGGAGGAAGAACATGTTATCAAAGAGAATTTGCTGTGCCGCAAAGTTTGTACGGTATGTCAGCCTCTGCTTTTTCTCTGTCTCCTAATCCTGCATCAGACAATGTAACAATAAGTCTGGCAGATGATACAAAAGGACATAAAAGCAAGACGACAATTGTAACTGCTACTTCATCAGACGACAGCTATGAAATCCAATTATGGAACCCTTTCGGATTAGTGAAACAGGTAACTACCGATCAACCCAATTATCAGCTATCGCTATCGGGCGTTCCGGCAGGCTTTTATTATGTGCATGTGATTAAAAACAAGACGACGTACCGAAAGCAATTAATTATAAAATAAAAGAAAAAATAGTTCGAATTTAGAACTACAGCATTTACTTATAAATATATTAATTATCATGATGAAACAAAAGTCATTATTCGTTCTTTTTGCCTTAACACTACTTGGTGTAAGTTGTTCGCCTTCAGGTAAACAGGAAAAAGAGCAGTCAGCAGAAAAAAAGAATTTAGTTGCTACTCCCTACTATTCAGGTTTTGAACGGGCACACGACACTTATAATGCTATTTCGGCCGCCAGCAACGGCAAAATATATTACGTGCTTTCGTCACAGGCACATGATGTGGGCGGACAGATTTATGTTTATGATCCCGAAACCGATAAGACAAGTTTCGTTGCCGATCTGACAGCCGCCTGCGGTGAAAAAGATACGAAGACGATTGTGCAGGGCAAGAGTCATGTGCGCTTTTATGAATGTGGCGGCAAACTTTATTTCTCTACTCATGCAGGTTATTACCAAATGATTGATGGTATGGAGCAATTACCGGTTAATGCCCCCGCAGGATACAAACTATATCCCGGCGGTCATTTTCTGAGCTATGATCTGGCAACGGGTAAATTCGAGGATCTGGCCATTGCTCCCAACGGCGAAGGTGTTCTGACAATGGCGATGGATTCCGTAAGAAAACAAATTTATGCCATTACCTGGCCAAAGGGTTATTTCCTTCATTACGACCTGACTACTGGTAAATTAGTGAACGCCGGACTCGTATCGGAAAATGGCGAAGCCGGACAAGTAGGGAAAGACTACCGCGTGTTGTGCCGTTCGATATTTGTCGACCCGCGGGATGGATTAGTGTATTATTCTACTGCCGATGGCGATATTTTTAATTACAACGCTTCAAACAACAAAATAAGCAAAGTTGAAGGCGTGGATTTGCGACTGGATTATTTTGGAAAATACGACCCAACCCGACCGGGAAGCATGGGCTACAACTGGCGCTCCATCGTGTGGTATCCTGGCGAACAGGTGGCATATGCCGTACACGGAAACTCGGGATATCTGTTCAAATTCGATCCGAAGGAAAAGAAAGTGGAAATTGTGGACAGAATCACTTCGGAACCTTCTCGCAAAAGCGGGATGTTCGATCAGTTCAGCTACGGATACCTTGGCTTTTGTCTTGGGAATGATCATGAAACCATTTATTATTTGACAGGCGGACCGGTTTATAAAGATGGTAAAAGAGTGAAAGGAGTGGACGAAATTGCCATGGGTGCTGCCCGGGGATTGGAAAATCTGCATTTAATCACTTATAATATTCCTGCCGGAAAGTATATCGATCACGGACCGATATTTTATAAAGATGGGTCACGCCCTACTTATGTGAATTCAATTGCTTTGGATAAAGAGGGGAATGTGTATACGCTCGCAAGATTTTTACACAACGGAAAAGAAGTCGAGGATTTGGTGAAGATTCCGGATCCGTTTGGGAAGTGATGATAGTGAATATTCTGAGTGTGGTAAAAAGTTAATTATCAAAAGTTTTTGAAACATTCGCGAATGTATTCTTGCTTCGTTTACGAAGCAAAGTTTTGTAACCAGTAAGCTTGCTTACTGGGATACGGATAATAGTTAACCACTTATCTCTCTGCTTCCGTAGGAAGCAAACTTCAGACGCTATGTGTTCGCTGCCTACAGCAGCAGAGGGTTGTAGAGGGTTTGTTCTTTCCAGTAAGCAAGCTTACTGGTTACAAAACTTTGCTTCCTATGGAAGCAGAAAGAGAAAAGTAGTTTTCGACTACTGATTTGTACGAGTAATGAATAGTTTGGTTTAAGTATAATCGGTTTTTATGAAAAGAATTTTTCACATAAGTATGTTTTTCTTTTTTTTTGCTTGTTTTGGAAGCTATGGTGGCGGGAAAGTAACATCAGCAGTAAACAATTCTGTTAGCCCAGAGAAGACTTATTTATTTGACCAGGCACTTCAGGATCATCCCCGTTTGCTGTTTTCAATTCATGATGAACAAAGGATCAAACAACTAAAGCAAAAGGATCCTTTGTTGAAGGATCTGATCGCATTGCTGAAAGTTAAAGCGGATCAGCTGCTTAAAACTCCCATGGTGAGATATGAGTTGAGGTCCAGACATTCGGATCTGCTGATGATCAGCCGCGAGCATGTTTACCGGATCATTACCCTCTCGCTTGCTTACCGGATGTTTGGCGATAAGCAATACGCTGCAAAAGCAGAGGAAAACCTTATTAATGTATGTAATTACCCAGATTGGGATCCGAAGCATTTTCTGGATGTTGCCGAGATGACCGAAGCGGTTGCTATCGGTTACGACTGGCTCTACAATGTATTACCGAACGATACGAAAGTATTGATCCGGAAATCATTAAAAGAAAAAGCTTTGAACCGCGCCTTACAGGAATATGCAACAGGTGATGCAGATTCATGGGCAAAAAGGGAAACCAACTGGAATGTGGTATGCAATACCGGAATGATCATGGCCGCATTGGCCATTGCCGAAGATGAACTCCCGATGGCTGAAAAGATCATCTCCGAAGCAGTATCCTATCTTCCTAACAGTCTGAATTATTATGCTCCCGATGGAGTTTGGTATGAAGGCATGGGCTATTGGGATTATACCAGCTCCAATCTTGCCATGTTGCTCTCATCGCTCAATATAAGTCTGGGACATGATTACGGACTTTCCGAAATGCCGGGAATCAGTAAAACAGCCGGTTTTTACGTGTCCGCTTTAAGTCCGGCAGGACAGATATTCAATTTTGCTGATGCCGTTTCAACGACTCCGACCAACAGCCCTGTTTTTTTCTATTTCAGCCGGAGATATAATCAGCCGTCGTTGGTAGCTTTTTACCGTAATCAGTTGTCGAAAATAGTAAAGTCACAGATTCGTTCCCCAAAATGGCATTTCTTCCTTTGCATTCCATGGTACGACAATGCTATAACTGCTTCACCGGAAGAAAAACCTGCACTGCAGATCTTTGAAGATGTGTACAACCCAATGATGGTTTTTAATGGGAAAAATACAGCATCAAATTCAATATTCCTGATCACCAAAGGCGGAATGAGTAATCTGCCGCATCAGCATCTCGATGCCGGCTCTTTTGTGGTGGAAACGAATGGTGTACGGTGGCTGGACGATCCCGGAGCTACTGCCGATGATTATGCCTTACCCGGCTTCTGGGATTATACACCGGTAACCGGTCAACGCTGGAAATACTTCCGCTATAATAATTTTGGTCATAATACTTTGTCGATTGACGGGCATTTGCAATACTCCGCAGGAAAAGCAAAAATATTGAGATATGATAAAAATACTGCTCAGGCTTTCGGTATCATTGATATGACTGCAATGTATATCAATCTTGCATCAAAGGTATACCGGGGATTTAAGTTGTTGTCGGACGATTTGATGCTGATTCAGGATGAAGTGAGTTTGGCACCGGGATCAAATAATGTTGAATGGACTGCTATTACTACTGCAACAATTACGGTTGACGGAAACACAGCAACTTTGCAGAAAGAAGAAAAAAGTTTTTATCTGAAAATTATTTCTCCTGTTGGCGCAACTTTTATTACAACCGAAGCGAAGGCTAATACTGCAGATGAATCGCCTGTCGACGGCTATTCCTTGCTGAGAACTACTGTAAGTCCGGCCGATGGCACAAATCAAACCATTCGGATGGTGATGAGCAGTAACTCAAACACAATCAACAATACAAATCTAACCGGAGACTTCACTCCGTTAACAAACTGGAAATAATGAAGAAATCCGTATTTTTACTCCTGATATTATTAACCCAGTTCCCGTTCTCTGCGCAAATTACTTTTAGTGCCGATAAAAATACTGCAGCGGATTTTATCCGTGAGAATGTACGGTTTGCCGTTCAACAGTATGACAATCAGATCAATCTGATAGAGAAATCAGAAAAAATACTCAATCCGAAGACTTACATCAAAGGTAAAATCGTATACATTCCGAATGACGAGTGGACCAGCGGCTTCTTTTCCGGGAGTTTATGGAAGTTATATGAACTTACCGGAGATAAAAAATGGAAGATGCAGGCAATAAAATATACCGAAGCGCTTGATTCGGTACAATACCTGACCGACCATCACGACATTGGATTCATGATTGGCAGTAGTTTTGGAAATGCTTATACTATGACAGCCAACGATGCTTACAGAAAAGTGATTATACAAGCGGCTAAATCGTTGTCCACCCGTTTCCGGCCTGTTGCGGGAGTCATTCAGTCGTGGAATGTGAAAGGCAACTGGAAGGAAAAGAAAGGCTGGCAATGTCCGGTAATCATTGATAACATGATGAACCTGGAACTTTTATTCAGGGCTACTTCACTTTCAGGCGATTCTTCCTTTTACAGGATAGCCGTCAGCCATGCCGATCAAACCATGAAAAATCATTTCCGTCCCGATAACAGTTGCTGGCATGTGGTCGACTATAGCCTGACGGACGGTTCTGTAAGGCACCGGCAGACCGCACAAGGCTATTCCGACGAATCGGCATGGGCGAGGGGACAGGCATGGGCCATCTATGGATACACCATGTGTTATCGTGAAACAGGTAACAGGAAGTATTTAGATCAAGCTGAACAAACTTTCGAATTTGTAGCCCATCATCCGAATTTTCCAAAGGACGGCGTACCCTACTGGGATTTCGATGCGCCGAAGATTCCCCGTGAGTGCAGGGATGCTTCCTCGGCTGCCATCATTGCCTCCGCACTTTACGAACTTTCGACCTACGACAAACCGGAATATTATCAAGGATGGGCCGATAGGATCATGAAAAGTCTTGCCGGAAAAAAATACCGCGCTAAACCCGGTAAGAACGGCAATTTCCTTCTGATGCATTCGGTTGGAAGCATTCCCCATAAATCAGAAGTGGATGTCCCGTTGAATTATGCCGACTATTATTTCCTCGAAGCCCTGAAAAGAAAAATGGAATTGGAGGAATAAGCGATGCTTGCGTCAAAAAAGTACTTAAAAGTTCAGTTAAACATGAAAAATAACGTTTTTTGAAAGTAACATTACGTTTTTAAGGAAGAAAGCTCTATACATATTTAATAGTTTTGTTTTCGGATAAACCAATTAAATATCTGATATAGAAATGAATCTTCGTATAACCATATTAATTTTTCTTTTCTTCTCGTTATTTATATGCAGAGCGCAGGATATTATACCTTATCCTAATCAATACGAAGCTCAAAAGGGAGAGCTGAAAGTTCCGAAAACGGTTACAATCGCTGCTTCCGGTCAATTCGCCTCCTTAATTCCCGGTTTTATTCAGTCGGCAGAGAAATTCCAACTACCTGTAAAAGAAAAAAAGAATAAAGGATTTATACAGTTGGTCAATAATCCGACACTTGTAAATCCTGAAGCATACCGGCTCACAATCAGTACAAAAACGATCACGATAGAAGCCGGAGGAGCCGGCGGTTGCTTCTACGGATTGCAGTCGGCTTTGCAGTTGATCATCAATGCCGGATCCGGAGGAAAAATACCTTGTGCAATCATTCACGATTGGCCCAGGTATGAATGGAGAGGTCTGATGCTCGACGAATCGCGGCATTTCATGGGCATGCAGCAGGTGAAAAGTCTGCTCGATTTTATGGCTTTACAAAAACTCAATAAATTCCACTGGCACCTGACCGATTCACAGGGCTGGAGAATAGAGATCAAACAATACCCTTTGCTGACTTCAATCGGTGCCCGTGGCGATCTTACCGATCCCAATGGTCCTGTACAATATTATACACAGGCCGAAATTTCCGAAATCGTAGCTTATGCACAGCAACGGTTTATCGAAGTGATTCCCGAAATCGACATGCCCGGTCACGCCACTTCAGCGACAAGATCCTATCCTGAATTCAGCGGCGGCGGTTCCAAAAGATATCCGAATTACACCTTCAACCCGAGTAAAGAAGGAACCTATACCTTCATCACCAATATACTGAAAGAAGTGACGACGCTCTTTCCTTCCCGTTACATTCATATCGGTGGTGATGAAGTCCATTATGGCAATGAACAATGGGATTCCATCCCGGAAATTCAGCAATTGATGCAATCGCACTCGTTCAGTAGTCTGCCGGAAGTTGAGCACTATTTCTTAAACCGAATGTCTGATTCGATCAAAAGTCTTAATAAAACGCTGATCGGGTGGGATGAAGTGGTTACAGCCAATCTTCCCGCATCTAATACCATGGTCATGTGGTGGCGGCAGGAAAAACCGGGACAACTGGAAGAAGCCATCAACAAAGGCTATCAGGTGATTTTATGCCCGAGGATTCCTCTCTATTTCGACTTCATTCAGGAGGTGAAACATAAAGTAGGAAGAAAATGGTCGAACGGAGCTTTTGCTCCCATAGAAAGTGTATACAATTTTCCGGGCACAGATTATACTTCGGGTGTTTCTGTTTCCACTCCATTGGTGAAAGGGATACAGGGAAATGTGTGGACAGAGCTGATACATAGTCCCGAGCGACTCCAATTTATGGTTTATCCGCGCATGACAGCGCTGTCAGAAGCAGCGTGGACCCAGGATAAAACAAAGAGTTTCGGAAACTTTAATGAACGAATGAAACATATGATGGCCATTTATGAGAAAGCGGGAATTAAATATTTTAATTACATGACATCGGATAATAGTCCTGAAGTGTCAGGGCCAACAAGAAATAAATAAATCAACTCTATTATTAACCAATCCTTTCTGCCTGTTTCAGCAATGTAAAGGCAGAGGGTTTAAAAATTTAAATGTATGAAAAAGTTAATTACTTTAGTAATTGTTTTTTTGTCGGTGGTTTTAACGGTCGAATCAGCTAATACTTATCTGATTTACAGAAGTACTACCGGAGGAACATGGACAAACACAACCGGGATAACCAATCCAGTGTTGGTGGATTTGTCAACAATCAATGGCGGAAGTGCAGCATCATTGAATGCATGGTTTGCCGACAGAAGTTCAGTGTTACCCACTATGGGTGGAGGTTTTCAGTTTGAAGCAGGAGAACAGGTGTGGGTGATTAGCGGAACTTATGTTTTGACTGATTCAATTAAACTAATGGAGGGTGTCAGTTTGTATGGTGGATTCTCAGGTTCGGAGTCAGCAATCTCAGCAAGAGCGAAGGGAATCCAGGCATGGGACTTTACCAATGAAACAATTATTGACGGAAATGAAACATTGCAGGGAGTATCAGGTGGTTCAGCAACACTGGCTACTGTTATTGACGGACTCACCATCACTAAATGCAAGAACACCGCTGCCACAGGTTCGGCTGCTGGAGCCAGACTTTCAGGTGCTTCGACAACTATGCAGAATTGTATCGTCAGAAATTGTGTTACAGAAGCGACCTCAGCCACTTCTGCAGGAGGCGTTGTTCTGACTGCAGGAGCCTCAGTGAAGGATTGTTATATACATGATAATCAGACTGCCGGTTATGGTGCTGGCATAACAGTGTACGGAGATGCCTGTAAAATAACCGGAAGTAAAATCTACAAAAATACCTCAGCTTTGTTTGGTGGCGGTATCAACTTATATTCTACCACCAGTGGAGTCGTGGTATCGAATTGTGTGATTGCCGAAAATACTACCACAGGCAAATCCGGTGGAGGTATACTTGTTTTCAGTACTGCAGTAACCAATGCCGATCCTATCAGTATTTCAGATTGCGCCTTTACCTCTAATACAGCTACTGGTGCCACCGGTTCGGCAGGAGCTTTGTATCTCAATACAAATGCGGCTAATACCGTGAACGTGAATAATTGTACTTTCACTACTAATACATCAAGTGCTACAAAAAGCACCACTGCTGGTGGTGGAGCTATGTGGATAGCTTCGGGTATACACAACATCAATAATTGTATCTTTACCGGCAATGCGACAACAAGTTCACATGGTGGTGCCATATTGGTGGCATCGGCTTCTGCTAAAGCAACAATCAGTAACTCAGTATTTACCGGAAATACAAGTGCGGTTCATGGTGCGGCATTCATGCTCACCTATTCTGCCACTGTAAACAACTGTCTTCTTTATGGAAACAAAGGAGGAAATGTTGCCTATTTAGGAACAGCTTCGGGAACAGTAGGTACCTTTAATAATTGTACTATTACTTCCAATACCAATGCTGCAGGAACAAATCCTGCCGGTATCTATTTGTCGACACCGTCTACCCCTAATGGTAAATTCACCAACTGTCTGTTCTACAAAAGCGGCGCAAAACCGATTGCTGTTGACCCCGTTCCCGGATCAGAAACAGTATATCCTGATGTTACTTATTGCGGTTTTGATCAGAATTTGTCGGCTACATGGACAGGGTCAGGCAATATCTTTACAATAGATTCTACTTCCTTCATCAATCCTGCCAACAACGACTATCACCTGGCTTTAGGTTCTCCGGCAATCGATGCAGGAATGGCCAATTATGATTATACCGTCGACCTGGATAGCTTCACCCGTGATGCGAACTATGATCTGGGAGCTTATGAATATAACCCCGATTATGTTCCGAATGCAGTGGAAGAAATTAAAGAGCTGAAAGATTGTTATGCCTATGGAAATACTGTCGTATTGAGTGGAATTGAAAACGGTAAGTTGGTCAATATTTATTCGGTGAGTGGTGTTCGTGTATATTCTCAGAAAATGACCGCCGACAGAATGACGGTTACTTTACCGGCTGGTGTATATATTATTAATGCTGCCTCACATAACCGGAAAGTTATGCTCAGGTAATTACAATTTAACCATATAAGTCATATAAGTCACATAAGAGAGTGACTGTAAATCAAC
>JAYFQH010000091.1:0-45965 GCA_034927265.1 Paludibacter sp.
CATAAGAAAACATTAGTTTACATAACGCTAACTCTTAACTTTCAACTCTTAACTCTCAACTTATCACTTTTTTCCGTTTTTTTCACTATCTTTGCGCCCTCAAAAAAGATTGTGTTACATGCAGAAAATTAGAAATATAGCAATTATTGCCCATGTTGACCATGGCAAAACTACCTTAGTAGATAAAATGCTCATGGCCGGCCATCTGTTTCGCGATAATGAAAACGCGGGCGAGCTGATCATGGACAATAACGACCTTGAGCGTGAACGCGGAATTACCATCCTTGCAAAAAATGTCTCGATTGATTACGCTGGTTATAAAATAAATATTATTGATACTCCGGGACACGCCGACTTCGGAGGAGAAGTAGAACGTGTACTCAACATGGCCGATGGTGTATTACTGTTGGTCGATGCCTTTGAAGGCCCAATGCCTCAGACACGTTTCGTATTACAGAAAGCTCTCCAGCTCGGACTAAAACCCATCGTGGTGATTAATAAAGTAGACAAGCCTAATTGTCGCCCCGATGAAGTACATGAAATGGTCTTCGACCTGATGTTCCACCTTGATGCTACAGAAGAACAGTTGGACTTCCACACGATTTACGGTTCTGCCAAAAACAACTGGATGGGCAACGACTGGAAAACGCCGGGAGATAATATTGTTCCATTGCTGGATGCCATCATCGAACACATCCCGGAACCTGAATACCTGGAAGGAACTCCTCAAATGCTTATTACTTCGCTCGACTACTCCAACTACGTGGGACGTATCGCAGTGGGACGTGTGCATCGCGGAACTTTACGCGAAAACATGGATGTCAGTCTGGTGAAACGCGACGGATCTGTTGTCAAATCAAGAATTAAAGAATTACATACCTTCACAGGACTCGGAAGAACTAAAACTAACGAGGTAAAATCGGGAGATATTTGCGCACTGGTAGGAATCGACGGTTTTGAAATCGGCGATTCTATCTGCGACATCCTCAATCCCGAACCACTGAAACCTATTGCCATTGATGAACCCACCATGAGCATGGTGTTTACCATCAACGACTCTCCTTTCTTTGGAAAAGAAGGTAAATATGTAACTTCACGTCATATTCATGAACGACTCATCAAAGAGCTGGACAAGAATCTGGCGTTGAGAGTCGAAAAAAATATTAATTCAGACGTTTGGCATGTATATGGCCGTGGCGTACTGCACTTATCCGTGCTTATCGAAACCATGCGTCGCGAAGGCTACGAACTTCAGGTAGGTCAGCCACAGGTTATCTTCAAAGAAATCAATGGTGCTAAATGCGAACCTGTTGAACAACTGACGATCAACCTACCTGAAGAATGTTCGGGAAGAATTATTGAAATGGTTGCCAACCGCAAAGGTGAAATGTTGAGCATGGATTCGATGAACGATCGCATCCAGATTGAATTTCTGATTCCTTCTCGTGGTATCATCGGATTGAGAAATAATGTTCTCACAGCTTCTGCAGGTGAAGCCATCATGTCGCACCGTTTTCTGGAATATCAACCTTACAAAGGTGAAATCGAAAAACGCAATAATGGCTCCATCATCGCGATGGAAAGCGGAACTGCCTTTGCCTATGCGCTCGACAAACTTCAGGATCGCGGAAAATTCTTCATCCATCCTCAGGATAATATCTATGCCGGACAAGTAGTGGGCGAAAGTTCTAAAGAAGGAGACATGGTAGTGAATGTCACTAAATCGAAAAAACTGACCAACATGAGGGCATCGGGTTCCGACGACAAAGTAAAACTGGCACCTCCTATCATTTTCAGTCTTGAAGAAGCACTTGAATATATCAAAGAAGATGAATATGTGGAAATTACTCCCCGCAGTATCCGCCTGAGAAAGATCTATCTGGATGAAAATGAAAGAAAAAGAATGACAAAGAAATAATTCTGAATTTTTTGTATCTTTGCAGGCTCAAATTTTTGATTCAACCATATAAGACAAAAGTAAGTTGAAAGTTGAGAATTGAGAGTTGAAAGTTAATCGATTCAACAGTTCAACAATTCAACAGTTAATCGATTCAACGATAACAACAGAAAGTAAAATATATAAATATGAACATCGTCAGAAAAGACATCGACTCAAACAATGCAACAATTACCATCAGCATTGAGAAATCGGATTACAGTGAGAAAGTAGAAAAAACACTGCGCGATTACCGCAAAAAAGCCAATATCCCGGGATTCCGTCCGGGCATGGTCCCCATGGGCTTATTGAAGAAAATGTATGGAAAAGCAATCCTTGGAGAAGAAATCAACAAAATTCTTTCGGATGAATTGTACAAATACATTCAGGACAACAAAGTGAACATGTTGGGCGAACCTCTGCCAAACGACACAGAACAAAAAGATATTGATTTCAACACACAGGAAGAATTCGAATTTGTATTCGACCTGGGCCTTGCTCCTGAATTCGAAGTTGAACTGAACAAGAAAGACAAGGTAAAATACTATCAGATTACTCCAAGTGAGGAAATGATTAACAATCAGATCAAATCATACACCGGCCGCTTTGGTAAATATATCCAGGAAGAAGTCGTGGAAGAAAAAGATATGATCAAAGGTGAATTGTTTGAGCTGGTAGATGGCAAAGCGCACGAATCAGGCATTCATGTAACTGATGCTGTACTTACTCCTTCCTATATGAAAGATGAAGCTACAAAAGCTTTATTCGTTGGAGCAAAAAAAGGCGACGTAATCACTTTCAACCCTAAAACTGCATTCGAAAATGAAGCTGAAATTGCTTCTTTACTGAAAATATCGAAAGAAGCAGTAGCCAACGTAACCTCTGATTTCCAGATCACTATCGAAAGCATTACCCGTTATGTGGAAGCTGAAGTAAATCAGGAACTTTTCGATAAAGTATTCGGTGAAGGTGTGGTAAGTTCTGAAGAAGCATTTATAGGAAAAATCAAAGAAAGCCTACAGGAAAACCTGACACAGGATAGCGAATACAAATTCGGTCTCGATGCCCGTGACGCTCTGGTAAAGAAATACGAAAGTCTTTCGTTCCCCGATGCTTTTCTAAAACGCTGGCTGCTGGCTACCAATAAAAACCTGACAGAGGAAACACTTGAAGCCGACTATCCTAAAATGATTGCTGACCTGAAATGGCAGTTGATCAAGGACAAAATCGCTAAAGCAAACGAAATCAAGGTAGAAAACGAAGATGTGGAAGCGTACGGACGTAAAATTGCCCGCTCGCAGTTTGCTCAGTACGGCATGATTGGTCTCGACGACAGCATCCTCGACAACTACGTAAAGGATCTTCTGAAAAAAGAAGAAACATTGAAAAACATCATCGATAAAGTTGCCGAAGACAAGGTGCTCGCTATCATCAAAGAAGCGGTAAAGCTTGATAATAAGGAAGTTTCTATCGAAGAGTTTAATAAAATGTTCGAATAAACAAACCTCAATAAACCACAAAAGGCACAAAAGTTTTTCAAAAGGGGTCACAAAAGCTAAAAATTGTTTTCTTCTACGGAAATCAACAAAAATGCTTACTTTTGTGTTTTCTTTTAAGAAAAATTTTTTGTGCCTTTTGTGGTTAATATTTTCTTATACGATAATTTTATGAATCAAAACGAATTCCGCAAGTACGCCACCAAACATCTGGGGATGAATGGCATGGCATTAGACCAATACATGGACATCACCAGTAATTACATTTCGCCTTCAATCCTTGAAGAACGACAGTTGAATGTAACACAGATGGATGTTTTCTCCCGTTTGATGATGGATCGCATCATTTTCCTTGGCACTCAGGTGGACGATTACACCGCCAATGTGATTCAGGCTCAGTTGCTTTTCCTCGACTCTTCTGATCCAGGAAAGGATATCTCTATCTACCTGAATACCCCCGGAGGATCGGTGTATGCCGGTCTGGGTATTTACGACACCATGCAGTTCATCGGCTCTGATGTTGCAACTATCTGTACCGGTATGGCCGCTTCGATGGGCGCGGTATTGCTGGTTGCCGGCACCAAGGGCAAACGTTCGGCACTGAAACATTCGAGGGTAATGATCCATCAGCCGATGGGTGGCGCTCAGGGTCAGGCATCTGATATTGAAATCACTGCCCGCGAAATACAAAAACTTAAGAAAGAACTTTATCAAATCATTGCCGATCATTCAGACAATCCATTCGACCGTATCGAAAAAGATTCGGATCGTGACTACTGGATGACTGCTCAGGAAGCTGTTGAATACGGCATGATCGACAAGGTGCTGATTAACGACAAGAAGAACAAGTAATGGCCAAACAAATCAAGAATTGCTCTTTTTGCGGTCGTCCTGAATCACAGGTGGAATTTTTCATCATGGGACAAAATAATGCGCAAATCTGTAACGAATGCGCGCTTCAGGCAGCTGAAATTGTAAAAGAGAATACGGAAAGTAAATCGAAGTTACCCGGCATCATCAAGGAAGATGTACCTAAACCGGTGGAGATAAAGAAATATCTCGACCAGTACGTCATCGGACAGGACGAAGCCAAGAAATTCCTTTCGGTAGCGGTTTACAACCATTATAAACGTCTGTTGCAGGAAAACTCGCATGATGATGTGGAAATCGAAAAATCCAACATCATCATGGTGGGCTATACCGGCACGGGCAAAACTTTACTCGCGAGAACCATCGCAAAGAAACTGCATGTTCCGTTCACAATTGTGGATGCTACTGTGCTGACCGAAGCCGGCTATGTAGGCGAAGATATTGAAAGCATCCTTACCCGACTGCTGCAGGTGGCCGATTATGATGTGAAGGCGGCCGAAAGAGGCATTGTCTTCATCGACGAAATCGATAAAATTGCCCGTAAAGGTGACAACCCAAGCATCACACGCGACGTGAGTGGTGAAGGCGTACAGCAGGGTTTGCTGAAACTGCTGGAAGGTTCAGTAGTGAATGTACCGCCTCAGGGAGGACGCAAACACCCGGATCAGAAAATGATCGCGGTGAATACCCAAAATATCCTGTTCATTTGCGGAGGAGCCTTCGACGGCATTGAAAAGAAAATTGCCGCGCGTCTCAACACCCGTGTAGTAGGCTACAGCGCTTCGCTGGAATCCGATCATATCGACAAACATAACCTGTTGCAGTACATCGCACCACAGGATTTGAAATCATTCGGACTGATTCCCGAAATCATCGGTCGTCTTCCCATCCTGACCTATCTCGAGCCACTCGACAGGGCAGCGCTACGGAAAATCCTTACCGAACCGAAGAACTCCATTATCAAACAATACATCAAATTGTTTAAAATGGATCACATCGAACTGATCTTCGAGGAAGAGGTGCTGGAATACATCGTCGACAAGGCCATCGAATTTAAGCTCGGTGCCCGCGGTCTGCGGTCGATCACCGAAACCATCATCATGGATAAAATGTACGAAATGCCCTCAAAGGATGAGAAGCAGCTTATCGTGGATTTGAGCTATGCGCAAACAAAAATTGAGAAAGCAAATGTAAACCGGCTGAAGATTGCGTAAGTTAGATTTCCAGCTCATTATAAGCAGAATAGGAATAAAAAAATTATCTCTATATAATTTATCAGATATTTTTGAGCATGCAGTAGTATTTTTATCTGATATTTAATATGAACACGGACATAAATTTACTTACTATTAAAATTTTATCTTGCCGTTTGGCTGTTACTACCTTAGTTTGGCGTAGCTTTTGGGTAGCTGTAGCACAACCGAAGTTGGGAATGACATTCTTACCACCGTTTGATTAATCAAAAGCAAATCAAGAAAATAAAAAACCAGCTCAACATTGATAATTATCTCATTTTTTAAAAGCCTCGCAAAATTGTGAGGCTTTTTTGTATATTTGCCTTTCATTGAATCTGATTATTTCTCGATTATGTCTTATAACATATTAGATAGTGACAATTATATAGTATTAGAAAACGCTAATCTGGATATCGTTGACACGATCTTCTCTACTTGTCTGCTCTATGTATGTAATAGTAATAAAAAGACCAGTTACCAAATTCTACATACATGAAAATAGGTGAAAATGATGTTCAAATTTTGGATGCGATCATTGACATTATTGTACAATGTGATCATCAAATATGGTTGGGTTCTAATGAAGAGTTAAAGAAACTAATCAACACCAAGAACAGTAAGGATGCTGAACTGGAATTTAGCAGATTAGCTTCAATCTTAGAGTTATATGATGTAGCGAAGATACATTCATCAAAATACAATTATGATGCTATTGAGCGAAATCAGAATACTCGATTTTTCAAAGATAATGGTGGATTCAAAAAAGTTTTTCAGGACGAGTTGATAAAAATTCAAAAAGCTTCAGAAAAGGAACAAATCGAGTTTGAGCTGGCTAAGTCTACAATTGATGCGCATAAATTAAATCAAGAAAATTCCAAATTCAATAAGACAACTTCTATTATCGTTATTGTTGTTGGTTTGATAAATTTAGCTGTATTTATATATCAGGTTTTTGTGTTTAAAAAATAAATTAATTTAATATAACCACTATGGAAACACTCGACATCCTCACAATCATTTACATCATTGGAATAATCATTTCAATTGCATTCGCAGTTAGGTTCTGGATAACGATGACTCGAATAAAACAAATAAGGGATCACTTATTGTATCGCAAACCAACCGAGCCAGAACAGGTATATGAAGTTGAAAGAGATTATATTGATCCCAAAGAAATTACTGCTTTGATTGCCAAACTGAAACCTGATCAATGTGTAGTGTTTGTTAATAAAACACTTAAACTTGAAATTTGGAATAAATCTGACTGGGAAGATGTTGTACGTTTGGGAAAAAGTGAATTTTTTAAACTGTTACACAAAAACTTTTAAAATCAATTTCTTATGAATGAAAATCAGAAAGTGTTTGAATACATTAGAACGAAATGGATACAAAATGAAAGGCATACGTTTTTTCTTCAAGTATCAACAATCTTAAATGATTTAAATATTGATATTGATGTATTGATAAATACATTGAATGATCTTAATTCGGAAAGAAAAATAAGATATTCAAGTGGTGGAGTTAGAAAAGAAACATACCATACTGACGATCTAAAAGATCAAATAATTATCTTTGAATGTGAATAAATTATTATTATCTCACTTCTTAATTAGCGACTATTTTTGTGCTTATAAAAAAAAATGATGTTTCAAATAAACATTTTGCTAATTCCGCACGTTAATCAAATTTAATGCTTATTTTTGCAACGGAATTACAAATACAACAATTATAATGGTATTAGAAATACGCTTGACCAACTTTTTCTCCATCAAAGATGAAGTTGTGCTCGATTTTCGGGCAGACAACATCAAATCGGCTAATGCGAAAGCGTTGAGTAATAATATTTTTGAGACTGACAAAGCAGATCTTTTAAAAACAGTTGTTATATATGGCGCTAACGCATCAGGTAAAAGCAACATAATCAAGGCTATACGATTCTGTAACGCCATGATATTCCAGTCACATAACCACAATGAAAACACCGTTTATAATTTTCAACCCTTCAAATTTGGTGGTTTTGCGAACAAGCCAAGCACATATTCTATTCGCTTTTTAATTAACGAAATCGAGTACGAGTACTCATTTTCATTAACACGCACACAAATAGTTGCTGAAAGTTTATATTATTCACCCAAAGGACGAATTAAGGAAATCTTTACCCGGGATGAAAGGCGAGGTAAAACAAAGAAAGAAAAATATACTTTTACCGATGTAATAAAACGCCCTATGGATGTTGCCGAAAACACATCAGGGAAAACTTTGTATGTTTCGCGCGCCAGTCAAATGGATAGGGATTTTGCTAAAGATATCTTCAATTATTTTCATAGGACATTTATCCTTAATTATTTGGGTTTTGGTGTGTCGGCAATTGAAAATATAAGCAATCAGAACAAGCACCAGTTAATTGAAGCTCTAAAAATTGCTGATAGTGATATTGTTGATGTAACAATAAAAGTTTTAAAGAAAACAGGTAAAAATATTCAGGCTGATCTTTCGAGTATGGTGTTGAAAGTGGAAGATGTTGTGCAGGATCATTTACAAATTAAAACCTATCACAGAAGTAACCCTGAAGTAGCATTCGATTTCCTTACTGAAGAATCTCAGGGAACCATCAAATTGCTTTTTATCATGCTTACCTTACTTGATGTGGTCAAGCATAACAAGATACTGCTTATTGATGAGATTGAAGAAAGCTTGCATCCCAGCATTATAGAATATATCTTCAATTTGTTCAGAGCTGGAGAAAGAGCACAATTATTATGTACCACACATAACACGAAATTTCTTAATCTTAAGAAGTTTCGCAAGGACCAGATTTATTTTGTCAACAAGAAAATTGATGGTTCAACTGATCTGTATTCTTTATATGACTACAGCGACTTCCGTGATACGATGGATTTAGAAAAGGCTTATCTTCAGGGACGTTTTGATGCCGTTCCTTATGTAAACGATTCATTCGAACAACTTAAGTACCTGTTGAATGAAAAGTAAGCGAAGTGCATCAAAAGGTAAAAAAATCAATCCCCATTTTTGGGTGTTTTGTGAAGGGGAAACTGAGGAAGCGTACATTCGTTTTCTACGTTCAGAATATCGTCTACCCGTTGAGATAATCCCAAAGATAGCAGGTTGTAATATAAATGAACGCTACATTCAATCTTACAAAAAAGGGAAACCTGTTCACAAAAAAGATATTGATTTTTTAGTGTATGATGCAGATGTCCATGAGGTATTGGAAAATCTGAAAACGATTAACAATGCAATTCTAATTGCATCAAATCCATCCATTGAGCTATGGTTTCTTTTACATTACAAGAATCAAACATCAGAAATTTCTGAAGATGCATGTATCAGGGATATCAGTAACAGAAACCATAATAGCTATAAAAAAGGAGTGATTGATGAACACTTGAAAGTAAAACTGAGAGGCAAATGCTCTGATGCCAGTAATCGTTCTAAGAAGCTTACTCGATATAAAAATCCTTCGACTAATATGCATATTTTTATTGAGGCACTCAAGAATGCAAAGAAATAATATCAATAACACAGAACATTCTGCAATCATGTCCCCATTCTGTAAATTCCTTAATTCAGTTAATTCTGATCCCGACAGTTATTCGTATATAAATTCACTAATAATACCTTGAACCCCAAAATTCTGAATCTTTAAAGAAAAAACTGTAAAATATCTCTTTTTTTTTCATCAATCACTTGCATATTTGAAATCTGTTTATAATTTTGCTTTCACTAAGCAAACAATACTTCAAAAACAGGAATAAAAAAATCAAAAAAAATAGTTTGTTTATTACTGATACTTCAATAATTAATGCTAACTTCGCCGTCCGGTTTTGAAATGTATTTGACATGGCAACTCATTCAGAATTAACAGATCAACTAAAGCAGCACTTTGGTTTCGATACCTTCAAAGGGAATCAGGAAGCAATCATCCAGCATGTCCTCGACAAAAAAGACACATTTGTCTTAATGCCGACGGGAGGTGGTAAATCATTGTGCTATCAACTGCCTTCCATCCTTATGGAAGGAACGGCCATTGTCATATCGCCTCTGATTGCTCTGATGAAAAATCAGGTGGATGCCATGCGTAATTTCAGCGACGAGGATGGAGTTGCTCATTTTCTAAATTCATCGCTCACAAAACAGGCTATTGATGCTGTAAAAACCGACGTTATCTCGGGAAAAACCAAATTATTGTATGTTGCCCCTGAATCTCTGACGAAGGAGGAAAATATCGAATTTCTGAAACAGATCAAGATCTCGTTCTACGCTGTGGACGAGGCCCACTGTATTTCTGAGTGGGGACACGACTTCAGACCTGAATACCGGAGAATTCGCCCTATCATCAACGAAATAGGCGTTGCGCCCCTGATTGCGCTTACAGCTACAGCTACTCCGAAGGTACAGCATGACATTCAGAAGAACCTGGGGATGCTCGGAGCTACCGTATTCAAATCGTCGTTCAACCGGGAAAATTTGTACTATGAAGTACGTAACAAAACCAATAATATTGATAAGGATATTATCAAATACATACGTTCGCAGCACGGCAAATCAGGCATTATCTATTGCCTGAGTCGTAAGAAAGTGGAGGAACTGGCCGAAACTCTGCATGTTAATGGTATCTCGGTGCTTCCGTACCACGCAGGAATGGATTCGGCACAACGTACCGAGAATCAGGATAAGTTCCTGATGGAGAAAGTACAGGTCATTGTTGCTACCATTGCTTTCGGCATGGGAATCGACAAACCCGATGTGCGTTTCGTGTTGCATTACGATATGCCCAAAAGTCTGGAAGGCTATTACCAGGAAACCGGTCGTGGGGGAAGAGATGGCGGCGAAGGTCAGTGCATCGCTTTCTACGCGTACAAGGATCTGGAGAAACTGAGAAAATTTATGCAGGGAAAACCTGTAGCAGAACAAGAAATAGGTAACCAATTATTATTAGAAACACAAGCTTATGCCGAATCTTCCGTTTGTAGAAGAAAACTTCTGCTCCACTATTTCGGAGAAGAATACAAACAGGATAATTGCGGAAGTTGTGATAACTGTATGAAACCAAAGAAAACAATTGAAGGGCAGGAATTATTATCCCTGATCTTAGAAACTATTGTGGCTGTTCGCGAAAAATTTAAAGCCGAACACATTGTTGACATTTTGAAAGGGAACGAAACTTCTGATGTGAAATCGTACCAGCATGATGAACTCGATAATTTCGATTCGGCTTCTGATGAAGACGAAAGACTCCTGCACGCCATTATACGTCAGGCCATGATTGCCGGATTTATCACCAAGGACATTGAAAACTACGGTCTGCTCAAAATAACTGCTGCCGGAAAAGCCTATCTGAAACATCCGTCTACATTCCCTGTGGTGAAAGACAATGAATTTGAGGACGATGATGAAGAAGCTGTTGTTAAATCAAGCGGAGGTACCTGTGCGGCTGATGAGGTACTCTTCTCCATCCTTAAGGATCTCCGTAAAAAATTATCGAAAAAACTGGAAGTGCCTCCTTTCGTAATTTTCCAGGATCCATCACTGGAAGCCATGGCAACAACTTATCCCATCACTATGGATGAGTTGCAAAATATCCCGGGAGTAGGTGCCGGAAAAGCAAAACGTTATGGCGATGAATTCCTGAAAGTGATCAAAGAACACGTCAAGGAAAATGAAATTACCCGGCCTGAAGATTTGCGCGTACGCACAGTCGCCAATAAATCCAAGCTGAAAGTCTCCATTATCCAGTCGATCGACCGGAAAATTGCCCTCGACGATATCGCAGACTCAAAAGGACTCGATATGAGTGAATTATTGGATGAAATAGAAGCCATCGTATATTCAGGTACAAAAATCAATATCAACTACTTCCTGCAGGAAGTGATGGAACCCGATCATATCGCCGATATTTTTGAATACTTCAATACGGCAGAAACTGATAAAATTGATGCCGCCCTCCGTGAACTGGGCGAGGATGAATTTAGTGAGATAGAAGTACGATTGGTAAGAATTAAGTTCTTGTCAGAAATAGGAAACTAACTCATGAAAACAGCCATCCACAGGGGTTTGTTTAAAATAGTTTTTCTTTTTCTCACTTTATACAGCTCTGCTGAACAGCCTGATTTTCCTGAGATCATTGCTTCCGGATTCTCAAAAATCCTGACCCTTGCTCCTCAGGAAAAAATTTATCTGCACACCGATAAACCTTACCTGTATAGTGCCGGCGACAACATCTGGTTCAGGGCGCATCTTGTGAATGCCGCTACGCACCGGCCCGACACTCGCAGTAACTTTGTTTATGTGGAACTCATTGATAAAGCTGATTCTGTCATCACAAGGGTAAAAGTCAAAAGAGACAAAGCCGGACTTGCCGGCAGGATCTCACTGGCTCCTGAAATTGCTCCCGGAGAATATATGCTGCGTGCCTACACCTACTGGATGCAAAATGCGGGAAGTGATTTCTTCTTCCATAAAAAAATCTATATCGGCAACTCGATCGACGACCGCGTCAGGTTGAATTATCATTTCGGGACCCCTGAAAAAGGAAAGTTCCCTCTGAAAGTCACTCTTACAAATGCTTTCTCTACTCCGTTGGCCCAGAAAAACATCATGGTTCATCACGGTAGTACATCAAGAAACAATCTCACAACAAAGCACATCACCAATCAGCAGGGAGAATTCAATCTTCTGGTAAATGCCGACTCTGTTTCGGGCGCAAAGAAGTTCATTGAGATATCAATAGACGAACCGGGGTTGAAATTAAACAGGAAAATTCAGGTTCCGGAGTTAAACCGTGATTTTGATATCAGCTTCTTCCCCGAAAGTGGCGTTTTTCTCGACAATCAAATACAAACGGTTGGCTTTAAAGCCATTGGGAGCGATGGGCTGTCGTGTAATGTTTCAGGGAAAATATATAACAACAAAAACGAAGAAATTACCGAATTCAGTTCCTTCAACAAGGGGATGGGCAAGATTTATCTCCATACTTTCCCGGGTGAAAGCTATTATGCTGTAGTAACGAGTGATTCCGGCATTGAAAAAAGGGTGAATCTTCCGGCGACAAGTTCTTCGGGTATAGCATTAAAAATCGGATCAAACCGCGGTACCTGTTATTTCGAAGTACTAAACCAAACCAGTCTTCCCACCCCCCGTTTATATATCATGGCCCATTCACGGGGAATCGTTTATATGGTCAGCCACGTGAACGACAGTCAAGGACATTTCTCAGAAAGCTTCCTTCCCCCGGGTATTTGTTCCTTCAGCATCCTTGACTCATTGGGAAACGTCTATTGCGAAAGACTGAATTTTATCCGTAATTTCGGTTTTCCCACTATCAATATGCAAAGCGATAAAACGATCTATGGAAAGAGAGAACCTGTAAAGTTGAACTTTACCATCACCACTCCCGATAGTTTGCCTGCACAGGGTAGTTTTTCGGTCAGCGTTACCGACAGCTATCTTGTCAAACCCGACACCATCAACGATCACATCCTGAGTTATCTCCTGCTCAGCAGCGACATTAAAGGCTATATCGAAGAGCCGCAACAATACTTTCTTGACAACAGCCCCCTGACCCGTGAAAAGACAGACCTGTTGATGCTTACCCAGGGATGGAAGAGGTTCAACACTCCCGATATATTAAAAGCCCAATACCCAAGACCGCAATACTACATTGAAGCCGGACAGTCGGTTTCCGGGAAGATACTTAATTTATTCAATAAGCCTGTAAAGAATTCGGAAGTTATCTATTTCAGTAATTATAAAAACCAGATTACCACCACGGTAAGCGACAGTACCGGCCAGTTTATCATTGAGGGTATTGATTTCCCTGATAGTACCCATATTATCCTGAAAGCAAAATCGAAGTCAAAGATCGTCGATGTTGAATTAGTCCCCGATAAGGATATTTTTCCGGTTGTCGTCAATAAAGTTCCTTTCAGCAGAGAGCAGACCGAAGAAAACCATGAAGAATACTTCAACCTGTCTAAAGAGAAATACTATATTGAAGGAGGCATGCGGATGATTAATCTTGCCGAATTTACCGTCAGCGCCGAAGCTAAAACAACCTCCTATTCGGAGTCTTACTATTCTGGAATGGCCGATAATACCATTGATGCCGCTTCTCTGGAAAAACACCCTGGAATGAGAATCCTGGATATTATCAGCATGATGCCGGGAGTGATGGTTTCGGGTCAAAGTGTCAGCGTTCGCGGAGCATCTCAAAATGCTTTGTTTCTGATTGACGGCATCGAAACTGAGAATATTGAGGACATTGATTATCTTACCTCCTCGGATGTAGAAGAAATCGCTCTTTTTAAAGGACCTTCGGCTTCGATCTTCGGATTGAGGGGAGGCAACGGAGTGATTGCCATAACCCTGAAGAAAGGGATCACACTGCATAGTGTCACTCCGGCAAGTCTGGCACACATTTCTCCTCTGGGCTATCAGCAACCCGTTGAATTTTACGTCCCCAAATACGAGGTCGACAGCATTCTCAACCAACCAAAATCAGACCTGCGAACGACTATTTATTGGGCACCCAAGGTGCAAACCGACGAACAGGGAAAGGTTCAACTGGAGTTCTTCACTGCTGACAAGGCAAATAACTATAATGTTGAACTGGAGGGAGTGACCGGTAAAGGAGAGATTTGCCGGTATAAAGGCATTCTCCGCAGAGAATAATTTAACGTGAGTTCGATATAAGCAAATATCAGCAAGAATCTTCAGAAAAAACGATGTAAAACCTTTATTTATTGTAACCGCTTAGGTAAAACAGGTTTTGTTACGGCAGGGACAGATTTTGCAACCTTAATTTTCACTGTATCCAGATGAATTCTCAGACTATCCTGAAGAGCTGGTATATAGACTCTTTTCAATGAGATACTATCCACTTTTGCGTTCAATTTTCCGGCATAATGGGAGCTCCCATAAAAAACACCCGACAGGGAATCAATGCTCACATTGCGGGCCGCTCTGAACCTGAAGGTATAGCGGCGCAACACGCTGTCACGATAGACCTTGTGCGTAAGACTATCAACATTGCCATCAGCATAATGAATTCTTAAAGCAGCATAGACATTCCTGCTCGAATCGCCCGGAGCTACTCTGATAAGGAAACGTAACTGATAAACATCTTTTGTCATCAGGCTGAAGTTTTTGATCGTGAATGCCAGTTTCCGGCGGGTAGAATCTTTTGAAATTTGAAATGCGACAGGAAGATACCATATTTCCGACTCGGCAGGGTTGAACTTTATTGAATCCGGCAACTCAGGAAAGTACTTTCCTTTGTGGACATCCGTTTTAAAATCTTCCAGATCTTTTACCACCCGGGTATACACCCGTTCGAACAGCTTGGGGTTTTTGGTGTAATAAACCAATGAAGAGTCGAATATGGCTTTTGTAATGCCATGTTTCAGAAACAGGGCATTGTAATAATAGGCTCTTTCGCGCTCATTGACAGGCGGGTGTTCATCGAGTGTGGCTTCCAGAATATGAAGGTCAACAAGAAATTTCCTCATTTCACTTTGACTCAGAACATCATCGGGACGATTACTACAAGCAAAGAAATGAAGCAAAATACCAACGAAAAGCAAATAAGGAAATACCTTTTTAAACATTCTCCTGCGTTTGTTTTTTTGACTTCTTCGAATCCAGATGTTCATTCAGGTCTTTGCGGTAAAAGATCAAAATAATTCCGGCAGCGACACTGATGGCCGAATCGGCAATATTAAAAACAGGGCTGAAGAAAATTGTTTCTCCCATACTGTTTTTGATGATCGGAAAATAAAGCATGTCCACCACTTTGCCATAAAAAATCGGAGCATAACCGCCACCTGCAGGCAGGAAAGTCGCCAGATGACCATGACTGTCGCTAAAAAGCAAGCCATAAAACAGTGAGTCAAATATATTTCCCGCAGCTCCGGCAAGTAACAACGATATTGCCAGGACAAATCCCTGACGTGCCTTATTTTTAATCAGATAATAAATAAAATATGCCAGTCCACCCACCGCAATAATCCGGAATAAGGTAAGAAAAAGTTTGCCGATGATCTCCATCCCGAAAGCCATGCCATTGTTCTCAATAAAATAAATACGGAACCAGTCGAAAACATAGACTGAATCGCCCAGTGCAAAATTCAGTTTGACATAGATTTTACTTGCCTGATCGATGATCAGGACAATCAGAATCAGCAATAAAGACTTTTTAGTAAGAGACATATCTTATTGTTTAAACAACAAATCGGCAAAAAGCCGCTTTTCCGACCATTTTACCGAGTTGCCTGTTGTTATATTATGAATTTATTTTTGCTGCGCTTTGGCCTCGATACTGAGGGTGGCATGAGGAACAGCACGCAGACGTTCTTTCGGAATCAGTTTCCCGGTTTCACGGCATATGCCATAGGTCTTATTCTCGATACGGATCAGCGCCGCCTGTAAATGTTGTATAAATTTCATCTGACGTTGAGCTAGGCGTCCCGACTCTTCTTTCGAAAGAGTAGCTGCACCTTCTTCAAGTACTTTAAAAGTTGGAGATGTATCCATCACATCATTTCCGTCAAGGTTGGTCAGACCATTCCGCAACATCTCATAATCCTTCTGTGCCTTCTCCAGTTTTTCAATGATGATTTGACGAAATTCATCCAGTTCGGCATCAGAGTATCTTGTTTTTTCTTCCATAACCTTTACTTTATTAATAACAACGAAAATGTTTCCTCTGTATTTGAAAATTTTTGCGAATATACAACATTTGTTTCAGTTAGACAATAATTTAAGTCTACACCCTGCTTATTTTAATTTATCTGTATTAATATACCGCTTTGGCGACTCTTTTCACACTTTGCGTAGCCATCATACTATAAAAATGAATACTTGGCACGCCATGCTGAATCAGGTCATTTGCCTGACGGATACACCATTCCACACCCACCTCCACAGCATCGGCGTCTGATTTACATTTACGCAGTTCAGCCGCAAAATCTTCGGGAATATCAGTATGGAATATCTTTGGTAAAACAGTCAGTTGATTTTGCAGGGTAATCGGCTTAATTCCGGGAATGATCGGGACATTGATTCCCTGTTCGCGGCATTTGTCCACAAAATCATAATACTTCTGGTTATCGAAAAACATCTGGGTAACTAAATATTCTGCTCCTGCATCCACTTTTTGTTTTGCATATATCAAATCAGAAGCCAGATTCGGAGCTTCTTCGTGTTTCTCAGGATAGCAGGCCATCCCATACGAAAACGGGGTAATCCCTGATTTCATTTTTGATCCGTCGAGAAAAAAACCCTGATTAAATTCATTTACCTGTTTCTGCAATTCTGTTGCATGCGCATGTCCTGTTGGGGCAAAATCTTTTTCATGTTTTGCCTTATCGCCGCGCAACAGCAATAAATCATAAATACCGAGGAACTGCAGATCGATCAGCGCATATTCAGTTTCTTCCTTAGTAAAACCACTGCAAATAATGTGTGGCACAACAGGGATCTTGTACTTATTCTGAATGGCAACAGCAATAGCAACCGTCCCGGGACGATGGCGTTCGGCCACCCTTTCATACAAGCCTCCGGGTTTTTCCTTAAA
The DNA here is from genome assembly GCA_034927265.1 of Paludibacter sp. Taxonomy (GTDB): domain Bacteria; phylum Bacteroidota; class Bacteroidia; order Bacteroidales; family Paludibacteraceae; genus Paludibacter. The sequence goes on from JAYFQH010000091.1 coordinate 17,131, forward strand.
AACCATTTCGCTCCGGTGGGTGGTTATATTAATGTACTTCGGATCAAATTCCCGAAGGGTATCAATCGTACGGTACACAGTCTCAATGCCGTTGCCCTTCAACGGAGGCAATAATTCAAAAGAGAAAGCCGTTTTCCCTTTTGCCGATTGTATTTTTTCAATAACACTCATGAAGATTTACTTAAAGTCTGCAAAAATACGAATAAAATTTTAATTCGTGGTAAATCTTCAGATTGCTAACAGATTGATTTGAGTATCTACATATTATGACTGATTTTTATCACACTTTAGCGTACTGAAAAATTCTGTTATTTGTTATCAACCCAAGTACTGGTTCTGAAGGTTTACCATTTTGGGTAACAAACACATCCTGACATTCATCCGTAGCGTCAATCACCCTCTTCGCGTCAAGCAGATTAGCATTATATGATACAAAGCCGATACCCCTGGTAAGAGTGTTTTTGATTTTTTCGTCGGTACATTTCAGTAAGTCGTCCAATGTCAGCTTATCCGTTTCGGTTGGTGCTCCATTCTTATTATATTCATTGTACTTCAGATAAATAAATTGATAAAAAGTACTCCGGTGAATCATGTATTTCACCACCTCATTTTTATCCAGGACTGCAAAGCGATTATAGGATTCAAATTGAGGATATTTCAGGATATCTCCAATCAACTTAGGACTTTCGGAATCAATATCCAGATAAATGATATCTTTCAACAACAGCATCACATCCTTAACTGCCAGTTGTGCAATTTTCTCTTCGGGAGTCAACGCTGCTTTTACCCCTTCCTGATACGATTTGGTTCCAGCCTCAAAATTGGCTTTGCCGAAGTAAAATGCCAGCACTGTGCCAATCCAGGTGCCCCAGAGAGGTAGCAAGGTTTGACCGATAAAGGCAAGATTTTCTTTAAATCCAGTTTCCCCATCTTCTCCGGTCATCGGACTAAACAATAAAAAGATGGCAATAAAAGCAGTTACTCCCACTACCAGGCCCGTAATGATCAGAGCAATCATATTACGGGAAAACCAGCCTCCCTGGTCTTTTGTTGAGGCTTCGTTTGTTTGTTTTTTCATACGATCTGAAATTAATGATTGATTTAAATACCATATATAATTTTGAAATCTGAAACGAGGTCAGAACTATTGTCTGCAAAATTTCTCTGTATTCCGGCGGTAAAATTCAGCCAGATATTATTGTACAGCCTATACTCACACCCAAGTCGCACAAACAGTTTGTTATCACTATATTGTTGTTTATAAAGATATTGAATCTCTGCTAACCCTTTCAGGTCGTTGGTACCGACATATAAACGAACCGGCACACTGACATTCCAGTAGAAATTATCATTCAACATTTTTGAACCAGCGTTCACCCCCAATAACAATTGTCCTTTCTCTCCAATAGGCATGGCATAAGTAATCCACGCACAAAAAGCGTCAAACTTAAGGTTTTTTGCAAGGGAGTCAGGCGAAGCACAAACAGCCGCAATGGCAATATCGAGACGCTCTGCATTCCATTGGCTGTTATTTTCAAACTTCTCAATCACCGGCTCCAAATTATCTGCCTCATATAAATTTCTGATATCAGTCAGCTTATCACTTTTACTTATCAAAAGACTATCAAACTCAGTATTTATTACCTTATACAGACTATCAGCAAGTGAAGCCACATCAACACCAGGATGTTCGCCGGCCCATTGCCGGACCGCATAACTAAGGTAGAAATTGCGAAATTTGTTCTTATCTTTCAATACATTAAAGATATTTTGAAGATTCTTTTCGGATTTCGGATCTCCCTTATCAATCAGTGTCGTTCTGAAACCAAGCGCCATCCTCGATATATTCACGCTATCCCGAAATGTCCCTAATGAAATACGGCTATTGTACCATGCGGCGCTCTTTTGATAATCCTGAAGCGTCAGGCGATTCCCTTTTATCAGTTTCACAGGACTAAATTCGACGGCAAAAGTTTTGGGAATAATAATATTCTTGCCATCATAAAACTCATTGGCGGTAATTGAGATATCTTTTGCTGTGGAAGGTCGCAACAGATCAGCAGGTTCATTGCCCAGGGCATTAAATGCCGGCAAATCGGGTACGGCATATTTAACCGGGATCCGGTCAACAAGACTGTCGAGCGTAAATTCCTGTGCCCTGGTGACGGAAAGACTCAGTAAAATTACACTCAAAATCAGACAATTAATCTTTCTCATAGTTTATTCTCCTAAAAGTTTAATTATTTCCATCATATGCTGCTCTTTTCCTGTAAGCAACCCTTTATTAGAAAGACATTTAAGCAGGAAATCTCCCTGATAAAACTCTAAGACCATTTCATACCGGCTACTATTGGCAATATCAACTCCCTTAAAATCCGTTGTCCAGCGAATGATACGGCCATTGTTTAACGCTACCGGAGCAGGCAATTTAAATTTATCATTGTTCACCTGATTATTGTCCCCTTCATATTTCGCAATTTCCGTAATGCCATCGGCATCAATCAATGCAATAGTATATGATGCCGCCACCACACCCTCTTTAATTGTAAATTTCACAAATAAAGGTTCTCCTGTTTTTTTAAAATTGATTGTTTCCATACGTGTAAGTTTTTAGTAAATTATTTATCAATACTACCAGTATATATCTCAACAAGAGCTCCCGTTTCGGTATAGAACTCTCCATTGGTGCGCAAAAGAATTGAGCAGTTGTTTTTGATTTTGACATTACTCCCCGCCAACGCTCTTACATTAGCGTTCAGTATATGGCCAGCATCAATTTCGAGAGTAGCGCCGGGCATGACCGTAAGAGTTGACGTGTTTGCCATGGTCAGGTTCGACTGGTTATTAATCTTCAGAATACCAGATTGCAAAATCAGATCGCCACATAAATTATGGGTAGACGACCATGTTTCATTGGTGGTAATGGTCAGCGGGTTGCAATTGCGTTGGTATTCGCCTGTGTTGTATTGATTTCCACGGTCACAGCCCCATTCAATATTTCCGGCAGTACCGTTGGTTCTAAAAATATATACCCACGATCCAGCTCCAACAATCAATTCATTTATTCGCTTTCTAAAGCGTTGGAATATTCCCATGTTTGGGAAAACATTAATTGTAAACTGCTTGTAAGAAGCAGGAGAAAAAGAGTAAGTTTTGTTTTCATAATATTAGTGTTTTATCCATTTTACCGACCATTCTGTGTTATCGTTAAGATTAATTTGAAAGATATAGAACCCTTTATTCAGACTACTTGTATTCAGAGTGATCTCGTTACTGTTATTATTGTTTTGTTGAAATACAGTTTGCCCTGATATGGAGGTTATTATTATGTCTGAAATTGTTTTGACAGGAGAATAAACTTTTACATATGCCCCATTAGCACTAAATTTAATATTTTGTTCCGGATTATTTAGACCATCATAAAAACCCGCATCTATATCTCCAACAAAAGGAATTCTATACATACGATGACCACTTACCAAATAACCTGTCTCTATGTTTGCAAACGCCATTGCTGCATCATAATCACCTATGATCCAGTCAGTGGAAACAGGATTATTGGATCCTCGGCTAAACATCGACCAACTTGAACCTCCATCATCTGTTTTAAAAACATAAATAATCCCAAAATCATAAATACTACCGCCGGTAGTAATCATCATTTCAATCGCTGCGCAAAAGCCTTTATCATCAGTTAAAAACACAGATGAAATTCTATCAGAGAAGATATAATCACCATAATTATTTGATACAGTTACATTATGTTTTTGCCATGTATTGTTGTTGTTGTTTTTATATATTACTGCATTGTAATTGCCCCCATTAATAAAAGCCATATTTTCAGTTACAGACAAAGACTTGAACTGTTCATTTCCGGTATATTCTTCTATGGAAGTTTGTTGTGCCCATGAATCTCCTTCATCTAATGTTCGATAGATACTTCCTTTGTTTCCAACTATATAGCCTTTCCTATTTTTGAACCCAATATCAGAAAAATTGGGTGTTTGCGTGGTTATAGAAACCGGATTCCATGTTTGTCCCCCATTACTGCTTTTTATTACCGTACCATAATCGCCTACAGCCCAAATATTGTTGATTCCGGTACCGGCTACGGCATTCATATTTTGAGTTGTACCTGAATTACATTTTGTCCAGGTAACACCGGCATTGGTAGTTTTTAGAATATTACCATTTGTCCCAACGACAAAACCTGTATCATTTGAGACAAAATATACATCATTTAGAATGTCATCCAGATTATAGGTAAAGCGCTGTATATTCCAGTTTTTGCCTCTATCGGGTGATTGAGCGATAAGACCAATATCTCCAACAACATACACATTATCTGCCCCTATTGTATATACATTCTTCAAGGTACTGGAGAATGATTTAACAAACTCCCAATAAACGGTTTCATTTGCAGACATATTCACCATACAAGCTACAAAAAACAGCAAAAAAGGCATAAGTCTCTTTTTCATGACTTTACCTCCTATTCCGTTAACACCATTCTTTTTACATCCACTTCTTTTCCGTCGGAGATCAGTCCATATAAATAAATCCCCGCAGGAAATTCCGAAGCTGAGATAATTTTCGAGCTTTCTCCCCGCTCAGTCAGCGTATATTGCTTAAGTTGCTTGCCCTGCAGGTCGTAAACACACAAATATGCCGCAGTAACTGTCTTAGGCAGATAATATTTTATTAATGTTGTTTGAGAAAAGGGGTTGGGATTGTTTTGATACAAAATTGAGGTTTCGGTTTCGTTAAGCAAAAGGGATGTGGGGGATTGCGCCGCTTTCTGCATTGAAGAACCAGTCTCTTTTAACGCATCAATTTCCGCTTTCAGGGATTTTACCGATTCAACCAATACCGGTATTAATCCAATATAATTTACATAATAGTACCCAAGCGTATCTTGTGAAACCAGTTCTGGATATATTTCTTTTAGTTCTTGTGCTAAAAATCCGAATTCAGTTATTTCCTGATATTTTCTACCCGTTGATTTTTCATATTTTTTCAGGACATTTCCCATTTCGTCGGTAATGTCAGGTAAAACTATTTCACCTTCGACTGCTTGTTTCTTATATGACTTACCATTAAGTTGGTATAATTTTTCAAGTTGTTCTGCTAATGGTTTGATATCTTTTTTTAATCGTTCATCAGATGTTAACTCTATGCCATAAGAATAAACCTTGCCATTTACATCCAGGCATATTCCCGATTGAGTGGGAACTTTACCTATTCCTACTCCTCCGGCCGGAGTGAGAAACATATAATAGTTTCCTTCGCCGTTATTTAAACTCGGCCATGGTTTCCATATGTTGAAGTTTTCTCCCCACACTTCAATCCCCCATTTGCCATTGTCATAATTTTGATAAGGAGGAGATCCGGGCGATGTTCCCATGTAGATGTTGGCATATCCCGAATATCCCTGCCAAAGAGAACCGTTAGTTCTAACTTTTATCTGCGATGTCATAATCTGTGCGACTAATAAAATCGCACAAAACAAAAGAATTGATTTTTTCATACTATTGAAATTTAAGTGATTAAGTGATAAATATCTTAATGTAATAAGTAAATACAACAATTACCATTTACACTTCAATCGAATGTAATCATTTAAGCTCTTTATGGAAGGAAATTCGCGGAAACTTCAGGCAGCACTAAATAACAAACTCAAAACACTTTTTCATCAGATTCAAACGGAGATTAAGAATCAGATTCCATAAGGTACTATTATGCAGAAAAATTCGGTTAAAATATATGAGGCAAATATAAAGATATCTTTTCATATAAAATTTATCAAACTTCTAATATTTTAGTTAAATCTTTTAAGCACTATTATGATTTCTATCTGCTTTGTTTACAAAGTAGAAATCTATTCACCAAATTCAGGAAACTATGATGAACATAAACTTTTACTTCTGATTGACATTAATCTCAAAATCTCTCCCTTCCCATTTGGCAATCCCAATTTTTTCAGCTATATTTGTCTGTTTTTTTGAGGGAGTTTTTGCCGTAAATCCCTGAATTGATTTTAATCGGCAGAAATCCATTAATCAATTGTTTTTAAATAAGATAGATAAGAAAATGAGTGAAGAAGAAAAAGTGACGAATGCCGAATCATATGGTGCGAGCAGTATTCAGGTATTAGAAGGCTTAGAAGCCGTTCGGAAGCGTCCAGCCATGTATATTGGCGATATCGGTTTGAAAGGACTACACCATCTGGTATATGAAGTTGTGGACAACTCTATTGACGAAGCAATGGCTGGACATTGCGACAGGATTGATGTGACCATCAACGAAGATAATTCGATTACTGTAGTGGACAATGGACGTGGTATTCCTGTCGACATGCATGAAAAGGAAGGTAAATCGGCCTTGGAAGTCGTAATGACGGTACTGCACGCGGGTGGTAAATTCGACAAGGATAGCTACAAAGTATCGGGTGGATTGCATGGTGTGGGAGTTTCCTGCGTAAATGCTCTGTCAACTCTTTTACATGTGGAAGTCTCGCGCGACGGCAAAATATACATGCAGGAATATGAACGTGGAAATCCGAAATTTGACGTAAAGGAAATTGGAACTTCAACCAGTACCGGGACGAGCATTACTTTCCTGCCCGATGACACGATCTTTACTGAAATAATCTTTCGCAATGAAATCCTGACTGCCCGTTTGCGGGAACTGGCCTATCTGAATGCAGGTATCACCCTGTCGCTTACCGACAAAAGAGTTGTTCATGAAGATGGAACATTCAAATCGGAAGTATTTTATTCAGAGGAAGGTTTGAAAGAATTTGTGGAATACATCGACGAAGCCCGTGAAAAGCTCATCGAGAATGTTATTCACATCGTCACTGAAAAGAATGGAACTCCTGTGGAAATTGCGATGACCTACAATACTTCATACAACGAAAACATCCATTCATACGTTAATAATATCAATACGATTGAAGGAGGAACACACCTTGCCGGATTTCGTCGCGGACTGACCCGTACACTGAAAAAATATGCCGAAGACAGCAAAATGCTGGAAAAGGTGAAGGTAGAAATCAGTGGAGATGACTTCAGGGAAGGACTCACAGCGGTTATCTCTATCAAAGTGGCTGAACCTCAGTTTGAAGGACAAACAAAAACCAAGTTGGGTAACAACGAAGTGATGGGTTCGGTCGACATGGCTGTAAGTGAAGCGCTAGGCAACTATCTGGAAGAAAATCCGAAAGCTGCGCGCATTATTGTTGAGAAAGTGATTCTGGCTGCAACAGCACGCGCTGCTGCACGCAAGGCAAGAGAAATGGTTCAACGCAAATCTCCGCTTTCGGGAGGTGGATTACCCGGAAAACTAGCCGATTGCGCCGACAAAGATCCTGAAAAATGCGAACTATTCTTAGTCGAAGGGGACTCTGCAGGCGGTACTGCCAAACAAGGCCGCAGCCGTCAGTTCCAGGCCATCCTGCCACTGCGCGGTAAAATTCTGAACGTGGAAAAAGCCATGCAGCATAAAGTACTCGAAAGCGAAGAAATCCGCAATATATACACAGCGCTCGGCGTTACTATTGGCACCGAAGACGACAGCAAGGCACTAAATATCTCAAAACTCCGTTATCATAAAATCATTATCATGACCGATGCCGACGTGGACGGTAGTCATATAGCTACTTTGATTATGACTTTCTTCTTCCGTCACATGAAAGAACTGATAGAACAAGGCTATCTTTACATCGCTACACCTCCTCTCTACCTCTGCAAAAAAGGTAAAATTGAGGAATACTGCTGGAACGATATGCAACGTCAGGCTTTCATTGAAAAATACGGCGGAGGTAATGAAGGCTCTATTCATACCCAGCGCTATAAAGGTTTGGGAGAAATGAACGAAGTGCAGCTATGGGAAACTACCATGAATCCTGAAAACAGGACATTAAGACAGGTTACCATTGAAAATGCCGCTACTGCCGACCATGTTTTCTCAATGCTGATGGGTGATGATGTAGCACCAAGAAGACAATTTATTGAGGAAAACGCGACTTACGCGAAAATCGACGCGTAAAACAAATATTGGAATGACGAATATAACTGTAGAGACAGGGCATGCCCTGTCTCTACATTAAATGAATCTCTAAATCTAACGTAAAACGATTCTCTAGATCTAACATAAAACGATTCAAAAAAAGTCAGCATCATGAATCTGTTTTGGAAAAAAATTTTTGGCAGACTAACGCCCACAGCTAAATACGAAAAACAAGAACTTGATTTTTTGGCTTCGAGCGAAAAAAATAAGTCATTAAGATATTCAACCGCACTTACTGAATACAAAAAACTATACCTGTCGTCCAAATTTTCTTCTCCGGAAACCAGAAAGCAACAACAACGAAGACTTGCTGAACTAAGAAAACATCCTGATGTAGTTTTCTTTTTGAAAAACAGCTCAAAACGCAATCGCCCGAACCGGGATGCACATTTGACTTTCAGTGATGATTTTTACGGAAAACATCCTGAAAAAACTGCCTGGAATTTCGGATTCTACCATCAAAATGAGAAGCTACTCCGTGATTATTCTTTTCAGAACGAAAAACAAGCCAACAACGGAGGCCATAATACCACACTAAACAACGGCCTTCTGAAAATTCAAACACGAAGGGAAGTCTCGAAGTCACTGGCATGGCATCCTACCAACGGCTTTTCTGAAAAACAGTTTACTTATACTTCGGATGTTATACAAACTGCCAAAACATTCAAACAACACGGAGGCATTTTCAAAGCCAAAATAAAGTGTTCGGGAGCTATTCATCATGCTTTTTGGCTGGGTTCAGAAAAACAACAGCCACACATCAATATTTTCCATTACAACGGGAAAGAAATCCAGATGGGGTTTGTGAATCATAATTATGGCGATGGAATTTCGATCAAGGGCATTGATCCTTCTAAATATTATATCTATACCTTAGAATGGACAAAAGATGAAATGATCTGGTACATCAACAATCTGCCGGTATTGCGCATAAATCACGATATTCCCCGCGAGTCGATGTTCCTGGTATTTAACTCCTTTATTCCCGAAACCATGACCGGCGGAGAAGGATTGCTGGAAGTCGATTGGGTGAGGGTTTATCAATATAATCAATGACAAAAGAAATTAAATTATCCGATCAATTTATTATCGGAGGGAATCGCCGCTTTACCCTCATTGCAGGTCCATGTGCCATTGAATCAGAAGAAATGACGATGGAGGTTGCTGCCGAACTGAAGACCATCTGCAAGGAACTCGATATCAACCTGATTTTCAAATCCTCATTCGACAAAGCCAACCGGTCTTCCGTCTCCTCACCACGTGGTGTGGGCATCGACAGGGGTCTGCAAATCCTGAAACGTGTAAAGGACGAACTCGACTTGCCTGTTGTTACCGATGTACATGAAAGCTGGCAATGCGAGAGGGTCGCCGACGTGGTAGATGTGATACAGATCCCGGCTTTTCTTTCACGGCAGACTGATTTACTGATTGCTGCGGCAAAGACCGGTAAAATTGTACATATAAAAAAGGGACAGTTTATGGCTCCCTGGGACATGAAAAACGTTGTCGACAAGATGCTTGATTCGGGCAACGATAAAATATTACTCGGAGAAAGAGGCTCCTGCTTTGGATACAATAATCTGGTGGTCGACATGACCGGGCTGGTGGAAATGCGCAAATTCGGATACCCTGTGGTTTTCGACGCGACCCACGCAGTACAGAAACCTGGTGGACAGGGACCTTCTACCGGAGGCAACCGCGAAATGGTACCTTATCTGATGCGGGCTGCCCTTGCTGTAGGTGTGGATGTTATTTTTGCCGAAGTGCATCCAGATCCTGATCACGCTTTCTCCGATGGACCCAACCAAATCTATTTATCGAAAATCAGGGAAATTCTGGAACAGGCGGTTCAGATAGATGATCTCACAAAGAAATATCTGTCACAGGAAAATTCACTACAAACAAACAATACAACAAAAAGTAGTTTCGCAAAAGCCTCCGATTTCAGCAAGATTAAACTTTTGCTCACCGATGTGGATGGCGTACTGACCGATGCCGGAATGTATTATTCTAACTCTGGCAACGAAATGAAGAAATTCAATGTGCACGACGGCATGGGATTACAAATGGTTCAGAAAGCAGGAATTAAGACAGGGATCATCACTTCAGAAACCACGCCTTTGGTTGAAAACCGTTTCAATAAACTAAAACTGGATTATTTGTTCCAGGGTAAAAGAGATGGAGGCAAACTATCTTCGGCAATTGAAATTTGCAAAAAGGAAGGTATCAGTCTTAATGAAGTGGCTTATGTAGGCGATGATGTGAATTGTATTGAATTGCTTTCTGCCGTTGGTTTTCCTGCCTGTCCACAGGATGCTGTAGATGAAGTAAAACAAATTCCCGGTATCATGATTCTTTCAAAAAAAGGAGGATACGGATGTATAAGGGAATTAACCGATATTATGTTGAAAAAATGAATTTCATAGAACGTTCAAAAGCTATCTTCCAACAGGAAATAGCGGAATTACAGAAAGTCGCCGATAACATCGGCGATGAGATGAACCAGGCCGTAGAAATGATTGATGCCTGCAAGGGAAAAGTAGTGGTCATGGGCATTGGAAAAACAGGTACCATCGGACATAAAATTGCCTCGTCGATGGCTTCAACCGGAACCCCCTCCATATTTATCAATGCTGCCGAAGCCATGCATGGCGATTTAGGTATGGTGGACAAGAAAGATGTGGTCATGCTGATATCAAACAGCGGTAGCTCGCAGGAGATTATCAATGTGATTGCCCCGCTGAAACGCATCGGTTGCCGGATCATCGCCATGACAGGAAACCTCAACTCCCCACTTGCCCGTGAAGCCGAAATCATTCTGAACGTTCATGTAGATAAGGAGGCCTGCCCTCTTGGTCTGGCCCCCACGACTTCTACCACCGCAACCTTGCTCATGGGAGATGCACTGACCATTTGTCTGATGGAGAAAAAAGATTTTCATGCCGAGAATTACGCTTTGTACCATCCCGGAGGAGCACTTGGACGGAAACTACTTTGCAAGGTAAAAGACGAAATGACCACCGATATTCCTTTCGTCACAGAAGAGACTCTTTTCAAAGATGTTATTTATGAGGTAAGTAACAAAAGATTAGGTATGACGGTAGTTATCAATACTGATGGTTTGGCTACAGGTATTGTCACTGATGGAGATATCCGTCGCGCCATACAAAAATTCGATAATCTTAAGAAATTAAAAGCCATTGATTTTATGACAAACGGTTTTAAGCGTATCACCAAAGATAGCCTGCTGACTGAAGCCCTTGCCCTGATGGACAACAATAACATTACCACTTTACCTGTCATGGAATCTGCTGATTCCGATCAGGTGATAGGTATCCTTTCAATTCATCATATTATTGATTTCGTATGAGAAACACCCTGATCATTCTGTTTTTATCCGTTAACTTCATTGCTTTCTCAAAAACGCAGGTCGATACTATTGCTATTTATTCTTCAAAAATGAATAAAGAAGTCAAATCGGTGGTGATAAAGCCTGAAAACTATGCAAAGAAGAAAACCTATCCGGTAGTTTATCTTTTGCATGGTTACAGTGATAATTATGCCAAATGGGTGAATACCGTACCTTCGATTAAACAACTTGCAACTAAACATGAAATCATCATTGTTTGCCCCGATGGCGGTTATAGCAGTTGGTATTTCGATAGCCCGATAGATCCTAAATTTCAATACGAATCATATATCACAGAGGATTTGAGAAAATTTGTAGAGGAGCATTACTCAGTGATCAAGGATCGCAAAGGCAGAGCTATCACAGGATTAAGTATGGGTGGCCATGGCGCCATGTATCTTGCCATCCGGCACCGCGATCTGTTTGCTCAGGCTGGTAGCATGAGCGGGGGAATTGATTTGCTGTATTCCACAAAAAAGTGGGAGATCGCAAAACGTCTTGGAGCTTACGAAGAAAATCCTCAGGAATGGACCTCTCGATCTGTCTCCAATTTGGTTGATTCACTCAAAAACGGAGAACTGCATTTGATGATCGATTGTGGCGTTTCCGATTTCTTTTATGAAATCAATGCCAATCTGCACAAAAAATTATTGTCCTTAAACATTGATCACGACTACATTGAACGTCCTGGAAAACATAATTGGGAATATTGGGCAAACGCTATTGAATATCAACTGCTTTTCTTTGATAAATACTTCGATAGCAATAAGTAAATATCTTCGGAGATTCCAGAGAAATCTTCAGATAAATTCTTAATCTGAAATTTAATTCATCTTACAGTAAAACCAAACAGGCTGTCCGGATTACCCGGACAGCCTGTTTCACATATCATCTAATCGAGAGATCTCTTATAACTGAGGACCAGCTACTTTTAATGCAATAGCATCTTCATTATCGCAATACTGTTCGAAGTTAGCGATATATTTTGCAGCTAATTGTTTAGCTTTTACAGTCCAGTCCGCTTCTGTAGGATAAGTATCACGAGGATCCAGGATGCCTTCAGAAACATTTTTCAATGCCACAGGTACTGTCAGGTTCAAAACAGGAATGTGTTTTGTTTCAGCTTCCAGAATTGATCCGTCGATGATAGCGTCAATAATAGCACGTGTATCTTTCAACGACATACGTTTTCCGGTTCCGTTCCAACCAGTGTTCACCAAATAAGCTTTTGCTCCGTGTTGTTGCATTTTTCCTACAAGTGTTTTAGCATACATAGTTGGATGTAATGTTAAGAATGCTTCACCGAAAGCAGGAGAGAATGACATCTGAGGTTCAGTGATACCGCGTTCAGTTCCGGCTAATTTTGAAGTATAACCGCAAAGGAAGTGGTACTGAGCAGCTTTATCATCTAAGATAGATACCGGAGGCAATACCCCGAAAGCATCAGCCGACAGATAAATAATTTTAGAAGCATGACCTGCACGTGAAGGCAATACGATTTTACTAATATGGTAAATCGGATAAGACACACGGGTATTTTCTGTTTTAGAAGCTTCTTTTGAATAATCAGGAGTACCGTCAGCTTTTACAGTTACGTTTTCCAGTAAAGCATCACGTTTGATAGCTCTCCAGATATCAGGTTCGTTTTCCTTGCTCAGGTCGATTACTTTAGCATAGCAACCACCTTCGTAGTTGAATACACCATGATCATCCCAGCCGTGTTCGTCGTCACCAATCAGGAAACGTTTCGGGTCGGCCGACAAAGTTGTTTTACCTGTTCCCGACAATCCGAAGAAAATAGCCACATCGCCTTCAGCACCTACGTTAGCAGAGCAGTGCATTGAAGCGATACCTTTTAAAGGCAGATAGTAGTTCATCAAAGCAAAAATACCTTTCTTCATTTCACCACCATACCATGTTCCACCGATTACCTGCATTCTGCGGGTCAAATCAAACAAGGTAAAGTTTTCAGAGTGAAGACCCTGTTCTTTCCAGTTAGGGTTGGTAGTTTTCGAACCATTCAGACATACGAAATCAGGTTCGCCATAGTTTGCCAGTTCATAATGAGAAGGACGGATAAACATATTGGTTACAAAGTGTGCCTGCCATGCTACTTCCATCACAAAACGCACTTTCATTCTTGTATCTTCGTTGGTGCCACAGAAGGTATCAACCACATATAATTTCTTAGCACCTGAAAGTTGTTTGGTAACCAAATCTTTACATGCATCAAAAACTTCAGGAGTTGTCGGACGATTGATGGTACCATCCCACCATAGGGTATCACGGGTAACATCATCTTCTACGATAAATTTATCTTTAGGAGAACGACCTGTAAAAATACCAGTATCAACAGCAACTGCGCCTGTATTTGTTAACACACCTCTTTCATAACCTTCGTTGGCCGGGTCGATCTCGGCCTGAAATAATTCTTCGTAAGAAGGATTGTGTAGGATTTCGAAATTACCCGAAATACCATACTTACTTAAATCCAAATTTGCCATTTGTAATAAATTAATTGTTTTATATAACTTTTTTAACTCCTAAATAAACCAAATACCTTTTTAGGCGGTACAAAAGTACTACAAATTTTTAAAGCAACAAAAGTATTAAAGAAATATTTCTTTAATTAATCTAAAAAACTTTTTTCAATGTTTATTAATACACTAATATCGGGAAAAAATAGTATTTTTGTGGCTATTGTTAAGAATTAATCCTCTTCAAATTGAACATGAAAATAAAAATCGTCAATCACTCTCATCATACTTTGCCCGAATATGCCACCATTCATTCTGCCGGAATGGATATCAGAGCTAATCTGGATGAAAAAGTTGTACTAAAACCACTCGAGCGCAAGCTTATCCCAACAGGTTTATTTATTGAATTGCCCGTTGGTTATGAAGCACAAATACGTCCACGAAGCGGTTTGGCAATAAAGAAGGGCGTAACGGTACTGAACTCGCCTGGAACTATCGATGCCGATTACCGGGGAGAGGTATGTATTATTCTGATTAATCTGTCTTCTGAAGATTTTGTGATTGAGGATGGCGAACGTATTTGTCAGATGGTGATTGCGGCTCACGAACAGGCTGAGTGGATTGAAGTTGAAGAATTAGGAGCAACCGACCGGGGGACCGGTGGTTTTGGTCATACCGGCGTATGAAAAAAATAACATTCGTTTTATACATATTACTTATCTTCACTTCGTGTGCTGTGAATAAAAAAATCAGCACAGGGACGACTGTACTTCCAAAACTGACCGAAGAAGAACAACGAAATTTCGATTTCAATTTTTATGAAGGTCTGCGTCTGAAGGAAGAGGGTCTGTATGCTGAAGCTATGGACGCTTTTCTGGCGTGTAAGAAGATTGATTCTCTCGATGCTGGTCTCTTAGTGGAAATATCCTTTATGCATCTTAATTCAGGAAAAAAAGAAGAAGCGCTCAAAACCATGCAGCAGGCACTTGCCCTGGAGCCGGAAAACTGGTGGTACAACACACATCTGATTAATTTATATGCTCAGCAAAAACAATTTCCTCAAGCGATTCAACTCGGCGAATCTCTTTTAAATGAATATCCCAATAAGGAAGCGGTATACAATATTCTCATTCCTCTGTATAAACAGACTGAAAGGTATAATGATGCCATTCGGTTATACGACAGGCTGGAAAAAATAACAGGAATCAATGAAATAATTTCGTTTGATAAAACCCGTCTTTATATGGTATTAAAAATGCCAAAGAAGGCGATACTCGAGATTGATAATCTTATTCTGAAATTCCCGGGAGAGTACAGATATCAGATACTGAAGGGAGATCTGCTTCTCCAACTGGGGCAAAAAGACAAAGCACTCGAACTCTACCAATCCATTCTCGATAAAGACCCACAGAATCCATACGTTTTTATTTCCCTCTCCGATTATTATAAAGCCACCGGGAACGCTGAAAAATCAATGGAATATATCATCCTGGCATTAAAAAGCGGGCAACTTGACATCTCCACCAAAATGGAGATTTTGGGACAACATATTGAAAGCCTGATTCGTACTAACAGAAAAATTGAAGAAACTGAGGCCCTGTTTAAACTGCTCATCGACTATTATCCGCTTGAAGAAAGTGTGCATAGTTATTATGCCTCTTTTTTACAATACATGAAAAGAGATGAGGAAGCAGCTGCCGTTTATGAATCCATGCTGAATCTGAATTCAAAAAATGCGCAGACATGGTTCAGTTTATTGCAGGTTTATTTTGCCAAACAGGAATATGACAAAGTCATTAGCATTGCCGACAGGGCGATTGAAGCTACAGAGGACAATCTGATATTTCATTTTTACAAAGGTGTAACTTATGAACTGATGGAGTCGTTCCCCAAGGCTTTAACCACTCATAAAAACACACTAACACTTTTTAAGGAAGGCAAAAAACCTGAACTCAAAAGCGACATTTATGCTCATTTGGGAGATGTGTATCTCAAACTGGAGAAAAAAGACTCTGCCTTCATGGCTTATGACGAAGCAATTAAATGCAACCCAAACAATGTCCTCGCGCTGAACAATTATGCATATTATTTGTCCATCGAAAAAACCGATTTACAAAAGGCAGAGCGAATGAGTGCTAAAACCATTGAGAAAGAACCGAAAAACAGCACCTACTTAGATACTTATGCCTGGATATTCTATCAACAGGGCAATTATTCACTGGCAAAGTTCTACATCGAACGGGCGATCGATAATCTGAAAGACAAACAGGAATCAGGAGTTATTCTGGACCATTACGGCGATATACTATGGATGACCCGAGAGAATGATAAAAAAGCTCTGGAAACATGGAAAAAAGCCTATGATTCAGGGTATAAGACTGAAGCATTGAAAAATAAAATTGATAATAATGGTTGGGAAAGATAACATACAATTTCGCGTGCATTTGTTGCTCTTTCTGATACCGGTTTTATTATCAGGAGGGTGTAAGTCATTGCAAAAGGTAAATTTTGCATCAGTAAAAGATAAAAATACCACAATGACAGTTGAAAAAATACTTTCAGCCGAGCCTCATTTCCGCTATCTCGATATAAAAAAAATGAATCTGAAAGTGAACCTGAACAATCAGAACGAATACAACAGCCCTGCAAACTGTAAAATCATTACCGATTCGGCAATTCATATTTCAGTGCAGCCTTTTTTCGGTTTGGAGATGTTTGTGGCACGGTTTACGCCCGACACATTCATTTTTATCGATAAGACAAAAAACATCTGTTATCAGGCTGATTATGCTTTTCTGAACTCAAAGTTTAACCTGAATTTGAGTTATAATACCATTCAGGCAATTCTCACTAACCGGCTGTTTGCCGCCGGAGAGAATCAGATGCAGTCGGCAATTTTCGAAAATCTGCAGGATAGAAGTCACTCTACAGGCTTACAATATGAAAATGATAAATATACGGGAACTGTGAAACTTATACCTGATTTTAGAATCAGTGAAGTGGAAGTGAATGTAAAAACGGGACCAGATAAATTTTATGTCAGCTATACTGAGTTCGGAGATACCGGTAAATCAATAAGTTTTCCTTTCAATTTAGACTTTAAGGTCTCAAACAGTTACAGAGAACTGGGATTAAGCATGAACATACTGAAACTGATTGCAGATGAAACAATTACACTTCCGGAACTCAATTTAAATAAATATCAAAAAGGAAATATCAGCACATTATTAAAATAAAATGCGGACAACATTAACCATATTATTTTCTTTTCTGATCCTGACTTTGTCGATGGGTCAATCGATAAAAGAACTGGAACAGCAGCGTAAAAATGCACTTAAACGCCTCGAAACAACCAGTAAAGTGTTGAATGAAACAAAAAAGACGCAGAAAACCTCTCTGAATAAATTGAACATCATCAATAAAAGCATAAATGAAAGGAAATCACTGATCAAAAATATTGATAAAGAGATTTCAGTACTTGATACGGAAATTACGAAACTGAATACCGAAACAAAGAAACTGCAGAGTCAGTTGGAAGAATACAAGGCAGAATATGTAAAGTTAGTCAGAGAAGCATATATTCACCGCAGCATTTACTCCAAAATTATGTTTGTACTTTCGGCCAAAACTTTTGATCAGTCGTTCCGTCGTCTTCGCTATATGCAGGAAATAACGGCGTACAGGAAAGCGCAGGTAGAAAAAATTGAGAAAACCAAACAGGAAATTCAGAATAAAACCAACGAGCTGGCACAACATAAACAAACCCAGGTGGTGATAAAAGAGCAGAAAAATTCAGAGGCGCAAAAACTCATGAAAGATCAGAAAAAGGAAAATTCTGTATATGCTGATTTAAAGAAAAAAGAAAAAACTTTGCAGGCCGATCTGAAAAAACAACAGAAGATTGCCAACGATCTCAACAATAAGATTGAACGCCTCATTGCTGAGGAAATACGAAAAGCTGAAGAAAGAGCAAGGATTGCGGCCGAAAAAGCAAGAAAAGAAGAGGAAGCACGCGAGAGAAAAACCAGTCGTACGGAAACTGCGGAACGTACTCCGGAAAAGAAACCAGAAAGGACTTCCACTCCATCTTCCACAAGTTATACCATGACCAAAGAGGAAAAACTGATCTCCGGAAATTTCTCGGCGAATGCAGGTCGACTTCCCTGGCCGGTGGAAAAAGGATTCATCAGTGGCAAGTTCGGGATACAACCGCATCCGGCATTGAAGTATGTCACCACTAACAACAAAGGGATATACATACAAACCCCTGCAAGAAGTGATGCCAGAGCGGTATTCGAAGGAGTCGTTACCCAGCGGTTTTCAGTTCCGGGCAGTAACAATGGCGTGATTATTCAACACGGGCAATATCGTACAGTGTATGCCAATCTCACACAAATATATGTTCGTATCGGTGAAAAAGTCTCGGCAAAACAGAAAATCGGACAGATATATACCGATAGTGAAAGTGACAACAAAACAGAATTATTCTTTCAGATCAGGAAAGATAAGGCGATATTAAATCCTGAGTCGTGGATTGCGAGATAAGATATAAATATTAAAGCCACATTAGTCACATAAGTAAACATAGTCTATTGTCAACAGTCAACAGACTGTAGACCGTTGACTGTTGACTGCTGACTGCTGACAAAAATATTCTTTAGCTAAATAATTAATTATTACAAACTCTAATGCAATATGGATGAGTTAAACACAATACCAGAAGTTGATTACAGCGACAGTAACATCATTACCCTCGAAGGTCTTGAACATGTACGCCGTCGCCCGGGGATGTATATTGGTAAACTTGGCGACGGCTCACATGCCGATGATGGAATTTATGTATTGCTGAAGGAAGTGCTGGACAACTGTGTGGATGAATTTCGGATGGGAGCCGGCAAACAGATCAATGTAACTCTCAACGACAGATATGTTGAGGTACGTGATTTTGGTCGTGGGATACCTCTTGGAAAAATGATTGATGCAGTTTCAATCATGAATACCGGAGGAAAGTATGACTCCAAGGCTTTCAAAAAATCGGTGGGGCTGAACGGAGTGGGTACCAAGGCAGTAAACGCCTTGTCCAGCAAATTCATTGTTCAGAGTTACCGCGACGGACAAAGCCGTAAGGCTGTTTTTGAAAAAGGAAAAATCATTGAAGATTCAGGCATCTTTGAAGACAATTCTTCTGAAAGAGGAACTTATGTCTATTTTGAGCCCGACGAAACATTGTTCGAAAACTACAAATACAATGAGGAGTTTATCGACACGATGCTGCGTAATTACGCTTACCTCAACACCGGACTTACGCTCAGATTCAACGACAAAAAAATCATTTCGAAGAATGGTTTGCTTGATTTGTTGAACGAAAATATCACGGCCGACATGCTCTACCCTATCATTCACCTGAAAGGAGAAGACATTGAGATCGCTTTTACCCATACCGATCAGTATGGCGAAGAATATTATTCCTTTGTCAACGGCCAACACACTACTCACGGGGGAACGCACCAAAGCGCCTTCCGCGAGGCTGTTGCACGAACCATTAAGGAATTCTACGCTAAAAACATGGAACTGACCGACATCCGCAACGGAATTGTGGCGGCTGTGGCGATCAGTGTAGAAGAACCGGTATTTGAGTCACAAACTAAAACCAAACTGGGTTCAAGGGATGTTTCGAAGGATGGCGTATCGGTGAATAAGTTCATTTCCGATTTTCTGAAAAAAGAACTCGACAACTTCCTCCATCGTAATACCGAAACATCGAACATCCTGTTGCAAAAGATCCAGGATTCGGAAAAGGAACGCAAAGCCATTGCCGGCGTGACAAAGCTTGCACGCGAAAGAGCTAAGAAAGTTAATTTGCATAATAAAAAATTGCGCGACTGCCGGGTACATTACAACGATCCCAAAGGCGATACAGATAGTTCCTGCATTTTCATTACTGAGGGCGACTCGGCAAGCGGTTCGATTACCAAAAGCCGTGATGTGAATACTCAGGCAGTGTTCAGTTTAAGGGGAAAACCGCTGAACAGTTACGGCCTGACAAAGAAAATCGTATACGAAAATGAAGAGTTTAATCTTTTGCAGGCGGCTTTGAACATTGAAGAAGGCATTGACGGATTGCGTTACAACAAAGTGATTGTAGCGACAGATGCTGATGTCGATGGTATGCACATCCGCTTGCTCCTGATCACTTTCTTCCTGCAGTTCTTCCCCGATCTTATCAAGAAAGGACATGTGCACATCCTGCAAACGCCTCTTTTCAGAGTAAGAAATAAAAAGGAAACGATTTACTGCTACTCGGAAGAAGAAAAACTAAATGCCATTGCCAAACTGGGAGCCAATCCTGAAATTACCCGTTTTAAAGGTTTGGGCGAAATATCTCCGGATGAGTTCAAACATTTTATCGGAAAAGATATGCGTCTGGATCAGGTAACTCTCAAAAAAGAAGATGCTGTGGGAGATTTACTCTCTTTCTATATGGGAAAGAATACCTCGGAACGTCAGAATTTTATCATTGACAATCTGGTAATAGAAGAAGATCTGGAAGAAGGAGCTTAACGTGACTGTAAAATTATTTATGGTTATATCCACAAACAAATAAATAAATTTAACTATTTTTGTGGTCGTACTCTTAAAATATAATTATGATTTTCAGGAATAGCTATCTCGATAAGATAAAACCATTTATCGGAAAGCCTCTGGTCAAGGTGCTTACCGGTATTCGACGAAGCGGGAAATCTACCGTTCTGAAGATGCTGAGAGATGAGTTATTGTCGCAAGGCATAGGCAATGAACAAATTATCATGCTGAATTTTGAAAGCTTTTCAGTAATGGAATTAACTGAGGCGGTGAGACTTCATGCTTTTTTACAGGAAAAAATCATCCCGGGAACCAAGTTCTATCTTCTTTTCGATGAGATTCAGGAAGTAAGCTCGTGGGAAAAGGTTATAAACTCCTTATTGGTCGATTTCGATTGTGATATTTATATTACGGGTTCGAATTCACATTTATTATCATCAGAACTTTCCACTTTTTTAGCCGGAAGATATGTTGAGATCCCTGTATTTACATTATCTTTTGCCGAGTTTATAGATTTCCGCACCCACTATTTCCCTAACGAAATTGCTGCTGATTTCGAAAAGTATCTTCGTTTCGGTGGTTTTCCGGTAATCCATACTGCTGATTATGCTATTGAAACAGCCAATCGCGTTGTATCGGATATTTATTCGTCGGTTATTCTCCGCGATACGGTACAGCGACACAATATTCGCGACATTGAACTTCTGGAGCGGGTAGTGCGTTATGCTTTCGACAATATCGGAAATACTTTCTCAGGAAAAAGTGTGGCCGATTTTTTTAAAAACCAACAACGAAGAATCGACCTGAATACGGTATACAATTATCTGAAAGCTCTTGAAGGCTCTTTCATTCTTTACCGTGTCCCGCGTTACGATATAAAAGGCAAAGAAATTCTGAAAACTCAGGAGAAATTCTATGTGGGAGATGTGTCGCTGGTGTATGCCACTATGGGCTTCCGCGATCGGATGATCGCGGGAATTTTGGAAAATATCGTTTTACTTGAGATGAAAAGACGCGGTTATCAGGTTTTTGTCGGTAAATTTGACAACAAGGAGATTGATTTTGTCTGTGAACGAAATGAAGAAAAGATGTACATTCAGGTTTGCTATAAACTCGAAAGTGAACAAACCGTGGAACGAGAATTCACGCCGCTTATGTCGATCAACGATAATTACCCGAAATATGTGGTGACAATGGATGAGTTCTGGAAAGATAACATACAAGGTATTGAGCATAAACATATTAAAAATTTTTTATTAATGTAAATCACAAAAACGAGCTGAATGACAGCCTGTTTTACTTTTGATAATAACATGGACAATATCAATGCTGACGAACATTTTATGCGCCAGGCCCTTGCCGAAGCACAAAAAGCTTTTGAAAGGGACGAAGTTCCGGTAGGAACGGTGATTGTGTGCGAAGAAAGGATTATTGCACGCGGCCATAACCTGACAGAAACCCTGCATGATGTTACTGCGCATGCCGAAATGCAGGCCATTACTGCTGCGTCGGATTTTCTTGGAGGAAAATACCTGACCGACTGTACCATTTATGTTACGGTGGAGCCATGTGTGATGTGTGCCGGTGCATTGGGCTGGTCACAAATCAGCCGGATTGTATATGGCGCATCTGATGAAAAAAGAGGATTTGTACGTTTTGCTCCCCTTGCCATTCATCCCAAAACAGTCGTCACCGGAGGTGTGATGGCTGATGAATGCAGTGAACTAATGAAATCGTTCTTTCAGAAAAAAAGGTAATTTAAAATAATCTCTTCGCATGCTGAAAGTATACCGTGCTTCTGCCGGATCGGGAAAAACCTTCCGTTTGACCCGCGACTATATCCGGCTCCTGTTCGATGCTGATAAATCCAATCATCACCGGCGCATTCTCGCGGTTACTTTTACCAACAAGGCAACCGAAGAAATGAAGTCGCGCATTTTGCTCGAATTACACCAACTGGCCAAAGGCGCTGCGTCTCCTTATCGGGATGAACTGATTGAAGATCTCCATCTGACGGAAGAAGAAGTCAACTCAAAAGCGGCAAAGATCCTGATCAATATCCTGCACGATTACTCTTCTTTTTCCATCAGCACTATCGACCGCTTTTTCCAACAGGTGATCCGTGCCTTTGCCCGTGAGATTGGCGTACATGGCGGTTATGCCCTTGAACTCGATTCGGGACAGGTGCTCGATCAGTCGGTCGACAATCTGTTCTTTGATCTGGCACAGAAAGAAAACAAACAATTGCTGGAATGGCTGACACAATATGCGGAAGAACGCATTGAGCAATCGGAGCATTGGAACATGCGTCCGGGAATTATCGAACTGGGTTACGAAATCTTTAAGGAAAGTTATCAGCACAAAGCTTCGGAAACCAACGAGAAACTACATAATAAGGAATTCCTTCAGACCTATAGAAAGCAACTAAGCAGGATTGCTGACGACTTTACGACAAAAGCAAAAAATGCGGCCAACACAGCACTGAAGATCATCGACGATCACGGACTGACCACCGAAGATTTTAAGGGAGGCTCACGTTCAGGCATGAAAAATCTGGAGAAAATTGTTGCCGGACAAATGGAGTTAAAGGATTCTTTCGTGAAGATGATGGACGACGTGCAACTTTGCTACACGGCTAAAACAACGTCTGCCGATAAGGTTGCCGCCATCGAACAAGCCTTTTATAATGGATTACAACGGGAAATGCTTACGCTGAAAGACCTCTTTGAAAAGGATTTTCTCTTTTACAATACCGTCTTCATCATTCGCAAACACCTAAATACGCTGGGTATTCTGTCCGATCTGGCCATGCAGATAAAGAAGCTGACCACAGAACAGAACATCATGCTTATTGCCGATTCGAACCTGCTGCTCAACAAAATTATTGATAACAGCGATACGCCTTTCATCTACGAAAAAACCGGCATTTATATCGATCATTTTATGATTGATGAGTTTCAGGATACTTCGGTGCTGCAATGGAAAAACTTCCGTCCCCTGATCAGCAACAGTCTCTCGTCGGGCAATTTTAACCTCGTGGTGGGCGACGTGAAACAAAGTATTTACCGTTGGCGTAATTCCGACTGGAAATTGCTCGATAGTCAGATTTATAACGACTTTGGTAAAGAAAACATCGGAGACGAATCTTTGGCTACCAATTGGCGAAGCGATGCCAACATCATTCATTTCAACAATGCGCTATTTACTTCCGCAGCACAAAATCTGCAAGAAAAACTGAACGATAATATTGCTCCAGTGTTACCGGCATTGCCCCGACTGACCGATTTACAGGATAAAATAAGTCGCGCTTATCAACAGACAGCTCAGGAAGTTTCAAAAAAAGCAAAGTCAGGACATGTAACGGTAAATTTCATCGACAGCTCTGAATCGGACGAGGGCTGGAAGGCCATCAGTTTAAACCGGCTTCCTGACTTGCTGGAAAAATATCAGTCGATGGGCTACAGACCTTGCGATATCGCTATTCTGGTACGCAAGAACGATGAGGAACAGCAATTGATACAGAAACTACTGCATTATAAAACTACCCCCAATGCCAAACCGGGTTTCAGTTACGACATCATGGGCACCGAAGGACTCATGCTTGAATCGGCAGCAACAGTCAGATTTCTGCTGGGTATCATGCAACTGCTCATCAATCCTAACGATGCCGTAATACGAACCATCGTTAATTACGAATACGCCAGAGGGAAGATGAGACTTTCAGAGAATGAGGCTCTTTCTGTGGCAGGATCAAATCATGAAGTGGATGAATCCGGTTTTTCTTCTTTGTTTACCGAAGAGGAAAAGTCAAGCCTGATAAAACTAAAACATTTCTCTCTGTTCGAGATGACCGAGCAGATTATTTCGTTGTTCGGTCTGCCTGCCTGGCATCAGGAAGTCGTTTTTTTGCAGGCCTTCCAGGATGCCGTTTATAAATTTTCTACCGGAAAGACTTCGGATCTGAATTCATTTTTGCAATGGTGGAAGAAATCGGGAAAGAAACAATATATCTCCACTCCTGAGAACGAACAGGCATTTCGCATCATGACCATTCACAAATCGAAGGGACTGGATTTTAAAGTGGTTATCATTCCTTTCTGCGATTGGGACATCGACAGCAGGATGCGCAACATCCTCTGGTGCGAAACCAATGTAGCGCCTTTCAATGAGTTGCCTTTGATGCCGGTGGAATATAGTTCACGATTGGGTGAAACAATCTTTGCCGAAGATTATTTCAGGGAAATGATGCATACCTATATTGATAATCTTAATATTGCTTATGTTGCCTTTACCCGTGCGAAGCACGAGCTCGTTTGCATGTGTCCACTGCCTAAAAAGGACAAAAACGGCAAAGTCCCCGTCAAAACATTATCCTCTCTTATGTATAACTGCTTCCAGAGTTCTCCGGAAGAATTTCTGACAACACATTTTCATTCCGAAGAGAATACTTACGAAGCCGGCACTGAGACAATGTACGAAAGCAACACACAGCCGGTGAATGAAAATATCGAACGGCTTATCGACTATCCCACGCCCGAACCGGGAAACCGGCTCAAGATCAAACATAAAATCGGTAGCATCAACAGGGAACAAATTGATGTTACTGAAAATCCGCTTGATTACGGTAATCTGATGCACGAGATTTTCAGTTTTATGAACCGACAGGAGGATGCAGCTAAAACCATCGACAGCTTTATCCGCGAAGGCAGAATTAATGAAACGGAAGCAGAAGAAATGAAAGCGGAAATTGTCGCATTCTGGGAGATGAAAGAAACAAAAGAATGGTTCAAAGATGGCATACAGGTGTTGAACGAAACAACTATATTAACCCCGGAAGGCTATCAGTACCGTCCCGACCGGATCATTATCGATGAAAACAAAGCAACGGTAATTGATTATAAATTCGGAGGAAATGAGCTCCCCTCCTACGAACGACAGGTAAAAAACTATACCAGCCTCCTCAACCGTATGGGTTATGAAACCAGGGCCTATTTGTGTTATGTAAAATTGAAGAAGGTGGTGGAGGTTTTAGTTGAGAGAGATCAATAGCCCCCGGTTTTAACCGGGGGATTAAATAATATTCCAACAATGAATTGCCCCCGGTTTTAACCGGGGGAATAATGGATATATTGAATAAAATTGGTTGTATAAATTCCCCCTGGTTCAACCCTGGGAATAATAAATATAAATTTGAATGATAAAATTAGTGATTTTTGATTTGGATGGTACCCTGTTGGATACCATTGAAGATTTGGCGAACGCGACGAATCATGCGTTGAAACAATTTAATTTTCCTACACATGAGGTATCAAGTTATCGTTTCTTTGTAGGCAACGGTGTCAACAAGCTATTGGAACGGGCACTCCCTGAGGCACATAAAAACGCCGATGCCATCTCGATGTTAAAACATGAATTCCTGAAATACTATCTTATCCACGCCGAAGACTGCACGAAGCCTTATCCCGGCATCCCTGAACTGCTGGCCAAACTTCATAAAAACGGCTATCAGCTTGCCGTAGCATCCAACAAGATGCACGACGCAACCGTTGAATTAGTCGGACGTTTCTTTCCGGGCATCCCTTTTACCACCGTTCTGGGCCAACGCGAAGGCATCCCCGTAAAGCCATCGCCGATGATTGTTGATGAAATTGTAGAAAGCGCAGGCGTAGCTAAGAGTGAAACCCTTTATGTTGGCGATTCGGGTGTAGATGCCGCAACAGCCCTCAATGCCGGCGTAGTATTTGTCGGAGTGCTTTGGGGTTTCCGTCCGAAACAGGAACTGGAAGCTGTCGGAGCCACGCGATTTGTGGAGAAGCCGGAGGAAATTGAGAAGTTGGTAGGATGATGGAATAATATCTGAGTTTCCGGTCAATAATAATAGAAATTCTCGTACCCCACTCCAAGATCAAACCTGCCGTTTGTTATCGCTACAGGTTCATTGTCCATAAAGGTTTTAAACTCAATTTCACCTGAAAGAATTGTTTTGGCAAATTCTTTATCGATGTACAGATTCTGAACTCTTTTAAACGAAAGACTCCCTTTGATTATGTTCAGGACGGTGGTTTCGCCGGCATATTTCAGGCTGACAATACAATTTGACGACTTTAAATCGATGACCGAATCATTGAGTTCGATAAGTTCGGGATAATCCGTCGGAGCATAGCCAATCAACGAAATCCGGAGAGAAGCCTGTCCGCTTTTATACAAACCATTAAAAGTAATATTGAATGTATCAGGATTCACGATGATTTTCACAGGAAAAACATTTTCCGAAGAAACAAACACCTCCCGGTCGATATACATCCCGAAGGTATTGTAACCCCATTCGGAATACTCCGGGAGTCCGGGATAATCGTCATCCTCAATGAAAACCGATTTCGAAAGTTCCAAATCAGACGACTGACAAGCGGTAAACGTGCTTATGAGCAACATTACAACAGGGATAAACCACAATTTATATATCTTTCTCATTTGATTTACTATTTATTGTTTTTGGGCATTATAACACAAATTAAACATCAGGATTAAGTTTGACATTAAAACGGAACGGTCAGCGAAACTTGTACTCCGGAGATATTGGTCATGTTGACTAAGCCTGAATTTTTCTCCGTCATATAAAATGATGGAAAAAAGATATCCAGGCTGCCAAAAAGATTTTCACTGAACTTTACTGTAGATCCTATGGAGGCATAGATGGAAGCATATAAAGGATTGGTTTCAACATTCAGATCGGTGAGCACCAAACGCTGATACTGTTCCATTTCCGGTTCCCTGAATACGATATCGGTAGTCGAATTGATATTATAAGCCAGCTCACCTGTCAGTTTCACATAAAATGAAATGAAATCAAACTGAAACGGGATATATTTAACTTCCAGAGGAACACCTAAATAGTTGGTATTTTCTTTTATCGCCCGAACCCTGGCATAGTAGGTATTATAGCCTTCATTTTTAACTCTTAGATAGAAATATCCGCTGTTATCATAGTCAGGTTTCACAAAATCACTGTACAAATTTGTAAAACGCAGTCCCGGACTTACCGATAACTTTTTATCAAGAAAAAAGAACTCGGGGGATATGCCGAAATAATTCAGCCTGGCCATGATATTCACACGGGCATTATTCTCATAGTTGTAATAATAACCCACATCCTGGCGAATAGGCCAATTTTCATTTAGTTCTGAGATTAGGCCCTTGGTTCCATAGCTAAAAGAAATTGCGAAGTTTTTCTTTGGATTTTGAGCCTGAAGGCTAAAAAAGGATATGGCCGCGAGAAAACAGAAAAGAAAACTCAGTTTTTTCATGTGCTTAGATTTTTAGATCTTAATAATAATCTATCCCTGAATGAAGAATTCAAGCGGGAACAAATTTCTCTGTTAAGATGCCGGAGGAAGTTCGTCCGTTGCATGGAAAGGAGATGTGTTTGAATTTGATCTGGACTTATAGCCTGTAAACAAACCCAAGCCCACCGGACTCGGTTACACCAAAGCTCAGTTGTGATGTCGCTTCTTTTTGACGGGAATTATAGATAATAACCGATTTCTTATAATTATTCTCTGCCGCAATTCCGAAAATCAATCCTACAGCAGTACCAATTCCGCTTGCGAGCAACACGGTGTTATTGCCTGTTCCACCTCCCAATCGTGTACCTAAATCATATCCGAAAATAAATGCACTGGGATAACCAACAACATAGCAGATTACTTCCATAGTTCTGCCTTTATTAAAGACCTTTAATGCCGCAGCATTTTCTGTTATCATTTCTTTGGCAGCGGCATTACTCAACTTCTGACTATCTAACCAGAAACCGTTTAAATATCTCAGGCTATCGGTCTGAGCAAAAATACTACCGCCTGTAAGTAGAAAGAAAAAAAGCAGGTTGAATGTAACTCGTTTCATAAAATTATTTTTTGATGTTAATGTAATCTTCTGTTTCTCTCCAACAAGTATTTTCATTCTACTCTACTCTTTTACGTACTCACGATTATCCATCACAAGATACCAGGTACCGCCCGACATTGTTGGTTCTTCATTGATAATTAATTTCTTAAATCCAATTTTCAGGATTGAATCATTTAATACGAAAGGTCCATTATAGCTGACAGCTGAGTACGTATTTCCAGACCCTTTTCGTTCTTCGTAAAAGCTTCGTCCACCAGGAGATACCTCTAATGTACGCCTTAAATCTCCGTCAACATTGGTCCATACACCGATGAAATCTACATGTTCAGCAATATTGCTTTTTTCACAACTTAAAAGTAAGAATGTGGCAAATAAGATTAAAAGTGATTTTTTCA
>JAYFQH010000072.1:0-11149 GCA_034927265.1 Paludibacter sp.
ATATCGGCGTTCACCTGATTGAACAATTGTTCCATGATATAATTTACTTTTTAAAATTTGAGTCATAATTATAGTTGAGAGTTGAGAGTTGAGAGTTGAAAGTTTATTGACAGTGATTAACTCTTAACTCTCAATTTTCAACTAATCACATTCCCGTCAACCTTTTCAGATTTTCAATCTGTTTGTTCCACAACAAAATTGTATCTTCTACTTCATTATGTTCTGCAAAGTCGGTAACACTTAACATCACATCATTTGAAAGTTCGGAGGATACGATCTTCATTTCGAAGAAGGCATCCGTACCTTTGTCCTCCAACCACTGAAAACGTATATAAATATTGGGGCGGGTATGCAAAAGATGTGCTTTTTGTTCATAATCGTCCCATTTAAAGGTAAATCCGCTTTCGTCTTCTCTTACTTCATCCGCAAACCACTCCGACAATCCGTGGACTGTCCCGATGCTATTCCAGAGAATATTTGGAGAGGCGTTACTCAGCGGATATTCGATCCTGAATTTAGATTTTTTCATGTTTTGCGTTATAAAATTCTGCATTCGTTTTACGTCCGCAATATAGTGAATTTTGGCGAATGTTTGCTATCTTTGCGCCACTAAAATATTTAAATAATGTCAGACGATAAGAAAGTAATTTTTTCGATGGTGAGGGTAAGTAAAACATTCCCTCCGCAAAAAAAAGTTTTGAACAACATTTACCTGTCTTTCTTTTATGGTGCTAAAATTGGTATCATCGGGTTAAATGGATCAGGAAAATCAACCTTACTGAAGATTATTGCCGGAATAGAAAAGAGTTATGACGGTGAGGTGGTATTTTCTCCGGGTTATACCGTTGGTTATCTGGAACAGGATCCGCAGCTTGACCCTAACAAAACCGTGAAGGAAATTGTGCAGGAAGGTGTTCAGGAGGTAATGGATTTGCTGGCTGAATTTGAACAGATTAATGAACAATTCGCTGATCCTGATGCTGATTTCGATAAACTTATCGCCCGTCAGGGAGAATTGCAGGAGAAGCTGGACCATGTGGATGCGTGGAATATCGACAACAAACTGGAACGTGCCATGGACGCACTGCGTTGCCCTCCCGAAGAAGCGATAGTTTCTACTTTATCAGGTGGCGAACGGCGCCGTGTAGCTCTTTGCAGACTATTACTTCGCCAGCCGGATATTTTGTTGCTCGATGAGCCTACCAACCATCTGGACGCTGAATCAGTAGAATGGCTGGAGCACCATTTACAACAATATCAGGGAACCGTTATCGCCATCACCCACGACCGCTACTTCCTTGACAATGTAGCCGGATGGATACTTGAACTCGACCGTGGTGAAGGTATACCCTGGAAAGGTAATTATTCCTCATGGCTCGAACAGAAAACCGCCCGGATGGCCATGGAAGAAAAGCAGGCAAGCAAACGCCGTAAAACCCTTGAACGTGAGCTCGAATGGGTGCGAATGGCCCCTAAAGCACGTCATGCCAAAGGGAAAGCACGTCTTGAGGCCTACGACCGCCTGATGAACGAAGATCAGAAAGAGCGCGAAGAAAAACTTGAACTCTTTATCCCCAATGGCCCGCGTTTGGGTAACAAAGTGGTGGAAGCCATTGGTGTATCGAAGGCCTTTGGAGAAAAGCTGCTTTTTGAAAATCTTAATTTTGTATTGCCACCCAACGGTATTGTAGGCATTATCGGTCCGAATGGCGCTGGTAAGACGACCCTTTTCCGGTTGATGATGGAACTGGAGAAAGCCGACAAAGGTACTTTTGAGGTGGGTGAAACCGTAAAAATCGGATATGTGGACCAGAGTCACACCGATATCGACCCAAATAAAACTGTCTTTCAGGTAATCTCAGGAGGTACCGAATTTATACGTGTTGCCGGAAAAGAAATCAATGCCCGGGCATATTTGTCCCGCTTTAATTTCACCGGAGGGGATCAGGAAAAACTCTGCGGAATACTCTCAGGTGGAGAAAGAAACCGCCTGCACCTGGCCCTTACTCTTAAGTCAGAAGCCAATGTACTGTTGCTCGACGAACCAACCAATGACATCGACGTTAACACGCTTCGCGCACTGGAAGAAGGGCTCGAAGCCTTTGCCGGTTGTGCCGTGGTCATTTCGCACGACCGTTGGTTCCTCGACCGTATCTGTACGCATATCATTGCCTTTGAAGGTAATTCGGAAGTATTCGTTTTCGAAGGTTCCTATTCGGAATATGAAGAAAACAAACGCATGCGACTTGGCGACGAAGGACCGAAGCGAATCAGGTACAAAAAACTGATGGCGTAAATATTATATTTTGAAAAGAGATAAGTGCAATCACTTATCTCTTTTTAATTTCTCATATACCTTTTGATACACCGGCGTGGCAATACCATGTTTTTTCCCCAGCCTTACCACTACGCCGATAAGCGTTTCCACCTCGGTTTTTCTGCCGGCAAGATAATCGCTGTTCATCGATGAAGTACTACCGGCAGGTAAGCTTCCGCCATATTTCAGCATATCTTCAATAATGCCTTCGTACAGGCCAATTCCTTCGGCTTCGGAGACGGCATACAATTCCTTCATTATATCAACATAAAGCGGTTTTTTATCGTCATCCCAAACCAGACTTCTGAAATCTGTATTCAGATAAGTAGTAAGCGCGGCAGTAGTCGAAATATAGAAGAACTTCCGCCAGACAGCTTTCAGCGGCTCTTCTTTTCGTGCCACTTCAATACCGGATTTCAGAAATAAATCTTCAATAAATAACAATTCATTCGAAACTTTCTTTTCATGTCCGAAATGCATGAAATGCACATTTCCGGAATCTTCTATCACGCCAGGCTCCTTCAATCTTGTAATAATGTACACACATCCATACCAAACCTCATTATCAGGAAAAAATTCTCTTAAACGCGGCGTATTATCAATTCCGTTGAGTAATGGTAGCAAGATGGTTTGTTTCGATACCATTGGTTTAATCTGTGCCATCGTGGCATCCAGATCATAACTTTTGGTCGACAAAACGATATAATCAACCACACCAATCTCTTCAGCTTTATCTGTTGCAATTGCCGGATGTGTAATAAATGATTGCTTTTCATCACTTACTTTTAACCCCCTTTGTCTGATGGCTTCCAGATGTTTTCCTCTTGCAAGGAATGAAACTTCGATTTCAGAATGATTTTCAGCATATCTTGACACCAGGCCACCGTAATAACCGCCTACACCACCCAAACCTACATATGCTATTTTTGTTTTAGTTTTCAATAATATTCCCATATCTGTGATATTCGTAACTGATACTTTGCTCTCTTAAATAGTGCAGCAATTCTACTCTTCCCTCTCCCACCGGCTTTGCATTGACCACATACACTCCGGTAGCTGCCGCCCTGACAAACAAATCCAAAGGGAAATTATCACTTATTATTCTGATTCTGTCGTATTGATCAATACTCTTCAGAAATGTTTGCTCCTCTTCAATAATCAATTCAACACCTTTAGTGACTGCTTTGATTTGATTAAGGTCCGTCATTGACGAAGGACATGATACAGAAAGTCTGGTTTTGCAGATTTTCGCCGCCTCCATCACTAATATCAGATCAGACAGTCGATCACCTCCGTAGAGTCGTAGCACCATGCTTTTCAAAGGCAAATATCGGAAAATATTCTTTTCCCCGTGAATATTGTGGATATCTTTTTCCTGCGAAAATTCCGTTTTCCAGTTGTTGTTATAGGATTGTAAAGCAAATTCCAGTTTTTTTGCTTCAGGCTCACTAATTATCTTTTTATCAATCAGAGATTTTACTTTGTCAGACAACTCAATAACCTCAGGAATACTTTTTTCAGAAATTTGAGTAAATGAAACAGCATAATTCGGTCCTCCCGCCTTTATTCCTGCTCCAAAAGCCGAACGTTTCATTCCTCCGAAAGGCTGACGACTTACAATAGCCCCCGTTATTCCCCTGTTGATATAAAGATTTCCTGCCTGTATTGCATTTTTCCAAGTCTCATGTTCTCTTTCATCCAGACTTTGTAAACCGGCAGTCAATCCATATTCCGTACTATTGGCAATACGAATACCCTGCGGCAGATTCTCCATGCACACCACTGACAACAGTGGCGCAAAAAGTTCGGTTTGGAAGGTATAACTTCCCGGCTTCACTCCCCATTTTACTGTTGGTTTCAACACATAGTGTTTTTCATCTGCAAATACCGGTGCCACCAACCAGCTTTCTCCCTCTTCCAGCTGGAAAGCCTTTTGCAACTTGTCCTGCTTATTTGTCACCAACGGACCCACAATATTCGCATGATCCCACGGGCTACCCGCATGCAGGCTCAACACCGCGTCTTTCAGTTTTTCCCTGAATGTTTCATCTTCATAGATATCTTTTTCCAATATCAGCAACGAACAGGCCGAACATTTTTGACCGGCATTGCTGAATGCTGATGTCAAAACATTTTGAATGGCATGATCACGATCGCAGGACGATGTCAGAATCATGGTATTTTTACCTCCGGTTTCAGCAGACACAGGACATGTCGGGTTCATCTCCATCAGTTTTAATGCAGTATCAGTACCTCCGGTAAAAATAATATGCCGAGCCGAAGGATGGGTGGTCAGGAAATTCACAGGTTCACGTCCATCAGCACACACCAGCTGCAATGCTTCTTTCGGCACACCCGCCTCCCAGAAACATTGAGCAAATTCATATGCGATGGGAAAGGCAACAGTAGCTGGTTTTAATATAACTCTGTTTCCTCCTGAAAGAGCCGCGGCAACACCTCCCACAGGAATGGCTGTAGGGAAGTTCCAGGGCGGAATTACCAGCACCACTCCTTTTGGAGAAATTGATAAAGTATCCAAAGCCGTAAACTTTTCAAGTGATAATGGGTAATAGCGGCAAAAATCAATAGCCTCTGAAACTTCCACGTCTCCCTCATAAAATGTCTTACCGGTAATGGCAGCCATACAACCAATGAGATCATCCCGTTTATTGGCCAGATTGATCGCAGTGCGGTGAAGTATTTCTTTTATTTGCGCAAAAGATAAATTACTCCAGTTTGAAGGATCAAATTCAGCAATTTTTACAATTTGCTCCACATGCTGTAAGTTGGCCAGATGTACTTTGCATACACAAACCTCTTCGGGTTGATTGTGATCAAAAAATGACAATTGTTTTTCAGCGTTGATAAATTTAGCTCCCGTTTGAACCTGAATTTCGTAGGGAATATCCTCTGAACCTTTTTTCCATTTATTTCTGATCACTTCTGCCCATTCTTTATTGGCTGCCAAATCAAAATTTGTATCAGGTTCATTGTGAAATACTGTTGATGGACCTAAAAAATTAAGCTTTAATCGCCTATTCTGCATTCTTTTAGGGAAAATACTAACTGTTTCCTTTTTTTCGTAGGCCTCTTCGAACTGATTTTTCAAGAATTCCCAGGTTTTACTTCCATATTCGAGATTAAAGGAATAGCTAAGGAAATTATCTTTTCCGGTATTTTCATCCAGTCGCCGAACCAGATACGACACCGCATTCAAAAAATTCTTATCGCTTACAACCGGCGTATACAAGATTATTTGCTTATTAATTGATTTAAGCACTCTGGGTAGATAATTTGCCATGCCTTCAAGCATTTCGAAACTGAAAAATTGTTCTACTCCGTTTTTTTGTGACAACAGATGCGCATAAGCAATGGTAAATAAATTATGAGAAGCTACCCCTACTCGCATCACGGCAGCATTCTCAGGTTGCAAAGCCCGGTCGAGCAATCTCAGATAATTGGCATCTACATCTACTTTATTATCATAGATGGGATTATCCCATCCTTTCAGGGAAGAAATAACGGTCTCCATGGCTAAATTAGCCCCTTTTACCAAGCGCATTTTGAGGGCAGCGCCACCCTCATGCACTCTTTTATGGGCAAAATTGAGCAATTCCGATTGAAATCCGCAGGCATCAGGAAGATAGGCCTGCACAACAATTCCGGCACTATA
Source organism: Paludibacter sp. (assembly GCA_034927265.1). GTDB lineage: Bacteria > Bacteroidota > Bacteroidia > Bacteroidales > Paludibacteraceae > Paludibacter. Next base: position 5,991 of record JAYFQH010000072.1, read on the forward strand.
ATGTTTAAACTCAGACAAACTCAACACCGTTATGAATACATCCAAAGTTAAACGCGCATCCTTATATTCTTCCATGTCAAGGTTCACAAACTTTGCATGACTCACTCCCTGTGGGTCAATAAAAGGATAGTTGATCGCTTTTCTGAAAATCTCTGATAAACGCATTACCAGCTCTTCTTTGTTTCGCTCATAGTTTAAGGCATTGATTTGGGCATAAATACCAGATATTTTTATAGAGATGTAATTGATCTGGGGATTTTCAAGAGCTTCCAGATAATGATGATAACGATCGTCAGCCTCTTTATCCCCTAACACCACTTCTCCAAGGATATTAACATTCTGACCGATTTTTTCTTCTTCTCTTTTTTTTAGATGAAGGAAGAATACGGTAGGCTTTTCGTTAATAATGACTTTTGAAGTGTCCTGGCGTAATTTCTTTTTGAAAACGGGCATAGCAATAAAATCGAACAAATACCCAAATCTCGCAAATAACCACATTAAAAAAGAATCAAAAGCATTAAAGAATTTTGGAATACCATAATGATCAAGCAAATACTTCATTCTTAACGACAGTTTTCTGTTGTTCCGTATTTGCGAAGACTCATCCAGCATTCTGGACAACAATGCCTTATCATTCTCATTCTGTACAAGACTGGCATACTTTCTTTGCTCTCTCTTCTCATCTGATGAGATCTCATTTGCTGCATCCGACAACAATTTCCTTACATGCTCTATAACTTCGGTAGGTGTGACTTTTTCCATAGGTATTTTTTTGCGAAAGATAATGAAATAATTCAAAAACAGAATATTCAATCTTAATTTATTCAATAGAAATATTCAAAAATATGGCACTATACAACCAATTCAATCCTATCAATATGGCATACAACAACCCCCCGGTTTCAACCGGGGGGCTATTCACAATCACAATCTGATATTATTAAATTAATACCAACAAATACCCCCGGTTAAAACCGGGGGCAATTCAATTATTTCTGCCCTTTACTACCGCCTGATTGCGATGGTTTACCAATGCTTTCGCGCATAGAGGTATCGGCTTCTATATTTTTCATTTTGTAGTAATCCATGATGCCGAGATTACCACTACGGAAGGCTTCGGCCATTGCTTTTGGAACTTCTGCTTCTGCCTCAATAACTTTAGCACGCTGTTCCTGGGTTTTGGCTTTCATTTCCTGTTCAAGGGCCACAGCCATTGCACGACGTTCTTCGGCTTTGGCCTGAGCAATGTTCTTATCGGCTTCCGCCTGATCCATCTGTAACTGAGCACCGATATTTTTACCAATATCAATATCAGCGATATCAATGGATAAGATTTCAAATGCGGTACCGGCATCCAATCCTTTCTTCAACACTAATTTTGAAATCGAATCAGGGTTTTCCAATACTGATTTGTGTGATTCGGATGATCCGATTGAAGATACAATCCCTTCACCCACACGGGCCAGAATCGTTTCTTCACCAGCACCCCCAACCAATTGCTTAATGTTGGCACGAACTGTAACACGGGCTTTTGCTATTAACTGGATACCATCTTTAGCCACTGCGGCCACAGGAGGAGTATCAATCACCTTAGGGTTTACCGACATTTGCACTGCCTGAAACACATCACGTCCAGCCAGGTCAATAGCGGTTGCCATTTTGAACGACAGGTCGATATTGGCTTTTGATGCAGATACCAATGCATGTACCACTCTTTCAATATGTCCACCGGCAAGATAATGCGCTTCGAGACCATCACGGGTTACTTCATGCAAATCAGCTTTGTGTGCTTCAATCATACAGGCCACAATGATGTGAGGCGGTACCTTACGGATACGCATTAAAAATAATTGTATCAATGAAATATTAACCCCTGATACTTTTGCCGAAACCCATAGCAGGAAAGGCACATAGTAAAAAAACAGGAGTATCAGGATACCAAGTATACCAAAACCAATAATTTCAATAATGTCCATAATTTTCTATTTTAAATTAAACTAATTATTCTGTTTATTTTTTCTTTCAACCAGCACATTGGTGCTGAATACCTGCGTAATAACAACTTCTGTATTTTCATCAATAAAATCATCTGTAGTCTTAGCTTCTACAATATGGCCATTGACTTTTACCTTACCCATGGGAGCAATTCTGGAACTTGTAATTCCAATATCTCCAACTTTTACTTCTACCCCCTGTAAAGGATCATTTTTACTATCAATTTCAGTTTTAAGCGACATCTTCTCCAATGCTTTCGAACGTAAAAATATCCAAATGGCAATAATCATCATCACTGCGCCACCCAGAAGCGTAAGATTCCCGGCTTCTGCACCAATAAAAGCATAGGCATAGTAGATAGCTCCACCCAAAAAAATTACTCCTCCAATACCTGCTATGGATATACCCGGGATCAAAAACATTTCAACCAAAAGGAGAATAACCCCCACCAATAACAAAATAAAAACAACAGCAATTTCCATAATGAAAAATTTTGTGTAAATATATTGATAATTTAGTTCTAATGAGTATTATTGATATAATTTATTTCCTCCTCACGTATATTTTTATTTGTTTCTTCCAATAATCGTTTCGATTTTAAAATAAACTCTTCAAGCGAAATGATATCTTTGGTTAAAAGTTTTTTATCTTCGCTGTCGGATAATAACTCATAATCAGCTCTCATTTGTTTAAGTTTCTCTTCTTTTTCAGTCAGATCAACGGAAATCCTGTGCCATTCATTCCATAATTTCAGCGCTTTCTCACTTCTGAACTGATCGGTATTGGTATAGATAATATCATCGTTCAATTCAAAATGCATATCATGGCGTTCTCCGAAATTAGTTTCTTTTACCTGTACCATTACGATTTCATCCCTCAATGTATCTTTTCTGCTTATTTTCAGCTGTGCCGCCTTAATTAAGTAGTTCTGATCATCCATCGGAATATAAGTCTTTTCATCCTGATATCTGATTTGATAAATGATTACTTTTCCTTTCTTTTGATAACGATCGGTGGCAAACCAGGCGGTTTGGTTGGTTTCGTCTATCACAAACATGTAATCGTTATCAAGAGAGTTAAACGGCATTCCTATATTTTCAGGATTCAGATAATCATTCGTATTAGCTGCAAATCGGGTAATAAAAATATCATATCCCCCGATTGAATTTTCCCCGTTTGAGGCAAAATATAGTGTAAGTCCATCTAATCTGAGAAAAGGATAATTCTCATCAAAGGCAACGGTATTGATACTTTCTGATAAAGGCTCTGATTTTGACCAGCCATCAAGCAATTTATTCGAAGTGTAAAGATTGATTCTTGAACCGATAGTATCCGAATGAATTCTACGATCTCCTCTTTGCGTAACAAAGCTTACCAAATCAATCAATCCCTTTTTGCTGACATTAAATGATTTTTGCTGAAGTTTTCCGGTTTCTCTGCTCAGGTGGTAGTATTTCAGAAATTCCTGTTGACTGACCACCATACTATCGATAACAGCAATATCCTCTACCCGGCTCATTAATCTTGAAGCAAGCCTCGACCGTCGGAGTTTATCCAATACCTCAGCGGTGTACGACTGATTCACACCGTTACTATTCAGATAAGTATTAAAATATTCAATTGCCTCACTGAACCGGTAGGTCATAAAATAGCTATCTGCAAGATAAAAGTCACGCAAGGGATATTTACTGCCACCCGCAAGAAAATGCCTGATTGCTTCATCATATTTTTGCATTTCATACAGACATCTGGCATAGCGATAATTATACAGAGGATCAACGGATCTTTTTTCCAACAATATTGCGTAAATACGGGACGCTTCATCGTATTTTCTTTGACCAAACAATGCATCTGCTTCTGATGGTGTCTGTGCGAAAATTACACTTGTAAAAACTAAAAAAAGAAAAAATACACGAACTCTCATAATCATAACAAATTTTCTATGCTCATCCCTACAAAAATACATCATTATAGTGGAATAATCATTTTACCCGGCTTCTTTTTTTCAAAATTTTATCACAAAAAAAGTTTTGTGTAAGTTTGCATTATTTTTATTACTAACACTACAGAATATTATTCTGAAGATCGAGGAAAGGCCTTATGCATCAAATCAAAAATACAACTGCTCATCATCATCACGAAAGCGAAAAGAACATCAGTTATGCCTTTTTTCTGAATTTGGGATTTACCATTATTGAAATAATAGGAGGATTAATTACCAACAGCGTAGCAATTCTTTCGGATGCCATTCATGACTTCGGTGATAGCATTTCGTTGGGATTGGCATGGTACCTACAAAAAATCTCAAAAAAAGGGAGTGATCACAAATACTCTTATGGCTACCGGCGTTTTTCACTACTTGGTGCTATTATTAATTCGGTAGTTCTTTTAGCGGGAAGTTTTTTTATACTATCGGAAACTATCCCCAGAATAATTCATCCACAGGAACCGGATTTGAAGGGGATGTTTATTCTTGCCATTTTAGGAATAATTGTAAACGGAGCTGCCGTTTTCCGGTTAAGAAAAGGCAGTACGCTCAATGAAAAGGTAGTTTCCCTGCATTTATGGGAGGATGTCCTGGGTTGGATAGCCATTCTTATCGGATCAGTTATAATGTACTTCTTTAATGTTCCGGTAATTGACCCGATTTTATCAATTTTAATCACAATCTACATCCTCATTCATGTGTTCCGCAATATTAAAGCCAGCATGAGAATCATCCTTCAGGGTACTCCTGAAGAGATTGATATTGATGACATAAAAAAGGAATTGCTTTTATTTGAAGGCGTGAATGATGTGCATGACCTGCATCTTTGGTCGATCGATGGCAACTATCATGTGGTAACCACTCATGTGGTCTTAAAAGAAGCACTGACAATGGATCAGTTGACTACACTCAAAACGAAAATAAGAGAAAGGTTGGAGCAACTCAACATCCATCATGTGACCATTGAGTTTGAAACTGCAGACGAGATTTGTTGTATGGAAATGTGCGCAAGATGAGACTCGAACTCACACGCCGGAACCGGCACTACCCCCTCAAAGTAGCGTGTATACCAATTTCACCACTTGCGCATTAAGAAAAGTGTGCCCAGAACAGGACTCGAACCTGCACAGCCTTGCGGCCACTAGTCCCTGAAACTAGCGTGTCTACCAATTTCACC
>JAYFQH010000016.1:0-73950 GCA_034927265.1 Paludibacter sp.
TGAAAAAATCACTTTTAATCTTATTTGCCACATTCTTACTTTTAAGTTGTGAAAAAAGCAATATTGCTGAACATGTAGATTTCATCGGTGTATGGACCAATGTTGACGGAGATTTAAGGCGTACATTAGAGGTATCTCCTGATGGACGAAGCTTTTACGAAGAACGGAAAGGGTCTGGAAATTCATATTCAGCCATAAGTTATAATGGACCTTTTATATTGAATGATTCAATCCTGAAAATTGGATTTAAGAAATTAATTATCAATGAGGAACCGACGATGTCGGGCAGTACATGGTATCTTGTGATGGATAATCGTGAGTATACAAAAGAGTAGATCGGAATGAAAGTGGTTTGGATATTCCGGATTTAATTTGAACTATATTTTCACCAACCATGAAAAAACTAACAATCTTAATTTTCCTGAGCGCGTTCTTTTATTCGTGCATGCCGCCTGTTGTAAACAGAATGATCATGAAAACCTACCCTCAAAAGGATTCAGCAACCACTGTTAAGGTATATTTTGATAAATCGGAACTGCCGTCATCGTCGGAGAGTTTAGGAATAGTGAGTGTGTACGACGGAGGAGCGTCAATACATTGTGATTCTGTTGCAGTAGTGAACATCATAAAAGATGAAGTGTATAGGGCAGGAGGTAATGCCGCTTATGTGTCCGAACACATTCGGCCTTCTTTCTGGGGCAGTACGTGCCACCAGATGACAGCCACGTTGCTTCGTATCAACAATTATTTACAGCAAGACACAATGGCTGCAGTCAGTGATTTGTATAAATTGCCGGATGTAAGAAGAATAAAGCTGGAAAGAAAACTACCCTCAATGAATGTTGACGTAAAAATGGGATATGGTTTTCGAACTGCTAAAATCAGTGAAGATCTTGACGAATTTCAACGATACTTTCTTGAAAAGCGAAAATCAGGATTGTCGTTTGGAGCATCGTATCAATATTTTTTTAATGACTGGAATGGTATCGGCTTAATGTATTCCGGTTATTTTACCCATGTAGCAGTCCCGGCCGCTTACGAAACTGATAACGGAACAGTAACAGGAATTCTAACTGCCAGAGATGAAATAAAATTCATAGCCCCGATGTATGTATACAGATTAACTCCAAGCGAAAAATTATTTATAAATATGGCTGTAGCAATGGGCTATGTTAGTTATATCGCGAAGGAAAATTTCTCAGCCGACTACTATTACACGGCGCAGGGCGGTACATTGGGTCTTAATTATGGCGCTGAGATGGAATATAAATTCTCACAAAAAACTTTGCTGTATTGTTAAATGTAGGAATAACTTCGGCCACATTGAGCAAAATGAAGATTGATGATAATGGAAACGAACAAATCCTGCAACTTGAACCGGAAAATCTTGAAGGAATAGGTACGGGTAATTTCTCACTTGGATTCCGATATCATTTTGAGTAAATTTTATATATTATTCAAGTCTGTTTTCCATTTCTGAAGGCTACGCCGATAAATTCATACATTATTATAACAGAATCTTTTTTTACATGAAGAAAATCACATTAACATTAGCTATTTCATTAATAACAAGTTTGGCTTATTCGCAAACTAAAGTAATTAATTCTGAAAGGGAGTATCTTAACCATTCAATCTGGTCTCAGGTGTTCAGGGATTTTGAGGTTCAGGTCACTATTCCTATTATTACGCCATGGATCGTCGGATTCGGCTCATTCAGTTATATCAATAACAATATCTCCAATAAGAATATCTTAAAAGAATATGATATTTTCTCGAAAAAAGATTTGATATTCAGAGAAATTACAAATAACATTAATACCTCATTTCTGAACTTTATACCTAATGACTCTACCATGAGAGTGAGGACTATGTATAAGAATCTGGTTCTTTGTACATACGATATTTCCCGAACGGACACTACTGCTATTGTTGACTTCAACACTCCCAAAAAAACGAATCGTGAAGTAATTATATTTGATAAAAACAGTAATCTACTTACTTATGATTGTTTTACTTCTTCGAATTCCATGAGTATTGCAAAGCATTTACTTTCGGATACATTATCAGTATATATAACATCATATCTCGAAAACACACAAGATTTGATTGAAAAACGACAATTCAAAAACAGGCTTATAACACGAAAGACCGTTTATAAAAAAGATAAATATTCTTTGAAACAAACCTTTGTTTCAGATGTCATTTATAAGTATGACGATAACTTAGCATTAACAGAAACATTAAACTTAAACAAAAAAGGAAAAGTAACTGACTCTATATCCAACTACTATAATAACGGCAGACTGATGTTTTTATCTCACAAGGGGAGCAATATAACAGAACGGGGAATCAGCTATAATTATCTCGGGAATGATACAGTAAGTAAAGAAATCAAAATCAATGACGAACATCGTTCAATAACGTACATTACTTCCGCGAACAAATTATGTAAAATTATATTTAAGGATGTAATGCTTTCCAAATCAAATACCTTCGTTTTTGAATATAATACTCAGGGGCTGTTAATAACTTTGTCAAAGTTTAAGTCTGCCAATTGGGGTGATATTGATGGAATTCCCGAAGGACAGTTTATGTTCGGTTATGACGAAAAAATGAACATAAAGAACATAAAAATGATAAATAACAACGGAACGGTAATGAAAGAAATTAATTATGAATATGATTATTTATAAGTTTGAATTTCTGTAAGCCATTATGGCCCAGGGTCAAATGCTTATTTCGGATTTTTATTTATCACTTATTTCTCTCTTTTTTTGAGATCTTCGACCATAATCGTCATCATTCTACCAATTTTTTCCTTCCCTCTGTAGCTAACAATACGCATTCTTGAAGCATCCTGTGGAATCAACTGCGGGCCTATGTATTTTGGATAGAAGCAATCAGGTTCTGAATTATCAAAACTCGTATATATATCGAGACCTTCAATCTCCGGTGTAAGCGAAATATAAAACCGGTCATCCTGTTTTAGTACTTTTACAATTGGATCATACATCGCACGTGAATATTTTTTTTCAGCAAAATCATATCTGACAAAGTGATTTTCAACCCTCCTGATAAATTCATTCCAATCTTTCGTGCCCGTTGACCACACTGCATCCACCACAGCAAAACCACGGGGCCAGGTCATGTATTGTGCCTGACGGAAGTTACAAACCTCCTCTGTCCACAGGTTTGCCTGCCCACCTAAAATATATTTTGCATCTGCACCTTCCGGTACTGGATTGAAATTGTAAGATTGGTTCAATCTTACTGTCTTGTAATTTGGTGGATCTGTGGACACATCACCCTGCATCAGGTCGATATATACTGATTGAATAGGACTCATCACAACATAATGACCTGATTTCGAAGCCTCAACACCCTTTTCCACACCTTTCCAACTCATCAAAGAGGTATTGGGTAAGAAAACACCACCATCCATCATTTCCTCCCACCCCATCATCATCTTTCCTTTTGACTCAACTATCTTTTCCAGGCGCTGTCCAAAATAAGCCTGTACCTGTGCATAGTTATTCAAGTTTTCTCTCTTCATAAGTTCCTGGACTGCAGTACTCTTCTCCCAAAAATTTTGCGGGGCTTCGTCACCACCGACATGAATATATTTAAAAGGAAACAGTTGTGCTATCTCCGTGATCACATTGTCCATAAAATCATAGACTTTTTCATTTGCAGGGCAAAGCGTATTATCTATTGTCGCAACAGGAGGAAATGCCGCTCCATTGGGCCAATTCATAAAAGGTTTACCATCACTGACACCATAATTTTCGGCTCCTTCAGTACATGAAAGTTCAGGATAAGATGCAATGGCTGCACGACTATGACCCGGCACATCGATTTCAGGCATAATATCAATAAAGTGTTCCCGGGCATATTTCACCAATTCTCGTATCTGCTCATGGGTATAAAAACCGCCATATGGTTTCAGTTCGTCATCCGGCCCCATTCTTTCAGGTCTCCACGCACCTGTTTCCGTTAGTTTTGGTAACGATTTTATCTCAATTCTCCAACCCTGGTCATCCGTAAGATGAAGATGGAGCATATTGTATTTATACCGCGACATATCATCAATATATCTCTTTATTTCATCTACAGTAAAAATATGTCTGGAAACATCAAGCATCATCCCTCTCCATGAGAAACGTGGGTAGTCGGTTATTTTTACTGCCGGCACCATCCAAGAAACATTTTTAATCAGGGTTTCACTTTCTATTGCAGGTGGAAGAAGTTGTATCAGCGTCTGTGCTCCATAAAATAATCCTGCCGGTTTATTTGCTTTTACGACAGCACCTTTTGCCGTTACGTTCAGGGTATAACCTTCATCACCGAGAACAGAATCATGGGTTTCATTCAGCACTAACCGGATATGAGCCAACTTATATTTAGTACCAACCCTAATTACAACAAAACCTGTTGGCTCAGAAAGTCTGGCTTTAAGGAACGACACGACATACTCAATTTCAGCTCCTTGAGGTGCCGAGAGTATTATTTTTTGTGGAAGATTGAAGTGCCCGGAATGTTCCTTCAGAGAAACCGGTTGAGGAATAATTGAGATCTTGTTTTGAACCGTTGAATTTACAGTATGGAATACAATCAGCATTATAAGAACCAATGGAAATGCTTTCATTTTTTGAGTATTTAAACTTTAGCCACGAATATTTATAACTCCTGACAACATCCACACCCGATTATATTAGAAATCACTTGTTATAAGAGCATTGCTACAGATATTTCTTTAAATGAACTGACTACAATATCTGCTTTGCTCAAATCCTGATTACCGGAATTCGGATTATAATATGCAATACATTTCATACGAGCATTTTTTGCTGCGATTATTCCGTTATATGAATCTTCAATTACAACACATAATTCCGGTTTAACACCTGCGGATTTTGCTGCAAGCAGAAATATCTCAGGACTTGGTTTTCCCTTCACAACATCTTCACCACTTATAATTGAAGTAAAATATTGTTTTAAATCAAGGTTTTCAAGAATATAATCAATTTGTTCATGCGGAGAAGAAGATGCCAATACCAGGAGAAAATTATTATTGAGTTCCTCTATTAGTTCCATGATATTGGGTATTGGTTGCAGGTATTGTTCCTGCTCAAGATATTCAAGATAAAGTCGTTGCTTAAGTTGGATAATACTTTCGACTTCATCCATTGGTAGTCCATGCTCCTCTGCAATACGCGACCACATTATTTCGTCGGTACTTCCGACAAAAGTATTGTGAACTTCTTCCGGAACATGAATTCCCAACAAATCAAATATCTCTTTTTCACAGGCATGATGAATAGGTTCACTGTCGATGATTACCCCATCCATATCAAAAATAATGCATCGTTTCTGCATATGTTATATTGTAAAAAGGTTATCAAACAGAAAAATCCATCGTGAGCGGTGCTTTTCTGAATCCACGGGTATGAATGCCTAGATAGATTATCCCGATCATCATCCATCCACCTCCAATTATGAAAGTCTTTATCGGTAAATTCAACCAAATTACCAGACATATCATGAATCCGATAGCAGGAGGAAGAAAATCAAGCAAAAATCCTTTAACCGTTTTTATTTTTGCTTTGAAAAAATATTCACGCATGGAGGCAATATTTACACCCATAAATGCAAAAAAAGCTCCAAAATTAATTAAGAGAGCACATTCCTCGTATTTCAGCAGAAGTGCACCAATTAACACCAGTCCGCCGATGAAAATTACATTATAAGTCGGCACAACACTTTTTCTACTCAAATGGCCAAAGATTCTTTCAGGAATCACATTATCGCGTCCCATACCATAAAGCAACCTGACTGCACCCAAGAGCCCTGTAATACCAGAGCCTATACTCCCAACCAAAAGAATTACGGAAAGGGAAGCATCAAGAAAGTTACCTCCCACCCTGTTTGCAACAGACATGATGGCGGTGTCCAACGCACTGTTTTTTGTTGCTTCGTCTGTTAAACCTGAAGTAAATGAATTCCAGTCCGGCCATGATAACTGAGCCAGATAAATTTGGGCACCGCTCCATAAACCTGTTATTAAACAGGTTAATATTGCTGCTATTAAAACATTGCGCTTCGGATTTTTCACTTCTTCCGACAAGGTTGTTAATCCGTCAAAACCGATATAGGTAAGTGCCGCCAAAGCAGTAGCAGAGCCAATAGCTTTAAATGAGAAATTCTCCGGATGATAGAAAGGACGTGTAGAAAAGAGTCCTCCAAAACCCTCTTTCAGAAAAATATAACGAATCGCTGCGGCCATAAAATAAAAAACCACCACACTCATAACGATCATCAGCAACCAGTTAGTCCTCGCTGCCACCTGAACTCCTTTCAGGTTAATCAGAGTAAAAACAGCTATAAAGAAAAAAATCCACGCATAATAGGGAATAACCGGTAAAAGATGGTTAGCCGCTATACTGGTAAAAATAACACATAAAATGGGAATAAACAGATAATCCATGAACATGGACCATCCTGAAATGAAGCCTAAATAAGGATTGAGTCCTTTACCCACATAAGTATATGCTGAGCCTGCAGCCGGGTATCGATTTGCCATTCTTCCATAACTGATTGCAGTGAAAATCATTGCCAGCATAGCAATCAGAATTGTCGTGACAGCATGCCCTTTCGAAACTTCATTTGCATGTCCGAATAAGGGCAATGCCGCCACCGGTTGTATCAGAATGATACCATAAATAATCAGGTCGCCCAGCGACAATACGCGTTTAAGTTTGACCTCCTGATTACTGTTTGTACCCGTCATATTATTTTATTCTATTTATTGAGACCCAGGAACGTTTACCGGAAGATAACTCAACAGCTTCCAATACTTCCTGACATTTTACGCCATCCTCAAAATCAGGGCTGAAGGGAATATTATTAACAATAGAACGAATAAACTCAGCCACTTCAATGACAAACGAATCGGCATAACCAATGCCATGTCCCTGAGGCCACCAGCCACCTTTATACGGATGAACATCATGGGTTACATTGATTTTTCTGTACCCTGCTTCCTCGGGGGGAAGGGTATTATCATAAAAGAGCAGATAATTCTGATCTTCGAAGTTCCATAATACAGAACCTTTTTCTCCGTTTATTTCAATTGTATTATAATTTTTACGACCGGTCGCAAGACGCGTTGACTCAAAGCAACCGGTAGCTCCTCCTTCGAAGTTCACCAGAAACTGGGCAACATCATCCACGGTTACTATCCCTTTCTCCCCATAAGGATTATTGCCATCTAAGGGGCGTTCTTTAATAAGCGTTTGCAGGTTTCCCGATACTTCTTTAAATTTCAATCCGGTCACAAAATGAGTGGCATCCACTGAGTGAGCGCTCAGATCACCAAGAGATCCGGAACCAGCAATTTTCTTATTAAAGCGCCAAACCATGGCAAAATCAGGATTTGTTATCCAATCCTGCGCATAACGTACAAACACCTGATAAATACGTCCGATTCTTCCCTCCTGAACCAATTGGCGGGCAAGTGCCAACGATGGTGTAAACCGGTAGGAGAATCCGCAGCAATGTCTGACCCCGGCTTTTTGAACGGCCTCCAGCATTTCTTTTGCTTCCGCAAGATTATTAGCCAGAGGTTTCTCACAGAGAATATGCTTCCCATTTTTTGCCGCTTCAATAGCAATCTCTTTATGCAGAAAGTTGGGAGTTGCAATGCTGATCAGGTCGATATCTTTACGTTTCACCACTTTTCGCCAATCGGTTTCGATCTCCTCCCATCCGAATCTATCGGCAAACTTTTTTAAGTTTTCAGCAGTATCTATTGCACAGAGGCATTTCAATCTGATCTTAACGGGAATTTCCGTCCACATTGCGGCATTCCGGAAGGCATTCGAATGGGCAATTCCCATGAATTGATGCCCGATAAGGGCTACGCATATCTCTTTTTTTGACATAACTCTCTCAAATTATTGTTTACATGCCATAATAAACTGTTTTGCCGCTGCCTCGATTTCTTTGTCTGTTGAGTTGATATTTATCCCCCAACCGGCACCCAATCCCCCATCAACAACACCAATACTGATATTCATAGCACGACTCAAAATATCATCAGTTTTTGGATATGAACCTAAGGTATGTGGTTGTCCGACTGTTTTCAAATATTTGAGTACATGTTCCATGTTTGCATATACATGCCAACCACTTTGATCAATTGTTTTCGATCCTAATGTCTTAGTTACTTTTTGTGCCTGTTCCTTCGTGTCGAAAATAACCGTACAAAGAGTACCTGCATCTCCTCCTTCAGGGTCGTTCAGAATTCTGAATTTAAACCCTTGTGCTTGTGAGATAAGTTCCTTTAATTTAGCCCTTTTTTCACGCAAAGTTAAAACAATTTTTTCAAGTTTTCTCAATTGGGCAATTCCTGCTGCACCGGTAATTTCATTCATCCTGAAATTTAGTCCCAAAATGCTGCGGGCACCAACTTCCACCCCGAAGCGATGAGGCTTATGTCCTTGATCATGAGCACCAAATGCTTTTTCATACAGACTTTCATTATTAGTAACTACAAGACCTCCGTCGCCACTGTTTATTGTCTTAAAAATATTAAGAGAAAAGGCACCCATATCACCTATCGTTCCAACTTTCCTCCCTTTGTAAGAAGCTCCGGCAGCCTGGCAACTGTCTTCTAAAACTAAAAGACGATGTCTACTGGCAATTTCCATGATTTTATCCATATTACAGGAATTTCCAAGCATATGTACAGGGATTATCGCTTTAGTTCGCGGAGTAATCCGATGTTCAATATCGTTCGGGTCAATTGAAAGACTTTCATCAATTTCTGCCAACACCGGAATGCAACCGGCGAAAATACATGCTGAATAGGTTGCAACAAAGGTATAAGCCGGGACAATTATTTCATCTCCGGGTTTTAAACCTAAAGCTAACAAAGAAACCAGTAATGATGATGTCCCCGACGATGTTGCCAAAGCATATTTCACCCCACAATAACTGGCGAATTCCTTTTCCAGGGTTAATACCTTATGTAAAAATCTGGGATCATTCTCACTTCCGTAGCGAAAAAGATACCCACTTTGCATAACTTCCATTACCGACTCCATTTCTTCTTCTCCAAACCAATAGGCTCCCGGACCAGACATAACAACCTCCTTTTTTTTAAAAATTTCAATTATTCCTATACAATTATTATTCTCTTATAGAAAGCACTCCTTTCAACTTATACGAATGCTTAAAATTTAAACAAAATTAATCTCATCCAAATGTCGTATCAATGTCTGTTAGTGCAAAAAAAGTGTCTATTCAGGCAAAAATAATGGACAGCGTTAATAAATATTTCCGGGACTTATTTCGACGCATTATCTTAACCCTATACAAAAAATTTCAACCGTATTTATCTGTAAAGTTCAATTATCTCTAATCATTTTTAAATTGTTTTGCTTTTTCCAGATCAAATGATTTTTCCCATTTTGCCATGACAACTGTTGCTGTGCAGTTCCCGATTACATTCACTGTAGTACGTGCCATATCAAGCAATACATCAATACCTAATATCAGAAAAACTGGAGCAAAAGGAAGATTAAATCCGGAAAGCGTTCCTAATAAAACAACAAATGATGCTCTTGAAACTCCTGCAACACCCTTACTGGTGAGCATCAAAACCAGACACATTGTAACCTGTTGTGACAAACTAAGATCGATCCCTGCAACTTGTGCAACAAAAACACAAGCTAATGATAAATATAAGGTGGTCCCATCTAGATTAAAACTATAGCCTGTTGGTATTACGAATGCAACAATTTTATTGGGCACCCCAAATTTCACCATAGATTCAAGCGCTGAAGGTAATGCTGACTCGGAATTAGCTGTGGCAAAAGCAATTGATGCAGGTTTACTTATTGCCGAGATAAATTTTTTTATCGGAATCCTCAGAAATAATAAAATAGGAAATAATACTACTAATAAAAAAACTATTAATGCGGCATAAAGTGTAAGCAATAATTTAAACAAGCCCGACAACACATCCAAACCAACATTTCCAACTGTATAGGCTATTGCGGCAAAAACAGCTACAGGTGCTATGTACATTATTAAATGAGTAAACTTAAACATTGTTTGAGCAAGACTCTCAGTAAAATTGAGCATTATTGCACGGTTATCTTTATTTAGTTTAGCTACTGCAATACCAAATATAATACTGAATATCACAACCTGAAGTATATTCCCATCTAAAACTGGCTTAGCTACATTTTCCGGAAACACATTTAATAAAAAATCCGACCATGTATGAGATGAATTTTCTGCAAAACCAGGATCGATAGTAGCAACTGGCATTGACAATCCTACCCCGGCATTACTTATGTTTATTGCCAAAAGACCTATTATTAATGCAATAATAGTTACTATCTCAAAATATAAAATTGATTTCCATCCCAAACGTCCGATAAGTTTAAGATCATTATGTCCTGCTATGCCATTTACTAAAGTAGCAAAAATTAGAGGCGCAACAACAGTTTTTATTAATCTTAAAAAAATATCACTTAGAAATTGTATCTTTTGTGCCAACTGAGGACAATCATACCCAAATTCAACTCCAGCCATCATACTCACCAACATCCAAATAGTTAGCGATTTACTTTTAAATGCCAATGAAAAGAACAAAACTACCGTAATCACTCTAAATAGAGAAAAAAAAACCGGATTGATATAGACTAGCTTATATGATACAAATACTATAAAAAGTAAATTCAGACTTAACATAAAAGCACAACTAATGTTAAGCGCCCTATTATATTTTTTCATTTTTTTATTTTGACATTAATTTGCTTTAAACAAAAGTATATTGTAAATTATCTTGTAAAAATGTCAGAAAATGCAAAACCAGTATCTAATCAGGCAAATAAAACTAACTTTAGCACAACAATAACATAACCAAAGCATGATCAATGCTAACTTTACAGATTCAACACTATTACTTTTCACATAAGAAAAATGCTATTTTTTCATATAAAAATTTATTAGTCAATTTATTCAATATTATTATGTATTTTTGCGCCAAGTTACTTCCAAAATGACTCAAACTTTTTAAGATAAATAATAAATCTATCTAACTTACAAGCCATACTTACAGAAAAAATTACTTTAACTTATCCACTCCTGGTTATTTCACAAACAATTTTATCAATAACTTAATATATTGATTAATTTCAATAAGATATAAATCTAATAGATATGGATACTCAAAATGATAAATTGCTTATCGAAGTAGATGAAATAAAAAAAATGATGGATCTGCTATCTAGTTTATTTTCAATACGGACATCATTGATATACAACAACATTGACACAGAAGAATACACCAACGAGATAGCTGGGAATAATGGTGATTATCAGGACTATTGCAAACTAGTACAACAAGAGCTGAAACACAAGTGTATTGCTTGCGACCGCGATAAATTTAAAGAAGCAAATGCAAAGAAAAAACCTGTTTTATATCAATGTTATAATGGTTTATATGAAATGTTCCTACCTTTATTTATTGAAAATTCATTGGCAGGATATTTACATTTCGGGCAAGTAAGATCAGAAAAAGATTTTCGGGCTATCCTTACTGAATGCTCTTTGTATGAGCATACTCAGGTTGACAAGTTGGAAGAAACATACAACTCCATGAACGTAATCAGCAAGGACAAACTCATTCTGATATCAGAACTATTTCAAAAGTTTGCAGATATCATTCTAAAAAATAAATTAATTGAATTGAGAAAAGCCAAACCGGAATATTATTTAAAAAAATATGTTGAAGAAAATCTTGCAAAACCTATTGATGTAGAAACTGCTGCGGCATTCATTAGCCGCAGCCCCTCCTATGTGACTCATAATTTCAAAGAAAAGTACAATATGTCTTTTCATCAGTATCTTACACAAATGAGAGTAGATCTCTCCAAGACTCTTCTTAAAAACAAATCCATCACAGAAGTTTTTGAACTATGCGGATTTAAAAACCGTTATCATTTCAGTAAGGTATTCAAAAAAATAGTGGGTATTACACCCTATGAATACAAAAAAGATTTGGAAAACAAAAAAAATACACCACAATAATCTAAAATCACACTATAACTTTTTTATCATATCCAATAAATTTTCAACAATTGCTTTCTCGGCACCTATTTTTGCTCTTGTTGATTTTGTTTCGTATCCTCCAATAACGTAAGTTTTATCTGTAATTAAATAGCCACAACTACCGTTACAATGAGTAATCATAAAAGTATTGGAATAAGGAGACCTTTTTCTAAGGTTTAAACTGATTTCATTAAATACTTCTCCCGAAACGCCAGTTATTACAACATCACCTATTTTCATTGCAGACAACCTGACTAACATAGAATCCGGCTTATCAGAGTATCTGAGCATATTATTATCACTATCTTTCAAAGCAAGATAAATCGTCCGTTGTATGGCATTGATTTTTGAAATCTTTTTTACTTTTATTGTGCCTGCCACACGTATTGCTTCTTTGCCCACATCCTCACCAATAGCATCCTTTCCAAATGAATATGAATTATTTACTTCAAAATCTACGTGTGGTCCGTACAATGGATTTATATCGCCTGATGCCCCAATTACAATAGGTGCTACTACTCCTTTTCCAATCTTAGATTCAACATACGAAGCAGCAACTCCCGGCCAGTCACCTGAAATAAAATAATTTTTTGGGCCTAAACATACTGCATGACATGGCCAATTAATAAGCATAGCAAGTGGAATTCCAAAATCATCATTTATTTTCAATACTGTGAGCTCATGATCACATGTTCCATATGGATTTAGACCTAAAGTTGTACCTCCTTTACCATCCGGAGCAACTCTGTTTATATTCATCTTCGATTCCCCTTTTCCAATTCCAATTGTGGCAGGTTTTAAATTATTGACTGCAAGTTTTGTTGACTGAACTAACTTATTCATCAACTCTTTTTTATATGCCTGTACATCAGGAGTGGCTTCTTCATAAACACTTAATGAGGGTCCATTATGATTATGTACTGCACTTAAAAAAATATATTCTACCGGAATTCCTGTGGCTTTGGAGATAAGTGGAGTACATTCACTCCAAAAAGAATCAGAAATTCCAATAATTTCTGTAGAGATTATTGCGGCATTTTTAGTTCCGTCGCCCACAACCAAGACTCTAGCATATATATCATCATGAACACCTTTAAACGGTGCTTTCCTGCTTGCATACCCACTCATAGGAAGTGGCGTTTGCGGTGTTATTAATATTTTCTCAGTCGCAGCAAAAAAATGACCTTTTGATTTTGCACATAGGCCTTCATTCCCAAGTAAAATTATTGCTAACAATTGGATTGTCAATAACTTAATTTTCCAGCTATTTGTTTTCATATGTCTATTAATTATTATGTAACACTTTAATGGTTATGATGTTTAATTAAAACAATATCTCCAAAAGCATAGGGAGAACGAAAAGGATTCGCTTCGACCCAGTCAAAAAAACAGTTCCCTTTATAATCACAATCACCACAGACAAAATCAGCACCGATTTTTAAACCCGATGATGGTCTGATTCCTAATTCGTCCCAAGAAATACTGATTTCAACAATATAGCCATCATCAATATCGGTCGAATCATTTAACGTTCCCTTCAGGGAAATGGCATAGTGCGCATTCCCGTTCCATCTCCAGTCACTGACGCATTCAGAATTTCCTCTGTCATCTTTTTTTTGTCCGAGCAAATTAATGTGATAGATGAGTTTATTCTGATTCCAACACGAATCTTTTTCATTATAGGCATCTAACAAAAATTCTATCATATCATCTAGATATAATTCCGGATGATCAATCAAATGTTGTTTTGCCTCTAGGTCATCATCCTTAACAATGAATGCAAAGTATAAATTTTCATTATCCCATAACGTTTTAATTTTCAAAACATTATCACTTTCACCGGTTATATCTCTAAGAGTGATAGTTTTCGCGTTTTTCCACTCTTTAAGTTTTGCATCAATAATTATAAAATCATCGGTATAATTACAGATAAACACCTTTGGTTTTGTCGCACTCAAAAACAAGGAGGCAAAAAGAATCACTAATAAAATATGTAAATTTCTTCTCATATCAAAGAAACTGTATTATATCATTAAATTACCAATAGATAAGCACCAAGCTATATTCTTGCAGCAGAATCTCTGTCCAGGAACAAAAAAGTGTCTTCTTTTTCTCTCAATATTGTCGCCGGATGAATTGGAGATATTTCACAAAATACCGTTTCGTATACTGCATTAGCTTTTCTTGCATCAGGAGTACTCGAGATAATAGATTTTGATTTCATCACCTGTTTTACCGACATACTAATCGCTTTCTCAGGTACCTCTTCAATCGTTTTAAACCATCCCTCTCCCATTTGCTGACGACGACAATCATCGTTCAGGTTTACCACAATATAAGGTTCTTCAGTCTCAAAATCTGCCGGAGGATCATTGAATGCCAGATGACCATTCTCACCTATACCTACAAATGCAACGTCAATAGGATGTTTGCTTATAAGTTCTCCCAAACGTTTACATTCTGAATATGAATCAACATCTCCGTTTATATAAACAAACTCTTTGACAGGGACAAGATCCACAAATCTTTCCTTAAGATATTTTCTAAATGATGCTGGGTGTGTTTCTGAAACTCCAATATATTCATCCAAATGGAAGGCAGTAACCACCTGCCAGTTAATTTCTTTTTTCACCAGCTCGGCAAGCATCTCAAACTGGGAGGCACCTGTAGCGATAATAATATTGGCCTCACCTTTTTCACGTATGGCTTTCTGGATTAACTCTGCACCTTTTTCAGCAGCCTGCTTTCCAAGTTTATATTTATCTTCAGAAATAACTATTTTCATAACATCGATTGGATTTATTTTAATTTAATTTATTGATATTTATTAATTCTTTCTTTGATTCAGGTTATCGTCAAGTGGAATCATTCTTGGCATCAGTAGATGGACAAAACCAAGAATGATCAGGTATGACATACCTGCCACGATAAACGCCCAAAAGTATCCCGAATTGTTTGCCTTATCCAACACGGCCCCCAGAGCTACATCAGCAATAATGGCCACTACGACTCCTATCATTTTTCCAATCCCAATGACTGAAGCTACCGCTTTTTTAGGAAAAACATCCGGAACTAAAGTATAACTATTAATTGACCATGATTGATGTCCTGCCGCTGCAATACCTATTAACAAAACTGCCAACCATTTATTTGTCAACACAGGAACAACGGATACCGGTAATATAATCAACGCACATGCAAGCAATGTTATTTTTCTCGCCTTATTGATCGACCAACCCTTTTTTATCAATTTTCCAGAAGCATATCCACCAAGAAGACTTCCTGCATCAGCCATTAAAAAGATAATTAAGAATGGGAGACCAATATTATTGATATCCACTGCAAATTGCTCTCCCAGAAATTTAGCTCCCCAAAACAAATAAAACCACCATACTGCATCAGTTACTGTAGTAATCGCAAATGCCCATGTTTCTCTTTTTGGAAAAAGTTTTGACCACGAAATCTTTTCTTCCGTTTCCTCCTCTGAATCTGAATTTATATATGCCAGTTCTTGTAGTGACAATTTTGGATGGTTTTCCGGTTTTTTATACGTTCTAAGCCACATTATCACCCAAACAGCACTCAAAAATCCTGTAAATAAAAATGGGATTTGCCAGTTTTTCCCATCAATTGTGACTATCGCCCCAACAATAAATGGTGCCAGAATTGCTCCCACACTCGTTGAAGCATCAAATATACCTGTAGCAAAAGCCCGATCTTTCTTGGGAAACCATTCTGCCACGGTTTTAATGGCTGCCGGGAAGTTACCCGACTCTCCGATTCCCAGTCCAAACCGGGCGACAATAAAACCAATCAGACTAAATGCCGGTCGGATAGCTGCGTGCAAAATACCAAACACACTCCATACTGCAATTGAGATCGTATAACCAATCCTGGTTCCCATTTTATCAATCAATCCGCCAACAAACAACAAACCAATACCATATGCCACTTTAAAAGAAACCATGATAGCTGCATAATCTTTATTGCTCCACTCAAAGATCTTCTGTAAAGTTGGAGCCATCACCCCTAATATACTTCGATCAAAATAATTGATTGTTGTGGCCATGAAAACCAAAGCGAGTATCCGGTAACGATATGATCCAATCGTTGTATTATTTTTCTTCATTTATTATATGACCTTATTTTTTTTCTGATTTTGCATCGTAAACCAAATGCCCCTGTACATATGTCTTTTCTATTTTTATTAATCCATCATCCCCTAAAGTAAATAGAGTAAGATCTGCTCTCTTTCCCGGCTGAATTTCTCCTCTATCGCTTAATCCGTATAGCCGGGCAACATTTGTACTGCACATCTTCACAGCTTCTGCCATAGTGCATCCTGTTACTTGCATAATATGCCCAAAACCTTTTCTCATGGGAATCGCAGAACCATATAAAATATTCTTTTGTGGATCCCAGACTTTACCTTCGGGGGAAAGTTTAATCCTTACCCCTTCGGGAGTTGTATATTCACCAGAAGGTAATCCTGCAAAACTTGTAACATCTGAAGTAATGATAATTTTATCAGCAGTTTTTACCTTAAAAAAGACCTTTATTTGCTCCGGCAACAAATGTAATCCATCACAAATAATGCTAATGCTCAAACGGTCATCGGCAAGTTGCGACCAGAACGGATTCTGATACCTGTTCATGGTATTGGCGATTCCATTTCCTAAATGTGTGGACAACTGGGCACCTCTATCGACAGCGGATTGAACAGTTTCTGCTGATGCATTGTGATGTCCCAATGCAACAACGATTCCTTTTTCGCGGCATTTATTTATAAAATCAAGAGCTCCGGCAACTTCAGGAGCTATCGTTATTTGTAATATACTCCCCCCTGAGGCTTCATTAAATTCGAGAAACTCATTCCAATCTGGTTGCCTAACGTATTTAAGTGGATGAGCACCTCGATATCCCTCTTCCGGAGAGATATAGGGACCTTCCAAATGTAACCCTGGAATTGTCCCTAATGTTTCTGGATCATTCATGACTTCTGATATGAGAGTAATATTTTTCATCATCAGATCATGATCATTCGACGTAAGTGTAGGTAAAAAAGTAGTATAACCCTCTTTCCATATTTCCCTGACGACACCTTTTATGTCGGTTTTATTCAACTCATCTTCTCCGGCAAACATAAAGGAAACACCTTTATATCCATTTACCTGATTATCAATAAATCCGGGTGATATGTATATTTTAGGAAAATCATCAGGGACATTTTTCAACCTTGTTATATCCTTAATTTTACCATCAATAAAACTAATTGAAACTGGAGAATGATCCAAATAGAATAAACCCTGAACCTGTTCCTGTGAAAAAATGAAGGGAGAAATCCACATACACATCAATAAAAAAACACAGTAGAGCAGTTTCTTTTTACAAATTTCTTTCATCAACAAGCATATTAATTCTACTACAAAAAATACATCTATTATTTCAACCTGCTTTCAGGTCACCCGGGTTCAATTGTAAAGAAGGTTTAGAGATTATACAATTGCGAAAAGTTGCATTGAGCCGGGATAACCTGAAGCAGGTGAAACAATATATACAAAACTACTCACTAATTGATATCACATCAATGTCAGAATGTGCAAAAAAAATATATAATCAAGCAACAGAAAATTAAAAAACAGATGGAATGTCCGAATGATTATCGCACAATGTCCACAATATAATCATAACAGCATTTTATTTGACCATAAAACTTCCATTCAGGCGGATGTCTTCAGAAGAACTACCTATCAACACATTGAACTTCCCCGGTTCGACCACCCACTCCATAGTTCTGTTGAGTAACATCAAATCTTCAGATGCTAAAGTGAATGATACTGCTTTAGTTTCTCCTGGAGAAAGTTCAATTTTCTCGAAGCCACGTAATTTTTTCAGAGGAGTAACTACTGAACTTAGCTCATCATTAAGATACAACTGCGCCACTTCTTTACCTTTCTTGTCACCGCTGTTTCTAACATTGAAAGATATATGTACACTTCCATCTCTATTAATTTCTTTAGAACTGATTTTTAAGTCACTATACTCAAACTGAGTATAACTCAAGCCATGACCAAAAGCAAACAAAGGAGTAGCTGGCATATCGATATATCCTTTTTTTACCCAATGTGCTTTGGAAGGAACATAATCATAGCAAATCGGAAGCTGTCCTGAATGTCTTGGAAATGTAACTGGTAATTTTCCTCCCGGATTATATTCACCAAAAAGTACATCGGCAACGGCATTGCCTCCCTGTTCGCCACACATCCAGGCACAGACAATTGCCGGGACATTTTCAGATGCCCAATTTATGGACAGAGGACGACCATTTATTAATACAAGAACTACAGGAGTACCTGTGGAAGATACTGCCTCAAGCAAATCTTCCTGATATCCGGTTAAATCGAGGCTTGCCACATCACAACTTTCACCATTGGTAAAATCTCCTCTTTCACCTAAAACTACGATTGCAACTTCAGCATTTCTTGCGGCTTCTTTTGCTTTATAAATTTCATTAAATGTCGTATCAAGCACCTCACAACCTTTTACATAGGTAACTTCAACATCAGGTGTAACTTTATTTTTTATTCCTTTCAACACGGTAATCAGTTCCTGTGGAATATGATGAGAAATATAATCACCGATCTGATCCATTCCAGAATCTGCCAAAGGTCCAATCACTGCAATCGATTTCAGATTGTTCTTATTGAGCGGAAGAAGACCGTTCTTATTTTTCAGCAATACAATTCCCTCTCTGGCAGTCTCACGTGCAAGATCCTGATGTTCCTTCGAATGAACAATATTTACAGCATATTCTGGATTAACATAAGGATTTTCGAAAAGTCCCAACTCAAATTTCACATGAAGAATATGACGAACAGCATTATCAATATCTCTCATTTCTACCACACCTTCTTCTACGTTCTTCATTAAAGGTGAAAGATAAGCGTCTTCAAATGAAATTCCCACATCAACACCCGCTTTGAGTGCAATTCTACCTGCATCTTTGTAGTTATCTGTCATGTGCTCGTCAATGAGAGTTGTGATTCCATCTCCTTCACTCAGGACGATCCCCTTAAATCCCAGTTCTTCTCTTAATACTTTTTTTAGCAGATATTCTGAGCTGTGCACAGGAACTCCATTTATAGCAGGATAAGTGGCCATTACCGCCAGTGCATTATTCTTTTTTATTCCATCAATCCACGGTGGTAGAAAGACCTCTCTTAATCTTCTTTCTGAATAATTTATAGCTCCTCTTTCGAACCCACTTAACGGTTCACTTTGTCCAGGAAAATGAGAAAGAATTGCTACCGCCTTGTTTTTAGCCGAAACGTCATTTCCCTGCACTGCGTTAACAATAGTACCAGCTATTTTTGAACACATATATGTATCTTCGGAATACCCTTCCTGATTTCTCCCCAGACGAGGGTCACGAGTCGGTTCAATCACTAACGTACCAAGCATATGTGCTCCTGTTGCACGGGCTTCTTCTGCTACTGTTTCATAAATTTTTTTGATAAGGTTCATATCCCAGGTACTTCCTATTGCCAATCCTTCAGGAAAAATAGTACCGTTTGCGCACATAAAACCGTGTGTACCTTCTTCAATCTGCAATAGAGGAATTCCTAATCTTGATTTTGTAATTGCAAGTTTTTGTATTTCATTAAATAACTTTGCCTGATATTCAGTTCCTTCATAACCAACCCTATCTGACAACGTAAAAAAACCTCCTATTGGCCCTATCTCCTCATTATGAATGCCCATTGCAAGTTTGCGACATCCTTCTATCTGTATTTTTCGCTCTTCAGAAGTCATCACTTTGTAAATATCTGAATTATCTTTAAGTCCCCACCCTATTCTCCTTTTGTACAGACAGGGAATATTCATCTGTCCTATTTTTTCTTTCAAAGTCATTCTGGACAACAGATCTTCAATTCTTTCTTCGTATGTATACAACGGATTTTTATAAACAGGTACCTTTGCCAATTCTTTTTTATCAGATAGATATTTTATTAATGGCTTACCCGATTGTGAATATCCGGCAATTGACAATACACAAAGGATCGTTATTATTAAGTGTTTCTTCTTCATTATCTCATCCATTAAATTTTAGCATTTATGTTGTCTAAACTATCGCTGAAACAATTTATATGTATTTATATAAATCATTTGATTGCATTTTTACGAATTCCTATTGTTTTTTTGTATAAATACAAATTGTGCAGCTCCTAATATCCCTGCTCGGTTTCCTAATTTTGCAGCACATATTTTTGTATTGACAGCACAATCAGGCATTACTTGTTTTTGAAATTCTTCATTTAATTTTTCAATATAAAAAACTCCTGACTCAGAGATGCCACCTCCAACAATCACCTTTTGAGGACTGAAAATATTAACTAAACCGGCTATTCCACGTCCTAAAAATCTCCAGTGATCATTTAATGATTCAACCGCTAGAATATATTTTTCCTTATAAAGTTTTGTAATTAATCTGCCGGAAATTTCATTTTCAAGATGGACATCAGATAATTTACAGCGATTTTCAAACTGACGAATCAGTGCATTGGTTGAAGCATAAACTTCGAGACAACCAGTGCCACCGCAGGAACATGGCAGTCCATCTGAAAATAAGGGGATATGCCCTAACTCAGTCCCCCTATTATCATAGCCTCCAAAGAGTTTTCCGTCAATAATTATTGCCCCACCTATTCCGGTGCCAATTGTCAGGAATAACACATCCGAACAATTCTTTGCTGCTCCAAAAGCTTGTTCACCCAATCCCATCATATTTGCATCATTATTAATCCAAACCGGAAGTTGGCATTTTTTTTCAATTAAGTCAGCAAGATGTATCTGTGTCCACCCATTAATATTATCTGCACCTCCCAAAACAATTCGATTTGCACGATCAATAATTCCTGGTGTACCTACGCCAATTCCTAGCGGACAGATATTTAATTCGGTGGCCCTTCCCAAAGACATAATTGTTGCCCTGACTATATTCTCAATCACCTTGTCCGGACCAGTTTCTGCCTGGGAGCTTATGGTATCCTCATATATCAAATCTCCATTCGAACTTGCTACGCCAAACTTAATAAATGTACCTCCTAAATCTATTCCTACCGCATAATTCATTCTGCAAATATATTTATTGATTATTAACTTTAAACTTCTAAGCTAAAATAATTTACTATTCTTCAATAATTTGAAATCTGTACTTCCCTGAGCCAAGCTGAAAAATCATTCTATTACTATCAGTTCCTATAAAAATGATATCTTTATTTTTTTCAACTCTTTTGTTACTTTCTACAACGGTCCGTCCTATCGAAGCAGGAAGAAAAATTTTTGCACTTGTATTTACAGGAATATCAACAGCAACTATCAGTTTCTTATTGCTTTTATACCACTCACTAACAATATTACCATATTGTGATCTATGATTAGCTTTCACTGAAACTATCCCTTCTATTATTGCTGGTTTAATCTCTATATTTTTAAATGCTGAAGAATTAGTTTCTTGTCGGATACCAGCCAATCCGGCATAAAACCATTCCATAATATGTCCCAGCATTAAATGATTGTTTGAGACGGACTTCAACGCTTGCCAGGATTCGGTCAGTGCGGTGGCTCCTTTTTTAATCTGATAGCCATACCCGGGAACATCTTCTCTTGCATTCATTTCATACAACAATTTCGACATGTCCCATTCAGTAAGTGTTTTCACAAGAAAATGAAACCCTATGTCCCCAGCTGTTAAACGTTTATCATGCTGAACAATTGAATCCTCAAGATTATTAACCACTTTTTGTGCGTAATCTTCATCAACTAATCCGATAGCACAAGGCATTGCCATAGCTGTTTGACT
The DNA here is from genome assembly GCA_034927265.1 of Paludibacter sp. Taxonomy (GTDB): domain Bacteria; phylum Bacteroidota; class Bacteroidia; order Bacteroidales; family Paludibacteraceae; genus Paludibacter. The sequence goes on from JAYFQH010000016.1 coordinate 21,986, forward strand.
TCCGGTTGAATAAACTCCTTTTTTATAATCAAAAAAATGTTGATTAAATGACATCTTAACATCTTTTGCCAATGAAATATAAAAGTCGGCTTCTTCTTTTTTATTTAATATACCAGCCATCTGAGCTAACAGAGACAAATCATAATAATAAATTGCTGTAGCCGTTACGGATAACGGTGTCAACTGAGACACACCGGGATCAGCGGGACCCAGGTCAAACCAATCGCCAAGCCCATAAGACAAAATGTTATTTTCAGATTTGGTTTTAAGATAACCTGCATAACGCGTCATCATTGTCCAAACCTCACGAATGGTTGTCGAATCTCCATATATCTTATACAACATCCAGGGGAGAATAATTGAAGCACTTCCCCATTCAGGTGAATCTCTGAATGCACCCGTTGATAGCCTGAACTCAGGAACAAATGACGGAACCAAACCATCTTCTGTCTGAGCGTCTTTCATATCTCTTATAATTTTTCTAAACAGATGATAAATATCAAAATTGTAAGCCAAAGAATTTCCCATTAAATAAGTTTGTTCAAGCCATCCGTGTTTCTCTCTGTGAGGACAGTCTGTGAGAACACTTTGCATATTGCTTTTAATAGCCCACTTAATTAAATTATTGGTTTCGTTAAGAAGTACATCAGAACAATTAAAATTTCCTGTTTCAGGAGACGAATTTCTCGTATGTAACATTTTTAGTCCAACAATTACGGGTAAATTACTTTTTTGTTTACATTGTTCGGGGACTGCACCTACAATCTGAACATATCTGAATCCATAATATGAAAACATCGGACTCCATCTCTCAATACCTTCTCCCTTTAATGTATATGTTAAATAATAAGGCTCACCTGAAGCTTTCTGATCAGGAAAGTTCTCATTCGTAATCAATTCTGAAGGGATTAGCTTCAGTTTTGATCCCTTTTTACCTTTTACCTGTATTTCAATCACTCCAGAGGCATTCTGGCCAAAATCATACAAATAAGAACTGTCGGGTAGAACCTTAACAACTTTTACCTCAATTTCTTTCATGACCTTTACCGGGTAATCTGTTTCAGCTACAAGATTCCCTAAAGGTCCTTTAACTAAAATGATATTTTTCCATTCTGAATCGTCAAAACCCTTTTCGCTCCATCCTTTTTGTTCAATTGTGGCATCATAATCTTCCCCTCCGTATATACTTGAATAAGTGATAGCAGAAGGTGAGCATTTCCAACTCTTATCTGTAACAATCTTATCCACTGATCCGTCTGAATATTTCATTTTCAAGAAACAGATCAAGGATGGTTCGCCATAAGCGGCAACAAATTTTACATAACGTTCTTTGTTTATATAATAAAATCCATTCCCCACGATAATCCCTATCGCATTTGCACCTTTACCCAGTAAATGAGTGATGTCAAAAGTATTGTATAAAACGGTCTTATCATAATTAGTCCATCCGGGAGATATGAAGTCTGTTCCGACTCTTTTTCCGTTAACAAAACATTCATATTGGCCTAAACCGCTTACATAAAGTGTTGCTTCAATTATTTTTTTCTTTAACTCAAACTCTTTTCTGAAACAAGGTACAAAAGCTCTTTCTTTGGCTCTATTGCCTACCCGGTAATCATCAGCATTTTTATATCCGGGAACTAACCTCATGGAGTCTGGTAATTCTTTATACCCGATCCATCTCGCTCCACACCAGTCTTCTTTATGTAACAAGCCCATTTGCCATGAACCAATCTCACTCCACTCTGAAACATTTCCTTTTTTGTCCCAAACCCTCACTTTCCAATAATATCTTGTTGATGGCCTCAGTTTACACCCTTCATAAGTAACAAATAAAGATTGGTCTGATATAACTTTCCGCGAGTCCCATATTTTACCAATATTTCTATCAAGATTTTGTCTGCAGGTGTCCACAAGAATTTGATATCCTGATTGAAACTGGTTACGCTCTTTACTCTTAAGTATCCAGCTGAAACGTGGCTGCACTGTTTCGACACCTGCAGGATCAGACAATTTTTCACAATTAAGATTTGTTATCTGCACTTTTGACTTATTCGAGGCTGAAATTTCAACGAGCATCATGCAAAAAATCAAAAGTAATATCTTTTTTTTCATTACAATGAATTATCCTTTTATCACACTATACGGCAACAATATTGTATTGCTGTATCAGGGTTAGAACGATTTACGTCGATCTGTTGATTAAACAAGTTTTACTTTATTTGTATTGTTTCTTTATTAATATTCCAGCCCTCGATTTTCAACAACAAAGGATTATCTCCAACAACCTTGGTACTAAATTCCACGCTTACATCTTTTTTTTCATTTGGAAGTAGTGAAAAATAATTATCTCCCCAAAACACAGGTAACAACGGTTCTTCAGTATTTTTCAAAATAAGTTTTGGATTTACCGAGAAGGCAAGACAGGAAGTTGGATTCTCAAATTCAAAAACAAGAATATTTTTATCTTTATTTACAGATGAAGTTTTCAATTTACATTTTAGTTGAACCCAAGGCAGATTATTCAATAACTTAAAATCAGCTTTTTCATCTCCTTTAACTGATAACCAGTAAAAATTTGACGACACTTCCTTACTTTCGGAATCTGTCAATTTAAGATGTAAAAAATAGACATCAGTAATATCTACAGGAGGTGCAATTTTTAATATTTTTTTACTTTCATCAGAACCTATACTTGTTTGCACAACCCGGGAGAGTTTCTCTTCCATATTGATATTATACAGTTTGACTGAAGCATTCAGTTGACTATATGAATGATAGTTACCATTAACAATCTGAACAGAATTATCATCATAAGCATATTGAATATGGAGATTCTCACAGGCTTTTTTTGTCCCATAGAACCCACCATTTGGATTATAAAAATAATCGTATAACTGCCAGTACATAGAAGGCCATGCCGAATTGTACATCCAAAATATTATTCCACTTGATTTATATTTATTCCCCGCATAAGCTTCAAACATTGCCTTTATTGCCTCCAACTGAAGCACCTGTGATTTTTTTATATAATCTTCAAGATTCTGAGGTTCACCATACCTGGAATTTAAGGCCGATCTCGCCCCAGGATAAAATGCTTCATGTAAACGTAAATACCATGATTTACTAATTGGCCACATTTCTGCTTCAGGCATCATCTTTTTTAGAGTTTCAATGGGAGGTAATTGCTCACCACCAGGCCCTGCCTCCGTATTGAATTCAAGTTTATTATACCAATACTTTGGAGGCATGTATGCATATCCTTTACGAAAAGGTCCCATTTCCAATCCTGTATATCCGGCAATCACACTTGCCTCCCTTGTTGCTGAAGATTGATAAGGACGTGTATTATCATATTTCTCTAATTCGTAAATATATTTCTTTTCGATTTCTTCTGGAGGGAAAAAGTCACTTCCATATAGCCAATTAAATATCGACGGATGATTTCTCAAATGTATAATTTGATCATGCCAGCTTTTTTGTGCAATTCCTGTAGTATGAGAATTCCACTCTGACCATTGTTCCCATGGGCTACAGCAGCACCATCCGACAATCAATAAAATACCTTCTTCATCACATTTTTCATACAGATAATCGGATCCCCGTGGTGCTTCCATTCTCAAAGCATTCAGGTTCATATGTTTTGCATATTGGATATCGATATCAACTCTTTCATCCGATGGCCTTAACATCATATCCTGCACATAGCCACCTCCTCTTATAACGATATTCTTCCCATTGATCTGAAAAACACGTGTACGCTTACCATCGAATTCATTCATCCATGAAGATATCTCACGTACACCGAAACGAGTTTCTTTGATGTCAGAGATACCTTCTGTCGTTTTAAATGAAAGAGTCAGATTATATAAATTTTGTGGACCGACCGTATGTGGCCACCATAAACGTGGATTTTTAAGCTGGAGTTGTCTGAATTTATCGGGGGTAAACGTAACTGACTTTACTTCATCAGGCATAAGCGTTACATTCTGAACAAATTCTACATTCTCAATCTGGCCAATCAACACTCCTTTAATTTGTTTATTTCCATTATTTTTTAGTTCAGCAGAAATGGTGAGATTTGCTTTATCAATAGCCGGCAAGTCCAAATCGGTGATTACATGAGGGTTCTCTATAGATACATCACCAGTTGCACTAAGTACAACATCATACCAAATACCCATTCCAGCATCAGGTGGTACAGGATTCCAGTCAACCCAGCTAATGGTTAGATCCATTCCCTTTGGCGGGAATATCTCCAATGCAAGACTATTATTGCTACCAGGATATGCATACTTCGTAACATCAAAACTATATAAACGATAAGGTCCTTCAACATCAGTTGTATCTGCAATTAAGTTTCCATTCAGCCATATATTTGCTTTGTAGTTAATCCCGTTAAACTTAATTCTGATATTTTTATTGGCATAATCTGCGGGAATATTAAAAGTCGTCCGATACCACCATGCTACATTAAACGGACTGTCATCCGGCATTTTGGTAAATTTACCTTCAATATAACCAGGAATATTCTGAATATTTGTTCCGAAATAAGGGTCAGGATAGACATTATTTTCAACTAATCCAGCTAAAACGGTGGTGGGAAAAGTAACCTTATACCAACCATTTACAGAATAATCCAGCATCGAGATTTCACCTCCTTTTGCTCTTATTTGTCCTGATGACTGTATCGCCCAATTTTCTTTTATTATTTGTTGATTATTTCCATTTGCTTTTTTCATTACAACTTTGAATGAATATAAAGAAAACAGAGAGAAGAAAATAAGGACCTTGAGAAAAAACAATTTGTTCATCTTATTTTTTTTTGATAATTCTGACAGATTGTAAAATTCATAATGTAACATTTTTACGTTAGTCACATCATGTATTTCAATATATAAAACACTTACTTGACAATACAAATTTATTGCTTTACCCGCCATTAATAAATGTCAGAAAATGCAAATGAAATACCCAAAAAAGCAAAAAACTTCCTGACGATCAAGGTTTCGCATTATTTGTTTTTTTCAATCGTTTATATAATATTGTCAACGGGAGATTTCGGATTCTGTTCTGATCTTCAATTTCAGAATTAAAAAGAAAATCTTTTTGCAATCTGGCAAAACGTTTACTCAACGATGCGGACTTATTTATTAAGATTTTTAGTTTTGGCAACAGCAAACCTGCCTTTCCGATTGTATATTCATCTGAGTTATAAACAGCTTCAATTTCTTTAAATGACAAATATAAAGCCCGTAAATCAGCCATTAATCTGAAATGCTCAAATTCTCTCTGATTCTTCAGCGGTTTCAGATCATATAAAATCTTTCTTGCACTGTCGTTTATCCGGATGACATTTTTTATTGATTTGCTATAGCTTGGTTTCCCTTCAATGATTAATTCGATATCTGAAAAAAGAGCTTCTATAAATTTTTCTGCATCTGCAACTGAGAATCCAAATTGTTCATTTGCATAATCAATTACAAATTGCCTGGGATCAATTGGCGTTTTATGTTGCAATGATTTAGCATAAGCGCTTATCAAGATATTAAAGCCTGATAAAGGATATGTGTTTCGCATCTGTTCCATATCAACTACTTCATACATACTATCCCATACATACCCATATATTCCGGTTGTCGACCAGGAAGTCATTACGATGCCCTCATAATCTGCTTTTCTGGCGTATGAAATAAAATCACGTTGATTATTAAGATGCTTTTCCCAACAGGTCACATACCAGTTATCAGGTTGACTTCGAATGGAGGGAGCTCCCCAAAACCTGAATCCTTGTTGTTGTAAGGCATTAATATCGGCAGCATAGTTAATTTTCCACCCATAATTCCAATCAACAAATATGGTCTCTTTGGGCAACTCATGTGCGGCTTCCGGATATTTTAAAATGATATCAGCCCACATTACAGGGATCTTTCCCATTTTTAGTACCATGTTAGTAATCATTTTCATATAATCGACAAATAGTTTTGACCGCCCTTCTTTTTCGACTTTTTTTGCACATTCTTTGCAATGTCCGAGCAAATAAGTTTCATCACCTCCAATATGAATGTATTTTGATCCGTGCATATCAGCCAAATCCTGAAACAACTCTGAAAATAATATACTGTCAGCTACTGATTTCATCGGACACAACTGTGATATCTCTTTCATGTCTTCTTTAAGACCGCTATATCGTTTATTTCTTAAAATATACTCCACATGGCCAAAGCACTGTTGTAACGGGATTACATCAATTTGTTTAGAATGACAATAATCGACAAATGACTTTACCTCCTCACGTGTATATGCAAGTTCGTTAGAGAGTGTTGCATGTTTCGCATAAGGATATGATGCTTCCCACTCCATTACAATCGTATTAATTCCTGTCTTTGCCAGCTCATCTACTAATTTTTTCAATGCATCTGGCTTAATAACCTGAATATGAAGATCTATGTGAAATGCTTTAACAATAAAATCCTTTTCATCCGCTTTCGCATCTACATTTACAAATAAACAACTTATGATTAAAACACAAATTACTAATAAAAAATGTCTTGTTATTCTCATAATGAACTACATTATTTAAAATGGTGTCGTTTTTATTTATTTGAAAAAACTTATCACCTTATTATTTCCACCCGGATTCCCAGCAAAAAAGCCAGCTTCTCAATTTTATTTGCAACATGTCCTACTCCTATAGCACAATGATGAGCAGGTCCTTGCTTTGACCATCTGTTCATAAATTCTGCAGCTCCTATCGGAAATCTATAACGGCTGTTCGTATTACCTATATTTAATACAGGACCCGGAACGGATTTTCCTTCGCATACCAAAAGAAATACATCTTTCCTTCCTTCCACGACCGATAACAATGTCACAGGACCATGTTTAACTGTCATCTGTATAGAAATACCCTTACCTGGTTTACCGTGATAAAGTGGAAGAGGTACTAATTCAACCTTGCCTTCTGCAATTGAGAAATGAGCTGGTCCATCATGGCCAAGATAAACTACATTATCAGTAAAATCGGCAAGATAAAACTCAGAGAATGATCCTCCTACTCCTAATTCACTCATTATTTTCATGGCGAGTGCATTCTTTACTTCACACTCACCAGCGATTGGAATGTTGCTTCCGGTTAACAGCGTGTTCCCTGCTATAACAGATGTAACAATATTTTCATAATCGCTGCCTGACTCCCCTTCGTAGTAATAGGCCATTGAGCCAAGATGATGGTTGCTGACCAGCCTGTCAAGTGCAACTGATGTACGTGCAGCACGCTCTAGTTCCTGATCTTCGCAATCAGGAGAAACGTTGAAAACAGAATAAAATTCACTTAGTTTATTTGATAGTTGTTCATCAGTAACTTCATCCTGATATTTTTTAAGTTCACACATTTCAAGCATCTCGAAGCTGGTGCCAAAAATAGCACTTTGTTTAGTCAAATCGGTATAAACATCCAACATGCCATTATAATAGTGACCTAATATGCCCATTCGGTTGCTTCTCAAAGATTTAACCGCACGAGCAGCCTCAGTCCAGGCTCTGATTTCGCCCCATGCTTGTTCATTCTTTAAATACCCTGTAACAATATCATATCTAATACTTGCCCGGTTAAACACACCAGAAATTTCAGGGACAGAACAGGCCTGACAATGTTCAAGCCATAATCCGGTCATTTTCCCACGATCATTAAGAGCATTGAATTCCTCATAATAAAGTTGTGGTACAGGTTGCAGATTCAGCAAAATGAAAGGGACTTTTACCTGTTGAGCTATTGGCAACACAGTGGATGATAGCGCATAAGTAGATATATACAAGAATATGAGTTCAACATCACCTGATTTTAACAACTCAGCCGCTTTTCCGGCTTTTTCCGGATTATCAACCATCCCTGCATCAACCACTTCAACTCCAAAACCTTCAATCTTTTCCTTTATTTGCTTTTGATATTTTTGGAGCTTATCAAGTAAATTTTCGAATTGCCCCCAATACGTATCGAGCCCTATGCCAAATAATCCAATTTTTGTCATTTTAAATCTTTGAATTTAGTAAAATGTTTTTACTAAAAGGCAAGTGATATCTTATTAAAAAACAAAATGAGGCAAGATTGTTTCTCATTTTACTTGAAACGATCTTGCCCCCTCTCATTCAAGCTACTTAACCTTCACTACCTTTCTACAAGAAGTGACAGATATAGTTGATTCATCTGACTTTACGGACATACGAAGGAAGTAAACCCCCGATGATAATCCTGACGTATCCCAACTCTGGCTGTATTCACCCTCTGTTTTATTTTCATTTGTTAATACCACAACTTCTCTTCCGGCAACGTCATAGACTTTCATACTCACTAAACCTGTGACTGGAACTTTGTAGGTTATTTTTGTTTCTCCATTAAAAGGGTTCGGAGAGTTGAACAATAAATCAGAAAAACGATCTTGATTTAAATTATTGACAGCCGTAGTTAACAAGCTATACTCTCTTAAAACTATTGCTCCAAGATAACACCAGTTGGCATCTGATTCAGTTTCATTCATCTTAATACTGGCACGGATAACTCCATCTGTTGGATGAACATATTTAAAAATTGCCTTCTCAGATGTATTATTACATGTCTGAAAACTTTTCATCGATTCACCTATCGTCACATCTGTAACCCGGCTTCCGGTAGTTGCTCTTGCACCATAGAACTCCAGATAAAACAAGGAGTTATTATTAAGATTACGTAATTCAATCTCTGCTGTCTTTTTTTCCATCAAAGCCCAATATGACAAGCATACAGGATCAGGATAAGGACCACCAGTTACACCGTTAGTCGTAGACTGACTATCCCAAACATCCTCATTGTAGAAAGTGTAAGTAATTGATGTGCCTGTTGAATCTTTCAACGCATAGGTTGAATCGGCCTTAAATACTGTAAAATCATTCCAGTCATTACCACCGGAAGTTCCTCCAGTTTTGGTCAAATTAATTTTTATTGTTTTTACACAGACTGTATCAGCCTGAGCTGAGATTCTTTGCGTAAAAACAAAAATAAGACCCACACACAAAATAAATAAAATTTTCTTCATGACATTAAATTTAAAGGGTTAATTATCATCAAATCAAAAAACAACTATTCTTTTGAAGGTATGATAGATTTACAAAAAGCGATACAGATTTCACTCGTAATATCACTTTGCATTACTATAAATTCGGTTGACAGATATCCACAAAGAACCTCAACAATATATCCATATTTGTCGTTGCACAAAGAATTAATTATTGTCGGTTTCATTTCCTCATACTTTACCTTTTCTATAAGAAATGGAGTTACCAACTTTTCTCTTTCTTGCCAAAGTATATATCTTCCTTTGACACTTTCATTAAAAATATTCCTGAATAATTCTCCTTTACTTAAAGCATCATTTTTTGTTGTCCTTGCAACTCCCATCCATTTATTGTAACCTGTTCCGGAAGGATTCCCGTGTATGTCAAGCATTGCAAAGTAATTTTCATCCTTTATTATTTTTCGCAGAATCTGTATTTCGGGCTCTGAATAGGCCTGATAACCTTTCCAGTCATAAGCTCCAGGGTAATAGTTTTGTCTGTCCACTCCGGAATAATTGTCCCAACAATAATCTCCGTTGCGATTCAGGTCAACTTTATTACCGTTTTGCCGTGTCATATTTTGATAGCCATAAGGATTAAGTACCGGTATTATTTTCAGATGATACTCATTCAAATCAATGATTGTCTGATCTTGATTTGAAGCAACATGTTTGATGAAATTAACTAACCCGTAAGCATTCTCCCATTCGTTTCCATGTGTCGCTGAAAAAATCATAATTCCTTTTCCAAAAGGGTTTCCTATGTTCATACTATACATACTATATCCACCTGACACTTTGCCTTCATCAACAATCTTCACATTTGAGAATTCCTTTTCAATATCTTTCATTAAATCAACAAGTTCATAATAATGATACCTGTGAGAATAACTTTTTCCATATTTCGATCCGTTGCCCAAAGTATTTACAACGAAGAGGTATTTATTCTCTGAGTCTTTCTCATATTGAGGCTCCTGAAGCGAGATTACATCTGCAGCAACAATATTTCCTTGTGCTTTTTTTTGTTGAATCAGTACCACGTCATCGTTATCGCTTTTTGCCAGCACTGATATGCTTTTATCCTTAATTTCGTTAAAAACAAGTAATTTTCCCTGAGCATTATACCGGATAGAATGTCCCTTTTTATAGCCACTTGTTATTTTTGTTTCTTTGGAAACAAGAATATCTTTCATCTGAACAGTTTTTATTGAAATATTATTTAATGCAGAAAAAATTCGAATATCCATAAAGATTGTTCCACCTAAACGAGTATATTCATGAACAACTTTTCTAATTGACCTAATGTTTTGGGGATTAGAAATTAAAACAATAAGTCCATCCTTGGCTTTTAATAATTCTTTAATATTAATCTTACTATCTTCATATACCTTTATCCCTTCAAAAAGCATTTTAACGGATGAAATCATTTTTACAGAATCTGGCAAATCTGTAATAAGAGCATATTGCTTTTTGGCAGTATCTTGACTATAAATATTACATCCTAGTAACAGTAACAGTACTAATACTAATAATCTGTTTATTGAAGATACTTTGTTTCTCATAAGTTTAATATATCAATAAAAATAGTAAGATATGTTCAACTACTCTTTAATATGAAAGCTGTATTGTTGAATTAAATTAAATCATAACAAAAAAACAAACAGAACTACTCAGCTATGACGATCTTTTTATGAAAGGTTATTGACTTATTTGTTCCAGTCGGCAGAACCGTCATTCTCATAATGTAAATTCCAGGTAATAATTCTGATGTATTCCATTCCAGGGTATATTCTCCAGCAGATTTAACCTCATCGACCAGTACTGTAATTTCCTTTCCATCAACATTATAAACATTTAAAGTCACAATGCTTGCTGAGGGCACTAGAAATTTTACTTTTTTACCGATACCAGACTCATCTGAATAAATCAACATATTTGGTACGTCAGTCATTTCAGCTACATTTACTCCGGTTGAAATTCCCTGTGTAGTAACATTATAAGCTGAACTCTGAGCCGACCAATTACCTACTGCATCTCTTGCCCTGACAGTCATTGCATATACCGTTTCAGAAGATAATCCTGTTACCGACATCGTTGTAGATGTGGTCGTGCCTATTGACACACCATCTTTAAACACTTCGTAGCCTGTAACGCCAACATTGTCTGTTGATGGCTCCCAATTTAAATCAAAGGCATTTTGTGTTATATTTCCGGCAGATAGACCTGAAGGAACAGTGGGAGCTGTTAAGTCACTAACAAATGTCATATTGCTTACTGTCATATACGAACCTGCCAGAGCTTCAGATCTCAACCCCCAACCTGTTAGTTGGGTAACAGAGGCTTGTTCTGTTCTGAAAGCATAATTTGCACCCAGTGTTATTTCCGACTGACCTGATGGGGTTACATAAATGCTATAGGTATGAGTAGGCACATTTATTTCCAACCTGAAATGATAGCTTGTCCCGGCAGTAAAACGCACTGTTCCATTTGAAGTGTAAGAGGAGCCGTTTCTCGCCCATATTACACCTGATTGATGTACATAGATTATACAAGCCCCCTGAGGAGTATCAGTTATTGTTCCATTTTGAACTGTCACATAACCCTGAGTATTTGCAAGGCTCATAACTAAATCGAACTGAACTCTGAATGAGCCTGTCTGTGTTGAAACATTAAAAGACTGCCAAGAACTTTTACTGGTTACACTCTGAGCCATAGAAACATTCATTGTTCCTGCAATTATAACAGCAAACACAAACACAGAAAGAAATTTTTGCACTGAATTTATCTCTTTCCCAAATTGAAGCGAATACATTTTTTTCATAATTTTTTCAATGAATTTTAAGAAATAATAATAATTATAAACTCTTGTTTGATTCTTAACAACACTTTCTCAAAACAAATTTTAAATCAACCATATGACCTTAACAAAAATGTTAAGGTCATATGGATAATAAGATTATTTATTTATCAATAATTTCTTAGTAGCAACAAATGAATTTTTATCAACGTACAAAGTATTTCTTTCTTTCTGCCTGTGCACTAACTTCACAAAATATAATCCGGCAGGGATATTGGTTACATCCCAGTAATTGATATAAGTGCCCATCGACAGTTCATTGTTAACAAGTGTTTTTACCAATGAGCCCATTGAATTATATATTTGTAAATTCGTATATCCACTATAAACCATATTGTAACTTATTCTGACCTCTGAAGTTGATACATTAAATCCAGCATCTAAGTTTATTATTCCACTACTTTTGATCTCATTAAGAGAAGTTCCTGTTTTATAAGCAGAAGGAGATAACTTAATCTGCCCGGCATTCGGTATTGCATCATAGTATATATAGGTTTTTCCGCCTTCTTCTACAGTATTTATCTCAACCGTATTGCTATCCTGAGAGATATTGACACTTTTCCATTCTGGATATACTTCTGTTTTCAATGTTAAAGGAAAAGTGAAGTCGCATATAGATGTGCTTAAACTATGTCTTAATTTCAAATTAATCTCAGATGTATCACCGGATATCTTTTCCACGGTTGATGCGTCTCTCTCATATATATACTGTGCAACCTCCTTAAATGGTGCTGCCCACATAACATTTCTCATGTTATATACTTCATTCATTCTTGATGTAAATAATGCTGTAGGCATATCTGAAGAAATGGTATTGTTTATTCCGTGTGTAGATTCTATCCACCAGCCATTACTATTTAGGTAATCCTGATTATTCAACGGCATAGCCAGTTTAGCACTTACAACATGCAGTCTGTACATACCTCCACTTACAGCAGGATCGAGAGACGGACTATAAGAACTATAAGGGATTCCAACCCCAACGCCTCTACCAGCAATATAATAATCGCGGATCAATGGTCTGGTGCTTTCCTGACACCAGTTATCACAACAACAGAAAGTTACACATTTTCCATTATTCGGGCACATATGTTCTATCTCGTCACGTGAATCTTTTAGTTCTATCCTGTTAAGAGAATCTGCATTTTCTCCAGTATAAGGACCTACAGGATGATTTTTGGAGTGACTATCCAATTCGTGACCTGCAGCTACCAATGAACTTACCCAGCTATCAGTCCATTTATAGCTTACGGTTGGGTTGAGCGGATCACTCATATACTTTGTTATGACCGCCCAGGTTAGTCTTATTCCTAAAGGTTCGGTAACTGAAAGAACAAATGGTACATCATTTTTTTGAAGAGGAGCATCATCAATAGTAAAAGAATACGCTACCTTTTTATTGTTTTTCCATCTACAAATAGTTGTATTATCAGCTGATAATGTATAATTAGTTGTTTTAACATTATAAATTGTACTTTGTTCCGACCAATTACCGGCAGCATCGCGTGCACGTACTGCCATGGCATATGTTGTCGATGCCTGCAAACCGGTAATTTGAATTGAAGTATTATTTGTAGTTCCTATTGAGACTCCATTTTTAAGAACTTCATATTCTGTTACTCCAATGTTATCTGACGAGGGAGTCCAATATAGATTAAATCCCGCTTGTGTTATTTCTCCTGCAAACAAATTTGTCGGTACAGTTGGAGCGATGGCATCACTACCATTCATAAAAATCATGTTGCTAACTGTCATGAATGAACCTACAGGTGTAGCTTCAGATCTTACACCCCACCCTGTTAGTTGGGTAATAGCAGCTTGTTCTGTTCTGAAGGCGTAATTCACACCCAGAGTTATCTCTGGTTGACCTGACGGAGTCATGTAAATATTATAAGTATGAGCTGGTACATTAATCTCTAAACGGAAATGATAACTGGTGCCAGCCGTAAAGCGTACTGTTCCGTTTGATGTGTAGGAAGAACCGTTCCTTGCCCATATCACTCCAGACTGGTGTACATAAATAATACATGCCCCCTGAGAGGTATCGGTTATTGTTCCATTCTGAATAGTTACATAACCCTGAGTATTTGCATGACTCATGACCAGGTCGAATTGAACATTAAAAGATCCTGCTTGTGTTGAAGCATTAAAAGATTGCCATGAACTTTTACTAATTACACTTTGAGCCTCAACTATACTTGTCATTCCAAACATAATTAGTAAAAAAAACACATAAAATATTTTTCTTAAAAAAAGGTCTTGCCTTATGATTCGAGAAACACACACCAGCTTCATAAAATTTTCGATCAATAATTATAACACTTTTAATCAACATTATACAAACACTCAGGATTTATCACAACAAACTGTAATATCTTTGAAACAACTACAAATTCTGAATCATACTCTTATTTCTCAAGAATCATTTTCCTAATTGACACTATCGGCATAGCTGTATCGGATGATTGAATTGTTATCTTCAAAAAATACATTCCACTCGAAAGAGAAGCAACTTTCCAGTTGTAGCTATACTCACCCAATATCTTATTTTCATTTAATAGATTTGCAACCTCTTTTCCCGTAAAATCAAATACTTTAAGGCTAACTAAGCCCGAAACTGGAACCTTATAACTAACCGTCACATCTTTATCAAATGGATTTGGATAATTATTCAGCAAATCCCAGTTATTCACATTGTAAATATCATCAACTCCTGTTGTTGTTTTAACTTTGTAAAGATGCACTGCATACGTAGAAAAGTCATCTGTAAATTTTCCATTGACAACCGGAATTATCCGATCTTCTCCAATCACTTCAACAACATTTCCTGATGTTACGGTAAATGTCCCTACAGTTGCACCAGGTCTCATTGTTACAGCAAAAATATAACTCGCATCATCATAATTCTTTGTTAAAATATCAATTGGCACCGCCCCATTACTACTTGTCACAGTTGCATAACCCGATGTAGAAGGACTGTTTAATACCGGAGCAAGAGATGTTATTTGATTATTGATTGCCGTAACTGCTGATAACATGGTTGCATTATGCAATAAGCCCGCCTCATCAAACGGATTATTAACGTGACAATAATAACCGATACCTGTTACTCCATGAATGAGTGCCATCCATACTTCTGCTCTGACATGAGTTGGCGTTGGAGTTCCTGTTGAGCTGCTACTGCTAATTTTGGTGGATTCAATCCATGTCCAAACAGGCTTTGAATTAGACGTCCAGACTTTAAGACTGTCTACTCCTTTTGGAACATACCACAGTTTATCTTTTGATGTATAATATGCTCCGTTTACAGGATAAATATCGAACGAAACGATATCGCCACCTTTGAGATAGCCATTTGTACTCTCCCTGTAAGTATCGAGATTATTTCTGCACTTACCACGTCCGGACCAATTTAGATCAGCGACTCCTGGTCCCAGATTTAAATAAACAGGACGTGACGGATCATTTGCTTTTATCTGATTATAGGTATTAATCATAATTCTTGGATTAATACAAGAATCGTATGTCTGAGTTACCTCATTCCATTGTGCATTATCAGGCTCATCTGTACCAATATGCCACGCATAAATATCCGGATCATCCATATGACTTAATCCAAAACTATTTTGCATATAGATCATTTTCATCCCGGCTGCTTTCAAATAATTATAACGCGTTTCAGTAAGAACATCCGGAACTACGTACATATTAAATCCTGCATTTTTATATGCTTGAGCATTAGATCCTGATTGATACCATGCTGCTATTGGAAAAAAATTGGGATCTGACACAGGATAAACTGCTGAACACTTTTCCGGGACTGACCTTACACCCAGCTTAAAATTTCTATTATCAGAAGTATAACCTATACTTTTTTGGGAAAAAACAGTACCATTCAATACACATAAAAGAATGAGTAAAATTAAGTTTCTATACATATTATTAAATTTTAGACAATAAAACAGAAATTACAATTCAAAAAGATTGTAATATGATATATAATTCAATACTTGATAATTTTATAATTTTTCATTTTTTGATCTTGTGGATTATAACTTCTTACAAAATATACTCCATTTGGCTCTTTTGACATGTCAATACGAACAGGTGTTTCTGAGTTTATTCTGTATTCTCCAATTACAATCCCGTTAACATTGTAAATAATCACTACATCTCCAATAGTTCCATTTACGAAGAGCATTTCTTTTACAGGGTTAGGAAAAACATCTGCTCCAGACTTCTGAACATGAGCCACATCAGCAGATAAGACAACCGCATGTTCTCTGAAGAGTATTGCACCTAAATACGCCTGATTAGCAGTTGAAGAATCACTATCCAGTTCTATATTTGCACGAATAGTCCCTGCATTTGGAATGACATCTCTAAAAACTGCCCTTTCATTTATATTTCCTGTTGCCTTGTATTTCGAAACGAGATTATTAACTTTTACTTTTACAACACTAATTTCTGATTGACTCGTCGCTCCAAAGAATTCAACATCATAAAGAAGATTATTTTTCAGATTCCGTAATTCGATATCAACGGATTTATTCTTTCCAAACGACCAATAAGAAGAACATACAGGATCCGGGTAAGGTCCCCCAAGGACACCTCCGTTCATTGATTGTTCATCCCATGAATCTTCGTTGTAAAAAACATATTGGCTCATAATCCCTGTACTATCCTTTAGATTAAATGTCGTATCTGCCTTTATTCTTGTTATATTATTCCACTCATTACCTTCAGAAATGCTCTCAGGTGTTGTCAAATTTATTTTTACCACTTTATATTCTGCAGTATCACTCTGATTATCGAAAGGGGCAAATGTTTTACAGAATGCCGCACAAAGCTCAGTAGTAATATCTGTCTGCATAACAATGAAAGACATCGAAGAATAGCCACAAAAAACTTCAACAATATATCCATAATTATCTTTTGATAATGAATTAATTATGGTAGGTTTCCTTTCACTTTCCTGTATTCTTTCTATAATAAAGGGCTTAATAGTGCTTTCTCTCTCCTGTCTCAACAAATACCGGCCTTTTATACTTTCATTGAAGAAATCTCTAAACAACTCACCTTTATTGTAGGCATCTGTTCTGGTCGTATTAGCCACACCCATCCATTTATTATATCCTGTGCCCGATGGATTGCCATGAACATCCAGCATGGAAAGATATTTTCCTCCATTGGTAATTTTCTTTATAATCTGAAGTTCCGGCTCTGAAAAAGCAGAAGTTCCTTTCCAGTCGTATGATCCGGGACTATATCCGGATCCATCTGCACCTGTATAAGTGTCCCAAAAATAATCTCCGTTACGATTCAAATCAACAAGATTCTCATTTTGTCTTGTCATGTTTTGATATCCATATGGGTTTAATATCGGAATCACCTTCAGGAAGAATTTATTCAAGTCAATAATTTTCTGATCTTTATGAGTGGCCAAATGATAAATAAAATTCATTAATCCATAAGCGTTCTCCCATTCATTACCATGAGTAGCAGAAAAAATTAATATTCCTTTCCCAGATGGATTCCCAATATTGATGCTGAACATGTTATAATTTCCAGAAGCAGCACCCTCATCAACAATCTTAAAATCAGGATATTTCAATTCAAGTTCTTTCATAAAAGACACAAAGTCATTATAACTATATACATAGGGGTAATAAGTGCCATATTTGTTTTTATTTCCGAGTGCATTCACAATAAAGAAATACTTGTTTTCAGTATTATAAGCATATCTGGGTCCATTTAGCGACAACAAATCCATTGCAATAATTTCTCCGTATGCTTTTTTTTGCTCAACCAATACTATGTCATTATTTTCTCCTCTACCCAACACAACAATATCCTCACGGTTCGTTTCAATCAACCCAAACAACTCACCATTAGCATTATACAGTATAGGATCGCCCTGCTTATATCCATTTGTGACCTGAGATTCCTGTGAAACAATTATATCATCCAGATATATTTTCTTCACCTGGATATTATTCGATTCAGCAAACGCGCGTATATCCATAAATACAGTGCAACCCTGAAGAGTATAGTCAGTTATAATATTTTCCAGTGATTTTACTTTTTGTGATTCAGAAAGCAATATTATTAGTCCATCTCTAGCATTTAACACCTCATCGTAATTTACATTATCTGCAGAATAAATCTTTATCCCGTTAAAAAGTACTTTTATTGAGGATATTGTTTCCTTCGATTCTGACAAATCAGTAATGAGAGAATATTTTCGTGAAATATCTTGTCCCGAAACATAACTACCAATAGTTATTGTGATCAGAGTCAGCAGAAGTTTAACTGATATAAGATGTTTGTTCTTCATAGTATTCCCCTGTAAAGGGGCATCATTGAAAACATTATTATTTTTTCAAAATCGAGGAAACCTGTATACAAATCAAACAGGTTCCTCGATTCTGACTTCATTTTATTCTGTAATAACTAATTTTCTAACAGAAACAACCGGAATTACAGCCCCTTCTGGCTGAACCATCATACGTAGAAAGTATAATCCGGATGATAATCCCGAGGCATCCCAGTTTTGACAATATTCTCCCGGTTCTTGATTTCCTTTTATCAAAGTTTTCACCTCTTTCCCCCTTGCATCATATACATTCAAACTTACAGAACCAGCAACAGGTACCTTATATTTTATGCTCGTTTCCTGTTTAAATGGATTTGGAAAATTGGACAACAAATTTGAATATTCAGACATAAAAAGATCATTGACACCAGTTGAAACACTGTACTCGCGGATAACAATAGCACCGAGATATGCCCAGTCTGCCAAAGAAAGATCACGATCCATTTCTATACTTGCACGTATGACCCCTGCAGTGGGATGTACATTCCTGAAAATAGCCTTTTCAGATGTATTTCCAACTGCCTGAAATCTCGAAACTGAATCCTTAATTACAACTTTTGTAACACGTACATCAGTTTGATCTCTTGCTCCATAAAACTCCAAATAATATATGGAATTATTATTTAAATTACGGAATTCAATGTCAGCGGTCTTTTTTTCCTTCAAAGCCCAATATGACAAGCATACAGGATCAGGATAAGGACCACCAGGTACGCCGCCTGTTGAAGATTGACCATCCCAACTGTCCTCATTGTAGAATGTATAATTAATTGGAGCCCCAGTTGAATCTTTGAGGGTATGGCTCAGACCCGCACTGAAATCGGCTATATCATTCCAATCGTCACCACCAGAAGCTCCATCAGCTTTTGTCAGATTTATTTTGATTGTTTTAACTAAAACAGTATCCGTCTGAGCCATTGTTTTATGAACAAATACAACAATTAAACTCAGGAACAAAATAAAAGTAAGTTTTTTCATAACATTTTGATTTTAAATTATTAAATGACTATATATTGATTTAAAAAAGTACAAGCTGAATTATATGAAGTTATAATCGAATTTACACATGAACTTATTTTACAACTACATACACAGGAGACGGTGATACATGGACAGTAACTTTTCCCTGCGAAGATGTCAGAAGATTTCTTTTTCCGTACATATCAACCAATACTACCGATTTATTATACACATTAATTGTTTTTTGTTCGCTTTTTTCTTCAGGGACATATTTTCTTATGCCATTTTCAATATAAGTTTTCTCATTTGCCAGCCATAGCATTATTACCTTGTTATTTTTATATCCCTGAAACTCATATGCATAAAAATCATCCTTACCATCACTTATCGTTTTCAACAATTTTGGTTTTGGCATTAATTCAATCATTGTTTTCAATGCTATGCCTTGTTTTCGTACATTTCCATTGTTATCAAAGAACCCGAATATTCTCCACATCGAGGCATCATCACCATCCTGTGAAAAATCCACGACATGGAACGACTGTATATGTTCAACTCCATGTGAAGCAGCAAGGCCATACAACCGCAATGTAAATTCTGCCTGTTTTTGATCATTGTATTCATACTTACTGTCACGGTATCTCATAGGATATCCGACTTCACTAAACCAAATCACTTTGTCTTCCACTCCGTATTTTTTCATCTCCTCTCTTAAAACAAGCAGAGCTTTCACTACATTACCTTTATAATCAGGAGCATATGGCTGAGAGTAATTATCCAGTCCTATCCCGTCATAATATTTATATCCTCCAAGTTTATTTACCTCCTCGATAAATCTCAACCACCCATAAAACTTCATCGTTTTACCAGGCTTATACTCATAATCGAAGTAAGAATAATATGACATACCCATCCAATTTCCGATATTTCCACCTGACGTTCCAAATGCAATTACAGATGCTGAAGGATCTAATGATTTTATAATTTCATAGGCAGCTTTCAAATATTTATAATAATGTTCTACAGGATCCACGCCCAAAGGAGGAATATAAGAATCAATATTTGTTTCTCCGAGTATTTCATAATACTTTACTGGATTATATTTATATTCAGGATGTTCTTTCCAAAAGGATCCTTTCTTTCCATATCGTTTAACAGCATCTTCCACACTTTTTTTCCAGCCTTCAAAATCACCATTTGAATAAAACTCTCCCGCAAGGAACAAGGTGCAATTAATGCCTGCTTTTGCTGTTTTTTCAAATATTTCATCTTCAGCAAACATAGCCCGAACATGCTGGATTCCGAGATTTCTTACCTGCTGTGATTTTCCTATAATCTGATCTCCCCAGCCAAAATTCCCCATGCCGTATAATGCTACACCAGTCTTGCTTGTCCCGTATTTATTTAAGAAAGTAAGATCATCCCAGCCACAATCAGTAAAATCAACTATCTTCTCTCTGTATTTCAATGGATCGCTAACATTAAATTCTTCTAATACATTTTTATAATTACCTTCATTAATAACTTTCTGGGAATGCAACAGATTAAGAGTAAGAGAAAATACAACAATAAAAACACATGTCAACTTTGTTCCTGCATGTGTAAAAATCCTAAATAACATAATTTCATTCATAATATAATGGGTATCTTTACTAATTAATAAATCTTTTTTCTATGACTTGATTTATCAGACATATACACCTGACAATCAGAATTTTGAATAACTATATAATTATTCATGGTTATTACGATACAAATTAACAGACTTTTAGTACCTAATATCAATGCCTGAAGTAGCAATAATTATATATAATTCGGCATTTTAAAAATTTATTGGTATAAATTAATTTTTACTCCTTCAATTTAAGTTTCCCTGAACATATTAATTACAAATAATAAAAGTTTTACGGCAACACATATCAGTGAATTCATGATATATATTCATGTTTTATCTACATAAATTCACGTCTGATATATCTTCATATTTTCAATTATGAACAATTGAATATTGATAAAAAACAATTCGACTTTGAAAAAATATTTATCAGTGTTCTTGAATTGAACTTTTGAGATGGATGGTAATGTTTCTAAATTAATATAGATTAGTCAGAAAATACAGACAAAATGAACGTTTGTATTGGAGATATGCTGGTTAGCGTATTCATTGTCAGAAGTCGTATTGAAAAGAGATCATCTGTTTAAAAAATCTGGTTTTATTTTTCAATATTTAAGTATCTGCTGAGATTGTTAAAATATTGTTTTGTATTCAAGATATTTATTGATTTTATAAACTTCAATAAATTAAAACTGAACTTTCAATTCATCACTTACAAACTATAACTAATATCACCTATATTTTAAAAATATTTTTTATATTTGCAGCACATTAATAGAATATTTAAACCATTTCTTAAAAATACCATGGGACAACACCGAATTGACCGATTAGACAAAAAAATTTTGCAACTCATTTCTCAGGATGCGCGAATTCCTTTTTTGGAAGTTGCACGTGAATGTAATGTTTCCGGAGCCGCAATACATCAACGTATTCAAAAGTTGAAAAACAATGGTATTATTAAAGGATCGGAATTTATCATTGACAATTACAAGGTAGGATATCAGACCTGTGCATTTATTGGTATTACATTATCCGACATCAAAGCTTTTGCCGATGTGGCTGAAGAATTGAAGAAAATACCTGAGATTGTGGAATGTCACTATTCAACAGGCAAATACTCCCTTTTTGTAAAAATATACGCCCGTGACAACAAACATTTGCTTCAGGTAATCGTGGATCGTATGACCGGCATCAACGGAATTGCACACACTGAAACCTTCCAGATTTCATTAGATGAGGTTTTCCGCCGCCAACTTTCCGTTTTCGAAACTGAGGAACCTGATGAAGAAGAAATAACTGATTAGATATTAACCATATAAGCCATATAAGTCATTTAAGTTGTTTAATAATTCAACCTAACTTAAATGACTTATATGGCTTATATGGTTAGTATTTTAAAGTAATTACATTCCCATCGGTCGTAACGATCTGTATCCATCAGAATGCCCACTTCCACTACTATGATTACGATTGTAGTCACCGCTTCCTTCAGGACGCATTCCGGGACCTGGTCTGAAATCCCGCATCCTGTCTTCCATATTTCCACGATTTCCACCAAACTGACGAATACGATAACTGAAGCTTAAAATAAAATAGGAGGTCAGTGTATTATACTTGGTAAATGTCACAGAATTATCACCGACCGTTTGACGGATATTTAACTGCTGTTGCAGCATATCCACCCATCTGAGCGAGAGTACTCCTTTATTTTTGAATAACGATTTATCAATCGATGCGTTCCAAAGCACTTCACTTTGATCAAAATTCGAGAATCCCCATCGGTCGGAATAGGCAATATCGCTATTGAGCGTAATATCGTACGGCAAGCGGATCACCACATTTCCGCGGCCACTCCACTGATATGTTTCGATGGTTTTATTACTCAGATTATTATATGAATTTGAATACCTGACATTTCCCCGTACCCCGAGTTCAATCACATCGTGCGTAAAAGTCAGCGACAACATTTGATTTCCTGTATATTCGCGGGTAGAACTCAGATCACCCAGGGTAAAAGCTGAGGCATCAATCGATTCAGGATTCACACCTTTTGAGGTATATCCGTAGTCGGTTTCATATCCTCCACTTGTGCTGGTATTAAAATGCAGTCTTTTTTGTATGATAGGCGTATTAAACATTACGTTAGCATTCAGATTTAAAGGAGTTTCCCCTGAATTAACCGTTTGTATATACTGCTTCCCTGTGCTGTCATAAATTCTGTTTGACACGAGCTCATCTTTGACAAATCTTAAAGAAATCCATGTATTGAAGGATGAAAATGTTTTATCATTAAAAGTACTATACATCATTCTGAAGTAGTTTGAAAAAGCAGGGTTTAGGGTAGGATTCCCGACCGTCTCCTGCATCTGATTGGCATTGTTCTTCACCGGCTGCATATCCCTGATGGAAGGCTGATCTGTAATCCCCCTGTAATCCAGCCTCATGAATTGTTTCCTACCGAAGTTATATTGAAAACGTCCGTTAGGAGCAAAGTTAAATACCTTATTTTCTACATTCCTATCGTCACCATTCCCATAAATTGTTTTACTGATGGTTTGTGACGGTTCTCCTTTTAATCCCAGCGTCAGATTATATTCCTTTTCAGTATAACGGTAATTCAACTCGACTGTTTCTTTATAAAATCTGCTACTGAAGTTATTACTGTACTCATTCACATAGTTTGTATAATCCTCTGGATTTCTATTGTAAAATGCAGTAAGATCATCTGTTGCCCATTGGTCTTTTTTACTCGATTGTTTGTTGGTATTAAAATCCAATACTGTTTCCAGCATGTTTTTATAGTTCCAAAGCGGCTCAACGAAGGAGACTCTGGCTCCAAAACTTAGTCGGTTCGAATTATGATTGGTGTATTGATTAATTCCTGTGTACTTAATACTTCCTGTGTTCTGAATAGAATATTTATTTGAAAAGTTAAAAGTATTTGATTCACTTTGACTAAAACCCGTATTTAGGTTTACCGTCATGGTTCTGCCCGGTTTTGAAGGAAACTTCCGGCTGACGATTAACCTCAAACCTGCCGACAAAGTCGTATTATCATCAGCAGTTTTGGCATCACCGTAACTGGTGGTATCCATATCCTGCAAATACACATAATCTTTGAAAGTGGAAGAATTTCCGAAATTGTAATTGATATTTGGCTGTAAAATATAAGTGGTCAGGCTATCAGGCTTCCATTCGGCTTCCAATCTGAGATTTGCCTCATAGGAATCAGCATTATCCAAAGTATAAGTCGAATCATTAAACACTGATCCTTTAAGGTAACTTTCTTTAGTACGTTTTGTCTCACTCAGATTATTTGAATGATTAAAGGATGCATCTCCGCCAATCTTAAATTTATCGTTGATAATGGCATTGTTATTCAAACCAAGGTTCTGTGTTTCTGTAATCCCGTTGTTGGCTCCCCAACCTCCACGTCCACGGCCACTTCTTGAAGTATTAATATTATTTACACCGGCAACTATGGATGTCTGGGCATCTCCATTCATAAAGTTAATATTGGCATTTCCATCATATCTCAACGACTTTTCTCTGTCGAATCCCGCGCCGCCCACAATATTACCGAAAACTCCTTTTCTACGGTTTGTTTTTGTGGTAAGATTGATTATTCTCTCAGTATTCTCATCTTCAAAACCTGTCAACTGGGCCATTTCCGACTTCTGTTCCAGCACCTGAATCTTTTCTATCATCTCAGCAGGCAGGTTTTTTGTAGCCATCTCCAAATCTCCATCAAAAAATTTTTTACCGTCTACTCTGATCTTTTTAATCTCTTCCCCATTCACAGTAATCTTACCATCAGTAGTAATTTCAAGTCCCGGCAATTTCTTTAATAAATCTTCCACCACCGCATTTTCCTGTGTTTTGAAGGCAGTTGCATTGTATTCCAACGTATCTCCCTTTACCACCATTTGCGCGGCAGTTCCCCTTACTTCGAGTTCTTTCAGGGCATGTACATTTTCAACCAACTGAATATTTTTCAGAATGATATCCCGGCTCCCCATTGCAAGATTTTCTTTGTGGTCATTGTATCCCACCGAACTTACAACCAAGACATATTTACCGGGTTTTATTTTTGACAGATCGAACCAGCCTTTGCTATTGGTCTGTGCTCCCTGCACAAGAGTAGAATCAGCAGCTTTTAACAACCTGACAGTCACCATTTCCAACGGCATACCATTAGTAGCATCAAACACTGTCGATTGAACTGATTTCTGTGCAAATATTCCTAAACTTAATGCAAAAAAAAAGGTGGTAAGAGTAAATTTTCTTATCATAAATCGTATTTTCTTTTATTTAACCACTCTTTGACTCCATCGGGGTAGAAAGGTTTAATAACATCCAAAAATATGTCCTTATGTGAATTCTATGGTTTAAAAACTTTAATGTAACTTTGTAAAGTTTTTACAAAAAAAAATCAGCACCATGATCCTCAATTATATCTGGATAGGATTCTTAGTCATTGCTTTTGTTGTTGCCTGCATTCAGTTTATCTTCTGGGGCAACACTCAGATTTTCACCGACTTACTTAACGCCACTTTCGATTCGGCGAAAGATGGATTTACGATTTCACTGGGTCTGACGGGAGTATTGTCCTTATGGCTTGGTATCATGAAGATCGGAGAGAATGGTGGAGTTATCAGGGCTTTTTCAAGGATGGTGGCGCCATTTTTTTCCAGGATTTTTCCTGAAATCCCTAAAGATCATCCTGCCATGGGGAGTATTTTTATGAATTTCTCCGCTAACATGCTTGGGCTCGACAATGCTGCAACGCCTATGGGTTTAAAAGCAATGAAAGAGTTACAGGAGATCAACCCCGATAAGGAAAGGGCGTCGAATCCAATGATCATGTTCCTGGTGCTCAACACTTCCGGGCTGACAATTCTCCCCATAAGTATTATGGTATACCGTGCCCAGTTAGGTGCAGTCAATCCTTCTGATGTATTTCTACCAATTCTTATTGCCACATTTTTTTCAACACTGGCGGGTTTTATCAGCGTTGCCATCTATCAGAAAATAAATATCTTCAATAAAACGGTATTACTTACATTGTTTGGCCTGACAAGCATCATTGGAGGATTGATGTATTTTCTGGGGCAACTTCCTAAAGATCAGATGGCGACCTATTCTAATTTTGCAGCTGCATTTATCCTTCTCTCTGTTATCATCACCTTCGTCATGATGGCTACCATAAAAAAGGTAAACGTATATGAATCATTTATTGATGGTGCAAAAGAAGGATTCAATGTAGCGGTGGGCATTATCCCCTATATGATTGCCATATTGATGGCTATCGGTGTTTTCAGGGCATCGGGTGCCATGGATTTTCTGGTAGATGGTATCGGTAGAATTGTCGCACTCTTTGGAGTAAACACAGACTTTGTAGATGCCTTGCCGACAGCTTTAATGAAACCTCTGAGTGGAAGTGGAGCACGCGGAATGATGATTGATGCCATGAAAACTTTTGGACCGGATTCATTTGTCGGACGTTTGACGTGCATTATTCAGGGCTCGACCGAAACCACGTTCTACATTCTGGCAGTTTATTTCGGTTCTGTAGGCATCAAAAAAACACGTTATGCGCTCGGTTGTGGTTTAATTGCCGATGCTGTCGGTGTTATTGCGGCAATACTAATCGGTTACCTGTTCTTCTTTTAATTATGATACAATTCATCAACGAAAATACTGAGCTTCCGGTTCTGCAGAAACGTAACCTGACCCAATGGATCAAAGCGACTGCGGAGGAGTATGGTAAAAAAACGGGTAACATATCCTATATCTTCTGCAGTGAAGAAAGAATACTTGAAATCAACCGGCAATATTTAAATCACGATTATTACACCGATATCATTACCTTCGATTACTCAGAGAACAATATTATCTCGGGAGATATTTTCATTAGTCCTGAAACCCTAAAAACCAATGCCATAAGCTTTAATGTGACCTTTGAAGAAGAGATGCTCCGGATCATTATCCATGGCATACTGCATCTTTGCGGACAGGACGACAAAACTCCCGAGAGCAGACAACTCATGACGACCAAAGAAGATAAGGCATTGAATGCATACAAAAGCTCGTTTTCATGATATTATTAACTCAATATTAATGCAATAAATTGTTAAATAAACCACCGGCCTTTTTTTTCATTAAAAGATAATCACTACTTTTGTTGCTGCTTTTAAGTTATATCGAATAATTTATTCAGAATAATACCGTTAAATATCTGATCAAACCATATTATTACCAATGATAATGTTGCGCGCAATTAGATATTTAATAATTCCGGTATTTTTGATGGCTGTAGAAAGTGTGCTTTCGCAGCAGATTTTCACGACTGAAGTTGGTTTTCACGGAGGTGAATCCTATTTCATTGGAGATGTAAAAACGAAACTGAAAGATATGAAGCCGGATTATGGATTCACAATCAGGCATTTATTCAATCAGCGATTGTCATTACAGGCGGATTTTAATCACACTTCCATCAAAGGAAGTTTTAATCAGCATTTTGATAGTATATATACTGCGGTCGTTGATCTGAATCAGGAAATAAATATGGTCGATTTCTCTTTTGTATTTAACTTTCTGGATTATGGTCAACTCGACCACGTTCTGAAAAGCAGTAATTATTCGGCCTATCTTTTTGCCGGTATCGGATTGATACAACAGGACAAGGCGGACATCAACCATTTGAATTTTTCCGTTCCTTTCGGGATGGGATTCAAGATGAAGTTGAATAAACGATTGCATATGAATCTGCAATGGACACACAGATTGATGCTATATGACCGGTTGGAGGGACAGAATACTCTGGAAAATCCCCTGGGATTAAATGGCTCGAATATTTATAATAACGATCAGGCAGGAACAGTTACTATCGGCTTAAGCTACGGTTTATTCCAAAGAAACTGTAAATGCCTCAATTACAAGTAAGTTTTTTTTATTTTACAGCATGTCGTCAATCAAAGATAAAATTGATTTATCCCGCTTACCGGAACATATCGCCATTATCATGGACGGCAACGGTCGTTGGGCAAAAGAAAAAGGTTATCCGCGGGTTTTCGGACATAAAAACGGGGTTAAATCTGTTAGTGTCATTACTGAAGCTGCTACAGAACTGGGAATTAAGTACCTGACCTTATACGTTTTCTCTACAGAGAACTGGGGACGGCCTCTCGAAGAGGTAAACGCTCTTATGGAACTCCTTGTTGATTCCATTGAAAAAGAAACAGTTCGCTTACAAAAAAACAATATTCGTCTGATGACCATAGGTGACCTGAACCGTTTACCGGAAAAAGTAAGGAATAAGCTGAATGAATGTATCAGGCTAACTTCAGGAAATACCGGATTAACACTCATTTTAGCTTTGAGCTACTCTTCCAGATGGGAAATACAACAGGCAGTAAAAAATATTACTGTGGATGTTCAGCAGGGTAAGATTAAACCGGAGGAAATATCCGACCAACTGATTTCATCCTACATGCTTACCCGGCAAATACCTGATCCTGATTTACTGATACGCACCAGTGGCGAAATCAGAATCAGCAATTTTCTGCTGTGGCAGATAGCTTATTCAGAATTATACTTTACCGAAAAGCACTGGCCAGCTTTCAGAAAAGAAGAATTCTACCGGTCAATTATTGATTATCAACGCAGAGATCGCCGTTTTGGTAAATAATTCACATTAAATTTGCGTACACTAAAACAAATATGCATCAAAAGTACTTTTTCCTAATCGCTCTACTCAGTTTGCTCTTTCAGCCGATAACTGCCCAACAAGAAGAAAACACTGACAGCACTTCCGTACCAGTTATCAATTACGGCACTACTGGTCAGAAATATGAGATCGCAGAAATTACTGTTACAGGAGCTGAAAACTATGAAGATTTTGTCCTGATAGGATTTTCAGGCCTTGCAGTCGGCGACGTTATTACTGTACCCGGTGATGCAATCTCGGATGTTGTAAAGCGATTCTGGAAGCAGGGATTATTCTCGGACGTAAAAGTTTATGCCACAAAAATCGTTGATAACAAAATATGGCTCAATATCGCTCTCAAGCAACGTCCTCAGGTTTCAAAGATCAATTACCACGGACTGAAGAAAGGGGAAATAGATGAACTAAAGGAAAGACTCGGAATCGTTGAAGGCAATCAGATCACTCCCAACATCTCTGACCGTGCAAAAACGGTTATAATCAAATACATGGAAGAAAAAGGGTTTATGAACGTGGCTGTAAATGTGTTTCAGAAAAACGACCCTGAGAAGCCCAATCATGTCATTGTTGATATTGAGGTTGACAAAAGAATTAAAACCCGTGTAAGCAAAATCGTCGTCACAGGAAACAAAGCACTGAGTTTCAACAAGATTAACTACACCATGAAGAAAACCAACGACAATAACTGGCGAAATTTCTTCAGAACTAAGAAATTTGTCCGTGAAGAGTATGAAAAGGACAAAATTGCTTTAATAGAGAAATATAATGAAGTGGGTTATCGTGACGCCTATATCGTAAGCGACAGCGTAGTTCCGGTCGACGAAAAACACGTTGCTGTATACATGACGATCGATGAAGGGGACAAATATTATTTCAGGAATATCAAATGGATCGGAAATACCGTATATCCATACGAATACCTGAATCAGGTGCTCAACATCAAAAAAGGAGATGTGTACAATTACAAGAATCTAATGAAAAGACTTCAAACTGATGAAAATGAAGCTGTAAGCAAATTATATCAGGATAGAGGTTATCTTTTCTCAAACATTGAACCTGTTGAAGTGCTGATTGAGAACGACTCCATTGATTTTGAAATGCGCGTTTATGAAGGTAAGCAAGCGAATATCAATGCAGTAAATATAAAAGGAAACACCCGCGTTTACGAGCATGTGGTGCGCAGGGAGTTGTACACCAAACCCGGTCAGTTGTACAGTCAGTCCGACGTGATGCGTACTTACCGCGAACTTGCCGGCATGGGGCATTTCGATCCGGAAAAGATCAAACCGGACATTCAACCGGATCCTGAAAACGGAACCGTTGATATTACTTATGAACTGGAAACCAAAGGTAGTGATCAGGTGGAATTCTCTGCCGGATGGGGATCTACCGGTATCGTAGGAACATTAGGCTTAAAATTTACCAATTTCGCCATTCAGAATCTTTTCAAACCCGAAACATATCGCATTGTACCTCAGGGCGAAGGTCAAACCTTCTCCATCAATGCCAGAACTAACGGACAATCATACACCTCATTCAGCGCTTCTTTTGTTGAACCCTGGTTGGGAGGCAAAAGGCCCAATTCACTTTCAGTATCACTTTACTATGCAGCTCAATCGGGTGTAAGCGAACGCTTCTACAATAGCATGCAGAATTATTACAACCCATATAGTTCCTATGGGTACTATAACGGTTACGGAGGTTACGGCAATTCAAGTTACAGTGATTATAGTAGTGCATACAGCGCTATGTATCAGAACGAAATGGACCCCGACATCTACATGAGAACCCTGGGAGCCTCCATAGGTTATGGAAAAAGACTGAACTGGCCCGACGACTATTTCTCGTTCTATGGAGAAATATCATTGCAAAGATTTATGCTTAGTAACTGGGCTTATTTACCACCACTCACCGATGGTAATTACAATAACTTCAGTCTCAATCTGACCTTGAGCCGCAACTCGATATTTAATCCTATTTATACACGTCGTGGTTCTTCTTTCAGTCTGGGGTTAAAAATCACACCTCCTTATTCAGTTTTTAACGGTAAAAATTATGCCGATAAAACAATGACGGATCAGGAAAGGTACAAGTTTATCGAATACCACAAGTGGACGGCAAGCGGTAAGACATTTACACCATTAACTGTTGATGAAAAACTGATTTTAATGACCCGTGTGATGTTTGGTTACCTCGGACATTTCAATAAAAATGCCCGTTCACCTTATGAAACCTATTATATGGGTGGTGACGGTATGTCGGCCTATACCAGTTACGGAACAGAATATATTGCCATGCGTGGTTATGAAAGTGGTTCGTTGGTTCCTTATGATTACGAGCGAAAAACACGCATCGGTTACCTGTATAATAAATTTACTATGGAATTACGCTATCCCCTTTCACTGGAACAGTCGGCAACAATTTATGTACTTAGCTTCCTTGAAGCCGGGAATAGTTTCAACAAGCTTACCGAATACAATCCTTTCAATCTGAAACGTTCGGCAGGTATTGGTGTACGTATTTTCCTGCCTATGTTCGGTATGATGGGAATCGACTGGGGATATGGATTTGACAAGAATACTTCAGGTAGTATCAGTGGAAGCCAGTTCCATTTTGTGTTAGGTCAGGAACTTTAAAATATTGGCAGGATATTTGAAATGCAACACCAGTGTTAACGTTTAAAATAGAAAAACCAATAAACAATATCCATATGAAAAAGTATATTTTAGTTTTAGGTATCCTATCCGGATTATTCTTCTCCGGTCAGGCTCAGAAATTTGCAATGGTCGACATGCAATATATACTGAAGAATATTCCTGCTTATGAAACTGCCAACGAACAGTTAAACATTATTTCAAAAAAATGGCAATCGGAAGTTGAAGCAAAAATGCAGGAAGTACAAAGCATGTATAAGAACTATCAGACAGAACTGGTATTTCTTTCCGATGAGATGAAAACACAAAAAGAAGAAGCCATTATTGCCAAAGAAAAAGAAGCTCAGGAATTTAAGAAAAACTATTTCGGGCCTGAAGGTGAACTCTTTAAAAAACGTCAGAGTCTTATGAAACCGATTCAGGATGAGGTTTACAATGTCATTCAGGAACTCTGCAGAGAAAAAGATTACAGCCTTATCTTTGACAAGAGTTCAGCAATGAGCGTAATCTTTAGTTCTCCAAAAATTGACATCAGCGATGAGGTGCTCACGAAGTTGGGTTATTCAAAATAATATATTACTTTTGCGCAAAACAAAAATAAAAAAAATAAATTGATAAGACATGATTAAGAAAATTGTTGTATTAATGCTGCTGGCATTACCGGTAAGTACTATGATGGCGCAGGAGAAACTTGCGTATGTAAATGTTCAGGAGATTTTTCAGGTAATGCCTGAATTGTCGGATGTTGAAAAAACAATCGCTGATTTGAATGAGCAATACAAAAAAGAGTTAGATAAGATGTATGAGGAGTATGCTGCTAAAGCAAAAGAATATCAGGATAATCTTCAGACCATGGCTGAATCCATCAAAGCCAGACGTCAGGGAGAGATTGTTGACATTGAAAAACGTATCGGTACTTTCCAACAGACAGCCAATGAAGAACTTCAGAAAAAACAAATGGAACTGGTAAACGCATTACGTCAAAAGATATTAACTGCAACATCTGAAATTGGTGCTGAAAATAATTACACATATATTTTTGACATCAGTGCTCAGTCGATAGCCTATCATTCACCTAAAGCTGTTGATGTTACACCATTAGTAAAAAAGAAACTGGGAATTAAATAATAAATATCGTCACAAAAAAAGAGCTTATTCATAAAATGAATAAGCTCTTTTTTTGTGTGCCTTGGTTAAGGCATCATTATTTGATTTTCAACAACTTTGATATCTTATTTTTGAAATCAATATTCTGCATGAAACCCATGAATTCTTCAGCTCCGGGTCCGTATGCAAATACAGGGACAGGGATGCCACTATGATTTTTCAGGGCATAATTGGTCTTAACCTTTTTTCCGGCGATATCACCACCAATAAGTGCTAAACCACCGGTTTCATGGTCGGCAGTAACTACTACCAGAGTATTGCCGTCTTTTTCAGCATAATCAAGTACAGCTCCGATTGTTTTATCAAAGTCAATCATTTCTCTTGCCATCATTGCAGCATCATTTTTATGACCCGCCCAGTCAATTTGTGATCCTTCAACCATCAGAAAGAAACCTTTCTTGTTATTATCCAGAATATCCACCGCAGCCATCGTTGCCTCAGGGAGGTAGTTTCCACGCTCTTTGGCTTCAGGGAGTTGATCTTCATGTATCAATCCAGCAAGTTTACCTGACTTAACTTTGAGCACATCATCCAGACTTGTTGCAACCTGATAATTTTTTGCTTTAAGTTCGTTGATGAGGTTTCTACCGTCACTGCGACTGTCAAAATACTTTCTTCCTCCTCCGATAAACACATCTACATCCGTCTTCAAATAATCTGCAGCAATTTCCTCATTCATATTTCTATCAATCTGATGAGCAACAAAGGATGCTGGTGTAGCATGGGTAACTGCACAAGCTACAACAACACCTGTAGATAACTTATTTCGTTCAGCAACATGTAATATTGATTCCACTGCAACTGAATCCGGACCAACTCCAATCATATAATTATTGGTTTTAACACCCGTTGCCAATGCAGTACCTCCTGCACCCGAATCAGTAACAAAATTATTAGCAGAGTATGTTTTGGAGAATCCCACATTTTTCATGCGTTCCAACTCCAGTTTATTACCGTTTTCTATCATTCCAAGATAAATCTGCGCCAGTCCCATACCGTCACCGATTAAAAAAATCACATTCTTAGGTTGTTTCGCAGCACTCAGTGATGGGATAAAAAGCAGCCCCAAAAACAACACGAGTAAAAAATTCTTTTTCATGTATATACCTATATTTGATTTATTAATAAAGTTTTTCTATGATATATCTGTCACATCCCCGACTTTAGTCTGTTGCCGCCGGCCTTCTCATTCAGAACCCAGGGCTTTCGACATGCCTTTCAATTCAGATCTGATTTTTTTCAAACGTTCAACCAGCTCATATTGTTTAGCCACCTGATCTTTTTTCTGATGAAGCTTTTGTCTGGCACCTTCCAATGTCAGGTTTTGATCGTTCACCAGATAGATGATTTGTCTTATCAGAGTGATATCATCATCGGTATAAAAACGGGTACCCTTAGCATTTCTCCGGGGTTTTAACTGTTTGAATTCTTTTTCCCAGAAACGCAGATTTGATGCATTGATACCTAAAAGTTTGGAAACTTCTGCTATTGAATAATACAGTTTCTCCATTATTTCATGATTTTTAATCGTTGACCGGGCTTGATGGTTGATCCATGAATATTATTCCATTTTTTTATTTTAGTGACCGAAACGCCATATCTTGCAGCAATACCACTTAATGTCTGACCCTTTGCAACTTTATGATAGATAATTCTTCCTGAAGATCCCGAGGATGCAATAGTTTTGGGAACCTCAACTTCCACTCTTCTGGTATTCACCAGAGAATCTGCTTTATAATTTACAATCTCTTCAAACTTATCGATAAATTTACCTGTAAGTTTCATCGGTAAAACCACTGCATAGGGTTTTAAATCACCGGGGATAATGGATCTTCTGTATTGAGGATTCATCAATTTAATTTGCTCAACAGGAATATTCATTACAGCAGCTATTTGTTCAAAATGTACACGTTTATGAATTACAACAGTGTCCACCGCTTTGGGGAAATCAATATTTGCTTTACATATGTTGTGTGCGTGTGCGTAATACAAGGCATAATTGGCTGCAATGAAAATAGGAACATACCCTCTGGTTTCAGCCGGCAAATAAGGATAAACCGCCCAATAATCCTGTTTCCCTCCTGCCCGCCGCACTGCTTTGTTAACATTGCCGGGTCCACAATTGTAGGCGGCAATAACCAAATGCCAATCGCCATAGATACCATACAGATCTTTCAGGTATTGAGCCGCTGCAATAGTCGATTTGTAGGGATCCATTCTTTCATCAACCAGACTATTGATTTCCAGTCCATACATTCTTCCCGTTGATGACATGAACTGCCAAAGTCCGGCAGCTCCCGCCCTTGAGATGGCTGTGGGATTAAGTGCTGACTCGATTACCGGAAGATACTTTAATTCCATAGGCAACTTATTATTATCAAGCACCTGTTCAAATAATCTGAAGTAGTAATCCCCAAGGCCCAGCAAATAGCTGACCTGACGCCGCCTTCTTTCAGTATAGAGATCAATAAAAGAGCGCACATAATTATTAAATGGCATTTCCATAATGCAGGGCATCAATCTCAGTCGTTTACTGATAACCGAGTCAGGAACCTCCTGATTAAAGTAGGAAGAATCACAGGGAGTTTTTTTTGAAGTAGTGATCATCCAGTTCGACAGCATGTGATCCAACAGATAAACAAAATCGTCGGGAGCCTGCATGCTGTTATTTGAAGCCGCACTGTTTTTATCATCAAGAATTCTCAAATCTGACTGTGCATTCAAAAACAAAACCGGTACCGCAAAAAACAGTATTAATATCAATCTTCTCAAAAACATGTTTTTCATTTAAAATTTTATGCTGCCACTCAATCCATATGAAAAGGATTTCGACAACTGATTGCTTGTAATCTGATTATTAAGGATTGTTGGTCTCAATTTAAGAGATAAATCCGGAGAAATATCAAAATCATATAAATGAGCATCAACATAAGCATCTATCAAGGTCAAGCCATAATATGCAATCGACACAATAACACTTAAATCCCTGTTATAACGGGCCTTATCCATTCCCGTTTTCAATAAGCCTGTAAAAGCCGCTTCTCCTCCATAGCTATCAATGGTATATCCCGGCGGAATAATTTCAAGAAAGCTATTGGTTTTATCATCATTATCGGTAATATCAAGATACGCGTTCTTATAAGACAAAAAACGGCTTGCATTCCATCCGATGGCATAAGCACATCCCAGGAATCCACCATACACTATCGGCAACTTCCAATACTTGCGGTTAACAATCTGTCCATAACCGGGTATGACCGCTCCCAACCAAATCGTATTTACAGGATCCGGTTTATAGGTATCTGTGATTACTTTTCCTGTTGATAATTCTTTGCCTTTTTCATCAATGCGGGTCAACTCTGGCTTATCGGTTAATAAAACCGAGTCCGGTAGCAGTTTTTCAGGAATTTCCTGAGCAATAAGATTATAAAAAGAAAAAGTAAGCAGAAACAAAAGCGATATGTAAGGGCGAATCCACACAATTACTCCTGTCTGTTAATTTTGTCGAACAAATCCATGATACGTTCAAGTTCATCATCATTCTGAAAGACAATGGATATTTTACCCTTTCCCTTTTCGTCAGAATGAAGATTTACCTCAGTTCCAAAAAGTTTACCAAGTCTGGATTTTAATTCTTTATATTCCTGAAGTTTATTGATAACATTTTTACGTACAGTTTTGTTACCGAACGAGCCGGTTTCAAGATAAGTACGGACCAGCTGCTCTACTTTACGTACCGAATGTCCGTCCTTCAGGATAGATTCATACAGATGTAATTGTGCTACAGGATCCTGCAAGCCAAGTATCGCCCGGGCATGTCCCATATCAATTTTTTTATCTTTAATGCCCATCTGGATTTCAGCAGGCAATTTAAGCAATCTCAGATAATTGGCAATCGTGGCACGTTTCTTCCCTACACGTTCGCTCAACCTTTCCTGTGTAAGTTTATATTCTTCCATCAGCCTGAAAAACGACAGGGCAATTTCGATGGCATTCAAATCCTCCCGCTGAATATTTTCTATCAGCGCCATTTCCATCACCTGTTCGTCTGCAGCAGTTCTGATGTAAGCAGGAATTGATTTCAGACCGATACTTTTTGAAGCACGATACCTGCGTTCACCGGCAATGATCAGATAAGTACCGTCATTATTTTTTTTGAGAGTAATCGGTGAAATAACGCCAAGCTCACGAATCGAAGCAGCTAGTTCGTTCATTGCTTCCTCATCAAAGAAAGTTCGGGGTTGATTTGAATTCGTAACGATGAGGTCGAGAGCCACATCACTTATGGATGATGAACCGGAAGTATCGATGTGGATGTTATCGATCAACGCCCCCAAACCCTTCCCAAGTCCTGTTGTTTTTGCCATAAACTTTGTAAAATATATTTTGACCTTTTAAACCACATAAGTCACATGAGTCACATAAGAACTAAAAACTAAAGTTTTCTATGTGACTAATGTGGTTTAAATTTGTTTCTTATTTAATCAATAGCACTCTCCGGATCAGATATTCTTCTGAATCAGTTCTTTTGCCAGATCAATATAATTGGTATTTCCTTTTGATTCAGCATCATAAAGCAATACAGGCTTACCGTGACTTGGAGCCTCACTCAGGCGAACATTTCTGCTGATAACGGTTTCAAACACCATTCCTTCAAAATGTTTTTTCACTTCAGCCAATACCTGATTAGCCAATCTCAGACGATTATCGTACATGGTTAACAAGAAGCCTTCTATTTCAAGGCTCATATTCAGTTTACTTTTGATAATTTTAATCGTATTCAGTAATTTACTGATCCCTTCGAGAGCAAAATATTCACATTGTACCGGAATAATCACCGAATCAGAAGCAGTCAATGCATTTACCGTAATAAGCCCCAAAGAAGGAGAGCAATCAATCAGGATAAAATCATAAACCGTCTTTAAGGGATTTAGAATATTAAACATCACTCTTTCACGGTTTTCAAGATTAAGCATTTCAATTTCAGCTCCAACCAAATCAATATGCGAAGGTAATATATCCAGATTTTTTATCTCTGTCTCATGAATAGCTTGCTGCGTAGGCACATCATCAATCAGGCATTCATATATGGTAAACTCAAGTGTACGGATATCCACTCCTAAACCGGAAGATGCATTTGCCTGCGGATCAGCGTCAACCAACAAAACCTTATGCCCTAAACTGGCCAGTGATGCTGCAAGATTGATCGCAGTTGTCGTTTTACCCACCCCTCCCTTTTGATTCGCCAATGAAATAATTTTACCCATATATTTAAGTATCTATATTTTAATCAAAAATTATTCACTTTGTATTCCGATGGGCAAAGATAAGAAAAATAATTTGCACAGTGATGTCAAAAATACCCTCACATATAATAAAAAGACTTAACAAAAAAAAGAAGAACAATGTCGGATTGATTCAACATTGTTCTTCTACAGCATTTTATTATTCCGTTATCAGAAAAGTTTCCACGCCAATGATATTACAAATGCACTGGTAGGAGGTTTAATAGTAGAAACATCATTAATGGAGTTGAACTTACCGGCAATGTCCTGAACAAGGTTTAACCGGGCATCCAAAGCAAACATTAGCACATCTACACCGGCTCCCACTTCAAGGTCGACTTGCGAGTCCTTGAAATCTTTCATCAAATTATCAGCCGTTATGGGTTGTCCATCTTCAATATTTTTATAATCCAGCGAGGATCCGGCATTCATGATAAATTTAGGTCCGGCAAATACCCGCAGGTTGGCAACTTTCAGGTCCAGCAGCTTATAACCAATCATTAACGGTACCTCCACGTTGCTAACATTCATATAAGAATTTATATTAGTAAGGTTACCGTTAATCGCTACATTCATCATATTATATTCCTTCTTCTGGACTGAATACAACAATTCCGGTTGAATATAGAATTTTTTGATGAATACCCTGGCAAATAACCCCGCCTGGAAATTATTCCACATTTCACCTTTCACGTCACTAAGGGTGTAACTACCATTGCTTACCGAACTCAGGTTGTTTAACGTTAAAGATGAATTATATCCGGCTTTGATCCCAAAATTAAACTGGGCAGAAGCTATGGCAACAAAAAACAGCAAGACTGTTGAAAACAAAATTCGTTTCATAAGGGTTTTGTTTAAGATTATTGAACTTATTTGAATAACACTTTTTTGTAAAAATTGTTTGTTCTTAGTAAATAACGCTCCAAAATTATAAAAAAAGACGACATATTCCTCCCTGATAATATTATTTTTTATCTTTGCATGCATTTACCGTCTGATAAATACATTTTTCAGACATAAAAATACACTTTAATATGAGAAGGGCAATTTTTCCCGGAACTTTCGATCCGTTTACGATAGGACATTACAGCATTGTTGAAAGGGGTTTGGCACTTTTTGACGAGATCGTCATTGGCATAGGTATCAATCAATCCAAAAAGACGCTTTTCAGTGCCGAAAAAAGGCTTGACATTATCGAACAGGCTTTTAAAAATGAAACCCGCGTTAAAGCTATGGTTTACAACAGCCTGACCATCGATTTTGCCCAATCGGTTGATGCCCGGTTTATTTTACGGGGACTTCGTTCGGTCACTGATTTTGAATATGAACGTACCATTGGCGACACCAACAGAATTATGTCGGGGATTGAAACCGTGATATTATTCACAGAATCGACTTACGCCCATATCTCGTCGACCGTAGCCCGTGATTTGATTTCATATGGAAAAGATATCACCGCGTTCCTTCCTCCGAACGTAAAAATTTAAGCAAAAATTAAAACTCGTTATTGCATGATTCCTATGTTGAAAAAAAATTGTAGCACGCTGATTTTGTTGTTGATTTTTTCGGCCAGTGCGGTTAGCGCCTCATCATCTTCCAAAACCTTTCAGATCAGTAAAAGCCTGAGTATATTCAATTCAGTATTAAGAGAACTCGACATGTACTATGTGGATACGCTCAAACATGAAAAAATGGTTAAATCTGCAGTTGATTATATGTTGCAAAACCTGGACCCTTACACAGTATATATTCCTGAAGATGAGTCGGAAGACATTACTTTTATGACAACAGGTGAATATGGGGGTATAGGTGCTATGATCACCAGTTCAAAAGAGGGAATCAGTATTTCAGATCCATATGAAGGAATGCCGGCACAAAAGCATGGATTGAAGGCCGGAGACATCATTCTGGAGATCGACGGAGTAAAAACCAACGGCCTTTCTGTTGCCGAAGCCAGCGCCAAACTGAAAGGAACGCCAAATACAGAGATACAACTTAAGGTGAAACGTTATGGTGAGAAAAAAATCATCGAGAAAAAGTTCCTGAGAGAAAAAATACAGATACATCCGATATCCTACACTAAAATTGTGGCTCCGAAGACAGGCTACATTCTTTTAAATGATTTTACCGATCAGGCGGCTTTAGAACTTAAAAATGCTGTTCAGGACATGATAAAACAGGACGGGATCGAATCGCTCATTCTCGATCTGAGAAACAACGGAGGCGGATTGATTGATGAAGCAGTTAAAATCATGGGGTACTTCGTTCCGAAGGGAACTGAAATCGTTAGTACTAAAGGTAAAAGTGCAGAATCGGCCCATACTTATAAAACACCTCTGGAGCCGATATTTCCCGACATGAAAATCGTGGTACTGGTCAACAGTGCTTCAGCTTCGGCTTCTGAGATTCTTGCCGGATCGGTACAAGACCTCGATCGCGGGATCATTGTAGGTGAAAGAACCTTTGGCAAAGGACTGGTACAAAACATCAGACCAGTGAGTTACGGTGGTCACGTAAAAATCACCACAGCAAAATACTATATTCCAAGTGGCAGATGCATTCAGGCCATCGATTATGCCGAACGCAATGAAGATGGCAGTCTGATGCGTATTCCCGACAGTCTTACCCATGAGTTTAAAACGCAGAAAGGCAGGATTGTGCGCGATGGCGGAGGAATTATTCCTGATACTGTAACACAGGATGACCGCAAAATCAACATCGCTTACTATATTTTTGCCCAGAATTTCTATTTCGATTATGCTACGCGATATGCTTCACGTACTCCTTCGATTGACAGGCCTGTTGACTTCAAACTAACTGATGCTGACTTTGAGGATTTTAAAAAATTCCTGAAAGAGGGAAACTTTAAATACACTCCTCAAACAAAAAAGTATTTTGATGATTTATATGAGTTTTCGAAACTTGAGGGACTTGACGAGGTAGCCAAAGCAGAATTTGAAGCATTGAAAACAAAACTAATGCCCGACTTAGAAGAACAACTGAATATGCACAAATCTGAAATTCAGGATTTTTTAAGTACTGAAATTATCAAAAGATATTATTATCAAAAGGGAATTATTGAATACTCATTGAACAAGGATAAAGATTTGAAAACCGCAATTGAAATTCTCAGTAATAATAAGATATATGAGCATTTCCTGATGGGAAGTGACAAGTAAAGTGAAAAAAATCAGCTATATTCTCAGATACTTCAGACACGCTATCACCGCCCGCAACACTGGTGGTTATGGTGTACATTCGCCACTAATTTTCAATTTCATTCAATATGTATTAAAGGAGAAGCACCCTTATTATATCTTCAGAGAAATTGAGAAAATAAGAAGAAAGAACCTGAATGACCATCGTAAAATTAATGTTACTGATTTCGGAAGCCGGAAAAGCGAAAGCCGGGAAATTTCATGCATTGCTGCTTTAGCTGTAAAACCGCCTGAACAAGCACAATTACTCTTCCGTATCATCTGCTATTTCAGATGTAAGAAGATTATGGAGCTGGGCACCTCTTTGGGAATTACTACCATGTACATGGCTGCTGCATCATCGCATGAGTCATGCATCACTTTGGAAGGATGCAGTGAAACTGCAACTGTGGCAAGGGAAAATTTCAGAAAACTGGGAATGAATGATATTCTACTGATTGAGTGCAACATAAGCGAACAGTTAGAAAATATCTTTAAACAATATGGATGTCAGGATTTTATTTTTATCGATGCCAATCACCGGTACGAAGCGCTGATAGAATATTTCGATCTTTGTGCAAACTATAGCTGTGACAACACAGTGATAGTGGTTGATGATATTTATTGGTCGGACGGCATGCAAAAAGCCTGGAATGAAATAAAAAATCATCCCCGTGTCACCACTACCATTGATATTTTTCATATGGGAATCGTTTTTGTGAATCCGGTGTTAAGTAGGAAAGATTACAAGATAAGATGGTGAAGGGTTGAATTGTTGAATTGTTGAATTATTGAAACAATGAACGATTAAACGATTAAACAACTAAACGATTAAACAACTACAAATGAAAATATATACCAAAACAGGTGATAACGGTCAAACCGGTTTAGTAGGTGGCTCCCGTGTATGGAAAAATAATCCACGGCTCGAGGCCTATGGTACTATTGATGAATTAAATGCCTTCACAGGATTGCTGAATTCAGAGAAACTCCCCGGGGAAGTGAGTGTTTTTTTACAAGGAATCCAACACCATCTGTTCGTAATCGGCTCCAATCTGGCTACCGATCAGGAGAAAGTGGCACTAAAGGCAGCTTCTATTGTTGAAGAACAGGATATTATACAGTTAGAAAATGAGATCGACCGAATGGAACTGAGCTTACCAC
Organism: Paludibacter sp.; assembly: GCA_034927265.1. GTDB lineage: Bacteria > Bacteroidota > Bacteroidia > Bacteroidales > Paludibacteraceae > Paludibacter. The sequence goes on from JAYFQH010000016.1 coordinate 64,079, forward strand.
CACTCAATAATTTCGTACTACCAGGAGGTTCAAAAGGAGGCGCACTTGCCCATGTTTGCAGAACCGTTACACGGAGAGCAGAACGCAGAATCATGGATTTGATCCGGATACAGGTTGAAATTGATCCCCTTATTCTCAAATATGTCAACCGGCTGTCGGATTATTTTTTCACACTATCCCGTTATATCACTGTAATTGAGGGACATGAAGAAATTTTATGGAAAAAGAAGATATAATCATTTTTTTTCCTATTTTTGCACAAAATTCAAAAAAAGTTTTGTTTCAGAAGTAATAAAAACCCGTAAACTATGTATTGGACATTAGAATTAGCATCGAAAATTGAAGATGCACCCTGGCCTGCCACAAAAGATGAGTTAATCGACTATGCTATACGTTCAGGAGCGCCCCTCGAAGTAATCGAAAATTTACAGGAAATTGAAGATGAAGGTGAAATCTACGAAAGCATAGAAGACATATGGCCAGATTATCCCAGTAAAGAAGATTTCTTTTTCAATGAAGAAGAGTATTGATAACAATGCAATGACCTCATTCTTCCCAAATCCGGCAGCTTTTTAAATGGAAAAACAATTTTCCTGATATTTTTCAGTTAAAATATCTACACCGGAAATTTTACAAACAATCGACGGTGCAAGGAGAAAGAATGAAAAATATACGCATGAAAAAAATTGTTTTTAGTTTTTTCTTAGCAATCAACTTTTTGAGTTACCTGCATGCCCAGTTCGACGCGCAATCAAGTCAGTACATGCTGAATACCCCTAGTTTCAATCCGGCTGCTGTCGGTGAAACGGGTATGATGGATATTACAGGCCAGCACCGTCTGCAATGGTTGGGCATGCCTAATGGTGGCTCTACCACTATTTTCAATATAAACGCTCCTATAACCATTGCCGGCAAACAACACGGTTTGGGACTGAATTTTATTAATGATAAAATCGGTTTGTTTGTCAATCAGGGAGTTAATTTACAATACGCTTTAAAATTCAATGCTGGAGAAGGCAAACTAAATCTGGGAACACAGCTTGGTTTCATGAGCATCGGTTTCAGAGGTGATAGTGTCCGGTTACCGCAAACTCCTAACGGAGCTATATACCACGACCCTGCAGACCCGGCAATACCGACAACATCTGTAGAAGGTATGGGATTTGATATTGGATTTGGAGCATGGTACACCTACAAAAAATTTTATGCCGGGGCTTCTTTTTCTCATCTCAATCAACCTGTAATTGAATGGAATGATAATTATAGTTATAAGTTGGCAAGCACTTTTTATTTGACAGGGGGTTATTCATTCTCAGCCAACAATCCAAAGTATGTATTTCAGCCGTCGATGTTATTCAAGACTGATCTCACCACTTTTATGATGGAAGTATCAACGTTGTTGCAATATAACAACCAATACTGGGGAGGAGCCTCCTACCGTTACGGCGATGCAGTGGTTATTTTAGCAGGAATAAATATCGGGAACGGATTATCCATAGGATATTCTTATGATTTACCTGTTTCACAGATCATTAAAGCCAGCTGGGGATCGCACGAAATACTGCTTTCCTATGAAATTAACGTACAAACGGGTACCGCTTCCCGTCGAAAAAAATATAAAAATATCCGAATACTATAATAAAACAGAATAAAATTCATTATTTTTCGTTTGATAAGTAAAATTTTAATATATGAACAAGCTTTTTGTAATCCTTGCATGCACATTACTGGTATATTCCTGCAATAAGCCTGTGGGTGAACTGGCGAGCACTGCCAATTCGGCTAAATTAGGATTTTCCGACACAAAGCCTTAGGGCATGCAACTTATTAAGAAAGGAACTTTCATGATGGGTGCTCATTCTCCTTCGGGTATGTTTCCGGGAAATGAAACTCCCCGACAGGTTACTGTTGAATCATTTTACATGGATGAGGCTGAAATCACGAACGATCAGTACCGTCAGTTCGTACTATGGGTAAGAGATTCAATCGCCTACCGTGAACTCATTAATATGGGCAGAAACGAATATATGATCGATAATCCTGAAAGTGATAATGATTCGGTGGTGATTCGCTGGTCGCAGAAGATTCGCTGGAACGACCGCAACGAAGATGTCCAGGAAGCTTTATCCTCTTTATTTTACAAAGGCGATGATGAGTTATCTCATCGTCAATTGAATGCGGCCAGAATGATCTATCGTTACGAAGTGTTCCATTATGACCAGGTTTCATTACCGAGAAATCAATTCGACTACAAAACAAATTCTTATCCTCCGGGAGCTTATGTAATGGCCGACACTTCCTATTTCGATGAAAACGGCCTGTTGGTTAATAAAACCATCAAAAGAAAACTTACCAAAAGAAAAGATTTCTATTCCTTACGCATGGTCAACATCTATCCGGATACATTGACATGGACGAGAGATATCCGTTTCTCCTATAATGACCCAAAAATGAAGATGTATTTCAGTGATCCCAATTATTCCGACTATCCTGTTGTAGGTATTACCTGGGAACAGGCACAGGCTTTTTGTCACTGGCGTACAAAAATGTATAATTCCACCCATAAAATTAAAGCAGAACCCTACAGGCTTCCAACAGAAGCAGAATGGGAATTTGCTGCCAAAGGCCGCGAGAAAGATGCTACTTATCCGTGGAAAGGCAATCAACTGGTCGATGAGAAAGATCATTGCTACCTTGCCAACTACAAACAATCGGCAGGTAATTATGTAAGAGACGCCGGTGTTACCACCAAACCCGTAAAATCGTACAATAAAGTCCCCAATGCCAACGGACTGTACGATATGGCCGGCAATGTGGCCGAATGGACATCAACGGCTTACTTTGGCACTTCGAATCAGGTAACAGCCGATATCAATCCGAATTTTGAATACAACGCGCATGCCGACGACCCGGCATATATGAAAAGGAAAGTAGTAAAAGGAGGCTCATGGAAGGATGTCCCCTACTATCTTCAATGCGGCGCCCGCACCTACGAATATCAGTTCGAAAGTAAACCTTATATCGGTTTCAGGTGTGTTCGTTCTTATAAAGGTGACATAAATAATTAACAAACAAAAGATTTAATCTTATGATGGATCGTTTAAAAAAAATAGGTTCTGTAAAAATTACAACAAAAGACAGACTTTTTAATGCTGGTTACGGTGTTGGAGCTTCTATTGTTATTATGGGGGTACTCTTCAAACTTATGTACTGGGAAGGTGCCAATATCATGCTTACCGTCGGTTTGGTTACTGAGGCCATGATTTTTTTGATGAGTGCCTTTGAAAGACCTTTGAAAACATATGAATGGGACAAGGTAATTGACTTCGAGAGCGGAAAAATTGATCTGCAGTTTGACGGAACACCTGTTGCCGGTAATCAGGCTGCTTCAGGAGTACAACCAGCAAACCAGAACATCCCGACAAGTCAGCAGGGAGCTCCGGCTTTCCCCGGTGTGACTAACATTGAAGGGCTCAGTGATGAAGATGCCCAGAAGCTCAATATAAGCATACAGAACCTGACACGTACAGCCAGTCAGCTGAATGAGATTGCTTCTTTCTCCCTTGAAACAGAGAAATTCGCAGCCAGTATCAGCAATATCTCTGAGAACACTTCGAAATATGCCCAAAGTCAGGAAGCCCTGATTGCTGCCACCGCTAATCTCCAAACCATCTACCAACGCATTGGTGAGGATACAGAAAAAATTGAGGTCAACACTCAGGAATACAGAACTAAAGTAGAAAGAATCAACAGCAACCTGGCGGGTATGAACTCTATTTACGAAATCCAGTTGAAAGACATTCATGCACAGTCGGTACATTTCCACAATCAGACAGAGATTTCGAAAAAGCTGTCGGAAGAGATGAATCAGGTAACCGGAGAAATCAGCAAGTTGAAAGATATCTCCGATGATTTCACACTGGCGACAGAAAAGTTAAAAAGCAATGCCAACGAATTAGCGGATAATATTGCCCGGCTGAATGCCATCTACGGCAATATGCTTAACGCGATGAGTTAAAACATTAAGTTGAACAACGCATGAGTGGAACCAAGAACTGCCCGGAAACCCCGAGGCAAAAAATGATCGGCATGATGTACCTGGTACTGATTGCTATGCTGGCTTTAAACGTTTCCAGTGAAATTCTCAACGGATTCAAACTGGTGGACGATAGCCTGCATACTTCTACCTTGTCCATCGAAGAACAAAACCAACGTCTTTATCAGGAGTTCAACGCGATGAACGCCAAGAATCCCGCGAAAGTCGGAATATGGTTAAAGAAAGCCAATATGGTGCATGAACAAGCGGATGAGTTATTTAATTATATCCACAACTTTAAAGTTGACTTACTCAAACTGGCTGACAAAGATGAAGCTGATACCCTGTATGCCCGCCATATCAATAAAAGGGAGGACCTGAATGTGGTATCTTTTTATGCGTTGACTGAAGGACACGCAAAAGAACTCAAAAAGAAAATTGAAAACTATCGTGACATGCTGGCAGGCTTAAGCGGCGATAAAGCAAAAAAAGATGCCATTAAATCCATCTTCAACACAGGAAAGATGAATAATAAATCCTGGGAAATTGCCACTTTTGATAACATGCCGGTTGCAGCAGCCATCACCATTCTGACGAAATACCAAAATGACGTAAGAAATTCTGAATCGAAGATGATTCAGTATCTGAAAGAAAGTACGGATGAACGGGATGCACGCGTAAATAAATTTGATGCTTTCGTTGTAGCTGAATCAAACTACGTCATGGAAGGACAGGAATATCGCGCTAAGATCATTCTGGCAGCAGTCGACACCACTAAGGCTCCGAATATTTTCGTAAACGGAGCAAAACTCAGCAAAAACGATTATGTGGTCAATGCCAGTCGCTCGGGAGAATTCAGTTATTCCGGCTATATCGAATTACCGGGCAACTCCGGAACCGACAAACAGAGATTTCCTTTTACAAGTAAATACAATGTAGGCAAACCCGCCGCCATCATCTCCAATGATGACCTGAACATCCTGTACCGCGGTTTCGACAACAGCATCAGCATTTCAGCTCCGGGCATTCCGACCGATAAACTGGCTATCAGCGTCAGCGGTGGTACCGCCACAGCCAGAGGAAATGGTAAATTCATCATCAAGCCAACGGCCAACAGTGTGGAGATATCGGTAAAAGGTAATATCGGAGGAAAACAAATCAATCTGGGTGGTAACACCTACCGGGTAAAACAATTGCCGGATCCGAAACCCTATGCGGTTTATAAAGACAATAATGGCAACAGCCGCAGCGTATTCGATGGCAGTGTACATGGTCCAACTTTCGTAGCGGGTAATCCTACTGTAACAGCAGGTTATGGTGAAGATGCCCTTGTACAGGCTAATTTTACAGTACGTTCATTTACCATCCGTATCGGAAGAAGAACTTACAACTCCAACGGAGCGAAATTCTCGCAGGAACAAATGGGTATTATCAGCAACCTCCCATCGGGATCGCCGCTGATCATACAACGCATCCGTGCGGTGGGACCTGATGGCATTGAAAGAAACCTTTCGGCAGTAGCCATCGAAGTATTATAAGTATTCAAAAATAAAAAGACAGGATTAAAACATAATCATATCATTAAGATGAAAAAAACCGGTTCAATTATCATTTTGTTTGTTTTGCTTTTAGCATTTAATGTTAAGGGACAGCAAACCAATATGAACTTTTTTGAGTCAAACGGGGTGATCAATCAATCCAGAGAACTCACCAACGATTTGGGATATACCCTCACACAACTCGACAACGCCGCTGACGATGTGGTATGGGCGCATGTGGTATACAGCATCATCGATCTGCGCGACAATCGCAATGCACAACTGGCATTCCCGACCGATCAGGATGCCAGCTACAAAAACATCTTCCGTCTGATGGCGGATGCAATCGTTGGTTCAACTCCGGTATATTATCCTAATGAAGCGGGTGTTACCCCAAATTTCGATAAAGCCAACGTGGTACCCACAAAGAAACTTTCGGATGTTTTCTTCATTGAAACTGATGTGGCCGGTGCACAATATATCGACCCTCTTTTTGATTACGACTCCATCGCCAACACTTTAAGAGTGAGCAATCGTATCTACGACCGCTTTTCAAAACAAGTGAACCGGTACCTGATACAAAAGGTCTATTATTTCGACAAGCACCTGTCGCAACTCAGCAGTAAGATTATCGGTATTGCACCCTTGATGACTGCCCCAGGTACTACCTCAATGTTTCCTGCCGGAGATCTGGAAGATGAAGAAGGCGGTGCTGCCGACAATACTCTGACTTTGAAGAGTACACTTAAAGAATCTATTCTCTGCTGGTTGCTCTATGACGATCTGAAAGCTCATTTCTCGGCACAGCCTGTTTATCAGGAAAGCAATGCTGCTCAACGCATCAGTTATCATGAGTTTTTCACCAAGAAAATGTTTGCTGATTATCTTATTGGCGACAACAACCTGATGAAAAGACTTTACAGCAATACTGAAACATTTACAACCGCTAAACTCAATCAGGAAATCAGTAACATTGAAAATAGACTGATTGAAATAGAATCGGGACTGTATTAATAAAAAAAAACCTGATCATCGCTGGTCAGGTTTTTTTGTGCCCTTTAAATACCTGTCTTTATTTCGAACTTATTTTCAGAAATAAACAGGCATGAGGCTTCAACTCATAGTTTATGGTGCCGTCGGCCGCCACAAAGTTCTTCAAATCTTTCTTCTGATATAAGTCTCTTACTGCAGCTTTACCTTTTATACCTATCTGCGACAATCCGAACGACAGCGTTTTTGTTTCTTCTCCGCGATTGAGGACGAATACCGCTTTTGTTCCGTCTGACAGATTTTTCACCCATACTTCCTTAGCATCTTCTTTTATCACCCGTTTCCCCTGTTCCTTCGGATCCTGGTTGACGGCAATACACTCTTTATTGGTGATCATCGCTTTCTCTTCGGCCGTCATATTACGGGGATCGTTGCCCAGCATCAGCGGTGCCGACATGATACACCACAGGGCAAAATGGGATTTTTGTTCCTCAAGCGTAAGTCCCTGCTCGCCAAGCGACATGATATCAGGATCGTTCCAATACCCATTTCCGGCGAAAGCGGCTGATTGATTATTGATATCTGCAATTTTCATCACCGAAAGTTTTCCACCCTTCTTATTATTGTCGAATATTGCTCCTCTGGTGTAGCGGGCAGGCATATCGCCTGTGGTACGTGCCATATTGCATATTGCAGGATACCAATCGTTAAAACGGTAGGCACTGATGCTGAAAACAATATCTCTTCCGCAGGTGGCCAGCAATTCGCTCCATTTACGGTAAGTAGCCTGCAATACCTCTGGAGTCCAGCCCCGGTGACCTTCTTTGGTTACCGTATCCATTTTGCAACGATCCACCTTAATAAAATCAAGTCCCCAATCGGCAAACTGTTTGATATGCACCTCTTCACGACCATATGCTCCCACAGGATCTCCCTTACAATCAAAGATACCCGGCACTGTATGCAGTCCGAACTTCATTCCTTTTGAGTGAGCATAATCAGCCAATGCTTTCATTCCATTGGGAAATTTCTGAGGATGCGGCAGTAAAGATCCGTCAGGAGCCAGCTTTTCATCTCTCCAGCCTCCGTCGACCACCATGTAATTATATCCTGCAGCCACCAGTCCTTCCGACACCATAGCATCTATGACTTCTTTGATCAGTTTTTCATTGATTTCTTCTTTTCCGAACCAGTTCCAGCTATTCCAGCCCATAGGAGGTGTGGGAGCCAACGAAGCTTTTTTTTGTGCGGAGATGCTTCCAAGGATGGGCAGTAAAAGGAATAATAACAGCGTTAATCTGATGTGTTTCATGTGATTTATATTGATGATTAATAATTGTCCCTTCAAAGCTTATACTTCAATACAAATTTACTTCAACATAAGAATCCGCTGTTTACATTATGTTCTGGATATCGGAACTATTGTTCACAGATATTCAGAAAACAGACCTGAATGTTTTTCAGGGTTCAATCTCTATATCATATTTATCAAGAAGCCCTAATACCTCAGGGATAGAAAATTTTGCTTTTTTTATCCGGTTGATTTCCGGATCAATAGAATAATTATGAGACGTTCTGAAATCACATTTCTCAAGAATAGTAGTATCAAACACAGATCTTTTCAGATCACAGTTATCGAACAGCGAACCAGTAAGATCTGTCTCGGTAAAATCGGTTTCCTGCAACAGGGTATGCCTGAAAATGGTCTTTTTGATATTTAATTTGTAGAACGAAGAATGATTCAGCGTACAATTCTCAAAACTGAATGTAAGACCCAACTGATGGCACTGTTCAAAGGGCAGTCCCAGCATTTTACAATCCCTGAACGCGACTTCTCTGAAAGCCGTACTCATGATCCGGGCCAGACTCAGGTTACATCCGGTAAATTCACAGGAAATAAATTTACAGTCGCTTAAATCAACGTTTGAAAAGTTGCAATGAATGAACCGGCAGTTTTCATAACTTCCTTTTGGAAAACCTTCTGTAGTATAATCTTTTTTCTCAAAAACTTCTTCCTCGATATACAACTGTTTTATCATAATTATCCTTTTTTAATAATCCTGCCTGTTTTTATTTGTTCGTTATCGGACATTATTCTGTAGAAATACAATCCGGAATTCAATCCATGTAAATTCAAATGATTGTTCTGAACATTGAGCGATGTTTGCTGTACTAATCTCCCCTGTGCATCGAGTAACTCAAAGGTACAGGATTTAGAAAAGCCTGTGACATAAACAAACAGGTCATCGCTGACCGGATTCGGATATACATCTACAGCTTGCTGACCCTCAACATCCCTGATACCGGTAAGCACCAGTGGAACTCCCCAGCTCTCGGTTCCTTTCCGGTAATAAACCTGCCGGGATTCACTATAAGCTTGATCAGACCAGCAACCTGCGCTGGATAAAATTTCGCCTCTCCCTCTGGCAAAGGTACTGAAATTACAGGCATCATCAATAATTCTTGGCTTTTTCCAACAATTATTCTCATTGTAATAGGTCTCTGTTTGTCCCCAACCATTAAAGCCGAAATTAGAAGTAGCATATAATACAGTACTGTCTTCATTAAACACTAATGTTCCGGGTTCTCTATCAAACTCATGATTTTCATAAACAACATTTGTTCCCTGATAACGATTATAAGTTGTAACATAATCGGATGAAACATTTTGCTTATACTTTAACAATGATTCTGTGTCAACAGTATAACGTATTGAATCAGTAAAATTCTCCCGTTTCAATATTTTTATGATATATTTCCTTTCAGATGCACTGCCACCAAACATCAGATAGCTATCCCAATCAACATAATGAAACTCATCACCTTCCTGAAAATCAAACACATCAAACCACTTTACATTTTGGACGCCCAGTTCCGGATTCGTAATGCCAACCAAATTCAACTTATCAGTCTCATAATCAGCTGAGGTATATTTTAATTCGGGTACGGAATGGAAATTTAAGGTTTTCGTTAGTCCGTAATTTTTACTTAATGCAATGGTTGCTCCATCAAGCCTGTGAGGCAAAGGACTCATCGACATATCGTATACCTTCAGTGTGATGGTCTTTACCGAATCAACAACTGTCATCACCGTGGCAGTATCCCATTTGGTTACAGTGGCTACAATCGTAATATCTGGTCGCCGGAACAGATTCCAACTTTCATTGAGCACCGCGTCAGTCTTAATCTTTATGGTGTCATTATCGTCATTAAAGAAATAGTTCCAATGATTGTTAATGACTATTTTCTTTCCCGTCCAGCCACTACCATAAGGGCTATAACATTGATCCCCCACTAACCGGATAGCC
>JAYFQH010000004.1:0-42919 GCA_034927265.1 Paludibacter sp.
CGTATCCGCCGTCAACTGCTTTTTTGAATAAGTCTTTGGTGTTAACTAATCCAAGTTCTTTGTAACTTAACATATTCTTTTTATTTTATAGTTGATATTTCTGACTGCAAAAATAGTGAAAATTTATCAATTGTCATACAATAACAGCATTTTCATACCTTAAACAGTTGGTGTTTGATATTTGTTCGAATTATTCAGATTTCTGCGTTTGTTTTGATATTAATTATGGATTGAATATGTGTCTGTCATTGCTGGTTTATCCCCCTAATTCTATTTTACAACTGGATTTTTGCGCCGGTATGTTGCTCGGTACTGCGCCGGTGTGTTGCTCGAGGCTACGCCGATGTGGCGCTCGGTAATGCGCCGGTGTAGCGCAAAAAAACATTTCGCAGTTACTGTTTTTCTTTTGTTGCCTTTTTTCGTGGGAACAATACACTGCCTGCAGTGTTAGTGATACACCCGATACAGTGTAGGTACGCCACTAAAAATGCTTATACAGAAATGTAGTGCTTAGCACTTTATCCTGACTCGAATATTTTCAGGTTTTTTATGCTAAAAATCAGGTCTTTTGTCTTCTAATGTGAAAAATTGTCTTATTTTTGCAGGCTATTCAATTTTTTATCCACGTATTAGAATACGTTCATATTTAAATTTCGGGTCAACATGATTAAAAAAAATTTCTTGTCAATTTTCCTGCTGATTACTTTAACGCTGACGGCACAACCAGATCCTGCCTATTACCAGTCGGCTGTTGGGAAGTCAGATAAAGCGCTTAAAACAGCATTATACAATATAATAAAAGTGGGTTCCAGACTAAGTTATGGTAGCGGTAGTAATTCAACCTGGGCAGGATTCGAGAAAAGTGATTTGCACCCTAATGGATACGTTTGGGATATGTATTCAAACAACAAGGTATATTTTCCAGGTAACGGACAAGCAGCTCCGGGTATGAACATCGAACATAGTGTGGCAAAAAGCTGGTGGGGTGGCAGTAACAATGATGCTTATAAAGATCTTTATCATCTTAATCCCTCGAATATTCAGGCAAACTCGGCACGCGGTAGTTATCCTCTAGGCATAAACAATGGAGGTACTTTTAATAATAATGTAATAAAAGTGGGAAAAAATACCTTTGGGAGTGAATATACCGGCACGTGTTTCGAACCTTTGGACGAATACAAAGGAGATTTTGCACGGGCCTATTTGTATATGTTTACTTGCTACGAAAATTTCTCGTGGACAGGAACCAGTGCTCCTACGATGATAAAATCCGGTGAGACCTGGCCAATGTTGAAACCATGGGCTAAAGATCTTCTTGTCAGTTGGTCACGTATGGATCCTGTCAGTGAAAAAGAAATAAACCGTGCCAATGCCATTTATGAGTTCCAGCACAACAGAAATCCGTTTATCGACTATCCGGAACTCGTGGAATATCTTTGGGGGGATCGGGTTGGTCAGCCATTTAGTATAGGAAACGTAGGTTATCCTTATCTGAGTATGCCTACGGCAGGTTATCAGGTTAACTTTGGAACGGTGGCCTACCAACATACCACAACCGCAGAAGTAAGTATCAAAGGCCATAATTTAAGTGGTGATTTAACGCTCAGTCTCACTGGTGTAAATACTTCGCAATTTAATTTACCCACCAATAAGATATCTAAGCAAGATGCTGAGAACGGTTATTTATTACTTATAACATATAATGCTTCCACAACAGGAAGTCACAATGCTGAGTTAGTCATTTCAGGAGGAGGTGTTACAACCAAATCCGTTGCATTAAAGGCGGTTTCATCAGATAACTTCATGGCAATTCAGGCAACGGATATCGGTTATAATACATTTACTGCCAATTGGACTGTATCTGCAGGTGCTACCGGATACGATTTGGATGTTTATACGCTAAACAGCAGTAATGTGAATGAAACAATTGAACTTGTCGCCGAGAACTTTTCAAACAACAAACTGCCTGGTGGGTGGAGCAGTACAGGAGGAGTGTATTATGCTGCAACTGACAATGTAGATGGAGTTGTCCGTCTGGCCTCAGGTAGTCAGGACGGCTCCATATCAACCCCCAATCTTGATTTGTCGGGAGCAGGGGTAGTCTTAAGTGTGGTAGCTCAGCGATATGGAAGTGACTCGAACGCCCTACTCACCGCCAAACTGAACGGAAATACACTAAATTCATGGCTAACCGGAAAAGATTTTGAAACTTTTAGCATTAATTTACCTCAAACTCCAGGTGAATCAACTTTGACGCTTTCCGCTCAAAAGAATCAACGTGTTTTTATTGATTCTGTTAATATAAGCAGTGAAGGTGAAGCCATGAAAAAAACATCAATTGAAGGTTATCCTGTCCGGCTTGGAAACATCTTGTCTTATCGGGTCACTAACCTTGTTGAAAACAATTTGTATTATTATGATGTTACTCCACAGGGAAACAGCACGACTACATCGAATAGAATTGAAGTTCAAACCGATTTTTTAAACAACATAGATAATAGTATAAATTCCAGTATTTATGCAGTTTCAACTTCTACAGGAATCGTTCTTTATAATCTTGAAGATAATTCGCAGATTGAAGTGTATAATACGATAGGCAAATGCATATTTACATTCAGGTCTTCTGATAACCATGCCTTGATTCCGTTAGCAGGAAAGGGGGTTTATATTATCAAAACAATTAATGCAAGAAGGCCGGAATGCATTAAAGTATTATTCTAAAGAACTTGCGCATCTAACCAAATCAAAGCTATCCGAAAATTTATCATACAATAATTAATGTTATGGTAAAAAGAGGATTAACTACTGTTTTTGTCCTGTCATTGATGTGTCTGGTACACATCACCGTATTCGCGGAAATCCCTGCAGGATATTATTCTCTTGCTCAAAACAAAAAAAAGGAGGCCCTGAAGACTGCCCTCCATGAATTGGCATCTCCGCAAAAGGTATTGAAATATGGAGGTGGAGCCGGATATACCTGGGAAGGTTTCTACAAAGCAGACAGAAATGCCGACGGGTCGGTAATTGACATGTATTCGAACATTGTCCGGTATTTTAACGGATACAACAGTGTAACCGACATGCACATTGAGCATTCCCTGCCAAAAAGCTGGTGGGGTGGTTACGAGTGGAATGTTTACAAGGATTTGTTTCACCTGTATCCTTCCGACGGATCCACAAATATGTCGAAAAGTAACAATCCTTTAGGGGTCGTTACCGGGACTCCCACGAAAGATAACGGGGTAAGTAAAATTGGTCCGGCCAGCTATCCCGGATATACAGGCAATGTATTTGAACCGGCTGACGAATATAAAGGCGATTTTGCCCGTTCATACTTCTATGTTTCCACGATTTACGAAGACCTTGCTCCTTACTGGGATTCTCCTATGATGAACAAAAATACCTACCCGGTGTGGACTCCATGGGCAATACAGTTGTTGCGGCAATGGCACCAGCAAGATCCTGTAAGCGTTAAAGAGCAATTGCGACAGGAAGCTGTGTACAATATTCAGGGCAACCGTAATCCATATATCGACTACCCTGATCTGGTGAATTATATATGGGGTAGCGATACAACCAAGGTATATCCTTTTGATGTGGAAACAAATGCTTATTTGATTTCTCCTAAATCAGGTGATAAAATCGATTATGAGGTAATACTCCAGGGGGATTCTTTAAGTAAAACAATCACCCTGCAGGGAAAGAACATTACATCAAATATAAATGTTGCCCTTAAAAATAATCAACCGGCTTTTTTTTTCACTCCCAGACTCCTGCAGCCATATGATGTTATTAATGGCATCAGTATTCCGGTAATTTTTTGTCCTACCGCGTCCGGTACTTTTATTGATACCTTGGTTATTCAGGGTGGTGGTATGGCCCAGTCGATGAATATCCCTCTGAAAGGAAAGGCAACCAAAGATTTTATGGTACTGGATGCAGTGGACCAAACTCCTGTAGGAGCTACACTTAAATGGATTAAGTATCCACATGTGCTGGGTTATCATTTGAAAGTGTATGAAGGAGCGCTAAAAGCGGGGAACCTGATGATTTCTTCCTATGTTGAGGGAAGTGGTTATAATAAAGCTGTTGAGTTGTATAACGGCACCGGAAAAACGCTTGATTTATCAAACTACACCTTGCAGAAACAATCAAATGGTGATGGGGAGTTTAAAGCTGTTTACAGACTAAATGGATCACTCTCTAATGCCCAGACTTATTTGGTGGCCTTAAACGATTCGCGAAATGCACTCAAAACTACCGCGCAGGCCGTTACCGACTCTGTTATGAGTTTCAACGGGAATGATGCGATTGCTTTGTACCAGAATGGGATTCTGGTAGATATTGTTGGATATGCGGATGCCGGGTCGGTACTGATGTGGGGATTGGATAAAACGCTCAAAAGAAAATCAACGGTAACTCATCCCTCATCTTCTTATAATGAAAGTGAGTGGGATAGCTATGCCATCGATTATTTTAGCGCGCTTGGCAGCCACACTATCCAGTTTCAGAATCAGGAAACTCTGGTGAAGGAGTTGGTACTGCCGGATAGCCAGTCATATTATACAATCAACGGATTAAAGCCGGAAAAAATTTATCATTACAAGGTCGATGCACAGAGATCTGGGGTGGTCGCCCCTTCTTCCAATACGATGCAATTCCGGACGAACGCTTTATACGCTCCTGAGGTTAGTGCTGCTTCAGCAATTAATGCGACTCATTTTACTGCTAACTGGGAAGAAGATCCGTATACGGAGAATTTCCTGCTGGATGTATTCCAGCTTGTGGGAAACGCTGATACCACCATAACTGAGGCGTTTAATAATGTGGGAAGTAATGGAAAACCGCTACCGGACGGCTGGAGTGGAACTGCAAGTGGATATTATGATACGCCCCAGAGTTCCGGTGTGGCACCGCCTTCAATTAGTTTGAAAAATACAGGTGAGTGGTTACAAACCAAAACTTGTCCACATCCGGTTACTTCTTGTAGTTTTATGTACAAGTGGGCTTCTACGGGAACTGGTTCGCATTTTATTGTGCAAGCTTTGCAGGGTGGGGAATTAGTACGTATCGACAGCATTCCTTATGCAAACACTTCGAAAGTTATCAAGAACTATACTTTTAATACTGACAATAACGTGTTGGCAATCAGGGTAATTTATGCTAATAAAGGATCGGGTAATCTTGCTTTTGACGATTTCAGTATGACCTACGGAAACCAGACGACGAATTATGTCTTAAAAGATCAACCTGTGACCGGAAATCAATTACTGGTGGATAATCTAACACAGGCTACTGATTACTATTATAATGTCAGATCAACATTGGATAATGCGGTATCGCCGGTTTCTGAAACGGCAAAGGTGACAACTTCGCTGGGGACAGGAACAGTAACCATGATTCCTCAGATAAAAATAAAAAGTATGCCTCAATGCATATATCTTTCAGGTCTGAGTAGCGGAGACATTGTGAAAGTATTTAACATCACCGGTCAAACATTATTTTATGGGAAGGTCGACAGGGAACTAACTGAAATTCCTGTATCTAAACCGGGTGTTTACATTATTGCGGTTCAGCATCAGGGTGTATATTTCAGTACTAAAATTCTAAGATAGTGTTGTTTACGTAATAAGAATTTTCAGTTGAATAATAGGACTGAGCGGGATTATTCCTGATCTTCTGACTCTTCTTCAACTTCTTCTTTCTTAGTCTTACAAACGAGAATACTCAGTTCGTACAATAAGTAGAGCGGTAGAGCCACCACAGTCATTGTGAACGGATCGGTTGTTGGAGTAATTAATGCAGACAAAGTCAGCAAAATTACAAATGCATAGGAACGCACCGATTTGAGCATTTTTTTGTGTATCAGCCCTATTTTTGATAAAAGGTATGCTAATACCGGCATTTCGAACATGATTCCCAAGCTAAATACCAAAATGTATAAAGTGCCGAGGTATGATTGAACGGAAATTTGATTAGGGACTAAGGGAGATACTTCATAAGTGCCAAGGAATCTTACTGTTAAAGGAAATATCACAAAGTAGCTGGTTGCAACTCCGAGATAAAAAAGAACAGATGAAGAAAGAAAGATGAAGCCGACGTTTTTCTTTTCGTTGGGATACAGAGCTGGTTGCACGAAACGCCAAATCTCAAAGAAAATGTAAGGGATAGCCAAAACAAGTGCAATACTGAACGACGCTCCGATATGTACTAAGAATTGCCCCGATAAGTTGATGTTAATCAACTGGATATTGAAATCTTCAGGACATATCTCAGGGACATGTACCCATTGCGAGAGCAAGCACAAACCCCTGTAAAAGATAAAATTGGAATCCAAAGGAGAGAAAATAACCTTTGTGAAAACAAAATCTTTTGCCATAAATATTGCTGTAACCAATACAACAACGGCAATCAGTATCCGGAAGATGGTCCACCGTAATACCTCCAAATGCTCCCAAAACGACAGGGTTTTTTCTTCTTCTCTTTCAGAAGGCATAGATGGAAATTTTATTTGTCTTTAGGATCCTCGAAACCTGATTTTATTTCATCATCAACATCTTTAATGCCTTTCTTAAACTGACTGACTCCTTTACCAAGTCCACGCATCAGTTCAGGAATTTTTTTTCCTCCAAAGATCAATAAAACAACGAGTGCGATAAGAATAATTTCACCGGTGCCTAATGCCCATAAGATGATAGTGTTCAACATGATGTATGTATATTAAATTTAGGTTGCAAATATAGTTCTATTTTGGTGATATATAAACAGGATTTTACGAAAAACTATCTTCAAAAATAATATTTAACAAAAAAAGATCATTCTCTTATTGTTGTTCAACAAAAAACACCGATATTTGTTATATTGTTAACAATCAAAAAATTAAATCAATGAAAAGCAATATTTTTCGAAGGATATTGTTCCTTTTTCTGCTGACAGGGATTTGTGTTGTAACTTTTGGACAAACAGCCGATTATATTGAGTTCAAAGGTAAGATTGTTGACCGGCAAACAAATGCACCGCTAATTTATTGTAATGTTCTGGTGTCAGAAATGAATGTTGCCACGGTTACAAATGCCGAAGGAGAGTTCTCTATAAAGTTACCTGCCGGAAATGAGGATAAAAAACTAATTCTCAGACATATTGGTTATAAGAGCCGTACTGTGGGGCTAAAAGAACTTTTAGTGCGTAATGGAGTGATTATGATGGATATTGTGGCCGTTCAACTTCCACAAATTGATGTGATGACACAGGATGCCGCTTTTCTGGTGAAAACAATGTTCGATAAAGTTCCTGAAAATTATCCTCAGGAGGACATGTTCATGACGGCATTTTACCGGGAATCGATCCGAAAAGGGAAAACCTATGTTTCTTTGTCGGAAGCTGTTGTGGATATTCAAAAACCTGCCTATGGTTCTTTCAGATATGATGCGGCAAAAATTTTCAAATCGAGGAAGAAGACTGATTATTCACGACTTGATACCCTTGTTTTTAAACTGATGGGCGGACCGTATAATAATCTTCTTATGGATGTAATTAAACATCCCGATGTGCTGTTTGCGGATGATATGTATAAAAAGTATTTCTTTACTTTCGATAAGGTTGAATGGTTGGATGAACGACTGATTTATGTGGTAAACTTCAAGCCTTATCCGCAGAAAGAAGAGGCGCTGTATGAAGGTAAATTCTACATCGATGCTTCGACGATGGCACTTAAAACGGTAATTTTTAATCTGAATCTGGAGAATGAAGAAAAAGCCATGGACATGTTTATCAAAAAGAAACCTCTGAATGCTAAGGTTACGCCTATCGAGGCAAAATATCGTATGGACTATGTTGAAAACGATGGCAAATGGTATTATGCTTACAGCCGTATAGAGTTAGGAATGAAAATCAACTGGAAGAAAAAGCTTTTTAATTCAAACTACTATTCTGTTGTTGAGATGGCTATTACCGACCGCGAAAACAGCTCGGAAAATAAAGTCATAAAATTCAATGAAAGACTGAAATCCAATGTGATTATCAGTGAAACTGCCGATGGATTCTCTGATCCCGATTTCTGGGGCCCCCTCAATGTCATTGAACCGGAAAAACCGATTGAGGCTGCGATTAAAAAAATTCAGAAACAACTTGATAAATAGAGAGATTATTCTCTTTAACATCAAACGTTTGCGGAAAATAATAACTTGTTTTCCGCATTTTTTTTTCAGATCAGATTCCGTTCTTACTTATTTTGCAAAAGATCAAATCCTTATTTTTTTGCTATGATAAGAACACTACGCAATTCCGGTCTCCTTATTTTTTTATTTGTATTGGCTGCGGGACAATCCTCCGTCGCTCAAAAGGTTTACACTACATATCTCTGGCATATGGATCAGCCGGTATATTGGGCGGATAAGAGTAAAGATAATCCTGAGACAAAACAGTTTGTGGAAGAATCGCATCGTCTGAAAACAAGCGGAGGAAATATATATCCGGGAAGTAATGTTGCCCATCCAACCAATAATCTGGAAGAAATATTCTCAAAGGCCGATCGAGTGAATGCTTATCAGAACTCACCCCGTGATGCGGTAAACAGCATTAAAAGTATAATTGATGCGGGGGCTCAGTTAAGCATCTCAGCCGGATTGATGGAAAATGTCCGTTCGCTTGGAGCAAAGAATCAGTGGGGTTACGGTTCCGGTTGGATGAATCCCTACAAGGAAGCCATCGGCTGGAAAACTTCGGATGGTTTTCCTAAACTGGATGTGGTGTGTTTTACCTGGGACCACGCACTTTCGCCATTGGTAAGTGCCCGTACGTTGAAAAAACAAATCCAGGCACACCAGTACACCTCTAATAAATATTATGGTCATGTGTCAAAGGGTTATTGGCCTGCCGAAGCTGCTTTCTCCGAAAGAATTATTCAAACGCTCGTAGAATGTGGTATTGAATGGTCGGTGATACCAAACAGTCATCTTGCACGTACACTATCCGATTATGTGCATCCCTATAATATCAACGGAAATATTGACGCACCCAACCGCGCCGATCAGGTGCCCGCTGCCGGAAATCATTGGTTTGACGCTACTATCGATGGCAGGGGCTCCAGATTGGCTGTTCCTTATTGTTACCAGACGCACAAAGCGCAGTATATCAATCCGGAAACAGGGACTGCCTACAAAATTGATGTGGTGCCTATGTGCAACTATTTCAGTTATGTAGATGGATACAGTGGTGCTAATGTGGGTGATGTGGCGGCTAAAATTGAACCTTATAGCAATGATTCCCGCCCGACGATTCTTTTGCTGGCTCACGATGGAGATAATGCCTGGGGGGGTGGTAGCAGCTATTATTATGAAGCGGTGAATAGTTTTACATATGCTGCAAATAATGCAGGCTATAAACCAACAACGATTCAGCAGTTTCTGAACGATCACCCGGTACCTGCTGATGAGATTGTGCGGGTGGAAGATGGTGCCTGGGTCAATGCGGAAAGCGATTGGGGTCATCCGCAGTTTATCAACTGGTTGTGGCCTTTGTATTCCAAAACTGATTATCGTTTCGATCCGAATGGTTGGACGGAAGATGCCCGTAACTGGGCGGTCATCACGGCTACCGAAAACTTTGTAACCATGGCGGAAGATATTGAAGGTGGAAACCTTCGCATCGCTAAAATTGCAGATGGAGGCACTACGGCAACGAATGCCGAAAAAGCATGGCATTTTTATTTCGGGGGACTTAACTCCGGATTTATGTACTATGGTAAAGCCGAGGATATGGAGGTAAAACCTTCTATGACGGGGAATATCGCCATTGATTATGCCCGGAAAGTAATCGACGCAAATCCAGGTGTTGACAATACAGCTCCTTCGGTTTTTATCCCGCAACGTTTTCCATATAATCCCGGAAGTGTTGGTTTTGGACCTCACACCGGATATAAAAAAGTGAATTATGCAAGTGATTTTCATGTTTGGACTTATGCCTATGATGTGAGCGGATTGAATTCGGTGGTGCTGAAATATCGTGTGGATAAGGATGGATGGAATCCTGTGGAAAGTACACAGAACGAGACTTACGCCGGTGGAAGTGAGGTGGAAGCATGGACAAGCACTGCGATGAGCCGGCAACCGATGGCTGCTGATCCTACTGGTGACAGCGAACTGAATTTTTTCATTTTGCCACAGGCAAAAGCTGATTTATGTTTTGCTGAGGTCGCGGGGTTTAAAGAGGTGTTGATCGATTATTATGTTGAAGCAACGGATATAAAAGGAAATACATTCAAAACTCCCATTCAGCATGTGTATGTGGGGAAAGGTGTAGGCGATACCGGGGGCGGAAAGGGAGATATAACTGTTTCTTTTAAACGACCCGATGACTGGGGAACCTCGGGAGTGAACCTTTGGGCATGGAATTCAAACGGAGATTTATTTACATCATGGCCAGGTCAGCTGATGAAAGATATGGGTAACGGTTGGTTCAGTTATGATTTTGCTGAATCGGTAACTTCTGTAAATGTAATTTTCAGCAAAAATGGAAATCCACAATCGGTTGATATAACAGATGTAGTTCAATCTACCTGTTATGAATATGATGCTCTTTCGGGAAATAAATTTACTGTTAAAACCTCAACCTGCCCGACTTCTTGGGTGAATAACCCGGTTGAAAGGAAAGCACTGGTATATCCCCAACCCGCAAAAGATAAATTTATTGTTGATTTGCCTAACCTGGATATGAGTAAGGCTTATGTAATGTCTGTTTTTGATATTAGCGGGAAGGTGGTGCGTAAAGAAACAATCAATCAGGCGACTACCGTATTTGAAAGGATGCTGATGCCGTCAGGTATTTATTATATTCAGATAATTTCACCACAAGCTGAGTATCATTTTAAATCAAAACTTGTTCTGTACTAAAATACATTTCTATGTTTTCTTGTCAATATTTATGATTATTAACAAAACAATAATTCCGGCAACTTATTTTTGTTTTATAAAGTCAATCCTTTGCCGGAGATTTAATAATCACTTTAAAATATCTACAAATGAAAACAAAATTATGTATCTGGAGCTTGATGCTCACTTTCATGAGTCTATTTAGTATTAGCTGTACCGATGAAAATGAAGTAAAATTGCCCGCCTCACCTGAAGCAAAAGCTGCATACGACAGTAATAGTGGTGGTGTTATCAAAGGGGTAATGGTGGGCTCGTCGGGAGTGTTTAAATTTTCACTCAAAAACGGTAACGACAGTGTGTATTGTCAGGTTACTTTCGATGGACAATCAGGAACTTTGCTTACCACTGATTTATCAAACTGGACTCCGGGAGAAGTAATTAATCGCGCTAAATTTACCGGTAAAATAGGCTCTACAGATGTCATCGTGTATCTGTCGTGCGCAGCGAACGGAACTGGTATCGTCGTTGATTTTCAGATTGCCGGACATTTTATTGTTTCTACCCCAATAAAGGAAACATCTGTACTGCAGGTGAAAGCATACGAAGGAACTTATAGAACCACTAAAATCAGTGATAATTCAGTAGTAGATGAAGGGATCTTCAATTTTGTTCTGATGAATAATGCTATTTATGGAACCAGATATTCGAAGACCTACAGCGAAACCCGCAACATAAAAGGAACTGTTTCGGGCAATACCCTTACGGTAGATGACAAAGCAATGACTATCGACGATGAAAAAGTAAGCTGTAACACGACCGTTTCGGAAGGTACCGAGAAACTGGTGGTAAATGGGAAAAGAACAATGTAAAACCTCACCTATTCTAAACTTATTTCTAAAAATTAATCTTTATGAAAACTTCTGTAATAAGGGCTGGCCTCATTGCTACCCTGAGTGTTTATGTTATGCTGTTGAATGCAGCGATAGTTGTAAAAACAGTGAATGTGGGAACTCCTGGTACCATGTCATCAAACTTTACTGCATCAGAAAAAACTACCGTCACAAACCTTATTGTTACAGGTACGATTGATGCCCGTGATTTCAGGTTCATGCGTGATACTTTATCTGCATTATCAGTACTCGATATGTCGGCTGCCAATATCGCTGCTTACACAGGGGATAATGGAAGCGCATTCACTTATAACGGCTATCTTAAAGTCTACAATGTAATTGCTTATGATGCCCAGGCTATTCCTGACAGAGCTTTTGATAACAACAGAAAGTTATCATCACTTATTTTACCTTCTTCAATAACAGCCATCGGGAATTATGCTTTCAGCAGTTGTATTGGTATCAAGTCTGATTTAATGATTCCATCTGAGGTAACTTCTATCGGGGAATATGCATTCTTTTCCTGTAGTTCAATGGGTGGTACCATGCAGCTTCCGTCAAAGTTGGTGTCAATCGGGCAGTACGCTTTCAGTAAATGCAGTAGTGTGACCGGTGGACTGATCATTCCGAACACAGTGGCGACGGTAGGCAAATTTGCTTTCGAAGGTTGTAGCGGATTGAACGGTAAGCTCACTACTTCCACTGCCATGACTAAAATTGAAGAATCTACCTTCTCGGGATGTAGCAAACTAAGCGGAGATTTGGTGTTGAGTAAATCGATAACGTCGGTTGGTGGGAGAGCGTTTTGGTTATGCTCAGGTTTAAATTCCGTTACACTACCTTCTTCGTTGAAAATTGTCGATGTGAATGCTTTCTATGGGTGCAGCTCTCTTACAAGCATTAATCTGCCTTCCACTCTCACAACTCTTGGAGGGGGAGCATTCACCGAATGTAGCAAGCTGGCTTCGATAAGTATTCCGAATTTGATTACTACAATTGATGATTATATGTTCTCTGGTTGTTCTGCACTGGCGTCAGTTTCTATTCCGAACTCAGTAACTCATATTGGCAATCAGGCTTTTTACAATTGTGCAGCTTTGTCAACTGCAACCATTCCTGAATCAGTAACTTCTATCGGGTATATGGCCTTTTACGGCTGTACCAGTCTGGCAACAATAAATTTTCCTGCTACTGTTTCGGCAATGGAAAGAATGGTTTTTGATAATACAGCCTGGTACAATAGTCAACCTGATGGTGTAATCTACATCGGTAAAATACTTTATGCATATAAAGGCATGATGCCGGAAAACACGGATATATCGGTTCAGGACGGAACGGTGGGAATTGCCGGTAACGCTTTTTTTGGAGCCAACACATTAAGGTCGGTGCAGATTCCGAATACGGTATTGACCATTGGAAACAGCGCATTTTACGGTTGCAGTGCAATGAATTCCGTGGTTATTCCCAATTCGGTGACGGCAATTGATAACAGTGCATTTTCTGGTTGTACAGCCCTGGCGTCTATAAGTTTTCCCAATACATTGGTGCTGCTTGGAGTGGGAGTTTTTGGCGATACACAGTGGTTCAATAACCAGCCTGACGGAGTTGTATACATAGGTAAAATGTTGTACGGAAACAAAGGAACGATGCCTTCTTGGACTATGGTAACCATAAATGAAGGTACGCTTGGAATTGCTAAAAATGCCTTCAATGAGTGTTCGGGGCTATTCTGGATTATCATTCCCAATTCAGTAGTGGTTATCGATGATAAAGCATTCTACGGCTGTAAAACCTTGCAATCGGTTGACCTTCCTCCTTCGGTGAAAACAATCGGCATATCAGCTTTTCAGGATTGTGCGGCGCTTACATCGGTAATCATTCCTGCTTCAGTAACTAAGATTGGTGATCGCATACTTACTGGTTGCGGTGCATTGACTTCATTATATGCATATCCTGCTAATCCGGTTAATCCCGGAATATTTGCTTTTTACGGAATTAATAAAAACTTATGCACTTTATATGTTCCGGTTGGTTCAAAAAGTTTGTATCAGCAAGCAGATCAGTGGAAGGACTTTCTTAATATCACCGAAGTTGCTACTGATGTACAACAAACCATTATGAACAAGATTGTTATTGCTCCTAATCCAGTCAGAGACCAACTCCGGGTTCAGAGCGATAGCCCGTTTGTTTCTGTAACGATTTATGATATGCAGGGAAGGATGCTCATGAATAGAAAAGCCTCTAACGCAGAATATATTCAGGTAGGTCATTTCCCGTCGGGGATTTATCACCTTTCCATACTGACTTCAGATGGAACAAAGCGGAATGAAACGTTTATTAAAGAATAGTTCTTTAAGCCGGAACTTTCATCAGAACAAATTATCCCGGGAACTGTGTTACATATGCACTCAAATCCGGGATAATTGTTTATATATAATCAGGCAAGCGATGTTATGATTGCTCTGCTGAGTTTTCCAGATTTTTTATGTATTCAGAAGGAGTGACCTTGTAAACTGATTTAAAACAACTTGAGAAATAAGAAGTGCTTCTGAATCCCAGATTGGTAGCGATTTCGCTGATAGGAGTTTCTCCTTTGGATAAGATCTTTACAGCCAGATCCATACGAATCTTTTTTATAAGTTCGCTGGGAGCGTATCCCGTAAATTCCTTGACTTTATTGTAAAGTCCTGTTTTACTCATGCCAATTTTCTTTCCCAGAATATCGGTTGAGAAATCAGGATTTGATATTTGTGATTCAATAATGAAATATAGTCTGTTAATAAAATCCTTATCAAGATTGGAAGTGGCGCTTTTTACAATCTCCTCCCCGAAAGTTTTTCCATAATAGGTTTTTAACTGATCACGTGAATTTAAGATATTCTCTATTTTGCTGATGAGTATTGCAGGATTGAAGGGCTTGATAAAATAATCGTCGGCACCAATATTAAGTCCTTCCTGAACATGGGCGATAGAAGCGCGAGCTGTAAGCAATACCACAGGAATATGGCTGGTTTTGCTGCTGTTCTTCAGACGCTTACACAGTTCAATCCCATCCATTTTTGGCATCATGATGTCGCTCAGTACTAAATCGGGAATATTGTTCATGGCAACTGCCAGTCCGTCAACCCCATTTGAAGCCACTAAGACCTTGTAGTATTTTTGCAGGATGAGCTGCAGATAAGCCTTGAGGTCCTTGTTATCTTCAATCACCAGAATTGTTTTTTGCTTGCCGTTGGAAGATGGAGTAATATTTTCGATAGCAATTTCATCATCAACATAAGGATAACTCGATATCTCTTCACTACTTTGATAGTTTTCAACAATTTGGCTTTCTTTAAAATGTGTGCGTCCTAAACGCAGATAGATGGTAAAACAGGCGCCTCCATCAGGATTATTGTCGGCAATGACCACTCCATTGTGTAACTCAATAATTCCTTTCACCAGACTGAGTCCTATGCCGGTTCCGTTAGAATAATTATTGTTGCTGCGAATCTGATGGAAAGGTTCAAAAATAGCATCTAACTGATTTTCGGGGATTCCTGTACCATTATCGCTGATAGTGAGCATATAGTTGGAGTCTTTGATCATTGATTTTATAGTGATACATCCTCCGTCAGGCGTATTTTTAAAAGCATTGGACAAAAGATTGAACAATACTTTCTCCATCCAGAAACGATCGTACCACAAATGGATACCATCATCCTTACCATCGTATTCAAGCCTGATATGGTGTTGTTCGGCTAATTGCGAGAATGAAAGAACAATTTCATAAACAAACAGCGAAAAGTTACCTACTGCAACCTTCAACTCCAGGGTGCTGGATTCTTTTTTCCTGAAATCGAGCAACTCATTGGCAATAAAAAGCAACCGTTTTGAGTTTCTGAGAATCAACTCAAGCGATTTATAAATGCGTGCCGGCAGCATTTTCTCTGATAGTAAATTTTCTAAAGGTCCTATTATCAGCGACAGAGGCGTACGCAACTCATGCGAAAGATTTGTGAACAACATCATTCTGTCTTCATGGAGTTTCTCCATGTTCATTTGCTTTTCCTTTTGCAGGATGATATCGTTCTTCAGTCTCAGTTCTACTTTCAGATAATGAATAAATACTGAAACAACAGTGACAATACCAATAAAATATAAAACATAGGCCCACCATGATTTCCAGGGTGGAGGCATCACCGAAAACTGCATCATTACTTTTTCCGACCAGGTATCGTCATTGAATGAGGCTTTTAATAAGAACCGGTAGTTGCCCGCTGGAAGATTGGTGTAATATGCCCGCAGATTTTTCTCCACATAATTCCAGTTTTTATCGAATCCCTCCAGCATATAGGCATAATTCAGGTCTTTAGGGGAGAAATATTCCAGAGCAGTATAATCGATGGAGATATTTGACTGACGATAGGCTAATTTGAACTTTTTGTTCCTGAAATCTATCTCTGTAGGTTTTACTACCGCATTATTGATGAAAAATTTATTGATAACCAGTGAAGGAACTTTACTTTTTTTGTTTAACTGAGAAGGCTCGAATGCTACCAGCCCTTTGTCGCCGCCAAAAAAAAGTATTCCGTTGGAAAACAGTGATGATCTTAAACTGAATTCGTTGATATCGAAGGATGTAAAGGTCTTTATTTTTTTATCCCTGATATTGTATACCGACAAATTGTTAAGCTGTGAAAACCAGATATTTCCACTCTCATCGCTTGAAATTGCATTCACGGTATTACTGGTGAGATGATCGGGATAAGTAAGGTGATTAAGTAATTTCCCCTGCAGATCCATTTGGTAGAGTCCGTTTTCTGAGGTTCCGAACCACAACTGGGAATTTCGGTCTTTAAACAGGCAGTTAATGGCGTCGTTTGGAGAATTGGAATATTTTACAAGATCGATGAACTGACATTCGAGGGTTTCAAGGTTGTAACGATAATATCCGTATTTATTTGTCAGGATGATGAACTCATTATCAGCAATTTTCTCTATACTCCGGACAAACTCAAAACGTAAATTGTTGTTTTTTGCATCTTTGAATTCGTCGGTGACCTTTCCGTTTTTATCGAATTTCAGCAAACTTTTTTCTCCTGTTGTTCCAACCAGAATGGATCCGTCGCCGGTGGCACCAAGACTCATCACCGACCTTTCGCCGGATACACGGAAGATTTTTTTTATTCTTTCGGTAGTCAGGTCGAACACAGCAATCAGTCCGTTATTTGTGCCGACATACAGTATTGAAGCATCCTTACAGAAAGCAGTTACGATATTGGTACGGAAGTTCCCTCCACTAACATCAGGCAAAGTAAAATGCTTGTACGATTTGTTTTGAAGATTGTAATATACAAAACCGCTTCCTTCGATGCCGATCCATATGCCGTTTTTTTCCTTGATCAGCGGTCCGATAATACCAAGATGCCGTTTTTGAGGATAGGGATTCAGAACTTTAAAGGAATTTCCTTCCCAATAGGAACTTCCATAATTGACTCCTCCTGCCCAGGTACCACCCCAAAGTGTTCCGTTACGATCAATATAAACGGAGTGGAATGAAAAATGAGAAAATCTCTCATTTTCACCTGACTGACTTTTTACCCGCACGAAATATTCTTGTCCCGGGGAGTAGAATGATATCCCGTCGAATGTTCCTATGATAATATTGCCGCTAAAATCCTCGGTGATGCTACGGATGCTATTGTTCGACAGGGAGTGAAGATCGTTTGCCTGATTCAGAAAATGTTTCTTCAGTGTCAGGTTTTTATCCAGTATAATCATTCCTTGTCCATCGGTGCCCACGAACACATCTTTGCTTTTCGAGTAATAAACCGACCTGACAGCGAAACCCCCTTCAATTCCTTTTATGTTAACCTGTTTGCATATTTTTGTTGAAGGATCGTACAGGTAAAGTCCTTCGGTTTCATGTGCCAACAATAATTTTCCTTCGTATTTGCACATAGTCTGCAAAGGAAAGACTACCGCCGGACATTTACTTAGCTTTCCACTTTGGCGGTCAAGTGTCAGTAATCCTCCTTTTGTACCCAGCCATACATTGTTTTTTGAATCAACAATTACTTTACGTATCCTGTTGTAAGAGCTATTCCGGTCTTCTTCCTGATAAAAATATTTTTTAAAGATTTCTTTTTCCGTATCATAACAGTTAACGCCATAATGGGTTCCTATCCATAAATTGTCCTGCCCGTCGATGGCAAAACTGGTTGTGTAATTGCTGCTGATTGAGTTCTCGTCGCCCAGTTGATTTTTAAAGCCAACTACCTGATTCCCGTCGAAGCGATTGATACCGTCTCGTGTCGCAAACCACATATAACCCTGCGAATCCTGAATAATATCCAGAACTGTCATTTGTGACAAGCCGTTTTTTGAAGTTAAAGTCCGGTACTGAATGTCCTGATATTGCTCAATACTTATTGCAGCATAAAAGTTTATACTGAGCAAAATAAAACTTATAAAAACAGCAAAACGCGACATATCAGACTTTTAGAAAGATTTTTTTTCGATATAAAAAATAGAGAAAACTCCAGATGATTAAAAGATATATTATTGATGAAATTAACGGCTGAAAATTTACCGGAAAAACTTCAACAGTTCCACTACCCAAGAATCTGGCGATATGTTTAAAGTCTACAATTTTTTGCGCCATGTATATAGTAATCGAATTCATTCCTATTACTACGAACACAAACGACCATTTCCTGAACTTCAATACGTCAATGATATAGTAGAAAACAGTAAGCAATAGTAAACTTAATCCTCCCGCAAAACAAACATAAGAACTTGTCCATAAATTCTTATTTATCGGGAAAAAGTTATTCCACAATAAGCCTGTAAGAATCAATACGACAGAAGCAACAAACATCAAAAGTACTTTTTTTTGTGCAATATAACGTTTACTTTTTAAAAAATTGCCGGTCAGTATGCCTAACAAAGCAGTAACAATTGCCGGTAATGTGCTTAAATATCCCTGAGGTTCATAGGCAGCATCAAAAGTTCTGCCCGGAAAATAATTGGCATCAAGCCATGCCGCAAATGATCCTTCAATAGAAAACGGAGAAGTACCTGCCGGAGCATTCGGGTTCATTAAAAACAAACTCACAAGATAATAACCGGTTAATATCAGGAGACTTACACCGATTGACCACTTGATATCCCCGAAAACAAAAATCAATGCAGCTATCATCCATGCAATGCCAATGCGTCCCAGTACACTTGCATACCGCATGTTTTCAAAATCCAGCGTCAAAATACCATTAAAAACAAATCCAAAGATAATGAGTTTCATTCCTCGTTTCACAATCACGGCTGCAATTTTTGAATTTGTATATCCTTTTTCATAACTCCTGGCCAGTGAATAGGGGAATGATACCCCGGCTATAAAAAGGAATAAAGGGAATATCATGTCGTAGAAGGTAAATCCATGCCAATCTACATGATACATTTGTTTAATTACGAAATCAGAAAATGATGAAGGGAATAAACCAAAAAATGCTTTGATAAATGCGGCACCACCTACGATAAAAAACATATCAAAACCGCGCAGAGCATCCAACGAATATAACCTTTCTTGTTGATTCATTTTGCGAATTTTAAAGTTTTAAATAATCCCGAAGCATCTGTTATTCTAACTATATAAGTTCCTGTTGCTAAATGTGATGTTTGTATTTTACCGGTATTGTTGAAAGTCTCACTCATGACAGACTCTCCATTTGCAGAGAACACTTCAACACGATAATTTCCTTCATGGTTTGGAAACATCAGCCATCCTGAAACATTATCAAATGCAACTTTAATGTCTGAAATATCCGGAATCTCTGTTTTTGTAACAGTTTTAACGCTTTGCCACATGATTTCAAGACCTTCAAACTCAAAAAAGTCAATTCCTCTGAAAGCAGGTTTTGATGCCCCCTGTGTATAAAAATAATTGAGGGCTTCAATCAGATAGGTCCAACCTTTAGGATGTAGCGAGGTGCTTGCATTGCCTCCATCTCCATAGGTATTTAAACTTGTCTTAATGCAAATACTAACACTTTTATTTTTACTTTGGGCATTCTCGACAGGACTAAGGCCCCTCGACCACACTTTTTCTTTTGTGTCGGTGTAGCACATTACTGTTACGTAGCTGCATTGATTCAGAAACTGCAAAGTACTTCCGTAAGAAAGCTGGCCGGTATCGAAATTGTTTTGATACATATAATGGATGGCTTCGTTGACCGGCAACCCGTTCAGATTTTGTTTTGCCAGCGATAGCATGTCCAGTGTGCGTTTCAGGAGCATGTCGTTTGCTCCTCCAATTCCATAGTTAGTACTGCTATCCCAGAAATAATTCAAGCCTGCCGGTGTGTCTGCTCCATTTTCTTTTAAAACATGCGGCTCCCAATCGGCAGAAACAGCATCGAATCTTTCGTCGAAAGCAACACTGTTATTGTACGCCAGTATTCGTGCACATTCTTCGTTAATGATGGCATCGCTGGCAAATGCGGCATAAGACGCCAGCCTCAGTGCCCATACCACCAATCCGTATTGATGTGCTGCTTTATTGAAATTTCTTGTCCATGTTCGTTTGATTGCATCAGAACCATCAATTGCTCCTTTGGAAGCGCTTAGATAAACATCTTTAATTCCAAGCAAAGCGATACGTGCAGCCAGTTTTTCAGGTTCGTTGATATAGGTGTTGACCGATTTTGAGTCGTAGACGTAAACTCCTGAACGATAATTCTGAGTTCCCCGTAATGAAGCCCGAAAGGTGAGGGCGGCATCCATCATGGCATAGGATACGCCACCGGCATCTGCAAGGATCGAATCTTGTCTGCCCGGTGTCACTTCGAGTTCAATCACAATGGGCCGGTCGGGTTTTAATTCTTTTGCCTCACAGGATACCAGTGATGATAGCATCAGGAGAACCGGAAGACAGCTGAACAGGAATTTTCTCATAAACGATAATAATTAGTGACTATCAGTTTTTTCGTAATCAGTTCGTTTATCAGCAACTGCCGAATTATTCCACATTTTTTCAAATCCCTGAAACTCAAAAATATCAATACCCCGAAATGATTTATATGCTGAACCTTTTTCCTTCAGATATTCAATTCCTTTAATCAGGTAATCCCAACCCTGAGGCTGAAAGGAGGTAACAGGCCCCTCGCTGCCATAGGTGTCCAGACTTGTTTTGATTGCCACGCTGATACTTTTCGGGAAATTCTTCGCGCTTTCGAGCGATGGACGAGCCATCTCAAATACACGTTCGGGTTTGAAATTATAGGCCATGACGATGAGCGAGTTGCAATATTGAAGTAACTGATGCGCGCTTCCCCATGAAAGCTCGCCATTATCATAACGGCCCTGAATAAAGAACCCCTGAGCCTGGCTGAGTTCGAATTGTTTGCCAAGTTCTTTCCTTGCTTTCTCCATAACTTCAACCATGCGTTTACACAACAGGTCATTGTCCTTTCCCACACCGTAGTTATCGGTTCCGTGCCATTCCCACAGCAGCTCTTTCGGCCTTTCTATATGACCCTTTTTCATAATATGTGGCTCCAGGTCGGCCGACACGCCATCGAAGCGAACTTCTTTCTTGTTGGAATAGTTGAAGTTAATGATCTCATTGCAATCTTCAAAGATACGCTTGTTATCAACCCAAAGTTTTGAGCTACTCAACGACAGAATGTGTACTTTCATTCCATACTTGTGAGCGTGGATGTTAAAGGTTTCAATCCATTTTTGCTCATCTCTGTTTCCTGAGGTCATCACACGTGCCATTCCCAGATAAACATCTGTGAACCCAAGCAGAGCCAGACGGGCTGCCAGTTGAGCAGGTTTTTTTTCATAATCGGCATACGACCGCTTTTGGTAGATGTAAACACCACTCCTGAATCCGGCGGAAGTGCCGATTGCTTTTTTGAACTCCATCGCGCGCTGAAGCATTTCTCCATTAACATCAGCCATTTGCTCCGGACTTTGAGCATTGATATTAACGGCAAACAAAGTGATGATACCAAATAAAATGATTTTTTTCATATCTGATTGTTTATATGTTTGCTTTTAAGAAATCTCTTATAACAAGCATCTTGCGCTTCCTGATCTCATTTTGCTGATCAATCTCGCTTCGGTTAAGAAAATTCTTTTGAAGTGAAATGAAACGTTTATCCAGTTGTTTCTCCTCTTCAATCACATTATTCAACCGTGATAATAAATCTTTTGTCAGCGATCGGTTATAAGCTTCCGATTCATAAATATCTTCAATTTCTTTAAAACGAAGGTAGTTTACCCTGATATCGAACATTAGTTTCATATGCTCTATTTCAACTTTGTTTCTCACAGGCCTTAACTTGTAAAGTTCATTTCGTACTTCAATTGTGTTTTTCAATATATTGCTGATTTCTAACCCTTTTAAAGTTTTTCCGTTTCTTATTACCTCTTGTTGTGTATTAAGTACCTTCCACAAGGTTTTTCCTTCTTCACCGGTCATCCCAAAGCGTGTTTGTGCATATTCAGTTACAAATTCCTCAGGATTGAGGGGTTCAGTCTGATTGACGGATTTTGCATAAGCCGCTACCAAGATACGAAATCCGTTTAAAGGATAAACATTCCGTACCTGCTCCATGTCCTGAATTTCCCAACTCTGATCATATTTGAAACTGTAAAGTCCTGAAGTTGACCAGGAAGTCATGATGATTCCTTTGTAGCCTGCCTTGCGGGCATAAGGAATATAATCTTTCTGATTATTAAAATGGGTCGACCATGTAGTGAGATACATGTTATCAGGGCTTGAACGAATCGACGGTGCTCCCCACAACGTAGCTCCTGCATCATACAATTTCTGTATATCTCCGAAATGATTTATCTTCCATCCATAATTCCAGTCGACATAGATAGTGTTTTTTGGCATTTCACGGATTGCTTCGGGATATTTTAAAATGATATCTGCCCATAATACCGGAGTTTTTCCGAAACTGGAAACAATTTCGCACATGGCTTTCACATAATCCACAAATAGTTTGGATTTACCTTCTTTCTCCACTTTTGCTCTGCATAAATCGCACGATCCCAACAGATAGGTTTCATCTCCTCCTATATGGAAGTATTTAGAAGGATGGTAACGAACCAGTTCTTTAAAAAGACTCCTGAAGATCGTTATGGCTTCATCTTCCTTTAAGGGACAAACCTGCGATACTTCTTTCTTATCCTCACTGATCTGACGGTAACGATCATGACGCAATATCCATTCAACATGGCCGAAACAATGGTGAAGGGGAATGACATCAATTCCCAGACTGGTGCAATACGCAATGAAATCTTTTATTTCCTCAGGTTTATATGCATATTTATTACTAATGGTGGCATTCTCGTTATAAGGGAAAGTAGCTTCCCACTCCATTACTAAAGTGTTGATCTTAAAATCCGCCAATTCTCTGACAAAAGCCTTCAGTGCAGGCATTGTCATTACCTGCGAACGAAGATCGATATGAAAACCTTTTACATCAAAATCCTTTTGCTGGGACCGAACAGGAAAAGATATACTAAAAACTACCAACAACAATGTTATTATCCAATACCTGTTTCTCATAATACTTGTTTTGCAGAGTAAAATTCATTGTTCAGCAATCCTGCGCTGTCTTTATCAAGGTATAAAATAGCTGAGGGATGTTTTCTTAATATTGTTGCGGGACAACTTTCGTTAATGACACCTTCGACGGTTAATTTAACGGCAATATCTTTCCTGAAAGTAGGTACCATGCAAAACAGATGCGCTGCACTCATCAGTGCAGGTATGGTTAGCGTAAGAGCGTGGGTCGGGACTTCATCCAGCGAAGAAAAACAACCATCATTCACTTGTTGTTGGCGACATGGCAGATCCAGATCGACAATCTTTACTTTTGCCGGATCATTGAAAAGTGCCACATGAGGATCGTTAAAAGCGATGTGTCCGTTTTCGCCTATGCCCATAAAAACAATATCTGTAGGATATTCTTCTAATATTGAGGCGTATCGCCGGCAATTTTCCTCTGCAGAAAGATGGCCGTCATACAAATAAAACACCTTACCAAAAGGTAACAAGTCAAAGATGGCATTTCTCAAAAAATTGCCAAAACCCTGAGGAGCATCTTCCTCTAATCCAATATACTCATCCATGTGAAAAGCATTTACGCGTTTCCAGTCTATGTCCTTATTTGCAACTAACGAAGCTAAAAAGTCATTTTGAGATGGCGCTGCTGCAAATACAATATTGACCGTTTCTTTTTTGTTCAACAACAACTGAATGACCTGTATGGCCTCTATAGCTGCTTGTGATCCCATTTCCTCACGTGTATTGAATACTTTTACCTTCAATTCATCTACCTTAAATTCCTTAATCATATATCTGTTATTAGTTATTATTGCTGATTTTTAATTGTCTGTTTTGCGATAGTTGATATTCATACAGTCGTAATGCTGAATGATGTTTTTTAACCGGGATTTAAAATCCGCGAAGTTTTTGTTTGCCGGCAATGACCAGCTAACTTCTGCCAAAGCTGCAATACGTGGGAATACCATATATTCTACCCGTTTTTCATCAGGCATATACTCGGTCCACACATTGGCCTGAGTTCCTTTTATTCTTGCGGCTTCTTCTTTTGATAAAATTTCCGGAACGGGAGAGAATTCATATACTTTCTCAAGAGGAAGATATCCTCCGATAGTTAAAGGCTCTGCTTTTTTATCTCCCTGATAATAATCGAAATATACCGATTTGTGCGGAGTCATGATCACTTCGTTTCCACGTTTGGCTCCTGAAATTCCACCTTCTTCACTCCTCCATGACATGATAGTCACCGTTTTCGAAATGTCAGCCTCCGCTGCATCATCCCAACAAATTACTTTTTTTCCTTTTTCTTTTAAAAATTTTTCCATTCTGCCGAGAATATAGGTCTGTAATTGGGTCTCATTCTTCAGACCTTCCGCAGCCATTCTGTCCTGACAGGCTTTACATCTTTTCCATCTGGTTTTTGGGGCTTCATCGCCACCCAAATGGATATATTCTCCCGGAAATAAAGCTGCTACTTCGGTGAGAACATTCTCCAGAAAAACCATGGTTTCTTCGCGTGAACAGAAAATATCATGGAACACACCCCATCTACCGACTACCTCGAAAGGACCTCCTGAACACGAAAGTTCGGGATATGCCGAAAGAGCGGCAAGAGCATGACCGGGAATCTCAATTTCAGGAATGATGGTCACAAATCTTTTTTTTGCATAATCAACAACTTCCCTGATTTCTTCCTGAGTATAATATCCTCCGTGATCAACTGCTTTCCACTTCCAGTCAGGTGCGTTTTTATGCCCGTCAATTTCCATTCTCCTGAAAGCACCGATTTCGGTAAGTTTAGGATACTTTTTGATTTCGATTCTCCAGCCCTGATCATCGGTCAGATGCCAATGAAAAGTATTCAACTTATGAAATGCAAGCATATCTATGTAGCGAAAAATAAACTCTTTGGGCATAAAATGACGGCATACATCCAGCATCATTCCCCGATAGGAGAATCGCGGAGAATCGGATACTGACATCGCCTGAACCGACCATTTGATTTCCTTATTCGGCACTCCGGCTTTGTCTATTTCAGGAGGAAGCAGTTGCCGTATGGTTTGTAGTGCATAGAATATACCGGTTGGAGTTCCTGCACTTATTTCAATACGATTTGTTTTTACGTTCAGTTCATATGCTTAAGCATGTTTTATGGCTTTGTTAATACGACAAACAACAATATTGGAAGGCCTTATTCGTGAGGCGATATCAAGTGAAAAACCTGCAGACTCACTAAATAAATTTTGAATTAAAACAACAGCATTGCGCATCTCTGCATTATCAGGCTGTATATAGATATTTGTTTTTGCATCGAAAGTAAAAATACCTTTTTTTACAACGCAGGATTGAGGAACAGGAATTATTCCCGGATTTGCGGCATATGGCATTTGAATCCCGCATAATAGTAATGCAACTGAAACCATCATTTTCTTTATCATATCACCAGACTTTTCAGTATTCGTTTTCTACAATTATTTTCCCTTTAATAAAAACTTTTTTTACATTGATATCTTTGTCAAATATCACTAAATCAGCATCCTTTCCTATAGCGATCGTTCCTTTGCTGTCATCTATCCCCAAAACTCTGGCAGGGGTATCGGTCATCATTCTTACTGCTTCAGTAATGGAAACTTCTCCGAGTTGCATGTATTTTCTGATACATATATCGGCAGTAGCAACACTTCCCGCGAAAGCGGTTCTGTCGGGGAGTTTGGCGACTCCGTCCTCTACAAGCACCTTTTGCCCGTCTTTAAGACTGCCCAAAACGCTTTCTCCTTCCGGCATTCCGGCTGCCCGCATTGAATCTGTGACCAGCATCAGTTTTTCTGAACCTTTAATTTTATACAGCAGTTTCAACAGCGATGACGGCACATGAATACCATCCGCAATGACTTCCAGTGTGATACCGTCGTGGTAGTATCCTGCTTCAATAACCCCTGCATGGCGAAAGGCATTTCTACGGGTAATCCCGGCGGTACAGGAGTAAAAATGGGTAATGTGGCGGAATCCGTATTCATAGGCCACCATAGCTTCTTCGAATGTGGCATCGGTATGTGCCATGGAAAGCATGATGCCACGTTTTTTCAGTTCGGTTCCGAAAGCAAGAGCTCCCGGCAATTCCGGCGCAATGCTCCAGCGACTGATAATCCCTTTGCCCTGTTCGAGTATCTCCAGATATTCCCCTGGCTCCGGATTACGAAGATAACGAGGGTCCTGTGCTCCTTTCTGATTAAAGGCGAAATAGGGCCCTTCCAGATGCAATCCTCCCATAAAGGAACCTTTATTGTTGATTTTCTGTGCCTTACGGAACAAGTCGAAAGTTTCGTACAAAGATTCGTTTGTACTGGTTAGCGTTGTGGGAAGCAAATAGGTAGTTCCGTGTTTGGCATGCATTTCTGCTGCACCGAGATAAGCCTCCAACGTAGCATCCATAAAATCATGGTTACCGGCTCCGTGCGTATGAAGGTCGATGAATCCCGGAGAGATGTAATTACCATTGGCATCAATAATTTCTGCTCCGCTAATTTCGATATTTCCGGCTTCAATGCCAGTAATTATTCCTTCCCGAACGATGATTGATCCGTTTTCAATTTTCCGGAAAGGGGTAAGGATGATTCCGTTTTTTATGATGGTTGTGCTCATTGGTTGTTGAATTAAAAAATCGTAATTATTGAATTGTGCAGAAGGCAAGACTATGATTGCTTATTTTCTGCAGAGGCTGTTTTAACTCGTTTCCAGTGTTTGATCTTATATCCGACAGTAGCAAAGAATATTAAATATGAAAAGCAGGGAACTAATACCCAATAAGCTGATTTCATAGCGTCGAAGGCTGATTTTGAAGATTGCAGATCGACAATATAGCTGAAAACAAGGGGAATGATAGCGCTTCCACACAGGGCCATCACAAGAAATGAGGAACCCAGATTGGTGAACCGGCCGAGTCCATTGATGGCTAAGGGCCAGATGCCTGTATAGATTAACGCATTGGAGAAACCCATCAATACAAGGAACCAAATCGAGATATCGGTATTCATTCCAAAAACAGAAACAGGTTCCGAGACAAAAATGATTAACAATGACAATATCAATCCGATGGTCGAACAGATCAGTAAGGCATTTTTTTGATTGATATATTTAGGTATCAGGAAAATCCCTGATAAATATCCTAAAAATGTAAAGGACATGGTGAACGATGGGAAGTTTTTAGCGGCTCCACTCAGTTCAAGTCCCATGGTTCCTGCATAGTCGATGATGGTTGCCAGTGAGATCATTTGGGAACCCACATGAAAAAACATGGCCAACGTTCCGAGGATCAGTGCAGGGTACTGAAAAATGGATGTGCGTGTATCGACTTCCGAAGAAGTATTTTTGTTGACATCTTTTGCATCGAGTTCGGGTAAAACAGAATAACGCACCACAATGCCAAATAAGAACAACAGGATACTTAAGACAAGATACGGCAGCATGACACCTCTGATCAGGGTGTCGAGTGCGCTGTCGAGAGAAGGTCCGCTATAGATGCCGGCTTTGATTTGCTGCATCAGTTCCTTGTCCGACTCCCGGATAACTACTGCTGCGAAAATAAGATTGGCGATGATCCCTGCTAATTTATTCCCAGTACCAACGATACTTAGTCGTTTGGCAGCACTTTCGCGTGGCCCGATAATTGTCACATAAGGGTTGGCGGCCGACTGTAAAATAGCCAACCCGATGCCCAACAGGAATAATCCCGTAAGGAAAATCTGATACATCCGGAAATAAGCTGCCGGAACAAATAACAGCGCTCCTGTGGCCATTATCCATAAACCGATCATGATACCCTTTTTATAGCCGACTTTATTTAACAGAAAAGAAGATGGAATGGCCATGATCAGGTAAGCGATGAAGAAAGCGAAAGTCACCAGATATGACTGAAAAACGGTCAGTTCACATGTTAATTTAAAATAAGGAATTAATATGGTATTGACCCACGAAACCAGCCCGAAAATAAAGAACAGGGTTGCGAGGATCAGCATGGAGAAAAAACGGGTTCGTTTTTCAGAAGCGGGTGTCGGAATGGATAAGTTCGGATTCATTAAGAAAAATTTGAATACAGGAGCAGGATTTTATTCCCCTGCTCCTGAAAAATTAAAGACTATGTTTTAAGGTACAATTACTTTATAAGTTATGCCGTCGGTTTCAATTAAATAGAAACCCTGAGGTAATCTCAAAGATACTGCATTGCCCTGGCCTGCTTTGATTGTTGATCCGGAGATGGTTCTTATTCTGTAAGAGATGTTTTCCTGTGCCTCAAAGTTTAAGTATCCTTTTGAAGTAAATATTTTTAATTTGGGGTTGAGAACATCCCGAGTGCTTGTCATCGAGTCCTTCTGAGTAATGCGGATATCATCCAGCGCAAAAGGAATTTTTGTGTCTTCTTTTTCCACGTAAAACAACACATCAAGTGCATCGGTGCTGTTAAGGCTGATAGTCTGCTTGGTAAACGCTGCGTCGTAAGGAGCTGTGTAGCTTGCAGCAAGTGTCCAGCCGGTCAGATTTACAAAAGCATCTGCGCTGTGAATACGTTTGTAAACCGAAAAAGTACTGGTACCTGCCTCTCTTGCTTTCAGATAAAATGTCATCTCGTCAGGCATGTTCAGGTTTGGAATCATCAACCATCCGCTTGTTATAGTCGGATTCGCGCCTCCGCCTCCTTTGATACGTGCGGAGTATGACCCCATGTATAAACCGTTGTTGTAATTGGCATTCACATCTATCATCCAGTCGTTAGTACTTGCCGTCTGACTTGATATCCAATCCAAAGGCAATACGTCAGAAGTGAAGCCCTGAACAATGAGGTCATTGGTAACCTGAAATGCCACTGTATAAGTTTTTTTTGTCACGCCGTCAGCCGCAGTAACTTCAATTTCATAAGTAACGGTGTTGTCTACCTGAACGGGATCGCTCACTACTACTGTAGCATTTACATCGGTTGGAGTTCCGACGATTGCCGGAATAGTAGCATTATTTGTCAGGATATTGTAGCTGGTTGTATTAGCATTAAAATTATTGACTGATTTTCCTCCAACGGTTATTGAAGAAAGGGTTGAAATAGTGTTGTCAACAAAAGGTTCAAAAGTAATGTCGTCAATCATGAACACATCATTCAGATTACTGCCATCCAGTGCAGGATTAGGTGAGTTAAAGAAAGAGAAATACAGTTTATAGTCGGTATAAGCAGAACTAGCGGGAACTGTAAAATTATATTCCATCTTTGTCCATGTATTACCCAGTGCAATCGGACTATTCACCGTCTTACCTGCGTCGTAAACTCCGGCAATGTTAGGTCCAGTTACTTCTGCAATAGTAGGTCTCTTACCCGACTGGAATAAACTCACATTAACAATTGTTGCGGATCCACGTGCGTAAAAAGTTAATTTGTACAAACCTCCCTTTGTCAGGGTCATCACTGAATTATTATAAAATCTACATCCTCCGGTTGCATTTGTATTAACTAATGCGGCAGCATTATTTCCTGTATGGCCAGGTGCCTGATAAATGGTTAATCCACCATTACCGGCATCTCCGGTCCAACCGGTTACCCCGGAGGCAATTGCTCCCACTTTTTTCAGAATTACAGGATCACCATAATCAGTAAGTCCCGTCCATGCTGTTTCGAAGTCAGCATTCCCTAAGGTCAACACATCGGCCGCCTTAATTCCAGTGAAGCTAAGTAGCATTGTAATAGCTACATAAATGAATGTTTTTTTCATATACTTATTTTTAAAATTGTTTTTTATAATGATTTATTTGATAAATTTATAGATGAGAGGCAATTCCGATTCGCCACTCAGGCTTACAATATAGCTGCCTTTTTGTAGATGATGCATTGAGAATTCGTTTGCCTGACCAGTAGTTTGTTGTGAGATAAGCTTACCATGCAGAGAATAAATCTTCATTTGATAATTTCTGGTCGCATTTGTAAGTACCAGCGATCCGGTTTCTCTGTTGTATATTACTGAGCAAGCAGAATTTTCCGTCGCAGGATGCTCAATCGCTGTTCTGGTACTTTGAGGTGGAGCCATATTGTTCCACATCTTTTCCAGTCCTTCAAATTCAAAGAAGTCCACACCTCTGAATGCAGGTTTCTGTGCTCCCTGTGAATAGAGATAGTCCATAGTGCTGATGAGGTATCCCCATCCTTTCGGATAAAGTGATGTTGAAGTGTCACCACCATCACCATATGTATTCATGCTTGTTTTTACACAAATGCTTACTTTTTTAGGATTGGCAGAAGCATTGTCGATAGGGGCATCAGCCCTTTGCCACACATTTTCCTTTGTATTGGTATAGCACATCACGGTTACATAATGGCAATCGTTCAGGAACTGAACTGTACTGCCGTAGGAAAGCTGTCCCAGATCATAACGATCCTGATACATGTAGTGTATTGCTTCGTTCAGCATCAACCCACTCAGGTTGTTTTTTGCAAGTGACAACATGTTATGCGTCCTGTGCAGTAATGAATCATTTTCTTGTCCGATACCATAATTGTTTTCACTATCCCAGAAAATATTTAATTCTTCCGGAGTATCTGCACCACCTTCTTTGAGTACATGAGGTTCCCAGTCGGCTGAAACAGCATCAAACCGTTCATTGCTACTTACACTGTTGTTATATGATAGTACTCTCGCACAATCCTGCAAAATCAAAGCATCGCTTACAAAATGGTCATAGTTGGCCAGCCGGACTGCCCAGGTTGTCAATCCATACTGATGAGCAGCAGCATTAAAATCCTTTAGCCACTGATAACGGGTTGCATTAGAACCGTTCAGGGCTGTGATCGTCGCCGAGACATAAACGTCTTTTATCCCCAGCAATGCAATACGTGCCGCCAGTTTTTCGGGATTATTGAGATAAGTTGTAATCGATTTCGAGTCATATACATATACTCCTGAACGATATCCCTGTTCACCCCGTAATGATGAACGGAAAAGGATGGCGGAATCCAGCATTAAATCTGATATTCCTGCTGTTTCTGCCAGTAGCGAATCCTGAGTACTTGGAACCTCACAGGCCTCAAATTGTACATCATCAATCATAAAAGCACTGCTAAGGTTGCTGCCATCCGGAACAGGAGCTGAACACCCGTAAAGTGCCAGATACAATTTGTAATCGGTATAAGCAGAGTTTACCGGCACGGTAAAGTTGTATTCCTGTTTTGTCCAGTTGCTTCCAAATGAGACCGGAGTGTTGGTTGACTTATCCGGATCATAAACACCGCTGGCATTCGGACCGGCAACCTGCGCTATGGTTGGCCGCACACCGGATTGATACAAGCATACATTTACGAGGGTTGCAGCACCTCTCGCATAGAAAGTCAGGCGGTATTTACCCCCTTTTTGCAATTTCAATACTGAATCAT
Organism: Paludibacter sp.; assembly: GCA_034927265.1. Taxonomy (GTDB): domain Bacteria; phylum Bacteroidota; class Bacteroidia; order Bacteroidales; family Paludibacteraceae; genus Paludibacter. The sequence goes on from JAYFQH010000004.1 coordinate 31,729, forward strand.
TGTAGAACCTGGCTCCACCGGTTGCGTGTGTGTTGATGAGCACAGCTGAATTATTTCCGGTTCGTCCCGGTCCCTGATAAATGGACAAATTGCCATTGCCGACATCTCCTGTCCATCCGGGAACATCCGACGCGATAGTGGTTACTTTTTTCAAAATAACATTGGGTGATCCATAGTCCGTCAATCCCGTCCATGTAGTTTCAAAGTTGGCATTTCCGGACATCAAAAGATTAGTTGCCATAAATCTTAATGGATTTAGCAACAAGCTTAAAGCTACAAAAAGTAAAGTTTTTCTCATGTATTACTAATTTTATATTAAGGTACTCTTTTGATAGTAGTTACATTTTTTATTTCAGTTGATTCCGGCCTGAGTACGAATTCAGGCCGGAATCACTTTTTGTTATTTTTCAATTTTTACTTTGATGTAGAAGGTTGAGGCCGACTTATCTGTTGTTAATGTGGCAAATTCATCATAAATCAGGATCACGTTCTTGGGTTGCCCATCGATGGTTGCCTGATAACTTAGTACTGCGCTTGATGGCTGGGTTGCCGGGAAAGCTCCTGTCGCAATCACCGGAGTTTCGGAAGTTCCTGTGAAAGTCAACGATTGAATATTGTCAATGGTTGTTTCATCAAAATCGCTCCGGTTCAAAGCCGTGGTTTTTATCAGGTAATTGGTGGAAGTTCCCCATTTGTCAAGACCAGCATCTGTTTTAGTGTGTCCGGTAAACTTTGAAGATCCTCTCGCATAAGTCATGTTACCACAACGTATGGCGCCGTATGATGATTGAGCGTGGAAGGCAATATCACATTCCATCGGAAAATTTTTGCCTTCGGGATAACTCATCGCTGCACGTCGTTTCGCCGAGAAGAAGGGGCCGGGCAGCGGACCAGTAGTTGAGCTGGTTTTTGTGTCTTCTCCTGCAAGTGACATCAATACCCTTGCATAATAATATCCAACATGTACGTCTCTGTATATCTTTGTTGTTTTGTCATTTACATCTACTGCTTCGATTCCGATCTTACGTGTTGATTTTGTTGCTGTAAATGAGGTGTTAAGTGTAATTGTATTTCCGGAATAAGCAACCGGTGATCTGTGTAACTCATTTGCATTGTTGTCGTAAACCACCATATCTACCGACTTAAATCCGCTCAGCGTAGTAATCTGTCCGGTTAGTACAAGTGATTGATTTACATCCGCCCCGTTGTAAACATCTTCCGGCTGATTTAACGTGATAGCAGGCGCTGGCGCAACTTCAACCACGTCAAGCGAGCAGGTGAAACTTGTTGTTTTATTATTGCCATCGGTTGCTTCAACGATGAGTCCTTTGTCGGCCATTGTAACCTTATTTAAAGGAATTGAGAAAGGGTATGAACTTACCGGTGACGAAAGGATGATATCATCAATCAAAAGATTTCCGGAATTCTGTTTCCTGTAAAATTTTATATGTTTGATTTTTGCATCAGCAGTAATATTCCCGACGATGGTAATGTTCGAAAACTCATTGATCTGTTTAGAATCGCCACCGGTAAAGGTCACCTCAGGTCCGGGAATTTCAGTAAACACTATTTTCAGTGTCGCTACTTTAATCTTTGGTTTGCCTGTCTGTCCTGCGGCAACAAATACTTTTAAAGCTGTTGTCTTTGGGACGAACTGATAGCCATCAACGCTTAAATCAATCTGATAGTCTTTCTCCTGATTCGAAAATTTTATGGTGTCTTTTCCTTCTATAGGGATAGAGCTTTCCACACGATTCACCACTTTTGAAACCGAGAAACTCAATAACTTTTCTTCACTCGATGTCTTGATCACGATTGTGGGCATAGGTTCACCTTCACGGTAATTCACTTCAGTTGATTCTGCTCCATTGACCAAAAAGGTCACGAGTGGGGCATCACGAAGCGGAATTACCCTGATGGGCAGTGTTGAAGAAACTGTACGCCCGGCTCTGTCTTTTGCTTCAACTCTGAATCCAACAACATCCTCCGTATAGGGAAGTAGTTTTGAAATAGAATGACTGTGGATATTGGGAAAAGTTGTGACCGGAGTTTCGTATACTGATTCTGAGTTCCCTGATTTGATCAGATATTGAGTTACATTGGTCAGACCGGCTTCCGATTGCACAACAGAAACAATCTCCGGCAACGAGGCGGAATTCAGATCTACCTGCAGACTGTCTACCATATAGATAATTCTGGGAGTAGAAAATGCTTCATAATCAATCTTGTCGGGATTACATCCTGATATCAATATGACAAATAGTAAAATAAATTCTTTTATCTTCATGATCGTTTGCTGCTAAAAATTAATTAAAGTTGTTGTTTGTCACCGGACGTGCATGTCTGTTTAAAACATGGCAGATACCATTGGTACACATCAGGTTTGAAGTTACTGCATACTTGTAGGTGCTTGTGAGTGAGCTCCATGCCGGATCCAGACCATTAACAATCAAGCGTGAGTAATTGAATGAATTTTTACTTTCGAGTTGCAGGGTCATATACGCATCCTGCGAACGCCACAATGTGATGACGGGAGTAGGATCGAAGGTTAGTACCCCCAACCCGTGATAATACCCGTCAATAATATGGTATTTGAGGACATTGATCCATTTGGCCTGATTTGAATTACTTATGGCACCGAGTGTGGCCGTAAGAGTGCTCATCGCGTTGTTATCCAGTATCAGATAAGTGTATCTGGTTGAGTCCGAAATATAAATTGTCGAATCAATGCCGCTTTTACGGACAGCATCTCTGAACTCCGAAAACACATCAGGGCGTGATTTGATAAAATCCCAGACATTCATGTTTATTACATTGCTTTTATTGCTGGGGGTATATTCATAATCTTCCTGAATTCCCAGGCAACCTGACATAAGCAGTATTAATCCTATTGATATTAAAATATTATGTTTCATTGTGTAAATCAGATTTTCTAAGATTAATATGGGTTTTGTTCTAAAAGCGGATTTTGATTTATATGATCGCGATGGATGGGGAAGTATATCTGCGTCGGGCGGATTTCTACATTATTGCGTTCTTTCAGAAGATCAAACCGGTTGCAGCGAACCAAATCGAACCAGCGCTTTCCTTCACCCAGAAATTCCCGGTGACGTTCTAATAAAATAGCATCAATTAATTCTTCCTGGCTAACGAAATCTGCTGTAAAATATTGAGAGTTTCCTGCACGGGTGGTAATCTTGTTCAACTGGAATACTGCATCGCTGAAGTTATCGGTCATTGCTAACGCTTCGGCATATAATAAAACAATATCGGCATAACGGTAAACCACCAAATCAACATCTCTTCCGGTTGTGCCGGTAAATACAGTATTATTGTACCAAAACTTTCTGTTAAGTTTTGAATGCTGTGAATCTACATTTTCCCACTGAGTTGCTCCGTAACGCAGATCAGATAAGTTGTACAACGAGTTTTTCACATATGACGATAACCATACTTTGGGTTGTGAACTTGCAAAATAACTGACAGCATTGTTGATGCCATTTCCAAGGGTTTCATAGGATAATTTGAATAAAACTTCAGGCGAAACGGGAAGTACCGGATCCTCTATAAATATTCCTCTCCAGTCGGATTTAAAGGTGTTTGCTGTAGTGGTGATGAGATTCCAGTCGGTACTTCTAAGGAGATTTGCTCTTTCGTTCATAATGGTTATCACCCTTTCATAACGGTGCATCCATGCATTAACGTCCATCAGCAGAGCGCAAATAGTGGCTACATTAACCCGCGTGCGTTTTACCGATGTTCTGTCGATCAATAAGTAGGCTTTTTCCAGATCAACTAAGATCACGTTTTCAAGGATATAGTCTTTGTCAGTTCTTTCACGGTACATGCCCGGTCCTATTTCTTCAACAGGTTCAATGAAAAGAGGAACATCCCCCCAAACTCTCACCGCATAGAAATAAGCCCATGCACGCAGGGTATAAGCTTCCGCCATTAGCTGATTCTTGACTGAAGGCGTCATGGTTATCCCCGGGATGTATTTTAACGCGGAATTTGCTTGCCCGATCACCTGATATAATTGTGTCCAGAGAGTAGCGCTGTTGTCGTTAAGTATATTGTTATAAATGAGTTCTCCCTGATCATATGCTTCTTTTTCGTGAGGTTCATAACTGTCGCCGCGTAATTCTCCCCAATCCCATAGACCCCGTGAAAGTGCTGCCGACATCGAAGAATAGATAGCCGCAACCCCGACTTCGGCATCAGTTTGCGATTTCCAGAAGCTTTCTGAGGTCAGGTCGCTGACAGGCTCCTGAATTAAGAATTCGCAGGAATTTAATCCCGGTATAAGTGCAATTACAAGGATTGCTATTTTTATCTTTTTATATATTTTCATAAAGCAAGAAGAATTAGAAGTTAACATTTAAACCAAAACCAAGCTCGAGTTTCCTTGGATAACTATTCTGGTCGATACCCAGGGTCAGAGCATCAGCAGCACCCCTTGAAAATTCAGGGTTATAACCTGAGTAATTCGTGAAAGTCAACAGATTATTTCCGTAGACGTAGACGTTCGCACCTTTAAGGAATAATTTGGTCAATTTAGCTGATGGGATGCGATAGGTAACTCTGGCTGATTTTAGTTTGATATACGATGCATCTTCCAGGAAAAAGTCTGAGGGTGCAAGACGGTTATGCTCACTTTTCTTTGGAACGGGATAAATGGCATCATCTCCCTGTTTTGTCCACATATTATAGATGGCGTTAGGTGAAGGGGTGATTCCGTCAAATTCGAAAGAATTCTGACGTGCTAAGGCATAATTGTAGATTTGTCCGCCCAAAGAATAATAGAACATCATTGAGAAGGTAAAATCCTTGTACGATAAATTAGTACTTAAGCCGCCAAATGCAAAGGGTTGAGCACAACCGATGACTTCTTTGTCTTTCAGGTCAATGAGCCAGTCACCATTTGTGTCGGCAAGATCGACGTCTCCACCTTTGAGAACATCTCCGTTAGCCGCTTTCTTTTGCTCCACAGTTCCCGAATAGGGTTGATCTCCCAGGTAGTAGGCATTTTGAAAGATGCCATTGGAAAATACCGGAATTAAACGTTCTCCCTCAGGGGTAAAAGCATTTGACTCGTCATAGGCAAAAATTCCCAGATATTTATATCCGTAAAATTCTCCAAGCCGGGCGTTTTTCTGTACGTAAATAGCATCGTGCAATCCTCTGTAAAAAGGAATGTCGTCGGCGACTTTGGTAATAATGGTGGTGTTGGTGGCAACGTTCAGATTAACGTTCCATTTCCATTTCGAGTTGTTTATAATGTTAAAATCGAGCGATCCTTCAACACCTTCGTTGGTCATTGCCCCGACATTTCTGCGGGTGGTCTGGAAACCTGTTTCTTTCGGAAGTTCAACTCTTGCCAACAGTTGATCCGTTAGTTTTTTATAATAATCAAGTGAGAAACGGAGTTTGTTTTTTAATAAAATCAGGTCTAAACCGGTATTATACTGAGTGGTGTTCTCCCAGCCAAGGTTGCGGTCGGACAAATTGCTGGCCGCGATCCCGGAAACGCCTTCGTAAATGTAGTTGGGGCTGTATAACTGCCATGCGTCATAATCTCCAATGCGTTGATTTCCTGTGACTCCAAGACTGGCTCTCAGTTTTCCGTCGCTGAGTACGCGTTTTGAAAATCGCATGAATTTCTCGTCGGAAAAACGCCATCCTACAGAACCTGAAGGGAATGCTCCCCAGCGATTGTCTTTTCCGAAACGAGAAGATCCATCGTAACGTAGGTTGAAGTTTGCCAGATAACGACCTTTATAACCATAGGTAAGACGGCCGAAATAGGAAAGCATCGAACTTGCGGAAATACTTGTTGAGGTGTTTCTTGCGTCAAAAGAAGAAGCGGCATTCAGGGTATATATGATGTCGGAAGTCATATTCATTCCCAGCATATTCAGTCTTTCAACACCCCAGTACTGAATGCTGTTACCGATCATTGCGGTGATATCGTGAAAATCGCCCCAGGTATCGGTATATGTCAGGTAGTTTTCATTGGCAAGATCATAATTCAGTAAAGTCCGGTCACGCGAACCGCTGTTTGGAGTGCCTATTTCTTCGGAAGATAATTGAGAAGATGCCCTTCGGCGCTGATATCGTTCCTGATAGTAATTGATTTGAATTGATGAGTTCAGTTTTACTTTACTTGATAATTTCCAATCGACATATTCATATAAGGAGGCCTTATAAGTTTTGGTTTTGTTGACATCGGTCATGGCAACAGCCAAAGGATTACGGCGGGCACTGATATTAGGAACGTAGGTGCCGTCGGGGTTTAAAATGGCCAGATAAGCCGGTTTAACCAGGAGTGAATTCAGTACACCATCTTCATCGATTCCGTTCTGTGACGAAAAGGCAAGCTGAACCTTGCTGCCGATGGTAAATGACTTGGACGGTTTGTATTCCGTGTTTATCCTGGAGGTAATCCTGTCGTAATCACTGTTGACAATGATCCCGTTTTCTTTCAGATAAGCTGTGCTAATGTAGTAATTGAATGCATCTGATGCTCCCGAAACACTGAAATCCAACTGGTCTCTGGTAGCAGGACGGAATAATAAATCAATCACGTCCATATCCTGATTGGTAATATAGGCGAGTGAATCGGTGATATTGATCAGATAATCTCCCCCAACCAGATATTTCTTCCGTATTTCATCGTAATATCTTCTTTCGTCGCCATTGGCTCTTGGCATACTGCGCGATAGGGTGCTGTAACTGCGAAGATAACGGGCATCGATTCTTGGGCGGGTTTTCTCCCCTTTCTTTGTTGTTACTAAAATAACGCCATTAGCAGAACGGGATCCGTAAATAGCTGCAGATGCCGCGTCTTTAAGTACCTCAATGCTTTCAATGTCGTTGGGGTTAATATTGTCGACATTGTCCGAGGGAACTCCATCAACAACAAAAAGAGGTTTTGCTCCTTCATCAAAGGTTGATACACCACGGATACTGATTTCTGCACCTGCACCCGGAGCACCACTTCCTGAAACAATCTGAACTCCGGCAGACTGACCCTGCAACGCGTCATAGATGCTTACAGGAGTTTTTTCCTCAATACTTTGAGAATTTATTGAGCTAATGGCTCCGGTAATGTCCCGTTTCTTCATTGCTCCATAACCAATTACCATCACTTCATCAAGTTCCTTAATCGATTCTTTTAATACAACATTGATATAAGTTTGATTATTGATTGGAACTCTCAAAGTGATAAATCCCGTATAGGAGAATTCTAAAGAATTTTTTCCTGCCGGAATGTTAATTGTGTATTTTCCATTTAAATCAGTAATAGTTCCGGTGTTGGTGTCGGGAACTCTGACAGCCACCCCGATAAGCGGATCGTTATTGTTGTCTGAAACAATTCCCGTAACACGCATTTGTGCCTGTACTATGGCTGTGGCGAAGATTAAACAATAAAGGATAAAATACTTGTGTTTTAACATAAAATCTATATTTTCGGTTATATAATAATATTGTCTTTTTTGTAAAGGCGGAATTTATGATGTCGCCGATTGATAATTTATTCTCATGGCGCAAAGATAGATTCATATTAAGGAAAGCCGGTGTCAAAATTGGACATAAAAGTGTTGATTTGGGACAAAGATTTGTTCATTTGAAATATGGGTTTTTCGTTTTTTGATGAAAAGAGGAGATTTCTATTCCAATAAAGATGACAATTTAGTTAGCTGTTTTTGTTACACTTGTTTTCATTTCTAAAATAAAATGCAGGTAAGTCAATCAGGATTTACATTCTTTTTGTAAGCTTGCTAAACAAAACCCCATCAACATGTGTTATTTCGGTACCTGTCCGATTTTTATTAAATTTGCAGCCAATTTTACAAGATTATGTCAGATACAATTATACACGAAGTTACTCAAAACGAATATAAGTACGGATTTACTACCGATATAGAAACGGATGTAATTCCTGTCGGTTTGAATGAAGAGGTAGTGCGGATGATTTCAGCTAAAAAAAATGAGCCGGAATGGATGCTCGAATTCCGCCTGAAAGCCTATCGTCATTGGACAACAATGAAAATGCCCGAATGGGCACATTTGAATATTCCTGAAATAGATTATCAGAGTATTGCTTATTTTGCCGCGCCTCGGAAGAACGCTCCGAAAAGTCTTGATGAGGTGGATCCTGAGTTGCTCAAAACTTTTGAAAAGCTGGGCATCCCACTTGAAGAACAAAAAGCCTTGTCGGGAATTGCTGTCGATGCAGTGATGGACTCTGTTTCAGTAAAAACTACTTTTAAGGAAACACTAGCTGAAATGGGAATCATTTTCTGTTCCTTCAGTGAGGCGGTGGAACACCACCCTGATCTGGTGAGAAAATATATGGGAACGGTGGTGCCATATACTGATAACTTTTTTGCAGCGTTGAACTGCGCTGTTTTCAGCGATGGCTCTTTTGTTTATATTCCCAAAGGAGTTCGTTGTCCTATGGAGTTATCTACTTATTTCCGTATCAATGCCGTTAATACCGGTCAGTTCGAAAGAACACTGATCGTTGCTGATGAGGATAGTTATGTGTCTTATCTGGAAGGATGTACTGCTCCTCAGCGGGATGAAAACCAGCTGCATGCGGCGATTGTAGAAATCATTGCCATGAAGAATGCGGATGTAAAATACTCTACGGTACAGAACTGGTATCCCGGAGATAAAGACGGTAAAGGTGGTATTTATAATTTTGTTACCAAACGAGGCATCTGTAAAGGAGAAAATTCACACATTTCATGGACGCAGGTCGAAACCGGCTCTGCGATCACATGGAAATACCCTTCCTGTATATTGCAGGGTGATAATTCATCGGCTGAATTTTATTCTGTTGCGGTAACCAATCATCACCAGCAGGCTGATACTGGGACTAAAATGATTCATTTGGGAAAAAATACCAGTTCACATATCCTGTCGAAAGGGATTTCTGCCGGAGTAAGTCAAAATAGTTATCGTGGTTTGGTACGTGTTGGAACAAATGCTGAAAACGCAAGAAATTTCTCGCAGTGCGACAGCCTTTTGCTGGGTGATAAGTGCGGAGCACATACATTCCCTTATATGGAAGTCAACAATGAAACGGCGATTGTTGAGCACGAGGCTACTACTTCAAAAATTTCTGAAGATCAGATTTTTTATTGCAATCAGCGGGGCATTTCTACTGAAGATGCCGTAGGATTGATTGTAAATGGTTACGCCAAAGAGGTGGTCGATAAGCTTCCGATGGAGTTTGCTGTTGAAGCGCAGAAACTATTACAAATCACACTCGAGGGTTCAGTCGGTTAAACAAATGATTTATCAATACCTCCGGCCTTCAGGCCGGGGAACCAAATATCGAATTGCATTTAACAAATGATTTATCAATAACTCCGGCCTTCAGGCCGGAGGATCAAATAACGAATACAGATAATATACATATACAGAAAATGTTAACGATTAGAGATTTACACGCCAGCATCAATGGCAAAGAAATATTAAAAGGGTTGAGTTTGAAAGTAAAAGCTGGTGAGGTTCATGCCATCATGGGACCGAATGGTTCGGGGAAATCAACTTTATCCTCAGTGATTACGGGAAATCCTACCTTTGAAGTAACTCATGGAAGTATTGATTTCGAAGGCAGGGACTTATTGGAGCTTGCTCCTGAAGAACGGGCAAACGAGGGGATATTTTTGAGTTTTCAGTATCCGATGGAAATCCCGGGGGTGAGTATGGTAAACTTCATGCGTACTGCCATCAATGAACAAAGAAAATACCGCGAACTGGCACCTATCTCTGCAACCGACTTTCTCCGACTGATGCGTGAGAAAAAAGAGTTGGTCGAAATGGACAACAAACTGACCAACCGTTCTGTGAATGAAGGTTTTTCCGGAGGAGAGAAAAAAAGAAACGAAATTTTCCAGATGGCTATGCTCGAACCGAAACTGGCAATTCTGGATGAAACGGATTCAGGATTGGATATTGATGCTTTGCGTATTGTGGCTCATGGTGTGAATAAACTCAAAACGCCACAGAATGCTACCATTGTGATTACACACTATCAGCGTTTGCTCGATTATATTATTCCCGACTTTGTGCATGTGTTGTACGACGGAAGAATTGTAAAATCAGGAACCAAAGAACTGGCTTACGAACTAGAAGAAAAAGGTTACGACTGGATCAAACAGGAGGTGAATGCTTAATGGAAAAAATATTAGCAGGCATGGAAAAACAATATATTGATTTGTACCAGGCCCATCACGATTCAATCAAAAAGCAGGCGGCACCGGTGACAAATGAACATCGGGATGAGGCTTTTGCTAAGTTTCAGTCATTGGGCTTTCCTACATCGAAACTCGAGAATTACAAGTACACTGATTTAAGCGAAGTTTTGTCGCTTGATTACGGATTGAATATCAACCGGCTGGACTTTCCATTGGATCCTTACCAGGTTTTCAAATGTGATGTTCCGGGTATCCTCTCTTATCTTTATTTCGTTGTAAATGATGGATTTTATCCCGAACCGGCAGTCCAAAATGCGGGTCTGCCAAAGGAAGTCATTATTTGTAGTTTGAAAGAAGCATCAAACAGGTATCCTGAGCTTGTGAACAGATATTATGGAAAATTGTCGACACAGAAAGAGGATGGTTTGATAGCTTTTAACGGAGCATTTGCACAGGATGGTTTTTTTATGTATGTCCCAAAAAATGTGCAACTCGACCGTCCTGTACAGTTGGTGAACATCATGCGCTCTGATGTTGATTTTATGGCCAATGCTCATAACCTTATTATACTTGAAGAGGGGGCAAAAGCACAATTGTTGGTTTGCGATCATACTGTGGATGATGTGCGCTTTGTTTCCAACAGGGTTACTGAGGCTTTTGTCGGAGAGAATGCCGTTTACGAACATTATAAACTGGAAAATACACACGTAAAAACGACTAACTTATCTACCTTGCTTATTGAGCAAAAAGATTCTTCTAATGTATTGACCAATGTGATGACGCTGCACAACGGTTTGACCCGTAATAATATAGAAATTGATTTAAATGGCCGGAACTGCGAAACGGAGCTATGTGGTATGGTGATAGGCGATAAAAAGCAAAATGTTGATAATTTCACCTCCATCCTTCATAATCAACCTGATTGTCACTCACAGGAATTATTCAAATATGTGCTTGATGATCTTGCAAAAGGTGCTTTT
>JAYFQH010000089.1:0-7048 GCA_034927265.1 Paludibacter sp.
AAAGCCGATATTAGACGAATTGGCTATGTACAAATCGCCATTAGCTCCGATATAATCGGTCGAAGAGGAAGTGGAAATTGATTCGGTAAACGAATAGGATTCAGTTCGCGATGTACCATCCGATCCTTCCACCGATTGTTCTATTCCTCCTCCGATATCCAGTTTGTTTTTAGTCTCTATGATTAATCCAATACCAATACTTTGTTCACCCCCCAAATTGGCAATAAATTTATGTCCTGACGATTCTTTACCAATACCTGTATAGGACTTGGTACTGGACACACTTGATCCCTTTTCGAGTGTAGCATAACTATTTGATCCCGGTGGGTCGCGCAAAACGGCAATTACCTGATCAGGTCCTTTGGTAACGAAGTCGACTCCGCCAACCGGTACAGCTCCTGTAACGATAGCATTTAAAGTCCCGGTCCAGGGCTCTGTTACATCGTTGTGCTCAATACTTGCTGTCATTCCTTTTGTATAGGGACTAACGATATTCGGATTTGCTACCATAAATCTATAGGTATACCTACCCAGAGAGTCGAGCGTATAAGCTGTTTTTTCGGATTTCGTACTTAGTTTGTTTTCTATATTGATTGTTGCATTTTTAAGATACACTAAATCACTATCCTTTGTAGAAGGGTTAATGTACTTTTCGTATGCTACAATATCGAATGTATAATAGTTGCCCTGTGTAAATACCGGATAAGATGTCTTGTAAACAGCATTTCCATTGGTATTTCGGGTTACCATCGATAATGTTTTATTGTTTGCCGGATTGTTAGGATCTACATAATTATACAAGCTATCGCCAAAAGCTTTCCAGCTATAATTTTTATCGCGAATAATGAATTCTGCTTTGGGCGAAATGTAGGTGATATTTAACCGTTGGTTGTATTTGCATGAATCTATAGCTGTAACGGTCACTCCATCAACAACTTTAGTTCCGTTATGAATAGTATCAATACTGGAAATCAGAGGATTCATATCAATAGGGGGCAGATTTCCATATTTAAAATCGCTACTGGCTAAACTGCCTGCGCTTACACTTGTTACAACCATTGGAATTGGTGGAACCTGAACGGAGAATTCACCGTTTGCCGGGTCGGTTACTATTCTTATAATGTCATCACCGTTCTTAACTTTAGCTATACTTTTTATGTCTTTATCATTGCTAATATAAATCAACGAATCAGGCAAGGTATTTAAGGTATATTTCTGTTTCAGTTTAGGCTGTAATTTAACTACTGCCGTCCCGATATTGGCTTTACTTCTGTTGAACCCTATAGGTTTTGTTTCCTGAACGTTTCCACCTGTAACCCGGCCAACCAATGTTACTTTTGTTTGGTCAACAAAATTAATATTGGATTTATTCACATTAAAATTATACTTCAGACCCAGTTTAAGGGTTGCGTCGGCATTAGCATCGGCGAAAACATGTCCGTTCTTACGCAATGTGATTTTATGCTCCCCTATCGGAACATCAATTTCGTAATGTCCGTTGGCATCCGAAACTAATACTACATTATCCCGTGTACAGGTATTTCCATCTACTAAAAATTCAACACCTTCAACCGGATAAGTGGTGTTTTCGTAGAAGATATCTCCACTTATTTTAAACGAAGAAATATCTTTGAAACTGATTTTACTTTGGACTTCGGAGCTGGTGCCTCCAATAAATATTAATTGTTTGGCCGGCTCAAATTCATGTGTTCCCAATGATGGTACCACCTGATACGTTGAACCATTTCCTTTATAGGGAACGCCCTGAATAATATAATTTCCATTATTGTCGGTAGTCGTTTTAATTGACAATTGTTCTAAGGTAGGCACGGCATCCGAAGTGACAGCTCCAACCAGTGAAATATGATTTTCATTGTAACTCTTACTAATATTCGATTTATCAAAAATAAAGCTGTTAATACCCTCATCCATTTGCCAATAACCGATCAAATCCAATTCTGTTCCTGCCAGATAGCGATCATAGTTCGCTTTAATTTCAGCATTTGTCAAAGCTCTGTTCCACAAACGCATCTCATCTATATTCCCCACGAAATTAGCATTTGTCGACAGGTAGGGCGAAGCTAATTTGGCCTCAGCTGTTGTTGTATTCTTACAGGTATAAGCGGTGGTCAATTTAACACTGTCTGCTGCAACTCCATTCAGCGAAGTTTTCAGATATTGACTTGTTTTGTTATAGCTTAATGAGAAATGAAAGAATTTATCCCCTGAAATGCCACCAATATTAGTGGTAATAAGAGGAGTTGTGATAGAATTGTCATTCACATAAACCTTTATGGCATTACCATCCAGTCTTATCGAATACTCATTCCTCATCTCATAAATATAAGCATTCACCTGCGTTCTGTTCGCTGGTTTTAACCAGGCTTGCCAGGTAAATCCATTCGCAATACAACCATGCTTTGCTGCTTTTAACTTTGCAACACCGCCAAATTGAGTTCCCTGTTTATTAAACTCGATACTTTTGTAAAGTTTCTGTTCCATATCCTGATTCTCAACGGATACGTTTACTCCTCCCACTGCTGTACCTGCACCAAATACGATATTACCACTTATTGTTCCTATAGGCTGACTAAAACCTAAACCTACCGAATCCGCAGTAAGAACTTCCACCGCATCCCCTGTTGCAGGCTGATAATATGATTTAATCTGATATTGATATAAGATTCCCGGAGAAACGGACAGGTCCTCCCAATTTTCTATTTTATTAGACGATTGCTTTTCGGCAACCATTTCATAATTAAACACTTTTGATCCATTGTCGTATATTTTCCTGTAAATGACAAATTTATCATTCAGAAGCGGCTTGTCTATTTCCCACGACAACCTGATACGGTCATTTAACACTCCTTTTGTAGTAGTCAGACTTACAAATTTAGCTTTGTCGACAATTTTAACGTCCTTCCATTCACTGGTATCCATTCTTCCATTATTATCCAATTGCAATTGGTAACGGTAAGGTACTGCGTTTACAGCTGTATAATCGACATATTTCAACGAATTTCCAGCCACAACAAAATCCTTTACATCCAGCGAATTAATCAGATTTATGCGTCGAATAGTAATATTAGCCGGATTATTGGTACACCAGGTCATCTTCCAGCTTATTTCTGCATTGGCCGCTTTTGCTGGTGAAACTACTGCAATATTTCCTACAGCAGTAAAGCTACTAAAGTCAATTGTCAGACGAGAGGTTGATATATCTGTTTTTACTAACAATTCCGGCAAATAGGTATGTGCATCCGTTTTAGTAAAATTTACAGAAGTGGCGTTTAGAATATTCGGGATCGTTCTGATAATATAAGTGTATTTTTTATCCCAGGCCAATGCCGGATCATTATCAATGTATGACACGACATTCATTCCTAAGCCACTTGGTGTAAGAAGCGTATATATAGAGTTAGCCCCATCATTTACTTTACGATAAATATACACTTTGGAGTTCGCATCTACTTGTGACGGATTTGAATAAGTCCAGTTTAATGAAGTCGCTTTTGTACATGGGTCGAAGCTACATGTACCTAATACCGGATTTGGAAAACCCGCTACATTCACCGGATTCATATTTTTAGTGTATACTTTATAACCATTTCCAGTACCTATTGTAAAAACAAGGCGTGGGTATACCGTATTCACATTATTTAATGCACCTAATGCCAAATTTACCGATCCTGCAGCTCCTGTTCCTGTTGCCGCGGCACTGGTATATTTTTTATTTGTGTAGGTATTATCGCTATATAATTCCAATGTAGTGGACCCAAGTGAAGCATCATATTTATCCCATGCAATATTAAACCATTTACCATCAGCTGATCCGTCAATAGTCTTTAGTACCGGATTTGTTATCTGAGCCGGATTATAAGGGGGCAAGTTAACACTTAAACTATTATCAATCCCGGAACTCCATTTACTACAACACCACCAATCCAGCTCCCATTTCCAGTTACACTGAAATTTAACTGTTTTACCAGCCAGATTCTGGGGATAGTACCATCGAAAATTCAAATATCTCAAATCCGTATTTGAACCGTTTACAGAACCCAGATAGCTTACAACACCGGTAGAAACGCTGTTCCCAAAATTAGTCGATGAGAAGAAATTGTTATTTACTGGATGGTCAAAATCCGCCATTCCGTAGGCCATGAATTGTACAACAGGAGCCTGACCATCCTGATAGGACATTGTGACATAATTCATCCTGTCAGAATAGGGTGTTGATGTATGAGAAAAAATCCTGAAGTCAACATAATTATAACCATCAGCGCCCGCAGGTAATGTAACATTTAACTGATCCCTGTTTGTTGGTGAGAAGTACGAATCAGCACCCGCTTTTACCTGTAATGAAAAAATCAAGAATAAAAATAAAATTAAATTGCTCAATCTGAACGGCATACATAAACTGGATTTTGTTTTCATACGATTTTTATTTTTGAGATTCTATTTCTTAACGGATAATTTGAATGAATTATAATGCAAAACGCATTCATCTGCGTTTTTTTGCTATTTTTTCATATACTCTGGTCACAGGAGCGATGTGTGTGTTCACAAAATTAAGATAAAACTGCTTAAGTCATGTATCATATTTACAATATTTTTAATTCATATTTACAAATTTTATTGTTTTCTTTGCAAAAAGACCGAACAGTATTATGCTAATATCGAAGATTGGAGCTTCTACAAAGCTCAACAACATAACCTTTTTATTATTTCGGTAAGTACTTGAGGAAATTGAGCAGGAAGCTCCATCTGAAGAAAATGAGAAAATTTCAACTCATCCCAGCAGTTGATTCTGAAAAGAATAGTTAAAATTCCCGAAAATAAAAAAGGGAACAATCAATCAAAATGATCAATTGTCCCCTTTCGTACCCGAAGCGGCTGAAACCTTGAACCTTTTAAATGGTTTACAAGAAATATACGAACTTATTGAAACAATACCTGATTTGATGTTGAAAATTGAGCCATATTAGCTATTGTAATTTTCTCTCTGGCCTTATACAAATAACTTGATTTTGGAAATGCCACTTCTTTACAGGCCTAACGCAAACTTACAAAATGTTCTTCAATCATTTAAGTTACCAGTTCTTTCTTTTACTCAGGCCTTATTTTTTTCTACTGCGTCTTTAAAAGCATAATGAACCAGACTCAGGTCTGCATACATCTTTTTTAACATGGCATTCTCTTCCTCAAGCTCTTTTAATCGCCTCAACTGAGATCCATCCATACCGCTGTATTTTGCTTTCCAATTATTAAAGGTGCATCACTGATTCCATGTTCCCGACAAATGTCCGAAACTTTTGCCCCCGCTTCCTGCTGTTTTAGTATAGCTAGAATCTGATGTTCTGTGAATTTTGTTCGCTTCATAAAATTATTTGACCATAAAATTAATAAATATTTCTGATACGCCCATAGATGGGCTTGCCTGACTCTATTTTTATATGGTCAACTCTCAAGGAAGCTTTCATTCAAGCAACCATATGATATCGACAATCAATATATAACACGATTAAGAAAGAGTTTCAGCAATATGGATAATATTTTGACAAGATTAAAAATAAATAATTACTTTTGTGTGTGCCAATTTTTATCTTTGGAAGAAAATATCAATAAGTTCATACTTTAATCGATATATTATTCAATGATAAATGAGTCATTACCTGAGATATTTATGATACATTATAGATTCTTATTCCAATTGGACTTTTCCACTTAATATTTATTCAAACTTACAATCAGTAAATAACAATATTAACACTGTAAACAAGAGAAAATAAGTTTCCTAATTTCTCTCTAATTATATAAATCAAAAATTAGATAATTTCAATTTATTAAATACAATTATTAATAATAAATTTGTATTTTTACATTATAAAAACCAATTAATTAATGTAAATATGATTCAAGTTGTAAATAGAGCCTTAAATATACTGGAATTTATTGCTAGTGATTCAAATAAGGAATTTTCTCTTTCAGAGATTGCCAACGCATTAGACCTACAACATAGCACATGTGCAAATATATTAAAGACATTGGTATCTAGAGGTTATGTCGAACAAACTAAAGCAAAAGGCAACTATAAGCTTGGAATTATGATTTATCATTTGTCAAATAATGGAAATAACTCTAGCATAATAAATGCCACTGAAGATTTAATGATTGAATTAAGAAACAAAGTAAATGAAACTGTGATTTTATCAGTTATAAAAAATCAAAGAAGGATTGTATTGAGTATGATGACAAATACACATGAAATTCAAGTAAAAACAATTAAAGAATCATCCGCATATTCTGCAACAACAGGTAGGGTTATTTTAGCTCACTATTCTCAAAATGAACTTGATTATTTTATTGAGAAAGTGGGCTTACCTTCAGAAGATGAATGGCCTGGGATTAAGTCAAAGAAAAAACTTATTGAGGAACTTGACAAAATAAAAAAACAGAATATTGAAATAACTTTAAATAAAAACCATGTTATTGGATTAGCCACTCCAATTATTAAAGAAGGCAAAGTTATTGCTAGTCTTGGAATTTATTTACCAGAATTCAGATATGGTGATGTTGAAAAAAAAATATTAATAACTGAGCTATTAAAAACAACTGAGAAAATTAATGCAAAGTTCCACAGTAGCCGCTTTTCAAATTGCCCTTCCGATCAACTACACTAAACTTTCAAACATCTGATTATTAAATATCCCCTGGGTTAAAACCCGGGGCAATTCACTATCTGGAGACTCTTCCGGAACCATCACCACCCATCAGGGCTTCTACCTCGGCAACTGTTACCATATTGAAATCACCATAAATAGTATGTTTCAGGCAGGAAGCAGCTACTGCAAATTCCAGCGCCTTCTGATCGCTGTCGGTATAGGTAAGCAAACCGTAAATCAATCCGCCCATAAAGGAATCTCCTCCACCCACACGGTCAACAATATGTGTAATATCATAATCTTTTGAAATCTTAAGTGAACCGTCAGAGTACAAGCAACCTCTCCAGGTGTTATGGTTGGCATTGATAGAACCACGCAAAGTGACA
>JAYFQH010000036.1:0-69690 GCA_034927265.1 Paludibacter sp.
TATCATTACAGAATACGGTGCAGATGTTGACCCAAGATTACACTCTTTTTCTCCGGTTCGTTTTGATTATACGCAGGAATATGCTAATCTCTACCATGAACATTATATAAAAGCTATCATGGAGCGTAGGTATGTGGTGGGAGCGAATATCTGGAATCTGAATGATTTTCATTCTGAAGAGCGTGAGAATGCAGTGCCTCATATTAACAGTAAAGGGATTACAACTCTCGACAGAGGATTAAAAGATACTTACCTGCATTATCAGGCAATGCTTAACACAAAGCCAGTAATCAATATTGGCGGTCGTTTATGGACAATACGAGGCGGTAATGAAGATGAGAATGGTATGTGTCGGCAGTCGGTAAAGGTCTATACTAATCTTGAAGATATTGAGCTTTTCCTGAACGGGAAATCCTTAGGTAAGATGAAAGTGAAGGATAACATAACTGTTTTTGATGTCCCATTTGTTAATGGACAAAATACTCTTGATGCAGTAGGCATGTCCGGAGAAAAAACTGTTCGTGATCAGTTAAAAATAGACTTCAGAATGATACCTGGAAATCTGAAAGAAGATAAGGTTCCCTTTCAGGAGATTAATGTCATGATGGGTTCAAAACGGTATTTTGAAGATAAAACCAGTGCTGTAATATGGTTGCCTGAACAAGAGTATGTGCCCGGAAGTTGGGGGCATATTGGTGGGGAAGAATATGTTAAACGCACGAGGCATGGCCAGCAGCCGGCATCTGATTCAAATATAAAGGGCACAGAGATGGATCCTGTTTTTCAAACTATGCGTCAGGGCATTAAGAGTTTTAAGTTGGATGTTCCAGATGGAGAATATACAGTGAATCTGTATTTTGCAGAACTTATATCAGATTCCGCAAAGGTGTTGTTATATAACCTGGGTGATGATGCTATCGCTGAAAACAGAGGAGAGCGGATATTTGATGTAAGCATTAACGGGATAGAAGTGCTTCATCATTTGAATATTGCGAAAGAATATGGAGAGCTGCAAGCAATTATCAGAAAATTTACAGTATATGCTAAAGACGGAAAGGGGATAAGTGTGGATTTTCATTCTGTTAAAGGTGAGCCTATATTGAATGCGCTACGCGTATACCGTAATTATTAGGATTTTTATTGCTTTTCTGAAACAACAATGTAGTTATAGTTGAGCTTCTGTGTGGATGGGCAGATTAAACAAAAACCGTCAGAAAACGAGTGACCTTAATCGTGAAGCGATTTCGATACTAGTTTCTGACGGTTTTTGTGATTTGATAGCAGTAATTCTACACTATCTTATACTTATCTACCTGTTCAACATCAAAATTCTTAATGAAAGTAGCATGTTTCCTTACTTCCACTTCAGCATATTTCTGATAAACCTCGGCCGATTTACGGAACATATCGTCTCTGCTGGCATCGATAATCAATAAATAACACATGATGATATGTCCTGCCATTTCCACTAAACGACGTGCCTGGAAATCCAGATACTCAGGATTCTTAGCGTCGGTTACACGTGCTACAGCGTTTTCAAACAGGGTAGTCATTGTAGCCAGTTTCTTTTTCAGGGAATGAAACTCAGGATTGATCGGCAAAGTTTCGTAATACCTGATTTGTTTCAGATAAGTTCCTGTGGTGACGTGACGGATAGCTGCAACTGTCTGAAGTTGCGAGGTTCCTTCATAAATGGTGAGAATTCTCGCGTCACGATAGATTCTTTCGCAGGCGTAATCTTTCATGAAGCCCGAACCTCCGTGCACCTGAATACAGTCGTAAGCATTCTGGTTGGCATATTCACTCGAGAACATTTTCAGAATGGGGGTAAATCCATCTGCCAGTTTCTGATATTCTTTGTAATCAGCTTTTTCTTCAGGAGTAAGTTTACGTTCTGTTTCTATTCCTTCATATGCTTTGTAGATATCAACGAAACGTGTTGTTTCATATAATAAAGCGCGTGAAGCATCGAGTTTTGCCTTGATGATGGAAACCATTTCATATACAGCAGGGAATTCAATGATGGCTTTACCAAACTGACGACGTTCGCGGGCATAAGCAATCGCTTCGTCGTAAGCTGCCTGTGAAACACCGACAGATTGAGATCCGACACCGAGGCGTGCGCCATTCATCAGCGACATCACGTATTTGATCAATCCCATACGGCGTGTTCCAACAAGTTTAGCTGGTGTGTTGGTGAAAACCAGTTCGCAGGTTGGAGAACCTTTGATCCCTAATTTGTTTTCAATACGACGCACCTTCATGGTGTGGTCGAAATTATTGTCGGCCACGAAATAGGATAAACCACGACCATCGGCAGATCCATCTTCCGAGCGTGCGAGAACTAATTTTATCTGAGCATCGCCGTTGGTGATGAAGCGCTTTACGCCATTCAGGTACCAAACGCCATCATGTTCGTTGTAAGTGGCCTTCAGCTGTACAGCCTGCAGGTCTGATCCTGCATCAGGTTCAGTAAGGTCCATCGAACAGGTGTCGCCCATACAAACACGGGGAAGAAATTCCGCCTTGATGTTTTCATCCGCAAATTCTGCAATGGTTTCAGCGCAGTCCTGTAACCCCCAAATGTTGGCAAAACCAGCATCAGCACGTGAAACGATTTCTCCACCCATAATATATGGAATCATTGAGAAATTCAGACCGCCGTACTGGCGAGGAAGTGCCATACCGTACAAGCCAGCCTGTGCCAGTGCGTCATGGTTTTCCTGAGTGCCGCGGGCATATTTTACACGGTTGTTGATGACCTGAGGACCTTCTTTATCTACACTCTCTGCGTTAGGAGCGATGATTTCTCCGCTTATTTCACCGATAATCTCCAATACCCTTTCGTAATTGTCGATGGTATCTTCAAAATCGCGTGAAGCAAAGTCATATTTATCTTTATCAGCAAAATTACGCTCTTTGAGGGTAACAATTTTCTGCATCAGGGGATGAGAAAGCTGAAATTTTAATGCCGGATTATTACTATAGTAGTTCATAATTATTTGCTGTTTTTCTTGTAGTACTGAATCATTTTTGGAACGACCTCTTCAACATTACCGGTAATTACATAATCGGCAATAGCGTTGATTGGTGCGTGCGGATCATTATTAATGGCAATGATCATGGCACTTTCCTGCATTCCGGCGATATGTTGGATCTGTCCCGAAATTCCACAGGCAATGTATAGCTTGGGGCGTACGGTGGTTCCTGTTTGTCCGATCTGGCGTTCATGTTCGGCCAGTCCGGAGTCAACAGCAGCGCGCGATGCTCCGACTTCACCTCCCAGTACTGCAGCTAAATCATAAAGCATTTTGAAGTTTTCAACACTTCCCATGCCGTAACCTCCTGCAACGATAATCGGAGAAGCTTTCAGATTAACCTTTGATTTCTCCATGTGACGTTCAATCACTTCAATCACAAAGTCGGTGTCTGATACATATTTGGCAACTTCCAGCTTTTTCGTTTTTCCGGGATATTTGGCATCGCGGATTTCTTTTTTCATTACACCTTCGCGAACAGTTGCCATCTGCGGACGACAATCAGGGTTCACAATGGTAGCAACGATATTTCCTCCGAATGCCGGGCGAATCTGATATAACAGATCATCGTATACTTTACCTGCCTTTTTGTCTTCGTAAGCTCCGATCTCCAGAGAAGTACAGTCGGCTGTTAATCCGCTGAAAAGTGCTGAAGATACGCGTGGTCCCAGGTCACGACCGATGGAAGTAGCTCCCATCAGGGCAATCTGTGGTTTTTCTTCTTTGAACAGGTTTACCAATACCGAGGTGTGTGGAAGAGTGGTGTATGGTGACAAACGTTTATCGTCGGCCAAATATAAGGTATCAACGCCGTAAGGAAAAACCTGTTGTCCGATTTTGTCTAATTGATAACCAATGGCTACAGCTTCCAGTTTGCATTTTTGCTGATCAGCCAGTTTCCGGCCCTTTGTCAGCAACTCAAGACTAACATCTCCTACGATGCCATCTTCAATTTCTAAATATACAAATATATTGTTCATGGTACTTATCCTATCGTATGGTTAGCAATTAATTCTTTTATTAACTCTTCAATTTCAGCATCAGCTGCAGTCAGTTTCTTGCTTTCTTTTGCTGTGAAAACAACGTTTTCAATTTGCTTAACCTTGGTAGGTGACCCGCTTAATCCAAGCCATTTTGCTTCGTGTTCTATGTCGGCAACGCCCCATTCAGCGATATTAAGATAAGGATGAGTCTGGAAGAAATCAGTATAATCTGTTGAAGATTCCTGCCTTTCTGTGGTCGTTTTGGCGTTTTTGTATTTCAGGGTGAGTTTTGCGTGACGTGGACGGCAGTTGGCTGCTGACCCGTTCACTGTTACTAACAGAGGAACCGGACCTTTTACCACTTCCACTCCTCTTTCAAGACGGCGTTTTACGGTAATTTTACCTTCGGACATATCTAGAATTTCTTCTGCATAGGTAATCTGAGGGAGTCCGAGTTTCTCAGCAACCTGTGGTCCAACCTGAGCAGTATCACCATCAATAGCCTGGCGACCACAAATGATGATGTCCACTTTCCCAATTTTACGAATGGCAGCTGCCAAAGCGTAGGAAGTTGCCAATGTATCAGAACCGGCAAACTCGCGGCCACTTAGCAGATAACCGCCGTCGGCTCCACGATACATACTTTCCCTGATGATTTCGGCAGCACGGGCAGGACCCATCGTCAGCACATGAACTTGTGCTCCTTCAATTTTTGATTTTAAACGAAGTGCCTGTTCGAGTGCGTTTAAATCTTCAGGATTATAGATGGCAGGAAGCGCGGCACGGTTTACCGTTCCATCAGCTTTCATGGCATCTTTCCCAACATTACGCGTATCGGGCACTTGTTTTGCAAGTACAACAATGTTAAAACTCATTTGCGTATTATTTTGGTTTGTTTATGTGATTGGTTCATTCTACAGGAGTCAACCTGCTCTGTTTTCGCTAAAAAAGAGAATGTGGATGCTCCCAAAAAAACCGTACAAAAATAGCAGTTTTTATTTAAGTTACAATTACTTATTGCACATATTTGAATTTATGTGCAAAAAATTAAGTGCTTCTGTTCGTTATTTTGTTTTTTTAGAATTATGGAATAGCATCAAACTCTTTCAATATGTCAAAAAATCTGTTTAAAACTATTGTAATTTCCTGTATATTCCCGTATAATTGTTGTGGGCTATGTAATTAAACGGTAGCACTCGAACTGATAATATTATGACCTGATAAGACATATTTCTGTTCGTTATAGAGCAATTTAAAAAAGGCGGCGGGGTTTGGTTTAAAAGCCCGCCGCCTTTTTAGTGAAAGCCCGCGGGCTTTTGACTAAGATCCCGCCGCCTTTTAACCCAAACCCCGCCACCTTTTCCGATTGATCCCCTTTTACCCGGAATTTACAGATCATAGACTTGATTTCAAAGGGTATAAAATAACGCGGGACTTTTCACAAAGTCCCGCGTTATAAATAGGTATTAGTTTTTTTAAGGTATAAAAAAGATTGTGTTGTTTAGTTAACGATTGCAAAGAAAACGGGATTTTGTATGGCAACCAAACGAAAAAATATGTTTTACAACCTATTTTTGCTTGTTTTTGATGTTTTGTGTCCAAAATATGGTTTTTTCGATAATAAGAAACCAAATAAAGTGATTTGGAAAAAATCTGTATCTTTGTTGTGCAAAAATAATATGCAATGATAAGAAAAGTATTTCTGTTAATAATAATTGTGATGGCTTTTTCGTGTCGTCAGGAAGCGAAATCGTTTGTTAATAAGGAAGCTCCTGTAGATGTGCCGGTATTTTCGGCCGACTCTGCCTATCATTATGTTGAACAACAGGTAAGTTTTGGTCCAAGAGTGCCAAATACCGCGACGCATAAAGCTTGTGCCGTATATCTCGCAAATACATTAAAAAGTTTTGGAGCTGTTGTTACCGAGCAAAGAGTAAAACTGCGAGCATTCAATGGTGATATCCTGGATGCCAATAATATTATTGCATCCTTCAAACCGGACGAAAAACAGAGAATTTTACTTTTTGCACATTGGGATACGCGTCCGTGGTCTGATCACGACCCGAATCCGGCAAATCATAATAAACCGGTGCTCGGTGCTAATGATGGAGCCAGCGGTGTCGGAGTTCTGCTCGAGATTGCCCGAAACATAGGAGTTTCTGCACCACGTATGGGAGTTGATATTGTATTTTTTGATGCAGAAGATTATGGAGCTCCTGAGGATTATACCGGAAATGCCGAAGACTCATGGTGCCTGGGTTCGCAATATTGGGCACGAAATCCTCACGTAAGTGGTTATACGGCTCGTTTTGGGATATTGCTGGATATGGTGGGTGCTCCGGATGCGACTTTCTACAGAGATCAGATTTCTGAGCATTTTGCTCCGGATATTGTAAATAAGGTGTGGAATAAAGCAGTAAGTATGGGTTTTGAAAGATATTTTATTGATAAACCCGGTGGAGGTATCACTGACGATCATTTATATATTAATCAAATCGCCGGAATTCCCAGCATTGATATTATACATTATAACCCAAACAATTCTCATGGTTTCGGAGATTATTGGCATACAGTGAACGATGGTATGCAAAACATAGATAAACAAACGCTTTTTGCAGTTGGTACGACGGTGATGCAGGTGGTTTATAATGAAAGATAAATGGTAAATCGTTTAATCGTTGAATTGTTGAATCGTTGAAATGCAAATTCGATTCAACAATTCAACAATTCAACAATTCAACAATGAAATTTAAGAAGATAGCAGTAAAAATAGGCAGTAACGTGCTTACCAGGCCTGATGGGACACTGGATATTACCCGTATGTCGGCATTGGTGGATCAGATCGCGGTATTGCATAAAAAGGGAGTGGAAATAGTACTGATCTCTTCCGGAGCAGTAGCGTCGGGTCGAAGCATTATGGGACTCCATAAAAAAATGGACGTTGTGGATCAGCGTCAGCTCTTTTCTGCTGTTGGTCAGGCAAAACTGATTAATCATTACTGGGATTTGTTTCGCGACCATGGGATAACGGTTGGCCAGGTACTGACTACCAAGGAAAATTTCAGTAGCCGTCGCCATTACCTGAATCAACGTAACTGCATGAAAGTGATGCTGGAAAATAAAGTTATCCCGATTGTTAATGAGAACGATACAGTTTCCGTTTCTGAACTGATGTTTACCGATAATGATGAACTTTCCGGCCTGATTGCTTCGATGATGGACATGGAGGCGCTCATTATTCTGAGTAATGTGGATGGTATCTTCAATGGTTCCCCCAATACTCCCGGAGCACAAGTAATAAGAGAAATAAAAAAAGGAGAAGATATTTCTGATTTTATCCAATCTTCAAAATCTTCCTTTGGTCGCGGCGGTATGGCCACTAAAACTTCCATTGCCCGCAAAATTGCGGATGAAGGTATTGATGTCTTTATCGCCAATGGAAAATCTGAAAATATCCTGGTGAGGCTTCTGGATAAAAAAGGAGAGGTCGTTTGTACCCGCTTTGTGGCATCAGCCGATTCGGTTTCATCTGTGAAAAAATGGATCGCTCACAGTCAGGGCTTCGCTAAAGGAGAAATACATGTGAACGAAAATGCAGCAAAGGCGTTGACAGGAGATAAAGCTGTAAGTCTGCTTGCTGTTGGTGTGATAAAAATTGTTGGAGAATTTGAAAAAGATGATATCGTCAAAATTATTGATGAAAAAGGGAAGTCACTCGGAGTAGGGAAAGTGCAGTATGATAGCGGGAAAGCCCTTGAAATCATTGGTAAAAAGAATCAGAAACCTATAGTGCATTGTGATTATTTGTATTTGGAATAAAACCGACCAAACCAACTCCTCAGAAGTGAGGGGATATTTATAACTAACCATAAAAATTTATTTGTATGAAAACAGAAGAAATCAAAGCGCTGTTTATGCAATTTGAGTCAGCAGCTTCTGAACTTGAAGGAATTGAATGCTGGAGTGCCAGAAAATTGCAGAGATTGTTGGGCTACAGCAAGTGGGAGAATTTTGAAAAAGTAATTCAAAAAGCAAAAGAATCTTGTGTAAATGCTGGAGAATCATTGAAAAACCATTTTCCTGACATCAGGAAAATGGTTAGCATTGGCTCTGATACGGAAAGATTCATTGATGATGTAGCACTTACCCGTTATGCCTGCTACTTAATTGCACAAAATGGCGACAGTCGCAAACCTGAAATTGCCTTCGCTCAGAATTATTTTGCCGTTCAAACCCGCAGAGCTGAGGTGATTGAAGAAAGGTTGCTGGAATAAGAACGGGTAAAGGCCAGAGAGAAATTAAGTCAGACCGAGAAGCAGTTGTCCCAGATCTTATATGAGCGGGGAATTGATAGTAAAGGTTTTGGCATTATAAGATCGAAAGGAGATGAGGCGTTGTTCAGATTGAAAACTGTACAATTGAAGGTTTTGAAGAAGAAATTATAAGGATTATACTTCGAACATTATGTTCAGATTGTAATATTGTGAAGAGTGATTTTGAGATGATGTCCCGATATGAAATACGATATTAAAAATAAGAAAAATATGAACTGGAAACAAAACGTGCTCGCGGCATCCCGCTCCCTTAATATGGTGACCGACGAGACCATCAATATGATATTACTCGCTTTAGCTGATGAAGCAATTACTCAGGCGGATGTCATTCTGAATGAGAATCGTAAAGATCTGGCTGCTATGGAAAAGTCGAATCCTATGTACGACAGACTCTTGCTTTCGAAAGAAAGAATTGAAGGTATTGCTTCTGATATACGTAATGTAGCAACATTGCCATCTCCTTTGGGAAAAATAAAAATGGAGATTGATCGCCCGAATGGCATGAAGATTACAAAAATCAGTGTTCCCTTTGGTGTTATCGGCATTATTTATGAAGCACGGCCTAATGTGAGTTTTGATGTTTTCTCGCTCTGTCTTAAATCAGGTAATGCCTGCGTGTTAAAAGGAGGAACGGATGCTTATAATTCAAATGCAGCAATTGTGAAGGTGATACAATCTGTATTAAAAAAATCGGGACTGGATGAAAATATCGTGACATTGTTGCCCGCGGGTCGAGAGGCCACTGCTGATTTGATGAATGCTGTAGGATATGTTGATATGATCATCCCACGTGGAGGAAAAGGATTGATTGACTTTGTCAGGAATAACTCCAAAATTCCGGTGATTGAAACCGGGGCAGGCATCTGTCATACTTATTTTGATGAGTTTGGTGATATCGAAAAAGGCAAATCCATTGTTTTTAATGCTAAAACCAGACGCGTAAGTGTATGTAATGCGCTTGACTGTCTGGTGATTCACGAAAGCAGATTGGCCGATTTACCGGAGTTGTGTGCCCGTCTGGTCGAAAAAGAGGTGTTAATTTATGCAGACGAAAAATCTTTTTCAATATTGAACAAAAAATATCCTTTTTTAAGAAAAGCAGATGTTGAGAGTTTCGGGACAGAATTTCTGGATTACAAAATGTCGGTAAAAACCGTTGCATCTATTTCGGAAGCCATCGCTCATATCTCGGAATACAGCTCAAAACACAGTGAATGTATCATTAGCGAAAATGAGACAAATATTGAATATTTTGACAAAATGGTAGATGCAGCCTGCGTTTACACGAATGCATCGACGGCCTTCACCGATGGAGCACAGTTTGGACTTGGTGCTGAAATTGGCATCAGTACCCAGAAATTACATGCCCGTGGACCTATGGCGTTGGAGGAGCTTTGTTCCTATAAATGGATCATCAAAGGCAACGGTCAAACCCGTCCATGAAGCTATTTGTTATTCCCTGAGTATGTTGCAATTAAATTATTTTTATTTTTTTTTGCATATTTCGAAATATTTGTTTTCCTTTGTGGCAGAGAATGCGTAATGTATCGCAAGGTTATTCTGAATTTACCCTTTTAAGGCAGGTTTTGTTTTAACCAATACGTTTGTTTATGCTGTTCTTAAATGGTTAATTTATTCATTTTATTTTTTTATTTTTTTATGAACATTTATGTAGGTAACTTAAGTTACAGAGTCCGTGAAAATGACCTGCAAGGGGTTATGGCTGAATATGGCCAGGTTCAATCTTGTAAAATCATCAAAGATCGTGAAACCAACAAATCAAAAGGTTTTGCTTTCGTTGAAATGGATGATGCAGGTGCTGAAAAAGCTATTGCAGAATTGAATGGTGCTGACCTCGACGGTCGTACTATGGTTGTTAAAGAAGCCAGACCAAAAGCCTAACAAACTTTCTGATTCAAAAAAAATTAACTTCTGTTGTCTCGTGATAACAGGAGTTTTTTAATTTATATATATGAAGTTAAGCGGATTATTCGAAAGTGCCGGAGTGGGAGCAAAAACACTGCAATTAATTGCACTTACGTTTGTTTCCGCATTATTCTTTTCACTTATTTCCATTCTGATTACCGGAAATGACCTGAGTGAAATCAATGCTTTGAAAACAGCTCAATTGTTTCAATCAGTAGGAATATTTGTCTTTCCCCCCCTGATATTAGCTTTTATTTGGAGTGAAAAACCATTCGAATTATTAAGAATTAATCGCAAACCTGATTTCAGAAGTACCTTATATGCGATAATTATCATGGTTGTTGCCATACCAGCCATCAATTTATTGGGAGAGATAAATCATTTGGTAAAATTTCCCGAATCTTTGTCAATGATTGAGGATTATTTGATTGAAATGGAAAAAAGGGCTGAAAATATTACGAACGCAATGCTATCGGTTCGCTCCATTCCTGATTTGCTGATCAATATTGGTTTGATTGCAGTAATCCCCGCTGTTGGTGAGGAGCTTTTTTTCAGGGGAACAATTCAGCGGCTCCTGCAGGACAGGATGAAAATACACGCTGCTGTTTGGATTACTGCTTTTATTTTCAGTAGTATACACTTTCAGTTTTATGGGTTTATTCCCCGTTTGCTGATGGGAGCTTTCCTCGGCTATTTGTTTGCCTGGACCAACAATCTCTGGGTGCCCATACTGGCACACTTTACAAATAATGCCCTTGCAGTGGTGTTTTACTTTTTGAAGAATACTGGTCAAACAACAGTTGATCTTGAAAACGTAGGTAAATCAGAGACTTATCTGATCGGAATCATCAGTGTGATCGTTGTTGCTGTATTGATACCTTTATTCAAGCCTCAAAAAAAGATAACTTCCTGATTTTATTTATTGACGGTACGTCTCTCCCTTACGATCATCAGAGCTTCTTCTTTCAAACCTGAAGGCAGTTCAATTGTCCTGAGTTGCAGACTTCTTAACCAGCCGGCGACGTCATTTTCTTTCAGGGTGTAAAATACATCAGAAAATTGCTTTATTTGCTCTTCCGTATAGTCCGAAGGATTTATATTCGCCATTACATCCAGTTCTTCATCGTCATAATAAATAATTTCACAATCGGAACTTAACAGAGAATCACGGTCGCAGACTTCATGAGCACCACAACATTCTTCATCAATTTGTACTTTAATTTCAACATCTTCCTGTTTCTTCTTGCGGTTTAAAAATGTAACCAACATAAGTAAACCGCCAAATCCAATCAATATAATAACTAATACCCACATATCTATTTCTTCTTTGAATTAAAAAAACACCCCAAAATTAGTTAATTGTAGTTGAAATTAGCTAACTT
Organism: Paludibacter sp.; assembly: GCA_034927265.1. Lineage (GTDB taxonomy): Bacteria > Bacteroidota > Bacteroidia > Bacteroidales > Paludibacteraceae > Paludibacter. The sequence continues at coordinate 11,664 of JAYFQH010000036.1, forward strand.
TGTAAGTTAAAAATACAATAGAAAATGCTTTTTTAAGTTTTAACCGAAGAAGTTTTAAACTTGATAACTATTCTTAATCCATCGTTAATTTGAGATCAGGCAAATCATATTTTTTGATATCTTTCTCCGTGATATTTTTTCTTTTCGGCTGTTCAACCAATAAGAATACGCCGGCAAGCAGAGCTTTGCTGTCCCTTAATACACGTTTCAATGTTCATTTTAATGGGAAAGTGAGTTATGAGGAAGGATTGAAAGCGATTAATGAGGCAAACAAGGATGATTATGGTCTGGTTATTCCGATGTATCCCATCAGTAAACACGGTAATGCAGCTGCGGCAACCTCACAGATGAACCGGACTATTGAAAAATGCAGAAAGGCGATTAAAACCCGCTCGATGAAAATTAAACCGAAATATAACCGGAAGAAAGCATCGGATCCGGCTTATAAGGCATTTATGAAACAGGAAGAATACAATCCTTTCATGCAGGAAGTATGGATGTTACTCGCTAAAGCTGAATTTCACAAAGCTGATTTCCTTGGTGCCGTGGGAACATTCAATTATATTGCCCGTCACTTTACTGAAAATGCTGACCTGGGAGTTGCCTGCCAGTTATGGGTGATACGGTCGTATGCTGAACTTGGCTGGATATACGAAGCGGAAGAAATGTTTTCTAAACTGAACCAAAAAGGCCTGAAAGGAGAAAATGTAGCACTTTATGCTGCTGTTTATGCTGATTTGTTGTTAAAAAAACATCAGTACAAGGAGGCCTTGCCTTATCTGGAAATGGCATTGAAAAAGGAAACAGATAAAAGAATGAAGTTGCGGTTCTCGTTTCTGCGTGCCCAGCTTTATCAGCTAACCGGAAACTCCCGTGCCGCATATAACTCATATTCAGATTTAATAAAACAGAATCCTCCCTTCGAAATGGCCTTCAATGCTAAAATCAACAGAGCAGGTCTTTTTATCGGAAATATGCAGGAAACCAGAAAGGAACTAAATAAAATGATCCGGAATTATAACCATAAAGATTATCTGGATCAGTTGTATTATACCCTCGGAAAATCTTATCTCCATGTAAAAGATACTGCAAAAACGCTGAAATACTTCCAACTGGCTGTTGATAACAGCACCCGTAATGGCATAGATAAGGCTGTAGCTCTCATTGCTATGGGTGATTTATATTATGAAAAGCAGCAATATGTTAAGGCGCAACCGGCTTACGATGAGGCTTCTAAAATTATCACTGTTGATAATCAGGATTATGGCAGAGTTTCGAAGAGGGCTGAAATACTTGCAGAACTGGTGGTGCAGTATGATATTGTAATGTTGCAGGATAGTTTGCAGCGACTCTCGGCTATGTCGGATGAGGATCGGATGAAAAGTATTCTGGCATATATTGCCAAAATTGAGACAGATGAAAAGCTTGCCGCTGAACGTGAAGCTAAATTACAGGAACGTGCCCAGCTTGACGAGAATATGGCGGTAAATACCATGTCACCAACTCAGATTGGTATGGCAAACAGCCGCAATCCACAGGGGGAATGGTATTTTTATAATACTGCCCTGATTCGTAGCGGCCAGACTGAGTTTGCCAATAAATGGGGCCGACGAAAACTGGAAGATAACTGGCGACGCTCCAATAAATCAGCAGTGCTTTTTTCTGAAGAAAATTCAGGTATTGCTGATGCTGGTGCTCTGCCGGCGGATTCTATTGCCGGAGACAGTGTGAAAGTTGTTGAAAAAGAACAACAGGCTGACTATAAACAACCGGCATTTTATTTGAAACAAATTCCCGTCACTAGGGAACAGATAGCAAAATCAAATGATATCTGGGCGGAAGCGCTATTTAGAATGGGTCAGATATATAAGGACAAACTGGAAGATTTTCCATTGGCAGTATCAACTTTTCAACAGTATATCAGTCGCTTCTCGAAGCATCAGTATGTTCCTGAAGCCTATTACCAATCCTACCTGATGCAGGTTAAAATGGGGAATAAAATTCAGGCGGCGACATTAAGAACTGACTTGTTAAACCAATTTTCCGATTCTAAATATGCGCAACTACTGACAAATCCTGATTATGTGGAGGCTAAGCAAAAAATGTTTGCAGAACAGGATTCGTTATACAGGGAGACTTATACTGCTTTCAATAAAAATGAATTTTTAAAGGTATTCTCCGATGTTACATATGTTGCTGAGAAATTCCCTTTGACTCCATTAATGCCAAAGTTCATGTTTCTTAAATCGCTGAGTATTGGAAAAACACAAGACCAACAGACTTTTGAGAACTCATTGAACGAATTGTTGACGGCCTATCCTGAAAGTGATGTGAGCAGTATTTCGAAGGATATACTTGCCCTGATAAAACAGGGTAAAGAAGCGCAGCAAGGCACAACACACGGTACAATACTTGCCCGCAGGGAAGCGGAGTTGGCGGGAACTATATCAGGGGATTCTGTGGTTAACAGTTTTAGTGAGGATAAAGCATCAGTTCATCGTTTGATGCTTGTTTCTTCTGCTTCGGAAGAATCTCTCTATGAGCTTCAGTTTCAGTTGGCTGTATATAATTTCTCCCGTTTCTTGTTAAAAGACTTTGATCTCAATATTTCAAAAATTGACGGATCGAGGAATGCATTGGCCATTTTTAATTTTGAAAATTATGAAGAAGCCGATTGGTATCTCAAGTCGATAAGTGAAGCTCCCGAAATAACCGATTTGATGTCGGCACTGAAAGTATCGCCGGTCATCATATCGGATCGGAATTATGCTTTGATAGGATCAGGGCTCACTCTCGATGATTATCTGGTTTTTCGTAGTGTGGAAACAAATAGTAAAAATATAATAGTTAATGACCAGCAAAATAAATGACGAATATGAAGAAAGACCGTATTTTATGGGCAGATGATGAAATCGATTTATTAAATGTGTATGTGCTTTTTCTTGAAGAAAAAGGATATGAGGTTATTACTGCGTCGAATGGAAAAGATGCTGTCGATCTTTGTAAAAAGGAAAGTTTTGACATCATTTTCCTGGATGAAAACATGCCTGGTTTAAGCGGACTGGAAACTATTCCCCTGATAAAGGAGATAGACCCGAATGTGCCTTTGGTGATGATAACCAAAAGTGAAGAAGAAAACATTATGAATATGGCTATCGGGAGTAAAATTGCCGACTATCTGACTAAACCTGTGAATCCCAGCCAAATTCTCCTGACCCTGAAAAAGAATATTCATAAAAAAGAAATTCAACTGGAACATACCACTTCTTCCTACCGCTCTGAATTTGGAAGGATTGGTATGCAGATTAATGACTCGCTGACTTATGAAGATTGGGTGGAGGTGTATAAAAAGTTGGTATATTGGGAGCTGGAGCTTTCAGAAACCGATAGTGGCATGGATGAAATGTTGAGAATGCAAAAGACGGAAGCCAATAATACATTCAATAAGTTTGTCAAAAAGAATTATCTGGATTGGTTTACGAACCCGCAATCGCGTCCGCTGTTGAGCCCTGATCTGTTTAAAACAAAGGTATTTCCACTGATTGACGACGGAGAAAAAGTTTTTTTTGTGATTATTGATAATTTTCGTTTTGATCAATGGAAAATCATCCGGGAAATGCTAAATGAATTCTATACTTTTCCTGAAGAAGGTTTGTATTGCAGCATTCTGCCGACGGCTACACAGTATGCAAGAAATGCTGTTTTTTCGGGCTTAATGCCCTTGCAGATTCAGCAAATGTTTCCGGATTTATGGGTAGATGAAGATGAAGAAGAAGGCAAGAATCTGAACGAAAAAGATCTGATTCAAACACAGCTAAACCGTTTTCGAAAGAATTATGCTTTTTCATACCATAAGGTTAATGAATCGTCCTATTGCGAAAAACTGATTGAAAGGTTGCCTCAACTGGAGAACAATCATCTTAATGTCTGTGTGTTGAACTTCATTGATATGCTTTCACATTCACGTACAGAGTCGAAAATGATGCGCGAATTGGCCAACGATGAGAATGCATACCGGTCGCTGACTCTTTCCTGGTTTAAACATTCCGGAACCCTGGAATTGCTCAAAGCCATTGCCCGCAGAGGTTATAAGGTTATTCTTACAACCGACCACGGTACTATTCAGGTAAAAAATCCGATCAAAGTGATCGGAGATAAAAATACCAATGTCAATTTGCGTTATAAAGTAGGGAAGAATCTGAGTTATAATAAAAAAGAGGTTTTTGAAATACAAGAACCGAAAAAAGTTGGCTTGCCTAGTCCGAATGTAAGTTCAACCTATATTTTTGCCGGGAATGAAGATTTCTTTGCCTATCCGAATAATTATAATCATTATGTGAGTTACTATAAGAATACTTTTCAACATGGCGGAATCTCATTGGAAGAAATGTTGATCCCATTGGTGGTAATGCAACCAAAATAGTTAATGATGAATAGTGATTTATAAATGAATAGGGTAAGGTTTTAACCGGACCAACAAAATAAAAAATATTATTTAGATGAATAATTACACCAACGTAAAAGACCTCGGCAATTTGCAGGAAGCAATCAATGAGGCTATGGAGATTAAAAATAACCGTTACGCATACAAGCATATCGGTGAAAATAAAACACTGTTGATGGTTTTCTTTAATTCCAGTCTGCGTACACGTTTGAGTACTCAAAAGGCCGGAATGAACCTGGGAATGAATACCATGGTGCTTGACATCAATCAGGGTGCATGGAAACTGGAAACTGAAAGAGGTGTGGTAATGGATGGCGATAAGCCTGAACATATTCTCGAAGCTATTCCGGTGATGGGAACTTATTGTGATGTAATTGGAGTGAGAGCTTTCGCGCAGTTCGAGGACAAAGCTTTCGATTATAGCGAAACTATCATTAATCAGTTTATAAAATATTCAGGAAAGCCGGTTTTTAGTATGGAAGCGGCTACTGCCCATCCTTTACAGGCTTTTGCAGATTTAATTACTATTGAGGAATACAAGAAAACGGCTCGTCCGAAAGTAGTGTTGACATGGGCGCCGCATCCGAGGGCTTTGCCACAGGCCGTTCCGAATTCATTTGCTGATTTTATGAATGAAGCAGATGTGGACTTTGTGATTACTCATCCCGAAGGATACGAGTTGGCTGAGGAGTTTGTTCGCGGAGCGAAAGTGGAATATAATCAGATGAAAGCATTTGAAGGGGCTGATTTTATTTATGCCAAGAACTGGGCTGCCTATCAGGATCCGAATTATGGAAAAATATTGAGTACAGATCGTAACTGGACAGTAAGTGAACGTCAGATGGCGGTGACTAACAATGCGTATTTTATGCACTGTCTGCCGGTACGACGCAATATGATTGTTACAGATGAAGTAATCGAAAGTCCACAATCCATAGTGATTCCTGAAGCGGCAAACCGTGAGATCTCAGCACAGGTGGTTATAAAAAGATTACTGGAAAACAATAAATAGTTGAGAGTTAGAAGTTGAGAGTTGAAAATTAAGTTCAACTTTCAACTTTCAACTTTCAACTTTCAACTAAAAAAATATGAACATAGAACAAGTTATTGCATCAATCAGGAATGTCCCGGATTTTCCGAAACCCGGCATTATGTTTAAAGATATTACGACAGCGATGAAAGATGCAGAAGTGTTGCATTTCATCGTTGATGAATTGTATGATTATTATAAGGATAAAGGTATTACCAAAGTAGTCGGGGTTGAAAGCCGTGGTTTTGTGCTGGGCAGTATCCTTGCCTACAAGTTGGGTGCTGGTTTCGTGTTGCTTCGCAAACCGGGTAAGCTTCCTGCTGATACCTTCAGGGTGGAGTATGACCTCGAATATGGTAAAGACGCGTTGGAAATACACAAAGATTCCATTGAGCCGGGCGATGTGGTGTTATTGCACGACGATTTGCTGGCTACTGGTGGAAGTGCCTCTGCAGCTTTACAATTGCTTGGCCACTTCAGTCTTCAATCGGTATTTGTAAGTTTTCTGATTGAACTGGAATTTCTGAATGGCCGTTCTAAGTTAAATAATGTCGATGATGTTCATGCAATGATAAAATTCTGATGGAGAAATTAATCATAGTAAAAGTAGGTGGGAAAATTGTGGAGGAGCCAGTATCATTAAAGCGATTGCTGGCAGATTTCTCCAAAATTGAAGGACACAAGGTGTTGGTGCATGGTGGTGGTCGTTCTGCGACATCCATAGCAACCAAACTTGGTATCGAGAGCCGGATGGTGAACGGAAGGAGAATTACCGACGAGGAAACCCTGAAGGTGGTAACCATGGTGTATGCCGGATTAGTGAATAAGCAGATTGTAGCTGGCTTGCAGGCACTGGGGTTAAATGCACTGGGATTAACCGGTGCTGATTTAAACTGTATGCGTTCTGAAAAACGTCCGGTGAAAGAAGTCGATTATGGCTATGTGGGTGATGTGAAGGAAGTAAATGCAGTTATTTTAGCTGATTTGATTGCCCTGGATGTTGTCCCGGTACTAGCTCCTCTTACTCACGATAAGTTGGGTAATTTGTTGAATACTAATGCTGATACTATTGCTGGAGAGGCAGCGAAAGCCCTGGCTGATTACTTCGATATAACTCTGATGTATTGTTTTGAGAAAAAGGGTGTGCTGAAAAATGAGAATGACGATGAAAGCATAATCCCGGAGATTACCCCGGCGCTTTTCCATAGATATGTTCAATCAGGTATTATACAGGGTGGGATGATCCCTAAACTTGAAAATGCTTTTGACGCACTCAATGCCGGCGTGAAAAAAGTGATCATCACCAGTGCAGATATGATAAATAAGGATTATGGAACAAATATTTTAAATGGATAATATGTGTTGTTTTGTAGAGACGTGGCATGCAACGTCTCTACAAAACAACACAACATTTTACAATTATTAAATATTATATTATGAACAACACAATATTATTATTCACACTAATTTTTTTTATGCAAATGACACTTGCACAGGAGAAAATCCTGTTATATCCTGGTGGACCGGCAGAATCTAATGAGATTACTGAACCAGAACAATTTCTCAGGAAAGATTTTATGGTGAAAATCTCTGAACCAAGGATGTATGCATATTATGCTCAGAAGGATAATAATAGTGGCACAGCGGTATTGATCTGTCCCGGAGGTGGTTACACAGGAGTGTCAGTAATCAAGGAAGGGGAAGAAATCGCCTTGTGGTACAATAAAATAGGAGTTTCGGCTTTTGTTTTGTATTACCGTATGCCCAATGGTCATCATGATATTCCACTAAAGGACGCGCAAACTGCTCTGGGAATTATCCATCAACGTGCTAAAGAGTGGGGAATTGATAGCAAAAAGATAGGTGTTATGGGGTTTTCTGCCGGAGGACATCTTGCGTCAACTGTAGGGACACATTTCACCAACATTAACAATCGTCCGGCTTTCATGGTGCTGGCTTATCCGGTAATATCCATGCAAGCTGATGTGACTCATAAAGGTTCAAAGAATAACTTATTGGGAAAAACCCCTGATGAAAAATTGGTGCAACTTTATTCGAACGAACTTCAGGTGAATAAAAAAACACCACCGGCGTTTATTTTTCATGCTCAGGATGATAAGGCGGTTCCTATTTTGAATAGCCAGTTATTTGCTGATGCGCTAAAAAAGAATAAGGTACCCGTTGAACTATATACCTTTCCCGAAGGTGGGCATGGCATAGGAATGCGTCCCACAAATCCGGAGGCTGACAAATGGCCACTGATGCTCGAAAATTGGATGAAAAAAATGAAATTGATTAAATGATATTCTGTAGAGACGTTGCATGCAACGTCTCTACAGAAAAACGAATCGGATGTTTTTACAAACACAATTAAAAATTAACCATGTACCAGGAATATAAACAAGAGGCGACAGTTCTATTGAAAAATATGATTTCAATTCCTTCTTTCAGTAAAGAAGAGAAAGCGGTTGCCGACTTCCTTGAACGATATATCGAATTGCAGGGTTATGCTGTTTCCAGAAAAGATAATAATATCTGGCTGATGAGTCCGGGTTTCGATCCATCCCGTCTGACTTTACTGCTTTGTTCTCATATTGATACGGTCCGTCCGGTTGCCGGATGGACACATGACCCGTTGCGACCTTTAGTGGATAATGGAAGGCTCTATGGAATAGGAAGTAATGATGCAGGAGCTTCAGTTGTTACTCTTTTGCAGGTGTTTTTTATCCTTACTCAAAAAAGGCAATCATACAATATAATTTATGCCGCTGCTGCTGAAGAAGAAATTTCGGGAGAAAAAGGTATTTCGGGCCTGATTGGAGAATTACCTAAAATTGATTTTGCAGTAGTGGGAGAACCTACTGAAATGCAACTGGCAGTAGCTGAAAAAGGACTGATGGTGCTGGATTGTGTGGCATACGGTAAGGCTGGGCATGCAGCGCGAAATGAAGGAGAAAATGCAATTTATAAAGCTTTGGATGATATTGCATGGTTCCGGGATTATATATTTCCCAAACAAACTGAATTTCTGGGACCTGTGAAGATGTCGGTTACTCAGATTAATGCTGGTACACAGCATAATGTGGTGCCAGATCAGTGTTCGTTTGTGGTGGATGTTCGTTCAAATGAAATGTATCAGAATGAAGAATTGCTTGACTTAATAAAGCAAAAGGTAAATTGTACAGTTACACCACGTTCTACACGGTTAAGTTCTACCGCCACTCCACTTGATCATCCTGTTGTGGAGAAAGGAAAACAGCTTGGGTTAAAACTTTTCGGTTCTCCAACACTCTCTGATCAGGCTTTATTGCCATTTCCCAGTATTAAAATTGGTCCCGGTGATTCGGCTCGTTCACATACAGCCAATGAGTATATTCTGATCAAAGAAATTGAGGAAGCGATTGATGTGTATGTTGGGTTGTTTGATGGAATTGATTTGTAAAAATTTATCCCGAACTTCTCAGCCCGGGGGCAAAATAATCATTTGCATTCTTGTTCCCTAAGGAAGCAGGAAAAGAAAAGCAATTTTCAAGTCCTGATTCATATTAAATGTAAGTCAGTATGACATGATCGTCTATTTATATCTGTTAAACTGGAATTGTGACGTCTCAATGCCTCAATTTAATTATGAATAGGACGATTGATCATTATCTCAGCCATTTATTTTCTATTCCCGTGTGTATTTTGTATTTTTGCATTGCTATCAATGTAAAATCAGCCGCTGTTTTTGGAGCAGGCATAAACATCATGCAGGAAAATTTTGACATAAGAAATAACCGCAGCAATGAGAAGGAGTTTGAAAATGCTCTCAGGCCGCTGTCGTTTGCTGATTTCAGGGGACAAAGTAAGATTGTTGAAAACCTGAGGATATTTGTGCAGGCAGCCCGTATGCGAACGGAGTCGCTGGATCATGTATTGCTGCATGGACCTCCGGGACTGGGGAAAACTACCTTGTCGAATATTATCGCCAATGAATTGAATGTAGGATTCAAAGTTACTTCTGGACCGGTGCTGGATAAGCCTGGTGATCTTGCCGGATTGCTGACCAGTCTGGATACCAATGATGTGTTGTTTATTGACGAGATACACCGTTTAAGTCCGGTTGTAGAGGAGTATTTGTATGCAGCCATGGAGGATTACCGTATTGATATCATGATTGATAAAGGACCCTCTGCTCGTTCAATTCAGCTGGAATTAAACCCCTTTACCCTGATTGGTGCAACCACCCGCAGCGGATTGCTGACGGCTCCTTTAAGAGCAAGATTCGGAATAAACTGCCATTTTGAATATTATGATATGGAGGTGATTACGCATATTATCAAACGCTCGGCAGGCTTGCTTAATGTGCCGATTGATGATCAGGCAGCCCGTGAGATTGGTGGAAGAAGCAGGGGGACACCACGTATTGCCAATGCACTTTTGCGTCGTGTGCGCGACTTTGCGCAGGTAAAAGGCTCCGGACACATTGATCTCGAAATTGCTTGTTATGCGCTCGAAGCTTTAAATATCGACAAGTATGGCCTGGATGAAATTGACAATAAGATTCTGACCACTATCATTGATAAATTCAGAGGAGGTCCGGTAGGACTTTCCACAATTGCTACAGCACTGGGTGAGGATCCCGGAACACTGGAAGAGGTGTACGAACCCTTCCTTATAAAAGAGGGATTTATGAAACGAACGCCAAGAGGCCGTGAGGTGACTGATCTGGCATACAAACATCTGGGTAAAATTAAATTAGGAGAAACAGGAACATTGTTTTAATCGTATATGGAACATAAGTTATATATCTACAATACATTAAGTCGTAAGAAGGAGCAGTTTATCCCCATTCATGAACCGCATGTAGGACTTTATGTCTGCGGACCGACTGTCTACGGAGATGGACATCTGGGACATGCCCGTCCGGCAATTACTTTCGATATTTTGTTCAGATATCTCATGCATCTGGGTTATAAGGTTCGGTATGTAAGGAATATCACCGATGTGGGACATTTGGAAAATGATGCTGACTCGGGAGAAGATAAAATAGCCAAGAAAGCACGTCTGGATGAACTGGAACCTATGGAAGTGGTGCAGTATTATACTAATCGCTATCATAAGGCAATGGAAGCACTGAATGTTTTACCGCCGAGTATCGAACCCCACGCATCGGGACATATCATGGAGCAGATTGAATTTACACAAAAGATTCTAGATGCAGGTTATGCTTATGTAAGCGAAGGTTCTGTATATTTTGATGTGGAGAAATATAACAAGGCGCACCATTATGGTAAGCTCTCAGGAAGAAATATTGATGATATGCTTGAGACTACACGTAACCTCGATGGACAAAGCGAGAAACGTCGCAGCGTAGATTTTGCATTGTGGAAAAAGGCTTCTCCTGAACACATTATGCGCTGGAACGCTCCGTGGAGCGAAGGCTTCCCCGGATGGCATATGGAATGTTCGGCCATGGGAACGAAATATCTCGGTGAAGAGTTTGATATTCACGGGGGTGGAATGGACCTGATGTTTCCCCACCATGAGTGTGAAATTGCCCAGTCGTGCGCAGCCCTTGGAAAAGATACGGTGAAGTACTGGATGCATAACAATATGATCACTATCAACGGACAGAAAATGGGTAAATCGTTGGGGAATTTTATTACTCTCGAGCAATTCTTTACCGGAAATCATCAATTGTTGAGTAAAGCTTTCAGTCCGATGACTATTCGTTTCTTTATACTGCAGGCGCATTACAGAAGTACGGTTGATTTTAGTAGTGAAGCATTGGAAGCTTCTGAAAAAGGACTTGAGCGGTTGATGGAAGGTTATGCCAGATTGCAGAAAATCACTGCATTAGAAAGTTCTTCCGTTGAAGTGGATGGATTGAGAAAGAAATGTGAGGAGGCGCTTTCTGACGATTTGAATACGCCAATGGTTATTTCTGCTTTATTTGAGAGCCTTAAAGCAATCAATATGATTCATGATGGTAAAGAAACAATTTGTGCAGCGGATTTGGAGGAACTGAAAGCTGTTTTCAAACTTTACATCGAAGATCTGTTGGGTTTAAAAATGAGTATTGAGAGCGCTTCAGGAACAGAGCCCTACCAAAAAGCCATCGACCTGCTGTTAAATATCCGTCTGGAAGCCAAAAAAAATAAAGACTGGGCAACCAGTGATAAAATCAGAAATGAATTGACAGCTCTGGGTTTCGAGATTAAAGACACCAAGGACGGTTTTGAGTGGAAGTTGTGAGAAAAAAGAGCTTATAATAAAAAGCGATATGCGTTTATTGCATAATGCTTTTGTGTTAGAAGTGAAGTTTTAATTGTTGATATTGAGAGTAATAAAAAATTCTCAGAAACTAAGCCTAATAACCCTTAATATGAAAAGTAATGGAGAAATCATGCTCTACCAGTATGAAGGTTTTACTCAAATGGAAGTGATAATTAAAGATGAAACGGTTTGGCTTACGTTAAATCAAATGAGCGAATTGTTTGATCGGGATAAGTCAGTAATATCAAGACACATAAAAAAGGTTTTTGAAGATCATGAACTAGATGAAATGTTAGTTGTTGCAAAAAATGCAACAACTGCCCAAGATGGAAAAGTCTATCAAACTGAATGGTACAATCTTGATGTGATAATTTCTGTCGGTTACCGTGTTAAATCAAAAAGAGGGACACAGTTTCGCATATGGGCAAACAATATTCTCAAAGAGTACCTGATGAGAGGTTATGTTGTCAATCAGCGTATCGACAGGATTGAGGGTAAGGTGCTTGAACATGATCAAAAATTTGATTTATTATTAAAGACATCACTGCCTCATTGCGAAGGAATCTTTTATGATGGACAGATCTTCGATGCCTATAAATTTGTTGTTAATTTGGTGAAATCGACCCAAGAATCAATAATCCTAATTGATAATTATATGGATGAAAGTGTTTTGTTGTTATTATCAAAACGATTGGGTGGGGTGAAAACAGTACTTTATACATCAAGAATCTCTAAAGAGTTTCAATTAGATATCAATAAGTTTAATGCTCAATATGAGCCGGTTGAGGTGAAAGTTTTTTCGAAGTCGCACGATAGATTTTTGATAATTGATAATAGCTCTGTTTATCATATTGGAGCATCCTTAAAAGATTTAGGAAAAAAGTGGTTTGCATTTTCAAAAATAAATTTGGATGCAATTGAAATGATTAGAAAATTAAATTAGTAATTATGGAATCGAAAAGACAAGAGAAAATTGCCCGGATGCTCCAGAAAGAGTTGGGGGAGATTTTTATGTTATATGCAAAAAAGATGCAGGGAATCATCATCAGCGTTACGAATGTAAAGGTGAGTCCTGATTTAAGTATTACGCATAATAGTCTCAGTGTGTTTCCCAGTGAAAAAGGCAGGCAAGTGCTCGACCTCGTAAAGCAGGATACAAAATCAATCCGTTTCGAACTGGGCAAAAGAGTGCGGAATCAGTTGCGGATCATTCCTGAACTGGTATTCCACTTAGATGACTCGCTGGATTATCTGGAACGTATTGATAGTTTGTTGAAGAGCGATCCTCCATCACCTATCTCAGAAGAAGAAAATTGAAAAAGGATGCTCCGATAATGTTATTCTTTGGCAGGTTATCGTTTTCATTCAGGATAGCCAGTCGTTATTTGTTTTCACGAAAATCACACAATGCCATCAATGTGATTTCCGGAATTTCTTCCGTTGGAGTGATGGTCGGAACCATTGCACTGGTATTTGTTTTGTCCATTTTTAATGGTTTTGAGGTACTTTTCTCTGATTTGTTTTCGGCTTTTGACCCGGATTTGAAAATTACTAATAATGAAGGAAAGGTGTTTTCGATTGATAACCAGGAGTTTAATAAATTGAGAAATCTTTCTTCAGTAGCTGTTTTTACAGAAGTGATTGAAGAAAATGCCCTGCTCAAATTTAAGGAAAAACAAATGCCTGCCCTGATCAAAGGGGTTTCGGATGATTTTAAAAAAATGACCCGTATTGATAGCATCATGTTCGATGGCGAGTTTGTGCTATATGATGGTGCTTTTGAAAGAGCTGTACCCGGAACAGGCGTTGCTGCTGTGTTGGGACTGGGTGCTCATTTTATCGATCCTTTATACATCTATGCTCCAAAAAGGACCTCGAAAATTAATTTACTTCGTCCTGAAAACAGCTTTAATCAATCGGCAACTTTTGTCTCGGGTATTTTTTCGGTACAGCAAAATGAATATGATAATCAGTATGTGCTTGTTTCTCTGAATCTTGCGCGTGAATTGTTCGAGTATGATAAAAATAATGTTTCGTCGGTGGAAATAAAACTGACCGAAAGTGTTGATGCTGAAAAAATCCAAAAAGAAATTCAACAGATATTGGGTAAGGACTTTTCAGTAAAGAACCGTTACGAACAGCAGGAAAGTTATTTTAAAATCATGAAGGTGGAAAAATGGATTACTTTCCTCATACTGAGTTTTATCCTCCTGATTGCGAGTTTTAATATTATCGGCTCGCTTTCCATGTTGATCATTGATAAGAAAGATGATATTGGCACCCTACGGAACCTCGGTGCGGATACCCGATTAATCAAACAAATCTTTCTTCTGGAGGGTTGGATGATTTCATTTGTCGGCGCAGGAGTAGGCGTTGTTATCGGTACAATCATATCCCTGCTTCAGGAAAAAGTTGGTTTTATTAAACTGGGTGCAGGTTTTATAGTTGAGAATTATCCTGCGATCACACAATTTTCCGATATAGTTTTAGTTTTCTTTACGGTACTACTGATAGGATTCTTTGCTGCGTGGTATCCAGTAAAATATATAGATAAGAAATAATCATATGAAAAATGTTTTAATTCCGGCATTTTTATTATTACTCACACTTTTGTCATGCGAGAAGAAGGAACCATTCGTTTATGAATATGAAACGAGTCCGCAGTATACCTGGGGTTTTGCTGATTTTTGGGGATCTGCATTTTCTTCAAAATACGACACTAATAACAATATGCTTAGTTTGTATGCTTTAACAGATTCTTTATGGAAAGACGATGAGGGTCTGCTGCATGGTTTTGGTCAATACCTTTTGCTCAATGATATTTTTGTGAATGATAATGATACACTGTTTCCTGAAGGAGTATATCATGTTTCAAACTCAACAGATGCTTTTTCCATTGCACCTGGTGAAGAGTACAAGGTCGATGACGAAAAATATGATGATATTGGGGCAAGAATATATTTTATTGAGCAAAATGAATCTTATTCTGTAAGAAAGTTTATTGTGGATGGAAGCATGACTGTCACCCGGATAAATGAATATACCCGTTTTGAGTTTGACTTTATGCTTGATGACGAAACAGAACTGAAAGGGAATTACGTTCAAAAGGATCTTATCTATTATGATGAATCGCAGATTAATCAGGGTGTTGCGAGCCAGAGAGCAAGTCGGTTACTAAAGCCAATGTATGTTTTTTCGCCTGAGAAATTCAAAACACGACCATAATACAAAAGGAGAGACAAAGATACCGCCAAGCAAATAATATAGCTTTATCTCACCGGGTAAAGTAATCCTTATTGCCGGAATACCACTATTCCAGCCGAGTACCAAACTGATAATGGTTCCTATTGCAGCCAACAGAACAATGATCCATTCGTAGTTTTTCTGCTTTTCGGGAAGTTTGTGCATCACTTTCTCAGTGAAAAAGTTGTCCGCCGGTTCAGTTTTTTGCTGAGACATAAACTCCCTGATCAGTTTATCCTCTTTGTTCGTTTCCATATCCTTCTTTTTTTAAATAAGCTCCCAGTTTTTCTTTTCCTTTTAATATATATGTTTTTACTGTGCCCAGTGGACATTGCATGATCTTAGCAATTTCGTTGTGAGTTTTATCTTCCATGTAAAACAACAAAACGGCTGTTTTTTCCTCTCTTCTGAGCAGTTGAAGCGCCTGATGAATGTCGAGTTTCTCTGCAGAAAAACTATTGTCCAACTGATGCCTGTCGTTGATCTCCGTTTCGTTGATGTCAGCAGTTATCTTCTTGGTTCTGACGAAATCATAATGTACATTATATGCAATCCTAAACAACCATGTTGAAAATCCCGCCAAGCCCTGAAAACTACTCAGATTAAGATAGGCCTTGATAAAAGTCTCCTGTGCTAAGTCATCACTTAGCTGGGTGTCGCCCATTGTCAGGTTTTGAAAAAACCTTCGAATGGACGATTGATATTTTCGGGTCAGGTGATCAAAAGCTGATTTGTCCCCCAACAATGTTACCCGGCTTACCCAAATAAGATCCTCAGATTTGCTCATTGCTCTGTTCTGCAATTTCCTTCTTCGGCTTTTCCAGCTTGTGCACCAAAAGATAACCAATGCCTACAAAGGTAGGAATAATTGCTGCAAGTAGAATAATTAAATCAGTGTCTTTTTTAATAAAAGCAAATAATCCAAAGGAAATACCCACCATTAGTAAGATGATTCCCCGTTTTAAATTGGACGTTTTGCTTACACTCTTAGGTTCGTCGAAAAAGTGTTCAGGGATGGTTTGTCCCATTTCCAGCGATTTCATGTACAATTCATATTTCCTTTTTGATTCAATGTTTTTTTGTTTTACATTGAGATAAATAATGGTTATTATAAAAAGGAAAGGTAAAAGTACAATTGTCACAATGCCCAGACCATTGAGGGGCATGTCTTCTCTGCTGTTGGCATCAATTCGCTCCATTTCTACTTCTTTTTCTATTTTCTTCAATTCAAGAAGTTGATCTGCACTGAGTTTCTCAAACAAGATGGAGTCCTTTTCGGCCTGGGTCAGCTCTGTTTTTACATTCGATACCGTTTTTTCTTCCTGTGCGCTTGCTGGTTGTACTGTACCAAGCATTATCACACTCAACATTAAAAATAATAGTCGTTTCATAATTTTCAAATTTGATGTTTTACAATGTTTTTAGATTAGACGTAAACAGAACTGTGTTTGGATTTAGAAAAAGCAAAAAAAATGAAAATAATTTGATTTTTGACTTTTTTCTTAGAAATATTGATAAAATTCAGGATGTATGATGCTGGATAAGGTCCTGTCGCTTGACACCAAATGAAATTGAGTGATATGAGAAAAGCTCAATACAACTTGTATGAGCTTTAGTTTTTTATATACGGCTGGTATATGTCCTTATACAGAAATAAAATTTATGCGGCTGAAGATGAAGTTTTATTGAGAAAGCAACTGATCAATCGCATGCTTAATTTTATCAAAACCGAATTGACCGATAATGTTATTTTTATATGCTAGAATCTCATCATTGCATAAATTGCCTATACTTCCCTCATGAGTATGTTGCACTGTTTTGTCAGGAATAAAATTGCCCGCTTCAATCTCAAGTCCAACTTGTTTGTAAGCGTCTCTGAAAGGTATTCCTTTTAATGTGAGATTGTTGACAGCCTCAACGCTGAAAATAAAATCGTACTTTGGGTCATCCAGAATTGTTTCGTTAATTCTGATCTGTGACACCATCATGGCAGTCATTTCAATGCAGTCGCGCAATTCATCAAAAAGAGGAATAAACACTTCTTTGATGATTTGCATATCTCTGAAATAACCTGAGGGCAGGTTATTGGTTATCATCGTAATTTGTTGCGGGGCAGATTGTATTTTGTTGCATTTAGCCCGGGTGAGTTCAAATACATCTGGATTCTTTTTATGAGGCATGATGCTGGAACCGGTGGTAAATTCATCAGGAAGTTTGATGAATCCGAAGTTCTGTGAACTATACATACAGGCATCATAAGCAAGTTTGGAGATAGTGGCTGCTACAGAAGCCAATGCATTTGCAACGGTTCGCTCCATTTTGCCGCGTCCCATCTGTGCATAAACAACGTTATAGTTCATGCTGTCAAAACCCAGCAGATCGGTAGTCATCTGTCTGTTTAATGGAAAAGAAGAGCCATAGCCAGCTGCCGAGCCAAGAGGATTCCGGTTAGTGATTTTCCAGGCAGAAAGTAGTAATTGAAGATCGTCGGCAAGGCTCTCGGCATAGGCGCCAAACCACAGACCGAATGAGGATGGCATGGCAATTTGTAAATGCGTATAGCCGGGAAGCAAAACGTCTTTATAACGGTTACTCTGTTCAATCAAAGTGTCGGTAAGCATTGATACGCTTTCAACAATAATTGAAAGTTGTTCGCGAGTAAAAAGTTTCAGATCTACCAGTACCTGATCGTTGCGCGAGCGACCGCTGTGAATTTTCTTTCCAATATCCCCAAGTTTACGCGTAAGTATTAACTCTACTTGTGAGTGAACATCCTCCACGTCCTTTTCAATGTGGAAGTTGTCGGCTTCAGCCAATTGATAAACAGACTTTAATTCTGCTAGCAATAAAGTCAATTCATTTTTCTGCAGCAAACCTACTGATTCAAGCATTTTGATATGTGCCATTGATCCCAGGATGTCATGCTTCGCTAAAAACACATCCATTTCACGATCTTTCCCGACCGTAAACTTTTCAATCTTTTTGTCGACCTGAATGTTTTTTTCCCAGATTTTTGCTGCCATTTTTGCTATTTATTTAATTGGGTGTTGAGGTATTGCTCGAAAAAATCTGCCAGCATATTGATGCCTTTTTCGAGTTTGTTATTCAACATCATTTTAACCATTGTTGGAAGTTCAGCTGCAAACGTAAGTTTCATTTTTGTGTCGTTTTCGGCAATCTGCTTCAGTTGAACCCATGCGTTCATCTGAACCGGGAGGTGAAAAGACTCAAATTTTATTGTTTTATAAGCTTCTCTTTCAATAATTCTGAAACCAACTTTTCCAATCCCATCCACTTCAAGAAGGCAACTGTCATTATCGTAATCCAGTATTTTGAGTTTTTCAGCAATAACTTCCTTGTCTTTCAGTTTTCCGAGATTATTCAGGTCTCCGAGTATGCCAAAAACCACTTCTTCAGATGAAGAAATGGTTTTAATCTCACTTTCGTATTTTGTCATCCGGTATTTTGTTAATCTTTATTCCAGGAGGCAGGATCTTTCCGCCATGCCTGCAAAGTTTCAATATCGTTTTCAGAAATATAATTTGTCGCTAAGGCCTCTGATAATACAGCCTCGTAATTACATAAAGTCGTCAGTTTAACCTTTGCCGCTTTAAATTTCTCAATAGCAACCGGGAACCCATAAGAGAAAATGGCAATCATTCCCAATACTTCAGAGCCGTCTTTGCGAATAGCTTCCACTGCTTTCAAGCTACTTCCACCGGTAGATATGAGGTCTTCAATCACCACTACCTTCTGTTTGGGTCTTAAATCACCTTCAATGAGGTTCTCCAATCCATGATCCTTAGGAGTTGGACGTACATAAATAAAAGGTAATCCAAGTGCATCCGCAACCAGCATTCCCTGCGCGATGGCACCCGTAGCCACCCCTGCAATCACTTCTGCATCAGGGTAATTCTCCTGAATAATACGGGCAATCTGAATTTTTATGTAAGTACGTATGCTCGGATACGAAAGCGTTTTGCGATTATCGCAATAAATCGGAGATTTCCAGCCGGAAGCCCATGTGAAAGGATTATACGGTTGCAGTTTAACAGCCTTAATTTTCAGTAATTTATCTGCTACTTGTTTTTCAATGAGTTTCATTTTTTTTATATAGATGGTAAAAGAATAAATCTGAACTTTTTCAGAAAAAGTGTTGATATGTTTTGCAAAATTAGCGAAACAATTTCATACATAAAACATTAAAAAGATATTTTATGATATTTTTTGTGATTGAATTGAGGTCAGAATTTATAATACAGGAGGTAAAAATGCATCTTCAATATGTTCAATTTTATAACCATCATTCTCCGGAATCACCGAAATGACATCAAAGCGGGTTTCTCCTCTCCAGTTGTGGTGCTTGATGTAAGCATTTGCAGCGTTGACAAGGTTCCTGATTTTACGAAGATCAATAGTTTCTTCGGGAGCAATAAAAGTGTCCGTGGATCGGGTTCTTACTTCAACAATAATGAGCCAGCCATCTTTCTCGGCAACAATGTCCAATTCAAGTTTCCCGGCTCTGTAATTGGTGTCGCGGATTTTGTATCCTTTTGATAATAAAAATACCCTTGCGCGATCTTCACCCTACATCACAAGTTCATTGTGTTTTGCCATAGTTAAAGGTTATTTTGTTAAACATCACAAAAATACAGAAATAAATCGTTATTTAGTTAAAATGTAAACATATAATATTACTTTTGCACAGACTTTGTAGCACTTTATGGGGAAAAAAGAAATTAAATCTATCGCTAACCGGGGTAAATTACGTGTTCATAAACATTTGTTTTCTTTAAATGATTATGAAAATAAGGCTTTGGAGCGTTATCTGGTGAAATACAAAGTATCAAACAAGTCAAAGTTTATAAGAGAAACGTTAATGTATGCGATTCTCAAAAAATTTGATGAGGATACACCTACGCTTTTTGATTAATATAAAGGTGTGATCGGGATATTTATTTTTATTAAGGCAATGAGATTGAGATTATTATTGACGGTTTTAGTATTTTTATTATTTGTTCAGCTATCAGTACATGCCCATACTGAGATGGAGACTGACCCTTTTACAGTCACCCGGATTGATAGTCTTGTTGAAAAATCTTTCACTGAAAAACAAATAGAACAGACTGTTGCTATAAAAAAAGATTCTACAGGTTTAAATAATATTCCCCAAACTCAGGAATTCTATAAACCCAAAAACATTGGACAAGATCGGGTTTATGAACTTATAGATATCCCAAGACTATTGGCTGAATATGAAAAAAACAAAACTGTAACAGCCAAACCAATGATCAGTGATAAATTTCTGAGGGCAAACCCATATTTTATCGATTTGAAATTTTACGGGTATTCTTCAAAATCACCTGAATTTAAACAGTGGTGTGTGGATGATTATTTTTTTGAGCAACAAAAATCGATATTAATCCCGGCTTATTTTAAACCGGTCAGTTTTTCAGCAGCTGAAAAAGATATTATGAGCTTAAGAGAGTTGACAATGAGGAAGACTATTGCCTATCAGCCATATACGATAGTTTATATGGTAGATGAACTTCCCGATGTTACTGATCTTATTCAGTTTAAAATGATTTCTAAGCCAATCGATAAAACGGTTATCCAAATGAGCAGAAACAGTGATTACACACAGAATAAGATTACGGTAAAAACAATCAAGCCAACTCCTTGGATGTTAAAATCATTGGCAAATCTGCAATTTTCACAGAACTATGTTTCCTCGAACTGGTACCAGGGAGGGAGTAATAATATCTCCATTCTGGGTATTGTCAATGGTACCTTTAATTACGATAACAAGAAAAATATTCAATGGGATAATTTTGCAGAGTGGCGATTAGGATTCAACTCTGTTGAAGGTGACACTATGCGCTTGCTGAACACCAATGACGACATCATCAGAGCTACCAGTAAACTGGGTATTAAGGCGGGAGGAAATTGGTTCTATAGTGGTTCTGTAGATTTCTCAACCCAGTTTTTTAATAGTTATAAGGCAGTCAACTCAAAAGATATGAAGGCAAAATTTCTGACCCCTGTCCGGTTGAATGTTGGTGTCGGACTGGACTATAAATATCAGAAATTATTTTCATTGATGTTGTCCCCTCTCAGTTACAAATTTATTTACGCAAATGATACGGTGAACGTAAATAAAAAATCTTTTGGTATTCTTCCCGGAGAAAAAGTGCTGAGTCAGATAGGTAGTTCGTTCAGGGCACAGGTAAATTACAGTCCTACACGGGAAATTCAGATTGACTCAAAACTTTCGTTCTATACCAATTATGAAAAAGTGGAGATTGACTGGGAAATCATCGGTAATTTCAGGGTGAATAGATTCTTATCAACCAGATTGTCGCTTAATCCAAGATACGATAATACAGTTATTCTTGCGGCCGGGGAAAAGGCAAAAATACAATTCAAGGAATTACTCACCTTTGGCCTTTCTTACAAGTTATTGTAAGATAGATGCTTAAGAGAATAATCTGTGCCAGTTGTCAAAAATATCAATATTTTCAGGGTTATGATGTCCGAGCATGAGCCGGATCCTGTCAATCTCAAGCTCTGAATGCAAATCCGTTTTAGAGAAGAACTTATCAGCATAACAGATGATTTGCTCTTCTAAACTGACAGGCTTCATCTCTCTTCCTGGCAACGGGAGGTTTTTGTCGATTATTTGTTTCAATGAAATTCCTGTACCGGTATGCCGCTCACAAACCAATGCGTGATCATGCAATCCTTCCTTTCGGAGTAGATCGGCTCCCAGATAGCCATGTTCAATGTACTGATGCGGACCAAAACAATGAATTCGTGGGGCATTGCAAAGAAATATTCCTATGTCATGAAGCATTGCAGCTTCGGTAATAAATTCAGTATCAAGAGAAAGTTCAGGATGACGCAGAGAAACTTCAAGGGCTTTATCTCTTACTTGTTCACTGTGTTTCACAAGTATGTGATATAATTTTGTATTAGGATGATAGTACTTATGTATGATATTAAACGGATCGATCATTTTGATTTTTTGATAAAAGAAATTGCGACTTATTCAATCGCTATGCAAAGATAATATTAATTCATATTTGTTGTTGCATTTCTTTTGTGTTCCATTAGTTCTCCTTTGTGTTAAAAAACACAGATCATGCTCCGGAAATTTTGATTACTCCTTTCATTCTTCATGATAAATGAGTTTCCCGTCGGCAAATCTTTTCCTATATTTGTAGGTTTAAAATTGTATGATGAAGTATGTTGATGTAGTGGTTCCTTTGCCCGTTAGCGGGACATTTACCTATGCTGTTCCTTCAGAATGGGAAGATAAGGTTCGCATTGGTATGAGGGTTGTCGTGCCTTTCGGGAATAAAAAACTTTATACAGGTATCATCGCTGTCATACATTCTTTGCGGCCTTTACAATATGAAGCAAGAGAGATTGTAGAGTTGCCGGATGAATATCCGGTCCTCCGACGACCGCAGTATAAATTCTGGGAGTGGATCAGTGAATACTATATGTGTACTGTCGGAGAGGTATATCAGGCCGCTGTACCATCAGGGTTAAAGTTGGAAAGTGAAACGGAAGTACGTATTAATCCTGATTATGAGTCAATCGTCCTTCTTAAAGATAATGAACAAATATTGCTGGATGCATTGTCTGATGAAAAAGCTCATTCAATAACTGAACTTATAAAAACAACAGGAATATTGAATGTGATGCCAATCGTCAGAAGTTTACTGGAGAAAGGAGCGGTGGTTGTTAATGAATTGTTGACGGAAAAATTCAGACCAAAAGTTGAATCTTACCTGAAACTATCCAATGAATACTCTCAGGAGGAGAATCTGAAAAAATTGTTTGATGTCCTGTCAAGAGCTCCTAAACAACTTGAGCTGCTGATGCGTTACATTGATTTGTCGGGATACCTTAGAAATGGTCAACCATCAGAAATACCCAAAAAGGATTTTATTGCCAAAATCTCGGCTGGCTCAGGAGTAATAAACACAATGATTGCCAAAGGTATTTTTGAAGTTTATTCTAAAGAGGTCGGACGATTGAACGACTCAGGGCAGGAAATAAAGAGTGCCCGAATATTAAATTTGTTTCAAAAGGAAGCTTTAATTTCAATTGAAAAGCAGTTTGTTAATAAATCAGTAGTGTTGTTACATGGAGTTACTTCCAGCGGCAAAACGGAGCTTTACATTCACCTTATAAACAAGGTGCTTGCTGAAGGACGTCAGATATTATATCTGGTACCGGAAATTGCTTTGACAACTCAATTGACAACTCGCCTGAAACGTGTTTTTGGTCCCAAACTAGGAGTTTATCATTCTAAATTTTCTGATGCAGAGAGAGTTGAGATTTGGAATAATGTACTTAATAATACGTCCTACGAAGTAATTTTGGGAGTGCGTTCGTCCATCTTTCTTCCTTTTCACCATCTGGGACTCATCATTGTTGATGAGGAGCATGAACAGAGTTTCAAACAATATGATCCGGCTCCTCGATATCATGCACGCAATGCAGCTGTTATGCTGGCATCCATGCATGGGGCCAAAACCTTGCTGGGAACAGCCACTCCATCCATCGAGACTTATTATAATGCAAAAACCGGGAAATATGGTTTGGTGGAATTGCATCAACGACATGAAGAAATACAACTTCCCGAAATTGAGATTGTAGATATGAAGGAGGCCTATCGGAAAAAACAGCATGAAGGTCATTTGTCTGATGTGCTTATTGAAAAAATAAGGCTTGCCCTGAGACGTAAAGAGCAGGTTATTCTTTTTCAGAACCGGAGAGGTTATGCGCCATTTGTGGAATGCAAAGCATGTGCATATATTCCCAAATGTAAAAATTGTGATGTAAGCCTAACCCTGCACATTGCTTTCAATACGCTAAGTTGTCATTATTGTGGCTATACTGAACGTTTGCCTGAAAGGTGTCCTGCCTGCGATACCCCGGCTCTGTCTTCAAAAGGTTTCGGTACGGAAAAAATAGAAGAAGAGGTTCTCCGGTTATTCCCTGATGCAAGGGTTCAGCGTATGGATATGGACACCACCAGAAATAAGAAATCTTACGAGAAGATTATCGCCGATGTTGAGAATGAAAAAATTGACATTTTAATAGGGACGCAAATGGTGACAAAAGGGCTCGATTTTCAGAAAGTTAGTCTGGTTGGCATTCTTAATGCTGACAATCTCCTGAATTTTCCCGATTTCCGTGCGCACGAGAGAGCATTTCAACTGATGGCCCAGGTAAGTGGAAGAGCCGGACGCAAATTTAAACGTGGTCAGGTGATTATCCAAAGCTCTTTTCCCGATCATCCTGTTATCGCCCAGGTACTTAAGTATGATTATGATGCAATGTATTCACTGCAGATTGGTGAGCGTAAACAGTTCAGATATCCTCCTTATTACAGAATGATTGAAATTTCGTTGAAACATAAGGACTTGTTGGTGCTTAATGATGCCGTAAGGGAAATGGCACATGAAATGAGAGCAGTATTTGGTGACAGGGTGTTGGGACCTGTAGTGCCGGTAATTTCACGTATCAGAAATTTGTTTATTCGTCAGTTCATTTTAAAGATTGAAAATGAAGCCTCTTTGGTAAAGGCAAAAGAATACCTGGGGGATATTACCGGTAGGATATTGTCCAAATCAGCTTTCAGAGGAGTTAAAATAAGTCATGATGTAGATCCATATTAAAATGAGTAAGAAATATAAATTTATAAAAGAAACCGACTCAACTAATGGATTGATGAAGGAATTGATTTGGACAGGTGATTTGCCCGAAGGTTTTGTTGTGCGAACCGATTTCCAAACCAGAGGCAAAGGGCAGGGGACAAATAAGTGGGAGTCGGCAAAAGGTAAAAATTTGTTGTTTAGCATACTTCTGAAGCCTGTGCATGTCCCTGTTGAAGAACAATTCCTGATTTCGCAAATAATATCATTAGCGATTGCTGATAGTTTACGACGTCTGGTATCGCCTGATGACGATGGCTTCTCAATAAAATGGCCCAATGATATCTACTGGCAAAATAAAAAAGTTGGAGGAATATTGATTGAAAATACCTGGCAGGGGAGGAAGATAGCAAGTTCGGTGATTGGGATAGGATTAAATGTAAATCAAAAACAATTCGTTTCCGAAGCACCAAATCCGGTTTCGTTGTTTCAGATATTTGGGAGAAGATTTCGAAGAAAGGCCTTGTTTAAAGCTGTTTTATCTTCAATTGAAGCCTATTATTCTGATCCCGACAAAGATAAAATAAGAAAACAATATCATCAGTCACTTTTCAGGAAAAATGGGTTTTTCCTTTTCCGGTCAGGGAAATTGAATTTTGAGGCTGAAGTTGTAGAAGTAGCGAATGATGGTAGGTTGATCTTAAGAGAAAGAAACGGGAAGATTTCGGGTTATTATTTCAAAGAAGTTGAATTTGTTCTTTAATCCTTTAGTTCTTCATAATCAACATATTCTCCTTCCTGTTTGTCAAATATTTTTGCTTTTTGTTTCGAAGAACTAAAAGGATTTCCATTTCTTTTATTATTATCGCTTTCTTGTCCCGGGAATGTATTTTTTCTTCTCCCGAAACCGAATATTGTGCGTAGAAAACCTAATATGAGAAGCAGTACGACTACTCCAATGCCGATAACCAGAAAAAATAAGAAAAAGAGAAAGTTCATATTTTTATTTGTATATGTAATAACAACTCAGGGGAACTGTTTAATGCTCCCCTGAGCTGTTATTCAAACTTTAGTGATTTTTATATTAACGATATAATCTTCAAAATCCAGGGCAGTAGGAATGTCAATATTATCGACCAACACAATTGAATTCGCGAGAGTTTGCGATGCAATGTAACCGGAGAAAATGTTAACCGCGCCATTAATTTCAGCTAATTTTTGAATCTCTACTTTGATTTTGTCAGTTATTTCATAGCCGGATGATTTACGAAGATTTTGAATTCTGTTCACCAACTCACGTGCAATACCTTCCTGCATTAATTCGTCATTGACTGTAATGTCGAGTGCTACAGTAAGTTTGCCTTCGTTGGCAACCAGCCAGCCGGGCATATCTTCCGTGAAGATTTCAACATCTTCCTGTAAAACATCTATTACTTCAGTGCCAATATTAAAGCGGTATAACCCGGTTTTTTCAATGGCATTGATTTCTGCTTTAGTAAATGATGACATCGCCTGAGCAATCTCCTTCATCAATCTACCATATTTCTTACCAAGCGTTTTGAAATTGGGCTTGATTTTCTTTACAAGATTCTCCATGTCGGCATCCGCAGGGATGACTTCCAGCTCTTTTACATTCACTTCTGCCTTGATAAGGTCGGCGATATAAAGAATCTGATTGTACGATAACTCATCATAAGCAGGGACAACAGCTTTGGAGAGAGGCTGACGCACTTTTTTCTCAGCTTTCCGACGCAAAGCAAGAATCATGGATGAAATTTGTTGTGCCAACTGCATACATTCCTCAAGATTTTTATCAATATACTTTTCCTGATAAACCGGGAATGACGCAAGGTGTACCGACTCAGAGTTATCTTTTCCTGTTACAGCATTCAAATCGAGGAACAATCTGTCGGCATAAAACGGAGCAATCGGGGCCATGAGTCGTGCAACAGTCTCAAGGCATGTATAAAGTGTCTGATATGCAGCGAGTTTGTCTTCGTTGAATTCTCCTCCCCAGTAGCGTTTTCTGTTCAGACGGACATACCAGTTACTGAGGTTTTCACCCACAAAATCCGAAATGGCACGACCTGCTTTTGTCGGCTCATAATTTTCGTAATGTTCTGTTACTTCCTTTATCAGAGTATTCAGTAAAGAAATGATCCAGCGGTCGATTTCAGGTCTTTTGTCGAGAGGAATCTCCTCTTCACCAAAAGCAAACTTATCCACATTGGCATACAGAGCGAAGAAAGAGTAGGTATTATACAGTGTTCCGAAGAATTTCCTGCGTACTTCTTCAATGCCTTCAATATCAAATTTCAGGTTATCCCATGGAGAAGCATTTGTCATCATGTACCATCGCAAAGGATCGGAACCATGCTTTTCGATAGTTGTGAAAGGATCCACTGCATTTCCTAACCGTTTCGACATTTTATTGCCGTTTTTATCCAGTACAAGCCCGTTCGAAATGACGCTCTTAAAGGCTACCGAACCACGAATCATTGTGCTGATAGCGTGTAGGGTAAAGAACCAACCGCGTGTCTGATCCACCCCTTCGGAAATGAAGTCAGCGGGGAAGAAGCTGCCTGATTCAACCAGTTCCTTGTTCTCGAACGGATAATGCAGTTGAGCATAAGGCATCGCACCGGAGTCGAACCAAACATCAATCAGGTCGAGTTCTCTTTTCATCGGTTTTCCGGAAGGAGCAATCAGTATAATATTGTCGACGTAAGGACGATGCAGATCGATATTTTTAACGGCGTAGTTTTCACTTGTGTAAACTCCGGGTTGGAAATTACTGAAAGGATTCTCTTTCATATAACCGGCCTGTATTGATTTTTCAATTTCCTGCATGAGTTCCTCAGTGGAACCGATACACAATTCTTCAGTGCCATCTTCAGTTCGCCAGATAGGAAGTGGAGTTCCCCAATAACGACTGCGGCTGAGGTTCCAGTCCTGCAGATTTTCGAGCCATTTGCCGAATCTGCCTGTCCCGGTTGATTGAGGTTTCCAGTTGATGGTGTCGTTTAAAGCCATCATCTCTTCACGGCAGGCGGTTGTTTTGATGAACCAGCTATCCAGAGGATAATATAATACAGGTTTGTCGGTTCTCCAGCAGTGAGGATAATTATGAATATGTTTTTCAATTTTGAAAACCAGTCCCTGCTGTTTCAGCATTACGCAAATATCAATATCGAGTGTTGTTTCACTGTCTTTGAGATTATCGTCATAGGCATTCTTTACAAAGCTGCCTGCAAATTCGCTGTAGAGTTTAACATTAACTTTCTCAGAGACAAATTCAGGCGACAGGTCTTCAATTTTATAAAATTTTCCACTCCTGTCGACCATCGGCTGACGGTTACCATCTTTGTCGATAAGCAACATCGGAGGTATTCCGTTTTGTTTTGCCACCCGATCATCATCTGCACCAAAAGTTGGGGCAATGTGGACGATACCGGTACCATCTTCTGTGGTTACAAAATCTCCTGTGATGACTCTGAAAGCTCCTTCTCCCGGATTCACCCAGGGGATTAGCTGCTCGTATTCAAGTCCGGCAAGTTCTGATCCTTTGCAGGTTCCCAGTTTCATAAACTCGTTCTTTCCCATTACAGAGCCGAGCAAACATTCTGCAAGGATAAGTCTGCACTCCTGTTTAGAGTAGGGATTCACTGTTGATATTAATGCGTAGTCGATATTAGGTCCTACACAAAGTGCTGTATTTGAAGGTAATGTCCATGGGGTGGTTGTCCATGCCAGAAAATACACATCATTGAGGTTTTCATTCAGAGAAGAATTGAACAGTTTCTGTACCTGTGTGAAATTTCTTTGAGCAGCAGTTTTACCTTCATTTGATGAGGCAAGAGGCAGATGAAATTGAGCCACACAAGTCGTGTCTTTCACGTCGCGGTAACATCCCGGTTGGTTGAGCTCGTGGGTGCTGAGTCCCGTTCCGGCAGCCGGTGAATAGGGCTGAATAGTGTAGCCTTTGTAGAGCAGCCCTTTGTTGTAAAGTTGTTTTAATAGCCACCACAAAGTTTCTATATAGCGGTTGTCGTAGGTAATATAAGGGTCGTTCATGTCGACCCAATAACCCATTTTTGTAGTAAGATCTTCCCACTCTTTAGTGTATTTCATTACATCGTGACGGCAGGCCGCGTTGTAGTCATCCACAGAGATTTTTTTTCCAATGTCCTCTTTTGTAATTCCAAGACTTTTTTCAACGCCAAGCTCTACCGGCAAACCATGAGTATCCCATCCTGCTTTTCTTTTCACCTGAAACCCCTGCATCGTTTTATAACGGCAGAAGATATCCTTGATGGTACGGGCCATTACATGATGAATACCGGGCATCCCGTTAGCCGAAGGAGGACCTTCATAAAAAACAAACGAAGGTTTTCCTTCACGGGTCGTAATACTTTTATGAAATATGTCGGCATCTCTCCACTTTGAGAGCATGTCTTTGTTGATTTCCGATAAATTTAGCTGTGAATATTCTCTGAATTTCATTCTTATACTATGCAAAAATTTTAAACACGCAAAATTACAAAAAATAAATGAAAAGGAAATAATAATATGTTAGGATGCTGAAAGATGGAATCCTAAGCTGATTTATTAATGCTAATCAGTGGTAGAAAGGTTATTGTCAAATCAAGTCCTGATTCGCATTATTATTAGATTCTCTAGAGTTTACGAAAAACAGATTATTAGGCA
Organism: Paludibacter sp.; assembly: GCA_034927265.1. Classification (GTDB taxonomy): domain Bacteria; phylum Bacteroidota; class Bacteroidia; order Bacteroidales; family Paludibacteraceae; genus Paludibacter. Next base: position 41,017 of record JAYFQH010000036.1, read on the forward strand.
TATTATTAAGGCTTTCAGGTTTTCTGTTTTTAATACTGAGATAATATCAGAAACTAAACTCCGTGATTTAAGATTTGCTGGAGAGGAGAATCAATATTTATCATAAAAAAAATTAAAAAACTGCGTCAATACAAAGATAAAGTATTTACTTTGTGTGCATTTTTCAGAGCATGGATATTAATTAACTTTTAAGGTATATTAATTCAGGTAAAAGTTGATTTCCCCGTTAGAATTAGTGTTAATAAGTAGTTAATGATTGTAAGTGTTACATCATTTATTTTGTATACTAAATTAATATTCTGCAATGTTATGTAAAAATAACGAACTGCACAAAACAAAAAAAGTAAGTTAACAGGAGTAAACAAAAATTAATTATAAAAATGCTTGCTCATACAAAAGCAATCATAGAATTGTCTGAACTAAAAAAATAAAAGTATAAAGCTTTTAAGAGCATGTGTTTAATTCTGTTTCTAAAATACGACAATCAATTAAGTCTTTTTATACTTAATAAAAAATAAAATCTCCAACTGCAGGTAAAATTATATTTGCTGTTGGATTTTTAGTGCATTTATACTTGTGTTCATTGTAAAATTTAATTGTATTTTAATGATATAAATAGCTGATTTACATAAACAAACAAAAATAAAAAATAAAAGAGCTGTCATGAAAAAAAATCAAAAAGAATCAAACAAGAGAAAACAATTTACAGGGATTAATTCATCTGGATTAATTATGTTGGCATGTTTAGCCATTGCAGTAGCCATTTATCATTACATCTTTGGTAATCCGGCTAACTTTATCAATAATGACCCGAACAATCATCCACTCGATGGAAATTTGTTGGGAACAATTTATAAAGGAGGGATTATCGTACCAATTATTCAAACATTATTATTGACTGTACTGGCATTAAGTGTTGAACGTTTCTTTGCAATCAAATCAGCACAGGGCACAGGTAAATTGGTGAAATTTGTACAGGAAATCAAGGTTCTGTTGGCTAAAGGAGATATTAAAGGTGCTACAGCTGTTTGTGATAAACAAAGAGGTTCTGTTGCTAATGTTGTAACTTCTGCATTGGTTAAATACGAAGAAGTGGAACAAGATTCATCTTTATCAAAAGAGCAACAAATCCTTGCCATACAAAAAGAAGTTGAAGAAGCTACTGCATTAGAACTGCCTATGTTAAGCCAGAATCTTCCTATTGTTGCAACTATTACAACTTTAGGAACGTTGATGGGACTTTTGGGAACTGTAATTGGTATGATCAGATCGTTTGCTTCGTTGGCCGGTGCAGGTGGTACAGACTCTATTGCTCTTTCACAAGGTATTTCTGAAGCGTTGATCAACACTGCTTTTGGTATTGCAACCGGGGCATTAGCTGTAATTTCATATAACTATTTTACTAGCAAAATCGATAAAATCACATATTGTATTGATGAAGTAGGCTTCTCGATCGTTCAAACATTTGCTGCATCTCATAAGTAATCATCCTAAATAAAAAAGAGCTATTATGTCAAAAGTAAAAGTACCAAAAAAGAGTACTCGTATCGACATGACTGCAATGAGTGATGTTACAGTACTATTGCTTACTTTCTTTATGCTTACATCAACATTTGTAAAGAAAGAGCCGGTACAGGTACAAACTCCCAGTTCTGTTTCTGAAATCAAAATACCTGAAACAAATATCCTTCAGATTCTTATAGATCCTAAAGGTAAGGTTTTCATGAGTTTGGATAAACAGGATGATATGGTGAATACGTTGCAAGCAGTAGGGAGTGATTATGGGATTGAATTTACGGATAAAGAAATTGCAAAATTTAAGTTATTACCTACTTTTGGGGTTCCAATTAAGGATATGAAATCTTTTCTGGCTTTAGAACCTGAAGCTCAGGATAAAATGCTGAAAGATCTTGGAATTCCAACTGATACGGTTGATAATCAGTTCAAAGTGTGGATTAAGAACGCACGAAAGACAAACAGAGATTTAAGGATTGCCATCAAAGCCGATCAGGCAACACCTTATTCTGTTATTAAGAGTGTAATGACTTCTCTACAGGATTTAAGAGAAAACCGTTACAATTTGATTACTGCATTAAAAAATACATCTAATTAACCATAATAATATGTCTGAGATACAAACTAATGATGAAGGCGGCAAGAAAAAAGGCGGCCGAACCAAGCAAAAAAAGATTAGCGTATTTGTGGATTTTACTCCAATGGTTGATATGAATATGCTGCTGATTACATTCTTTATGCTGTGTACTTCTTTGAGTAAGCCTCAAACGATGGAACTCAGTATGCCAAGTAATGATAAAAATATTAGCAAAGAACAACAATCTGAAGTAAAAGCCTCTAAAGCAATTACTTTATTGTTGGATAAAGAAAATAAAGTATATTATTATCCAGGTCAACCGGATTACAAAAATTATAATTCATTGAAAGATTTGAGTTATGATGCCAAACAGACGAATAGTATCCGATCGTTATTACTGATGCGGAACAAAGATGCTGTTACGCAAATTGATTTGTTGAAAAAGCAAAAACAAGATTTGGTGATTTCACAGGATACCTTTACAGCACGTGTTTCGAGGATAAAAAGTGGTAAAAATACTCCTGTTGTAATTATTAAAGCAACTGATAACGCTACCTATAGAAATCTGATTGATGCGCTTGATGAAATGCAGATATGCAATATTGGTAAATATGTATTAGATACAATTACTGCCGGGGATAAATTTCTTATCAAGAATAAGGAAACGAATGGTGCATATGGGCAAGGTAAACAAAGTTAGTTTTAAACACGAAATTTAACAAGTATGTCAAAAATTGATTTAACTGCCTTTGAGTGGCGTGAGCTGATTTTCAAGGGTAGAAATAAAGAATATGGTGCTTATGTTTTACGCGGGGAATCCGATAAGCGTCACAACATATCAATATTAATTGTTGGTATTGTTGCGGTTGTTGGGTTCAGTATACCCAAAGTAATCGAATTGGCTACACCAAAACAAAGGGAAGTTGTCACTGAAGTAACCACATTGTCCAAATTAGATAAAGCCGCTGAAGTAAAACAGGAATTAAAAAAACCTGTTGTAATGGAACCACCTCCTGCCGTAAAGAGTTCAATTAAGTTTGTTGCTCCTGTTATTAAGAAAGATGAAGAGGTTAATGAAGAAAACGAAATAAAAAGTCAGGAAGAAATTACTAATGCTAAAGTAGCAATCTCAATAGCGGATGTTAAAGGTAATGATGATGTGAACGGTGTTGATATTGCAGATGTAAAAGTTGCAATCACACAGCAGGAAGAAGAAAAAATCTTTGAGGTCATTGAACAAATGCCAACATTCCCGGGAGGTGAATCTGAATTATTCGCATATCTGTCGCAAAACGTAAGGTATCCGGTAACAGCTCAGGAGAATGGTATACAGGGAAGGGTAATTGTACGATTTGTAGTAACAAAAACCGGAGAAGTTGCCAGAGTTGAAGTTGTCAGGTCATTGGATGCTGCATGTGACAGAGAAGCTGTAAGGGTGGTAAAAGGTCTCCCCAGATGGATCCCTGGTAAACAAAACGGAGAAAATGTCTCTGTTTGGTTTACTTTACCAATAAATTTCAAACTTCAATAGTGAATTTTAGATGTATAGATTCAAAACATCAATTCTACTGGTCGCTGTTTTAATATTCGTGTCATGTAGACCGAAAGTTAAAGATAAGTTTACAGATACATTAACTTCTGGGGTAATTCCTGTTGCTGTAGATGAAACTTTTGAGCCGATCATACAGGAAGAAGTTGATGTTTTTGAATCAATATATGTCAGTGCAGGCATTATACCCCAATATACTTCGGAATTAGAAGCAATTAATCTTTTGTTAAAAGATAGTGTAAGGTTGGCAATTACCACCCGTCCTTTGTCATTGAAAGAAACGAATTACTTAAAGAGTAAAAAATTCTCTCCGCGTTCTTTTAAGCTTGCCACAGATGGTATTGCCCTGATCGTAAACAGAAATAACCCTGATACATTGATAACAGTAGATCAATTAAGACAAATATTGGTTGGTAAGGCAAAACAATGGAGAGATATCTATCAGAAGTCAAATCTGGGAAAAATTACGCTCGTATTTGATAATCCGAACTCAAGCACAGTCAGATACGCAATAGATTCTATTTGTGGTGGTTTGCCCTTGTCCGAGAATTTAAATGCTCAGACGACAAATGCCGAAGTTATTAGTTATGTTTCCAAAACTCCCGGCGCAATTGGAGTTGTTGGAGTTAGTTGGTTGTCAAATAAAGTGGACACAACTAACTTATCCTTTAACGACATTGTCAGGGTGATGTCGGTAAGTAATGAGGTAATTGCTACTGAAGATAATAGTTATAAGCCTTATCAGGCATATTTGTTTTATGACTATTATCCACTGACAAGAAGTGTTTTTATTGTTCTAAACGATCCGAGAAGTTCTCTTCCCTCTGGTTTCACTTCTTTTCTTACCTCAGACAGAGGACAACGGATAATATTGAAATCTGGTTTAGTTCCGGCAACTCAGCCTGTTCGGGTTGTAAATGTTAAAAGTGAAAATGTTCAAATTAAGTAATAAAGAATAATGTTAAAAAAAGGTTTATTTATTTTCTCAACTATTGTTTTATTAAGTATAGGCAGTAGTGTAAAAGCAGTTCAAGGCATCTTGTTTTATAAGTCAGGATATTATCAGGCAGCAAAAGCATTACTAATCAGTGAGTCCAAAACTAATACGCAATCTGAAGCTGAAATCTGTTATTACCTGGGAAATATTTATTTTAGTGAAAACAAACCTGATTCAGCAGAAATTTACTTTAAAAAAGGACTGACTGCTGATCCCCTTTTTGCACAAAATTCAATTGGTTTGGCGATGTTGAACATGAAAACCAATATTGTTCAGGCAGAAACGGATATTAAAAATATACTGAAGATAAAAAAGAATAAAAAAGACGTAAATGTTTACGTTGCAGCGGGTTATGCCTATTTGTTTAACGGATTGGATGAAAAGGCTTTGTATTATCAAAGTCAGGCAAAAAAAATAAAATCCAGGGATGCATCTGTTTATGTCTTGCTTGGAGATATTTTAGCAAAGAAAAGTATTGGTGATGCATGTAGTAATTACGAACTTGCTATTTATTATGATGAAAACTGTGAGGAAGCTTATGTAAAGTATGCCCGTGCATACAAAACTGTAAATACAAAATTATCAATTGAGAAATTAAATTTACTAAAGCAGAAAGATCCTGGTTTTACATTGGTGGATAAAGAGCTTGGAGATATTTATTACAATATGAATAACTTTAAGCAAGCCGCTGAACATTACGAAGTTTATTTACAATCAGGTAATTCTGATATACAGGATTTAACAAAATACTCCATGACCCTGTTTTTAAATCATGATTTTGCAAAATCGCTCGAAGTTGCAAAATTAGGGATTCAGAAAGCTCCCCGTAATCCTGCTTTTAATCGTTTGTCAATGTACAACAATGTTGATTTGAAAAATAGGGAAGCAGCGCTAGAAGCCGCTGATTTGTTCTTTAATCATAGTGATAATCCTGACTTTACCTATTTGGATTACAGATATTATGGCCAGGCTTTACGGGATTCAAAGCAAATTTCTCAGGCAACAGAACAGTATATTAAAGCGCTTTCATATGACTCAACGAAAGTTGAATTGTGGAAAGACATTTCGGATATGTATAACGAAAACAATGATTATAAGAATGCTGTACCTGCTTATGAAAAATACATGAAATCATTGTCTGATAAAGATAAAAGTGCTGATGTGATAATTGCGTTGGGAAAGTTATATTATAGCTTGGGTAAGGATGCAATATCAGACTCTTTGACAAGTAAGATATCGTTTTTAAAAGCTGATAGTATTTTTGGTATAATTGCAACAATGGAGCCTGATGGTTACAGGGGTAATTTTTGGAGGGCACGTACTAATTCAGCATTAGATCCTGAAAGTACTAAAGGCTTAGCTCAGCCATATTACACTCAAACTGTTAACCTTATTGAACCGAAAAACGACGAACGATATAATTCTGTTCTTATCGAGTGTTATAGTTATCTTGGTTACTATACCCTGTTGCAGAAAGATAATGCTGGCTCAATTTTATATTGGGAAAAGATTTTGAAGATTGATCCTAATAATGCAACAGCAAAAAAAGCTGTTGATGCACTTACTAAACAGAATAAATCTGACAAAAAGAGTAAGAAATAGTAAAATAAAATCAGAAGTGTATGCGTCGTAAAAGATGATGTATTTATACGGGAATAAAAACGCTTAATAAATGAATGTTATAATAAAGAATATAAGTTTTGTGTATTATATGGTATATACATTTACTATATTGTTGACCATTGTGGGCTATTTTCTTGATCTGAATAATATGGGCTTTTCTGTCGACAATGGAATCGTTGTTGATTCACTGACTACAATCCTGATCATTTACGTTATCTTCTCGATAGTTTTTTCATTTTATTATTTTTACAAGAGAATCAAATTACTTCGTTCTACTGATGATGATCTGGAGATAAGACTTGAAAAATACAAACAGGTATCAATATTGAGGATAATATTAATTGGAGTCGGGTTATTATCAGGAATTGTAATCTTTTATTTGCTTCGGTCTGAAATAATCCTTTATTCAATAGGTACTTCAGCATTGTTTTTAATTCTGAGCAAACCGTCTGAAACAAAAATGATTTCTGATCTGAAAATCAAAACAATCGATTGATTTTTTTGTATTTGCTCATTGAGGAGAAAGGGCAAAAATTAAGAGATAAGATAAAAAAGCCACTAAGTGATTTCTTAGTGGCTTTTTATAGATAGATTTTATGCGTCAATTTATCAGAAAGATTTGCGAACCGATGCCTGATAGTTTATTTTAAGGGCATAAGCTCTGCGTAAAGCTTGTTTGATATCGGTAATGATACCCATTCTCGTATCTTTATCTGCTTTAATTGAAACAGTCATAAGATTCTGATCTTCTTCCTTCATTGCAGTACGCTCCATAGTAACGAAGTTTTCAATTTCAGAAATATCAGCAAACTGGTCGTTCAACTGTATTCGTGTAGCAGAACCAAACTGTTCCCTGAATTCTTTCATAGGTTCTCCTACGTAAATATATCGTACCAGCGATTTGTTTTCCAGCTTTTGAAGTTCAGTTGCTGACGGAGGTGATATCCGTACCTTGTATGTCACTTCTTTCATGGTTGTAACAGCCATAAAGAAGAACAGCAACATGAAAATAATGTCGGGTAGAGAGGAAGTGCTTAATGCAGGCATTCCTCTTTTCTCTGCTTTTCTGATTACTGCCATTATTTTACTCCTCCATAATTTTTAGGTTCAGCTTCAGAAATTTTCTGAGGATAAACCGTTTGTACTTCATCTTTTTGTTGTTCTGTCAGCTCATCAAATTTCTTTCCGAATCTTTCCTGTGACAACTCATTGCGCAATTCGTTGTAAGCGGCAACCAGCTCGTTTTGAACGTCAATATAAACCTGATATTGAGTGTCAACATCGTTTTGCACAGAAATAACGTGATCTTTGGTATATTCAATACTACCAAGCAAATCAAAGTTCTTCAACGTTTTTTCAGGCAAATTCGGTTCATTAGCTTCGTTCTTGATAAACTCCTTTGCCTTTTCTTTAAGATCTCTGATGTTTAACTCCTCACCTTGCACCAACAACTGATTCAAACTGTTGATTTTTACCACAAAAATATTTCTTTTTTTGATGTCAATATCTTGTGGTTTTTGATCCGGAGGCAGAGGTGGCGGCAATCGTCTGGTCAACCCGGTACTGACATTCATTGATGTTGTAACAAGGAAGAAAATTAAAAGCAGGAACGAGATGTCCGCCATTGAACTGGCATTGATTTCACCTAATTTTCTAGCCATTATTTATGATATTAATATTCTTTAAACTATTTTAGTGATGTATATATTCTAGCGCCAAAAATTGTAACCACCAGAACAATCATCAGTGTATATGAAGTATACAAAAACATATCTGTAATCTGTGCCCAAATGCCTTCGTTTTGTATTCCTTCATATCCGATTATCGACATTTTTTCTCCACTACCCATAAAGAATGAGATAACAAAAATGGCAAAAAAGAATACTATAGGAATCAACGATTTTAGAGCAGCGCCCGGATTTAGTTTCATTGACTTAATGAACTGGACAATAGCCATGAGGATAGTCACAAAAATTGTAACACCAAATAAGATATATGACCAATAAAGAATCGTATCTGTTAAAAGAGGAACATGTATAGCCTCTCCAGCGGCACTTTCAATGGACTCTGATCCCTGCCCCAGTGTCGCGAAAAAAGCGATTAACAGGAGAAAAGAAATCACAAGTATTGATAAGCCTATGATTTTAATTGTCTTAAGCATTGTATAATTTATTTTGAATGTTTAACTATGATGTCTAACAGAGAAATTGAAGAGTCTTCCATATCGTTGGTTAAACCTTCAATGATTGTCAAAATATAGTTATAAAATACCTGAAGAATCATCGCAACGATCAACCCGAATACGGTTGTCAAAAGGGCAACCTTAATACCACCGGCAACAACTGTTGCAGAAATGTCTCCTACCTGCTGGATTTTATCGAATGCCTGAATCATCCCGATTACAGTTCCAAGGAACCCTAATGAAGGAGAAAGAGCAATAAACAGAGAAATCCATGTGAGGTTTTTTTCAAGTAAGCCTAACTGTACACCACCGTACGATGCAACAGATTTTTCAACCACTTCAATTCCCTCTTCACTACGAGAGAGACCCTGATAGAAAATTGAGGCTACTGGTCCGCGTGTATTACGGCATACCTCCATTGCAGCTTGAACGCCACCTTTTTCCCAGGCTTCATCAATGTTGGTCAAAAGCTTTTTAGTGTTGGTTGATGATAAACTTAAATAGATAATACGCTCAATACATAAAGCCAGACCTAAGATTAAACAAAATGCAATTGGAGCCATCCAAAGCGCATCTCCTTCAATAAATTTTTGTTTCAAAGCCTTATGCATACCTGTTTCTTCCACAACGTCAGTAGTTGATTCAACAACTTCACTAACTGTGGTATCGATAGCTTGTTGCGATGGAATTGAGTCCTGAGCAATAATATTCACTGTTGTACCAAAAGTGAAATATGCCACGATTGAGAAAATTGCAAATACCTTCTTCATTTTACTGCATTTAAAGTTTTACTATTTATTTATTTTTAGATTATATATTCATTTAATATATTGCGGAGAGGAAGAGATTCGAACTCTCGATACGATTCCACACCGTATATACGCTTTCCAGGCGTACCTCTTCAACCACTCGAGCACCTCTCCGAATTAGTGACGCAAGATAACAAAAATTTGTGATATACAAATATCAATGGGATGAATTTTGTTGAGTATTTGACAAAATTCAGTATAAATCTGGTTGATTTTTAATTTTCAAGCTGCAATTTAAAAAGATTTAAGGCATTTTCAGTTGTTAATTGTATGATAGTTTCAGGACTAACTGAGAGTGTTGTTGACAATTTCTCCACGATGTATTCTAAATAGGCACTCTCATTTCTTTTACCACGAAAAGGTGCCGGAGTCAGATAAGGAGCATCTGTTTCCAGTACCAGATGTTTCAGACCTATATTCTTAATAACATTGCTCAATCCTGAATTTTTGAAGGTGATGATACCGTTGATGCCGAGCAAAAATCCTCCGAAATCAATAATACTTTCAGCTTGTTCCAAAGTTCCGGTAAAACTATGAAAAATACCCTTTAAACCTTTGTTTTTATATTGCAGCAGCGCTTTCATCGTTTCATCGAAAGAATCTCTTACATGAATGATGACCGGTATATTATAATGTAATGCCATGTCTAGTTGGTGTTGAAAAACAACCAGCTGTTCATTCAAATAAGTTTTATCCCAATACAGGTCAATGCCTATTTCACCTATTGCCAGATAAGGCCTTCTTTTGAGTTCGGATCGCACCAGGTTCAGTTCAGAGATATAACTAGCATTGACGCTTGTCGGGTGCAGACCTATGGTGGCATAACAAAATCCGGGATAATCGTTTTCCAGTTCAAGCATTCGTGAAAAAGAAGAACTATCAATGGCAGGAAGTATAATCTTTTTTACTCCTGCATCCATTGCTCTTTGTATCACGTTTGCTCTGTCGTTATCGAATTCCTCCGAATAAATATGAGCATGTGTGTCGATCATCGTTCATTATTCCCATTCAATGGTTGCAGGTGGCTTTGAGCTAATGTCATAAACTACTCTGTTTACACCTTTCACCTTATTAATAATGTCATTCGACATTTTTGCCAGAAACTCGTAGGGAAGTTGTGCCCAGTCGGCAGTCATGGCATCCGTTGAAGTGACAGCGCGGAGTGCAACAGCGTTTTCGTAGGTTCTTTCGTCACCCATTACACCTACCGATTGCACCGGGAGTAAGATTACTCCGGCCTGCCATACTCTGTCGTAAAGGTTCCATTCGCGAAGTCCGTTAATAAAGATATCGTCGGCTTCCTGCAGTATCCTGACTTTTTCCTCAGTGATATCTCCAAGAATTCTTACCGCCAGGCCAGGTCCGGGAAACGGATGGCGTTTGATGAGATGACTCATCATGCCCAGTTCTGTTCCGACACGTCTGACTTCATCCTTGAATAACAGGCGAAGGGGCTCGCAAAGTTTCAACTTCATTTTGTCGGGAAGACCGCCTACGTTATGATGGGATTTGATTACAGTCCCGGTGATGGATAATGATTCTATAATGTCAGGATAAATGGTTCCCTGCGCCAGCCATTTTACATCTTTTATTTTATGTGCTTCTTTGTCGAATACATCAATAAATCCGGCGCCGATAATTTTTCTTTTCTTTTCGGGTTCTGAGACACCTTTCAAATTGGCATAGAAATAATCTTTCGCATTTACTCCGATAACGTTCAGGCCAAGATGTTCGTAATCTTTCATTACTTTGGTAAATTCATCTTTCCTGAGTAGTCCGTGATCGACAAAGATACAGGTGAGGTTTTTTCCGATAGCCTTATTAAGCAATACTGCAGCAACCGATGAATCCACTCCTCCCGATAGCCCCAGTACGACTTTGTCGTCGCCAAGTTGCTGTTTTAATTCTTTTACAGTTGTTTCAATGAAAGAAGCAGGTGACCAGTCTTTTTTGCAACCGCAAATGTTAAGGAAGTTTTCCAGCAGCAGCATGCCGTCGAGCGTATGAAATACTTCCGGATGAAACTGTACTCCCCAGGTTTTTTCATCATCTATTTTATAAGCAGCTAATTCTACATCGAGAGTACTGGCTATTTTTCTGAAATTATGAGGAATTTTTGTAATGCTGTCACCGTGCGACATCCATATTTGAGATCCCTGAGAGATGCCTTTAAAAAGTTCATCATCACTTGCTATTACATCAAGGTTGGCACGTCCGTATTCTCTGGATCCTGCCGCTTCAACTTTACCTCCTGCGGCATAAGCCATCAATTGTGCTCCATAGCAGATGCCGAGCACCGGAATATTCCCCCTTATGGAAGATAAGTCAGCTTTGAATGCCGTAGGATCATATACTGAAAACGGGCTTCCTGAAAGAATAACACCTTTTATTTCAGGAGATATTCCCGGAAACTTATTGTAAGGAACAATTTCACAATAGACATTTAATTCGCGTAATCTTCGGCCGATAAGCTGTGTGGTTTGAGAACCAAAGTCGAGGATGATTATTTTTTCAAGCATACTTTATTGAAGTTTGCTGCAAAGGTACGAAAAATAAATTATTGTCCCATGGACTTGCGGTTATTCAATTCATCCTGGGTTTTTGCTTTCATTCCGGGAGTCTCCTTGATCATTTGCCTCAGATATTCTTCAGGATAACCGGGGCGCAGAACGGTGGGAGGGATTCCTTTGTCGTTTTGTTGGAAACGTCCGTTTTCTTCTGTCTTAATAACACCGTCGAGGTATTTAACCAAAAGATATTCCCCCAGTTTTTTCCATGCCGCAGTTACGTTTTCTGCCTGTGTGTTGCTGAAACTGGTCAAAAACTCCCTGGCATTGTTTTCAGGCAGACCTATGACTGTTTTGTCAATGCTTGGGATCATGGTATGGAAATTAGTTTCCCATTGTTGCTGCACTTTTTTGATGTCAGGCATCATCAGGGAATATTTTGAATAGGCATAATTTGAAACCCAGTTAAAAGTCCAGAATGCCGACGTAGGAGAATATTCCAATAAACTTCCGTTTTTGTCGCTGAAGCAAAGCGGGACACTGTTAATGCCGCAATACATGGGAACATAAACCGAAGAAGCTGCATCGTCGACTCCAAACCACAGAATGCCTCCTACATATGGAGGGAGCCAGTTGCGCATTTGGGCCACAAAAGAAAACCCTGTCTGCTGTGTGGCGATTGGTCGTTCGTGGTAATATTCTACTCCATCAAGTTTAAAACTCAGAGGTGATAAACGTAATTTACTTCCGTAAATTCCTGCGCCGAATCCTTTGGTAATATCCAACTCTGTTCCTTCATACTGGTCGCGCATGAAGGCCTTCATGTCCTGAACACTTAGTTTCTTTGCGGGTTTTATCCAGAGAGGCATTCTTTCAGAGGTTTCGCCTTTAATGTAAGTAATATATTTATCCATTTCCGGGTTTGCCTGACGGAAAAAACTCCATACCCTTGCTTCGCAGGCTCTTAAAGCACCATAATCAAGAGGAGCATATGTGTCGGAGAAACTGAAATCTTTATTTTTCCCTTTGAAATACCCTTGTTCACGGGCAAAAGCAATCACATCCACGGAATACAGACAGTTATTCTTATCATCATACGGGAAGGTGGTGATCCTTGCCTGATTCGCATGTGCTGAAATACAATCGTCAGGAATGCGCTGAGCTACCCATACTGCACCTTTGTTTTTCGGGCCTTTGCCAATCATTTCCAGTATCCATACTTCATTCGGATCGGCAATGGAGAAAGATTCGCCTGAACTGTGGTAGCCATATTCTTCAACGAGAGAAGTCATAATCCGTATGGCTTCGCGGGCAGAACGTGAACGTTGCAATGCAAGATACATCAGACTACCATAGTCAATGATTCCTGTGGTATCGCGGAGTTCTTCCCTTCCACCGAAAGTGGTTTCCCCTATCGATACCTGATTTTCGTTCATATTGCCTATGACCGAATAGGTTTTTTCCACCTGTTTAATTTTTCCAAGATATTTGCCGGTATCCCATTCGTAAATTTCCATCATGGCTCCGGGAGGATAAGTGCGTGAAGGATAATGGTAAAGTGCACCATATAACATATAGGAGTCAGCTGCGTAGGTAATCATTGTGGAACCATCCACCGTGGCCAGTTTTCCAGCCAGGAGATTCGTACACGAAAACACCTGAAAAGTAGTTGATAAAAATATGATTGCTGCAATTATAATCCTCATATACACACATGAACTAAAGGCGAGCAAAGATAATACATTAATTTTATATTTTTGTAATATTCTTACAGTTAGAAATAGTGCAATAAATGAAAATTTTCTTAAGAAATTCGATTCATCAGGAATAATTTCCACATAAATTACTTTGCGGAATATTATTTAAAAGAATTTCTCCTGCTAAAATGCATTGAAATTTTGTATTTTTGCAAACTGTATATTTTAGATAAGTTGCTCATGACAAAAATTAAGATATTAATGTGCCTGACAGGGATGATGTTGTATTTCAATGGAAATGCTCAATATTTTCAACAACCTGAAAAAACGGATTCAGTAACTCACCGGCATCTTGCTGAAGTAAATGTACGCGGAGCGATGCATGGAAAGCTGAATTTTCCGCTTCAGACAATCGGAATGCACGAAATACAGGGCCATGGCGCGATGACTCCGGCTAATGCTTTGCATCATGTACCCGGTGTATCGCTGAGTCGTGACGCCATCTGGGCAACTTCTGTAAATATACGCGGTTTTTCTGAGTCTAAATTACTGTTTATGGTAGATGGCGATCGTATACAAACAGCTACTGATATTGCCGGTGCATTATCGACCGTCGATATGGGAAGTTTGGAGAGTATCGAAATTGTGAAAGGTGCAGGATCGGTTTTATTTGGTACCGGAGCAATGGGAGGTATTGTGAATTTTATTTCCAGACGTCCCTCTTATTCAAAGGCATTTGGTACTGATGGTAGTTTTAGTACGGGTTTTAGTACTGTAAATAATCTCTGGCAGAATAATCTGAATGTAAATTTCTCCAATCACGATTGGTACCTGGCGCTTGACGGAAGCTACCGGACAGCGCAGAACACCATGACTCCGGGAGGTATTTTGAATAACAGTCAGTTCAATGATGCTTCATGGGGACTCAGAGGAGGGATGAAGAATGGAGAAAATCAGGAATTGCTTGTCAACTACAACCATTTTCAGGCGTGGAATGTTGGTTTGCCCGGAGGTGGAGCTTTCCCTCCAAATGCAACAGTTCGTTATCTTGGTTTTACACGAAATCAGTTAAGTGGCGAATATGTTTTTACAGCATTGACTCCTTTGGTAAAAGAATTGAGATTTAAAGCTTATACCCAGAATATCAGCCGTGATGTTGAGAATATAGTTAATCCTACCACTGCGATTTTTCCCGGAAGTCTGAATGTTACCTCGGGATTGAAGGCCACGGCTGATTTGTACTTCAATCATTATCATACCATGATTGTCGGAATTGAAGGCTGGATGCGCAACCACCAGACCAGCCGGTTAAAGATATCAACAGCCTCGGATACGATACTCGTAGGTGAGCAACCGACTCCCAATGCAAGAATGATGGATGCGGGTGTCTTTGCACATTATAAATGGGTGCTGGATCCTAAATACTGGACCATCAATGCGGGCGTCAGGCTTGATCTTATACGTACTGCCAATGATACGGCTTTCAAAGAGATTTTTAAATATAAATATGTGAATGGGGTGAAAAAGGAGATAACGGTAAATAACGCGGTGCTTTTTCCCAGGGGGCTAAATTACGAACCTGCTTATTCCATTCATGTTGATGTTGTCTATAAGCCGTCAGACCAACATCAACTGATATTCTCGCTGGCCAACGCTTACAGGGTAGCCTCATTGGAAGAAAGATTTAAATATATTGATCAGGCAGGGACATTAAGAGTGGGTGATCCGGCTCTGAAGCCGGAAAAAGGTTTTTTTGCCAATCTGAATTATACCTACACCGGAAGAAGTTTGATGGTGAAAACCGATTTTTTTGCTAATTATCTTTTTGATCTGATAACGGAAAAATTGGGAATTTATACACCTGTCGGGGGAACACCTGTACAAGCATGGGTAAATACAAATATCGACAGGGCGCTTTATCTTGGTGGTGAGGCTGAGTTGAAATGGCTGATAACTCCGGATGTTGAATTTGCAACTCATGCTTCTTATGTTTATGCAGTGGATGTGACAACCAAAGAGCATTTGCCGCTGATTCCTCCTTTACATGGGGTGGCTGCTTTACATTATCATTTTCATGAGATGTTTGGAGCATACGCCGAAATGGATTGGGAGTACGAACTGGAAAACGAACATGGCGCAGGACAGGAACCACACCGCCATGCCATATTTAATGCAGGTTTTCATACTACTCCACGGCGGATAGGATTTGTTGATATGCAGTTTTTCGGTGGGGTACATAATATTTTGAACAAAGCTTACGAAGAACACTTGTCGTCGTTGCGTGGAATTAACCGTCTGGAACCGGGAAGAAACTTCTTCGTGAAGGCGAAAGTGCTTTGGTAAGTGAATAACGTATAGCGTACGGACGTGGCATTCCGCGTCTTTATGATGATGAGTGATAAATGATTACACAGTTCTGCAATTCAACGGTTAAACAACTATAAATATGAACTACGGATTTTACAATTCTCCTTACGGTCAATGCTGTTTGGCGTTCACAGAAGAAGGACTTTCTGCCTTAATCTTTGCTGAAACGGAGGTAGAGGCTCTTGCCGATTTGCAACATAGGTTTCCCCTGGTTGAGTTTGTTTCAGATAATCGCCGGGCAGAAGTTCTTGGAGAAAAGATCTTTCTTAAAAAAGAGATCCCGCAACTGCTGTTACATGGAACTTCTTTTCAGCAAACTGTATGGAAAGTATTGATGACGATTCCTGAGGGGACAATTTGTACTTATAAAGAAATAGCAGAGGCAATAGGAAAGCCTAAAGCAGTGCGGGCAGTGGGTACTGCTATCGGCGCCAACCCGATTTCTTACATGATTCCATGTCATCGTGTAATTCGTAGCGATGGAAAATTGGGCGGGTATCGTTGGGGGCTGGAAAGAAAGGTGCAAATGCTGAAGGCGGAAGGGCTTACAAAAGCGATTTAATGATCCTGCTTATTTCTTCCAGAAACTTTACGTCTGTTTCATCCAGTACATTATATTTCTCACTATCTACATCCAACACACCGGCAACTTTTTCCTGAGGGTCGAACAGTGGTACAACTATTTCTGCTACCGAAAGCGAACTGCAGGCAATATGACCCGGAAAGGCGTTAACATCGGGAACAAGCAAACTTTTTTGCTCTTTCCACGACGTTCCGCAGACGCCTTTGCCGTAACGGATACGCGTACAGGCCACGGGCCCCTGAAAAGGGCCAAGTACCAGCTCGTTGTTTTTTATCATATAAAATCCTACCCACCACCAGTTAAAAGTCTGATAAAGAGCAGCTGCAATGTTTGCAAGATTTGCGGTAAGGTCAGTCTCTCCCTCAATGAGACTTCTTATTTGAGGTATCAGTGCGATGTATTTCTCTTCTTTTGAAGCTCCGGAGATAATAATGAGATTCTCAGCCATGCTTTAATTTGCTGTGGTTGTTTTGAAGTATTATATTTTCTTTTCCCAATAAAACATTTTGGGTTCACACTCTTTAAACCCAAGTTCACGGTAAACTTTCTGTGCTCCGGGATTATCTTCCCGCACTTCCAGAGATAGTTTGCAGCATCCCCGTTCTTTGGCTACATCAGTCAGATGTTTTATCAGATGCTTACCGAGTCCTTGTCCGCGAAAAGTGTCGAGTACAACTACATCATGAATATATAAATATGGCTTGATATTGAATGTGGAATAATTGGTAAATATTGTAGTCATGCCGGCGTAGTAATCGTTCTTTTTCATTAGTAGGACTTCTGCTGTGGGATGATTTTTTAAACCGTCAATAAGTTCAAGTTGCTTTTCTATGCTCAGAGGTTCGTGGTCGCCCATAGGATCGAGCATGTAATGGTTTAGCAGTTCGAGAAAAGCCGTGGTATGCGTAGGATTATTCCAGTTACAAAATTCAAAAGTGATGTAAGATTGCATGTGAAATTACGTTTTATTAAAAGAGCATAAAGATATACATTTTTATTTTGATACATTTAAAATATTCTTTTACTTTGTCATTATTAAACTGGCAAATCTTTGGAATTAACATATAAATTTGAAAATAAAATTATTAAAAATGAAAAAAATCAAGTTGTTACTTGCAGTTCTGATTTTACTTGGAGCTGCTCCTGCCGGCCTTTTTTCGCAACAAATGTCACCTGTGCCGGTGGATGCGGCAGTGCGTTATGGAAAGCTGGATAATGGACTCACGTATTACATTCGTCATAACGAACAACCTAAACAAAGAGCGGAGTTTTTTATTGCTCAAAACGTGGGGGCTATTCTTGAGAATGACGATCAGAATGGACTGGCACATTTTCTGGAACATATGGCATTTAACGGGACAAAGAACTTTCCCGATAAAAGGATTATTGAGTATTTTGAAACTGTAGGAGTTAAGTTCGGTACAAATATTAATGCCTATACATCGCTGGATGAAACGGTATATAATCTTTCTGATGTCCCAACCTCCCGTGAAGGCATTATTGACAGTGCCTTGCTTGTTTTGCACGACTGGTCGGGTTTTATTACGCTTGCAGACAAGGAGATAGATGCTGAACGCGGGGTGATTCGTGAAGAATGGAGAACCGGTGCCGGTCCTGAACGCCGGATGTGGAAGGCCTCCAATTATCTGAAATATCCCGGTTCGCAATATGCTAAGCGCGATGTGATTGGCGATACTGCTGTGATCAATAATTTTTCTTATAAAACCTTACGTGACTACTACCACAAATGGTACCGCCCTGATCAGCAGGCAATATTTGTTGTGGGGGATGTAAATGTTGATGCTGTTGAGGCGAAAATAAAAACCCTGTTTGCCGATATTACAGCAAAACCTAACGCAGGTGAACGTCCTGTATATCAGATTGGTAATAACGTTGAGCCGATTATTTCGGTGGTGAAAGATGTAGAAGCACGCATGACCCGTATAGAACTGGAATATAAACATGAAAAATTGCCGGATGAGGTAAAACTATCGATGTCCGGCTACATGACCGGAGTGGTAAACAATATTATCTCAACCATCATGAGTTATCGTTTTGATGAATTGACACAGCAGGCTGATGCGCCTTTTGTGGGTGGATATGCTGAATATGGTGAGTTGGTAAAATCGACTGATGCTTTTCAGCTGCTCGCAATTCCAAAGGAAGGAAAAGAACTTGAAGGATTCAGGGCATTATTGCTCGAAACAGAAAAAATGAAACGTTTTGGCTTTACCAACTCTGAGGTTGAAAGAGCTAAAACCGATATTCTGAAATCGCTCGAAAATGCTTATAACGACAGGGATAATCAGAAAAACCGTAATCTGGTGAGAGAATATGTACGCCATTTTCTGAGTCAGGAGGTTATTCCCGGCATTGAATGGGAATATCAGACTTTTCAGGCAATGATGCCTCATCTGACAACTGAGATCATCAATCAGGCAGCAAAAAGCTATGTAACCGATGAAAATCTTATAGTTTCATTCATGGCTCCGGACAAACCGACGGTGTTGATTCCTTCAAACGAAGTAATTCTACAAACAATAAAAGAGGTTAAATCAACTGAACTCACCGCTAAAGCGGAAGAAAATCTGAACAGACCATTGATAGAAAAAGCTCCGAAAGTCGGAAAAATTAAGAAATCAGGGAAAAATGATGTGTTGGGAACAACAGAATGGACTTTGTCGAATGGGATAAAGATAATTTTCAAAACAACCGATTTCAAGAAGGATGAAATTCTGCTTACCGCATTCAGTGAAGGTGGACTTTCTAAAATGAAAAATCAACAGGATCTGATATCTGGAATGTTGGCAGCTTCAGTCGTGGCAAATAACGGACTGGGAGAATTTTCTCTGATCGAGTTAAACAAGATGCTGACTGGTAAAATTGCCTCGGTAAGTCCTTCAATCGGTAATTATGAGGAAGGTTTCTCGGGAAAATCGTCAGTTGCCGATTTTGAGACCATGTTACAACTGATCAATCTGTATTTCACTGCTCCGCGTAAAGATGATAACGCCTATGGTGCTTTGGTGAATGTCTACAAAACGACGCTCGCCAATAATGCCAGCGATCCGCGAAGAGCTTTCTCCGACTCTGTTACAGTGATGATCAATAACCATCATTCCCGGACAGTGTTGTTGAATCAGAAAACACTTGAATTGTTGAATCAGGATAAGGCACTGTCATTTTTCAGGGAAAGGTTTGGCGCACCATCTGATTTTACATTTATTTTTACAGGAAATGTAAACCCGGAAAATGAGTCGGTAAAACAAGCCATCCTCACTTATCTGGGAGGATTAAAATCCAAAAAAGTAAAAGAAAATTTCACTGATAACAAAATCCGTAAGCCAAGGGGATTGGTGAATAACTATTTTGCCAGAGAAATGCAAATTAAGAAAGCGTCCAATTTTATTTTATATTCAGGAGCTTTGCCTTATAATATTGAAAATAAAACAACCATGACGGCCATTGGGAATATCCTGAATATGCGTTATCTTGAAAGCATACGTGAAAAGGAGGGAGGTTCTTATGGTGTTGGCGTTCGTGGTTCGCTAAGCGATGTTCCTGTTAACGAGGCAGTAATTATGATGCAGTTTGATACAGATCCCGAGAAACAAGCCCGCCTGATGAAAGTAATTCATAGTGAGGTAGATTCAATTGTTGCCAATGGTCCACGTCATGATGATCTTCAGAAAGTAAAAGAAAATATGATCAAGAAATATTCAGAAGACTTGAGAGAAAATAGCTGGTGGTCAGGTACACTTGTAAATTTCTACCACGATAAAATCAATTATGTAGAAGATTACACAGCCGCTGTTGAAGCCCTCACTGCAGAAAAAATTCAGACTACCCTGAAGAAGATTACCGAGCAGGGGAATATCCTGGAAGTAGTGATGAAACCAGCGGAATAAAATTCTATACCACAAAAGGCACAAAAGAAAGACCAGGGGATCACAAAAGAAATAAAAGTTAAGAGTGAATAGATATAATCACTTGTCATTTATAACATCTTTTGTGATCCCCTGGTCTTTCTTTTGTGCCTTTTGTGGTTACATTTAAAACATTGAATATTAAAAATTAAAAATAAATCGCACAAAATTTGGTTTGTACCTGATTGTTTTTGTTATTTTGCACCCGAAGTCCGTTGAATTTTTTCTAACACCCTTTACATATGTCAAAAAACCTAGTTGTTGTAGAGTCTCCTGCAAAAGCGAAAACGATTGAAAAATTTCTCGGTCCCGATTTTCATGTCATGTCCAGTTTCGGTCACATTCGCGACCTCTCGGAAAAAGGCATAGGCATTGATTTCGAGGACAATTACAAACCGCTTTACGTTGTTTCCTCTGACAAGAAGAAAGTCGTGGCAGAGTTGAAGAAAGAAGCAAAAGCAGCTGAAACAGTCTGGCTTGCTTCCGATGAGGACCGCGAAGGAGAAGCCATTGCATGGCATTTGTTCGATGAGTTAAAATTGGATAAAAAAAAGACGAAAAGAATCGTCTTTCATGAAATTACTAAAGATGCCATTCTTCATGCCATCGAACATCCCAGAGAAATTGATGAACATTTGGTAGATGCTCAGCAGGCACGCAGGGTGCTCGACCGTATTGTTGGTTTTGAACTTTCACCTGTATTATGGCGAAAAGTAAAACCGTCTCTTTCGGCCGGAAGGGTGCAGTCAGTTGCAGTTCGATTGATTGTGGAAAGAGAACGTGAGATCAATCAGTTTGTAGCTGAATCGGCTTACAGGGTGAATGCTCTGCTCAATGCCATAGATATAAATGGAAATCCGGTTGTATTGAAAGCAGAACTTCAGCATCGTTTTACTGAAAAACAGGAAGCGCTTGATTTTTTGGAACATTGTAAAAATGCGGATTTTAAAGTAGAAGATATCGTAACTAAACCGGCGAAAAAGTCTCCCGCGCCACCCTTTACCACTTCCACATTGCAACAGGAAGCATCGCGTAAGCTGGGATTCTCAGTTTCGCAGACGATGCGCGTGGCCCAGTCGCTTTACGAATCGGGGAACATTACCTATATGAGAACCGACTCAGTAAACTTGTCGGATCTCGCTATCAACATCTCCAAAGCAGAAATAAAATCGATGGCAGGCGACAGGTATGTGAAAGTCCGTCGTTTTACCACCAACACAAAAGGTGCACAGGAAGCCCATGAGGCTATCCGTCCCACCTATATGAATGCTCATACGGTTGAGGGAACAGCTCAGGAAAAGAAATTATATGATCTGATCTGGAAACGTACCATTGCTTCACAGATGGCTGATGCTGAGCTTGAGAAGACGTCAATATTTATCAATTGTTCCTGTAACAAATATCAGTTTGTGGCTACCGGAGAGGTTATCGTATTCGACGGATTCCTGAAAGTCTACCTTGAATCAACTGATGATGAAGATGTGGAGGTGGAAGGTTTGCTTCCTGTTGTGAAAAAAGGTCAGTCTCTTACTATTGATGAGATTACTGCCCAGCAAAGGTTTTCGCAGAAACCGCCCCGCTACAGTGAAGCAAGTTTAGTGCGAAAACTTGAAGAGTTGGGAATCGGTCGTCCGTCGACATATGCTCCGACAATCACCACTATTCAGAACAGAAGTTATGTAGAGAAGGGGGATCGTCCTGCCGAAAAAAGAGATTTCAATCATCTCAGTTTGAAAGATGGTAAAATTACCGACAAAATAAAGTCAGAAAATACCGGAGCCGAGAAATCTAAGCTTTTCCCGACGGATATAGGCATTGTAGTAAATGATTTTCTTACAGAATATTTCCCTGATATTCTGAATTATAATTTCACCGCTCAGGTTGAAAAGGAATTCGACAGCATTGCTGATGGAAAAACCCAATGGGTGAAAGCTATCGATGAATTTTATAAACAATTCCATCCGGTAGTGGAAGATACCATGAAAAACTCCGAACGTCAGGTAGGCGAACGGGTGTTGGGTGTTGATCCAAAGTCAGGCAGAAAATTAACCGTGAAAATCGGCAGGTTTGGTCCTATTGCACAAATTGGGACTTCTGAAGAAGAAGAGAAGCCGGTATTTGCTTCACTGAGAAAAGAGCAATCGCTGGAGAGCATTACTTTGGAAGAAGCATTGGAACTGTTTAAACTTCCTCGTCAGATTGGTGAGTTCGAAGAAAAGGAAATGGTGGTTGCCGTAGGTCGTTTCGGTCCTTATATCCGCCATGACGGAAGTTTCTATTCGTTGCCAAAGACAGAGGACCCGATGACAATTACTGCTGAAAGGGCTATTGAGATTATCGGAGAGAAAAGAGAAGCAGAAAAGAACAAGCTTATTTGTGCTTTAGGAGAAAAAGGAGAATATCAGGTGTTAAATGGTCGTTTCGGCCCGTATTTCACTTTTGAAAAAAATAATTATAAGATTCCGAAAAGCATAGATCCCCATACACTCACAGCAGAGAAATGTCAGGAGTTGGTTGCGCAACAGGGAACGTCGACCACTAAGAAAAAGGGCTTTGCCAAAAAGAAAAAGTAATTTGTATAAACTCAAAGACACAAGCATATGAAACAAATGTTTATTATTCTTCTGATGATTATAACTGCACAAACAGCTTATAACCAGTCGTCATTTGCATTGACCGAAAATTCGCCGGCTTTGTTGTATGCTTTACCTAAGACGGAACTTTGTTTTGAGGTGACGGTTGAGAAGGTGGTGGAAAAACCGGGTGTTTTTTATCTTTACTCACAAAGATATCTTGCGACTGATAAAGTGATTCTTGAGGAAAAAACAAACTATAATGTTAAAGAGATCAAAGTGACAAGTCGTGCTGTTCCCGACATTACCAGGAGATTTGCCGTGCTTCCGGGAGAAAGATCTGCATTAAAGAATATTTCGGTAAATGAGCAGGGCATTTTAAGTGGTGTGAATACTTCAATGGAGAAGGGTGTTGTTGAAATAAACAAAGAGATAATAAACAGAGAGTCTGATGCAGTAGGCGTTTCCGGAGATATTCTACCTCTAACGCAGGAATACATGATGGCCGGATCCACAGCTAAACTGGCTGAAGGAGCAGCCAAGTTGATTTATGATATTCGCGAAAGCCGCATTAGTTTGCTTACAGGCGAGATGGATCAACTTCCCTCTGATGGAGAGGCACTCGGGATGATGCTGAGCGGATTGGACAGGAAGGAAAAAGAGTTGACTGAACTGTTTATTGGTTCAAGGACGAGTGAAACGACCGTGCATCATCTTACCTTCATCCCCGATTCTTCACAACTGGAAACTGTCCTTTTCCGGCTTTCAGCCAAACGCGGATTTGTCGATAAAGATGATATGGGGGGTGAGCCTTTTTATATAAGTATCCGTCCGGAAAAAATACAGGTGAGAGCTGCCGATCCAAAGGCCAAACCGGTGAAAATAGGATTGTACACTTTGCTCCCCGCGCAAACGTTCGTAAAAGTCAGCAATGGAGTAAGTACTTTTTTAGAAAGAAACTTCTTCATTCCTCAGTTTGGAGTGCTGATGCCCTTGTCCGAAAGCTATTTCAAGTCGCCAAAAGTGAAAGTGAAAGTGGATGAGCAAACAGGAAGGCTTATTTCTATAGAAAATTAAAATAAAAAGGGCTGATTTTGAACTGTACCCCAAAAGTTTTTTTATCTAACTTTTGGGGTACAGTTCAAAATCAGTCCTTTTTTATTACACATTAAATCTGAAATGCATGATGTCGCCATCCTGCACCACATAATCTTTTCCTTCGACATTCATTTTACCGGCTTCCTTGCAGGCAGCTTCCGAACCAAGTGCAACATAATCGTCGTATTTGATGACTTCGGCCCGGATGAATCCTTTCTCAAAATCAGTATGAATAACCCCTGCACATTGGGGAGCTTTCCAACCTTCGTGGAAGGTCCAGGCACGTACCTCCTGCACACCGGCAGTAAAGTAAGTCTGTAAATTTAAAAGTTTATAGGCTGATTTGATCAGGCGGGCAACTCCCGACTCGCTCAGTCCTATTTCTTCAAGGAACATCTGACGTTCATCATAGGTTTCCAGTTCTGCAATGTCGGCTTCAGTAGCTGCAGCTACCACAAGTATTTCTGCGTTTTCTTCTTTTACAGCTTCCCGTATCGCATCCACGTAGGCATTGCCTTTTACCGCCGATGCCTCATCAACATTGCAAATATACATTACGGGTTTGTCAGTCAGAAGGTATAAGTCTTTTACCAGAGGTCTCTCAGCCTTATCCAAAATAACGGTACGAGCCGATTTCCCCTGTAAAAGGACATCACGGTATTTTACCAGTATGTCGTAGACCAGTTTAGCCTGTTTGTCGCCGCCTGTTTGCGCCTGTTTTTGTACTTTTGATATTCTGCTCTCGATGGTTTCAAGATCTTTCAATTGTAGCTCGGTATCGATGATTTCCTTATCTCTCACCGGGTTGATGCTGCCGTCGACATGAACAATATTGTCGTTTTCAAAACAACGCAACACATGAATGATGGCATCCGTTTCACGGATATTTGCCAGAAACTTGTTGCCCAGTCCTTCACCTTTACTGGCGCCTTTTACCAGTCCCGCAATGTCCACAATTTCAACTGTGGTAGGAACAATGCGTTGTGGGTGTACCAGTTCAGCAAGTTTGTTCAGGCGCTCATCAGGGACGGTAATAACCCCGACATTCGGTTCGATGGTGCAAAAAGGAAAATTTGCCGCCTGCGCTTTCGCATTTGATAAACAGTTGAAAAGAGTTGATTTGCCGACATTCGGAAGTCCGACAATACCGCATTGTAAAGCCATTATTGATGTTTTTTGAATTGGGCTGCAAAGATAGTGAAAATTGTTGAACGGTTAAATGTTCTGTGCACTGATGTTATCTGCAGATATAGTGAATTTTGTCAATGGATTGACGAAATTAGCGTTTTAAGTAATAATTCACTGTCGTCACCACCCTCACATTCTTAATATACGGCGTGTTCGAATCCCGGTCGGTGATGGAAAACTGTCCCTGATTGGCATCCCTGATTTTACCTAATTTACTGTCGGAGTCTTTCGCGAATTTCTCGGCAGCGACGCGTGCATTCCGGGTAGCTTCTTCAATCATGGCCGGTTTTATTTCGTTCAGACCGGTAAACTCATACGTTACATTGTAGCGGTAATCTCCTCCGGTAATGGCAATGCCCTGTTTCAGCAATTCCGTTTGTTCCGACATCAGCTTGCGTACTTTGGGGACGTCGGTCGAGGTTACCGTAATCACCGAAGTAGCGTTGTAACGGTATTCCGGAGCATTGGCCGAATAGCGTTCAGCTTTCATATCGAGTATCTCAGGAGCAGTGATGCTGATCTCTTCCTGCGTAATGCCGTTTGATTTGAGGAAGGCTACGATGGCCTTATTCTTAGTATTCATATTGTTGTACAGGGTCAACGGGTCATCTCCCAGGTCCTTGTACATCAGGGGCCAGATAATCTTATTGGCAGGCACTTCCATCTCGGCAAGTCCTTTGACGCTTACCACCCGGTCTTTATCCTTAAAACTGTCGATGCCCATGTACAGCATCAGCCCGATAAAACAAAATCCCAACGCGAGGATGCTTGCTTCAATAATTCTGTGTTTCATATGTCGTTAATTTTTATTGTTTGGTCACGTAAAGTTAGGGTTTGTAATTGAATTGGCAAAATTAGTGATTGAGTGTGGGGCTCGTTCATTATAAAATATTTTTTTATATCGAACTCACGTTAAATAAATTATTATTCCATACATTTGTGACGCGAAGTGACTTTGTTTCATTGTCTTAGTTCAATAACCTTTAAAATAATTATCATCATGAAAAAGCGACTGTTTTTATTCGTTTTTGGATTTTATTTTATTGCTAACATTTACTCACAGACCAGCATTGGAGCCGAAAATTTAACTCATCAATGGAATTTTGATGATGGCTCAGCGAAAGATGTTATTGGTAATGCCGATGGCACATTAATTGGAAATGCGTACATTCAAAATGGTGCTTTAAAAACAAAGGGAGGTTATTTGAATCTACCTGCACAGTTAATTGAAATATCAAAATACAGCAATATTAGTTTTGAAATATGGTTTAAATCCGATTTTAATGCCAATACCAATTTCACTATGTTATTCTATTTTGGTGACAAAACATTGTATGAGGGTACAATACCTGACAGAATAAATACCTATGTCGGCTCAAATGGTTTATTTGTAGCAGCGGCAAGAAAAGATAAAATCAGCAGGGCGGCTATTTCGTGTGATCCGGGTTCAGAAAGTAATCCGGTCGATTATTTTGAACCATGGAGTTACGAATCATCCATCAATAGTGTACAGTATGATGATAGTGTGCTTCATCAAATGATAAGTACAATTTCAAATTCAGAAATTAGTTTTTATATTGATGGATCATTAATAGGAAAAACAGCTTTAGCAGATTCAAATAAACTGTTTAATATCAGCGATAATTTCGCATACCTTGCAAAAAGTGGATACGAGTTATATGATTCGAACTGGGAAGGTACTATTTATAAATTTAGCATATACAACAAAGAATTGAATTCAGATGAAGTTCTGGGCTTATACAATGATGGTGGTGAAAATAATCCCGGTATTTTTATATCTTCAGATACATTGGAATTCGATGAATTTAATAAAATCAATTCATTTAGTGTTGACGCTTTTAATCTATCGGATAGTATTCGTATAATAACTCCTGTTGGGATGGTTGCTTCTCCCAATATTATTGGTAAAAACTCATTAAGCCAATATATAAATATTGAGTACGATGGTGTTTCAGATTCAAATGGCTATGTTGTGTTATCCAGCGGTACGCAATCAGATACTGTCTATGTTAGTATTTTGAAGAATTCCGAATGCCTTAACCCATTATATAATGATAAAATTAACCTGATTAATGATCCGTATATGCATTCGCTTAATGGTTTTGTCGGTTGGATTAATGCAGGTAGCAAAGAAATTATTTCAGATTCAAAAAAATCCTTTTGTGGGTTAAATTGTGCACATATAAGCTCCGAAACAGAAAGTAGTGCTTCAATAGATCAGGATTTAACCGGAATTATAAAGCCGCTGACTAACTATCGTGTAAAAGCTATGGTAAATGCGGTTGATGGAGCATTTCAACTGGGTATTAATGGCTGGGATAATACAAAACAAGACACAACTGTTCTTATCCCACAATCGAACGGTTGGGCACAAATTGAGTTCAGTTTCAAAACCGGAAGTGTATTGGGTGACGTCCAAGTCCTTTATTTTAATAATTGGATGACCGGAGGTAGAGAAGCATATATCGACAACTGGGAAGCCTATGAAATGTCTCCCGATCTCACTTCAACAGGGGATATAAAGTCAGAGTTTGAAATATATTGCAATCCCGATGGTATTGTTGTAGCGAATAACTCAAATGTCACCGGAAATATCAAAATTACTGTTTATACACTTCAAGGAATACCAGTGGTTCAACAAAACGGCAGAGACAATTCTATGTCAAAAGAAATTATTTTAAAAAACAGACTTGTGAAAGGAGTGTATTTTGTCTGCATAGAATTTAATGAAAAATCCTATTTCAAAAAGATTCTTATTTGATACATTAAACGACTGACCTATTAACCAGCCTGGCGGTTTATATTTTTAAGCCACCCGGTTTTGTTCGCAAATGCTGTTTTGGTTGTCGCCTTGTCCTGATTTGTCTCCTGACAAGTCATGTTTTGCTTATTTTCAAAGACACTCTTTGTACTACTACAAATACACTCTTTGCTTATGCTCAAAGACAGGCTGTGGAAAACTCAGGTTCTGATGTGACTTTAAACCTGCTCATGACTACAACGAACTTATGTAACACAGAGCACAATAATATTGATGTTTAATGTTAATTTTATGAGAATTTATTTCTAAGTTTGTAAAGAGAAAGGTTTATGAATATGACGATGACCGGTTTCTCTGTGCTGATGCGTACAAAGCTTTTCTCCTGTTAAAAACAAACAAGATAAAACAACAACCAAAACTAAAACGTAATGGGTAAAACAATTTCAATCTTTATTCTGGGACTTATATTGAGTTCATGCACAACTTACTACATTCCATTAGATAGTTTCAAACAACAGTTTACGAAGATTGACTCTACAAAACTGATAAATCTATCAATTCAAGGTCCACTTAATGAGCAATATAATTATCTTGCTAATCCAATTCCGGAAATTGAGTGCTTCGACAAGAATGGAAGACTATTTATTCTGAAAAATAGTCCTTCAATTGAAATACGATTCACATATGGTTATCGAAACAGA
>JAYFQH010000017.1:0-25577 GCA_034927265.1 Paludibacter sp.
TTTTGACCATTATACAGCTGATCCGAAACAAAATCCATACTCCAACACTGATTTATCTGATTTACCCGGGCATAATTTTCTCTGTGCTGTGCTGCTCTGCAACGTCTATGACGTTTGGAGCGTAAGTTTAACCCTTCCTGACGGTATAACCTGTATACCCGTTTGTGATTATCTTTAAATCCCTCCCGTCGAAGCAGTGTGAATATCCTCCAAAATCCGTAACGTACCCGAGTCAATGCTATTTCATTCATCCTCATGAGTATGTGTTGTTCTTCTCTATGTGTGGGCTTATAATACCAAACTGGCTTGCTAAGCATGATTATAGCGGTTACCTTGGGTACTATTGCCTTAGTATCCTGAACAGAAGCTTCAAAGATATTAAAAACGTTGGATTTTTCGTTTCCATATCGTATTATGTATACACTTTGATTCCTCCTTTTTGCTTGCCAATACTTTTTTTGATAATCGTATAAACAGTTAATAAACTGTAGTTGTATCATAAGAACCTTAATTAAATATACGAACTCTTCAAAATAAAGTTTTGTCTTTTAAAATCTATGTACTAACTTTGACATTCCAAATCTAATAATCCAGTCTACCCTTTAATTAGGAGATCAAAATTTGTATATATGTTTAAAAATAAAATTCTTCTTATTACCGGCGGCACAGGCTCGTTCGGCAACGCCGTTTTAAAACGTTTTATTAATACGGATATCAAAGAAATCCGCATTTTCAGTCGCGACGAAAAAAAACAAGACGACATGCGTCATCAGCTCAACAATCCCAAAGTGAAGTTCTATATTGGCGATGTGCGCGACAAGCGCAGTGTCGACGGGGCGATGCGGGGAGTGGATTATATATTTCACGCGGCAGCGTTGAAACAGGTTCCCTCCTGCGAGTTTTTCCCGATACAGGCGGTGAGGACCAATGTTTTCGGAACAGAGAATGTATTGGATTCGGCCATAGAACATGGTGTGAAGAATGTGGTGGTGCTGAGTACCGACAAGGCAGCCTATCCGATCAATGCTATGGGTATCAGCAAAGCCCTGATGGAAAAGGTGGCGATTGCCAAAGCCCGTTCGCTGGGAGAAAATGCAGCCACTACCATTTGCTGTACACGCTATGGAAATGTAATGGCCAGCCGCGGCTCTGTTATTCCTTTGTGGATTGACCAGATCAAAGCAGGTAAAGAAATAACAATAACCGATCCGGGTATGACCCGCTACATGATGACTCTTGAGGATGCGGTGGATTTGGTGCTATATGCTTTTGAGCATGGTAAGAACGGCGATTTGTTCGTACAGAAAGCTCCTGCCACCACCCTCGATGTACTGGCAAAGGCATTGACGGAGTTGTATAAAAGTCCTGTTTCGATAAGGGTTATCGGTACCCGTCACGGAGAGAAGCTTTACGAAACCCTGGTAACAAGAGAAGAAATGGCCAAATCGGAAGATATGGGCAATTATTTCAGGGTACCTGCAGATAACCGGGATTTGAATTATGACAAGTACTTTGTGGAAGGACAGGAGGAAATAGCTAACATCGAAGACTATCATTCGCATAATACGAAACAATTGAGTATAGAGGAAATGAAGGCTATGTTGATGAAACTGGAGATTATAAAGGAGGATATTAAATCGTAGGGTTTATTGTCAACGGTCAACAGACAACGGACCGCAGACTGTAGACCGCAGACAAAAGAAAAAATATAAATGAAGTTACTAATAACAGGAGCAAAAGGTTTTGTTGGGAGGAATCTAATTGCGGAACTCCGTAATCAGGGTTTTCAGGATTTGTTGGAATACGATGTGGATACAGACCCTGCAAAGTTGGAGGAATATGTAAAAGAGTGTGATTTTGTTTTTCATCTGGCCGGGGTGAACCGCCCGAAAGAACAATCAGAATTCATGACAGGTAATTTCGGATTTACCTCGTTACTTCTTGATGCATTAAAAAAATACGGTAATAAAGCACCTGTGCTGATAAGTTCTTCGATACAGGCAGAGCAGGATAATCCCTACGGACAAAGTAAAAAGGCAGGAGAAGATCTTATCTTTCAGTATGGAAGAGAAAACGGGGTAGAGGTATATGTGTATCGTTTGCCGAATGTTTTCGGTAAATGGTGTCGCCCGAATTATAACAGTGCAGTAGCCACCTTTTGTCATAACATTGCTCATGGTTTACCTATACAGGTGAACGACCCTAATGTGCAGATGAAGCTGGTGTACGTTGATGATGTAGTTGCATCATTTATAGATAAACTCAAAAACGGGAAATCAGAAAAAGAGGGTTTTGAATATGTGGAACCTGTGCATACCATCCGTTTAGGAGAGATTGTAAATCTGATAGAGCAGTTCAAAGAGAGTCGCCATACCCTTCAGATTCCGGATATGAGAGATGGGTTTACAAAAAAGCTCTATTCCACTTATCTGAGTTATTTACCCGAAGATCAGTTTAGTTATTTGCTTAAAATGAATGTTGATCAGCGGGGATCATTTACCGAATTTCTGAAAAGTCCCGAGCGAGGACAGGTGTCGGTTAACATATCGAAACCAGGTATCACCAAAGGCAATCACTGGCATCATACCAAGAATGAGAAATTCCTGGTGGTGAGCGGCACAGGAGTTATCCGTTTCAGGAAAATTGATACAGAGGAGATTATAGAATACTATGTTTCCGGAGAGAAACTCGAGGTGGTGGATATCCCGGTAGGTTACACGCACAATATAGAAAATCTGGGTACTACCGACATGGTAACGGTGATGTGGGTGAATGAGATTTTTGATAAAGAAAGACCGGATACCTTCTTTCTGGAGGTTTAAAACAATATGCTATCAGTAGCTCCGGTTTTAACCCTGTAGTTGTGTAAAACTATATATTATCAGTAGCCCCGGGTTTAGCCCTGTCGTTGTGTAAAACTATATATTATCAATAGCCCCGGGTTTAGCCCTGTCGTTGTGTAAAATTATATATTATCAATAGCCCCGGGTTTAGACCTGTAGTTGTGTAAAACTATATATTATCAATAGCCCCGGGTTTTAACCCGGGGCATAAAAAAAACAATACCATATCCGCCCGCCCTGTAGGGGCGGCATAGAATATTACAAACAATGAAAAAATTAAAGGTTTTAACCGTAGTGGGCACGCGCCCTGAGATTATCCGTCTTTCGTGTGTGCTTCAGAAGCTGGATGCCAGTGAAGCCATTGAGCATACGCTGGTACACACCGGTCAGAATTATGATTATGAACTGAACGAAGTATTTTTTGAAGATCTTGGTTTGCGTCGTCCCGATTTTTTTCTGAATGCAGCCGGCAAAAATGCCACCGAAACAGCAGGACAGATACTCATTAACATTGATCCTGTACTGGAGAAGGTACAACCGGATGCGTTTCTGGTGTTGGGCGACACAAACTCCTGCCTGTGTGCCATTGCGGCCAAGAAACGACATATCCCCATCTTCCATATGGAAGCAGGTAATCGCTGCTTTGATCAGCGGGTACCTGAAGAAAGCAACCGTAAGATAGTGGATCATATTTCAGATATCAATCTGACGTATAGTGATATTGCCCGCGAATACCTTCTTGCTGAAGGTTTACGCCCCGACAGGGTAATAAAAACCGGTAGCCCCATGTACGAAGTGCTGATGAATTATATGCCCAAAGTAAAACAATCGACGATCATCGATGCACTTGGACTTAAGGAACAGCAGTACTTTGTTGTTTCAGCTCACAGAGAAGAAAATATCGCATCTGAAAAGAATTTTTTCAATCTTGTAAAAGTTCTGAATCAGGTAGCAGAGCAATACAACTATCCTGTGATTGTATCAACCCATCCACGTACCCGGAAGATGATAGAGAAACATGGAATAGAATTCCACAAGCAGGTGAAATTGATGAAACCGATGGGGTTGAGCGATTATATCTCACTTCAGATGCAATCCAAAGCCGTTTTGTCGGACAGTGGTACCATTAGCGAAGAATCTTCCATCCTGAATTTCCGTGCATTAAACATACGTGAAGCACATGAACGTCCCGAAGCAATGGAAGAAGCCTCTGTGATGATGGTGGGGCTGAATCCTGAAAGGGTGATGCAGGGACTGGTTCAACTGGAGCAACAACTGACGGGTGTAGAACGGAGTTTCCGTCCGGTAGCTGATTACAGCATGCCGAATGTGAGTGATAAGGTGGTACGGATTATACTTTCATATACTGATTATGTGAAAAGGGTGGTGTGGAGTGAATAATAACATACCATCTCCAAATTATACTGATTTTCACCGAATCGATGAAGCTTACGGTTGATCCTTATTTCAATTCATACTTCGTCATCCTGCACTCTCTGCATATTTCAACAAGCTCATCCACAATTTGGAGGGCTTGTTTTTTGTTTATACCTGCATCGACTCCAACTTGTAATACATCCTGCAGACCGGGATTGCCCTGATTGTTGATGGTGGTGGTATGATATCCGTTAAACCCGGCCGACGGCAGAAGGTCGTAGGCGGGCGATAGCTGCCAGTGATTGTCGACATACTGAAACGAGAAATTTTTCGCATGGTCGTCGCGGTTCGAGATGAGCACATTGAACACCATCTGACGGTAAAGTGATTTTACCTCTTCCATGTTGCGGGTCAGATGCAGACAAAGTTTCAGCAATACTGAGTAGTCGAGCGATGGAATACGGAAATCGGCATGCAATAAACCTGCTGCACTAATGGTAGGAACTTTGCCCTGCGGACTGCGGTCGAACCGTTCTGTAGCAAAATAGCGTCCTTCGAACAGTCGTGTTTCGGGCATACGGATGCCACAACGGCCGGCCAGCTGTGCATAGTCGTATTCAATCCGACCCACCTCTGCCGGGTCGATGGTTGCCCTGAACTTCAGCAGCCATTCTTTTCCTTCAATTTTAACGAACACTTTCGGACGGGCACCTCCCGAACTGCCCCCATGCTGAAAAAGGGTTTCCAAACCTTCGCCGGTATAGGAGGTAGTTAAAACCTTTTTGGCTTCGGAGGCCAATTGGTCGAGATCAGGAAGTTCGTTGTCTGGTTTGATGCTGTTGTCGGGGAAATACTCCAGCGCTCCACGACCATTGTTACCCACCAGAGCAAGGCGTTGCAACACCGACAGACGTGAGGCCGCTATACCTTTCGATCGCAGGTAGCGGTCGAGCAACAAGCTTCCCCAACCATCGGGCAGACTGTCGTCGAACACTCCGAAATTACCTCCGAATGGAGTCGCTTTTGCAACAAAAACCCCTGCTTGTAAAGGCAGAAAAAAGGGAGAAATTGAGAAACCCGTCTGCAGATATGCAGGGTCGTATTCGAATGCGCAAAGCCGATCGGCCGTTTGCGCTAATCTGCCTGTACGGATACCATTCTGATACATCTCGACGACATCAATCGGTGTCATAATCTTATCTTTGATTTCATTCATAAGTACCCCGGTTTTGTATTGAATAAATGGTTGTTGGCATTACTTTCTGCGTTTTCCTCTTTTGACCTGTTTGTCTGATGATACAAGTAGATCGTCAATACTCGCATAGGATTTTGATGAAAATAAAAATCCGAATTCCTCGGTTGCGTTTAGACTTATGCCTAGCATGACCAATCCCCGCAGGGAAATTTCACCACTGCGCTCAAACCGGCGGTAGGTGGGTAAAGGAATGCCCGCACGCACAGCAAGTTCTTTTTGGGTATAGCCTAATCCAAGACGTCCGGCTTTTACGCGGGAGGCTATGCCTTGTAGTATAGTCTGAGGTGATAAGTTTATAAGTGATAATATATTATCAGTATTCATATTTTATGTGCATAAATGTGTTTATATTTATCACTTACAAAGATAAGATTATTTGCTGAAACCGGCAAGTAATTCAGTGTCATTAGTAAGAGGTAAAGCCAACGCGGCACCAACGCCACATCATCCAAATTAATATCTGTAAATCAATATAAGCAGGGATAAACCAATGTAATCTTCTTCGAATACGAAGGTCTTTATCCGGGTTGTTAGCATTTTTATTCGCCAATCGCGTGAGAAAGGCATTTCTACGTTGCAGGTCGTAGTCGTATTCTTCTTTAAAAAATATCAGTGTTATTCTGGCGACAGTAAAAAGAGAGAGTAACTGGCGGTTGGTAAGGTATTTATGAAATTCTGGTGTTCGTAAGTTTTGAGGTTTCGTCTTCTATATTCATGGACGATTTTTATTGAGTCGATAACAGTGTGTACAACAATAGGTTCAGGAGGAAATGCCAGGTCAGCAATTTTTGTAAATATTACTGAAAGTATCATGCCGGCAATAAAATAAGCTGTTTTATGCGGTTGATGCTGCTGGTGCGGTAAAGATTTCTGCTTCATGATGGAATAAGTGATTTGAAATTAATAACAAGGACATCCCGAAAGGTGTCCTTGTTGGTTTTTACGCCGGTGTGTTGCTCGGTACTGCGCCGGTATGGCGCTCGCTACTGCGCCGGTATGTTGCTCGGTACTGCGCCGGTATGGCGCAAGAATAATTGTCAGGCAATGACCACCGGTAGGAAGAATGTGATTGAACGTGGAGAGTTCAATAAGGTATTACCTTTAGTATATTGTGTCGTAAGTTTCAGGTCGTATTCTCCTGCGACTATATTATCAGGAATGAGCAGCATCAGTCGTGAGGGTTCGTTTATCACAATAGATTTTGCCGGCAATTTGGTGGCTTCACCGGTAGTTGTGTTTACGAGATAAATTCCGCAATCGGGATTTTCTCCGGCAACCTTGATATACGAACCTTTCAATTCTGCATTTTTTCCTTTTGTCAGAGTGCCGTCGCTTGCTCCGGTTTCCATATTAGTCAAACTGTAGAACTCCAGCATATCCGGCGACAAACCCAGTAGTTCCACTTTTGTTTCAGAAATGGCTTGTCGTAATTGCATTCCCTGGTTGATGGCCACATACACTGAATTTATTTCAGGGTTCCATAGCTTGTCGTAAATGGCACCTTTGATCACCGGGCGCATGTACACCATGCCGGTGTTAACATTGTGTCCCGTCAGTACCAGTTGCATTGCTTTTTCCTGAAACCGCGTTACAATACTCACGATGGTTTCCTTTTTGTTTTCGGTACCATCTTTCATAATTTCATCCACGATGTCGTTCAGGGATTTACTTCCCATTCCTGAAACTGTGGCACAGAAGTCATTCGGATCCTCTGTCAGTAGGTTGTTTTTCAACCACGCTTTTAATAAAGAACTCATAGAATTTAGATATTTGTGCCCTAAGCTATTTTTTTAGCTTTGAGCGGGTTAGTATTAGAAACGTAAAGATACGTTTCGGTTGATTAGAGAGATTTTCATATTTATTCGGGGACGCAAAGTTTAATTTTTTGCTTAATATGTGTATCAATTGTAACATCTTCAATCAATGCTAGACATTTACGTAGTTTCCAGAGAATGTTCTGAAAGGAACTTTCATATGATTTCCAGTTGTCGGTATTCCATGTATGGCATATCACTTGTGGGCGGTCGATGTGCCGGTTGCGATAATGGTACAGTTCTAACAAAACAACTGTTTCAAGTCTTGAGAGAGAAATGTTTAATTCGTTAAATACGAGCATTTGATCACAGACCTTGAAAATCGCTTTTCCTATTTGATATCGATAGAGTTCCGATGGTCGTATTGTTCGTGTAATGAGAAGGTTCATCCGTGTTACCATTTCCTCTATATTGATTGGTTTACAGACATGGTCGGCATGTGGTAAGTAAAGTGCTTTCCCGATTTGTAGGTTTTGTCTTTTTGAAGAGGTAAACATAATAGGTACTTCTGATTGCAAACGAATCTTTTTCCCTAATTCATATCCGTCCATCGGTCGGCTAATATGTAACTCGATTAAAAAGATATCAGGTTGATTCGTCTTTATTAGCTCAAAAGCTTCTTCTTCATTAACAACTTGAGTAACGATGTTGTGATCCGTGAAAAATTGGAAAATTAGGTTCTCAAGTTTAAGGTCGTTACCTATGTAAACGATCTTTTTCATTGTAAATGATTTCATGTGGTAAACAGTTAGTAAAAATTTCCGTGACAAAAGTAGTTGAAATTTTAAATGTCCCATTTTATTTCATAAGAAATTACATGTATTTTACTGATATTTAAATTGTTGGTGATGGGTTGGTGATGGATTGTTGGAGGTTTTCCCATCAAACCCTGCCGAAGGAATAGGTTGCAGGTTGGAGTACTGTCAGCCTTTTTTTAACAAAAAATGTGATGATCGGTTTAATTGAAGAATTTATTATCTTTGCAGTCATATGAAACAATATAATCGAATCGTGCATAGAGATTTGATTGCTAAATTGCTTGTTTTGGAACCAACTAACTAACACCAGATGAACAAAGTTGCACTGATTACCGGTATCACCGGCCAGGATGGCGCCTATCTCGCCGAACTTTTGCTAAAAAAAGGATACACTGTACATGGGATTAAACGTCGTTCATCGTTGTTTAACACCGACCGTATTGATCATTTATATGAAGATCCGCATGTAGATAACCGCAAATTTATTTTGCATTATGGAGACATGACCGATTCGATGAACCTTACACGCATCATCCAGGAATCGCAGCCTGATGAGATATATAACCTTGCCGCGATGAGTCACGTTAAAGTGAGTTTCGATACGCCTGAATACACGGCTAACGCTGATGGTATAGGGACACTGAGGATACTGGAGGCGGTACGGTTGCTGGGTTTGACCCACAAAACAAGAATGTATCAGGCTTCGACTTCAGAGCTGTACGGATTGGTGCAGGAAATTCCACAAAAAGAAACGACTCCTTTTTATCCACGTTCGCCTTATGCAGTAGCTAAAATGTATGCCTACTGGATTACAGTAAACTATCGCGAGGCCTATAAAATGCATGCCAGCAATGGTATTCTGTTCAATCACGAATCGCCCCTGCGCGGTGAAACCTTTGTAACCCGCAAGATCACCCGTGCGGCTGCCCGTATCGCTATGGGTATGCAGGATAAATTGTTCCTCGGAAATCTGTCGTCGCAACGCGACTGGGGACATGCCAAGGATTATGTGAAAGCAATGTACCTCATTCTGCAACAGGAGGAGCCCGACGATTATGTGATTGCTACGGGAATCACCACCTCAGTACGTGAATTTGTGCGCCTGGCTTTTGCCGAGATCGGCCTTGAGATTTCGTTTGAAGGAGAAGGTGTTGACGAAAAAGGATATATCACTGCTGTTGACGAAAAGCGATTTGCCGCTGAGGTTGGTCATGAATTTCTGAATAAGATGCGACAGCTGACCGGCCCTGTGGTGGAAGTGGATCCCGCCTATTTCCGTCCAACCGAAGTGGATTTGTTGATCGGTGATGCCACAAAATCGCGTACCAAACTTAACTGGACTCCTGAATATGACCTGAAAGGGCTGGTGGAGGACATGATGAAGTCGGATGTGAAACTGATGAAGAAGGAAACTTATCTGAAAGAAGGTGGGTTCAGGGTGCTGAATTATTTCGAGTGATTTTTAGCACACGGATGACACGGATTGGGAGGATTTACACGGATTTTTAATATATAGATGTAAATACAGATGTAAATACAGACGTAAATATAGCTTAAACATAACCTAAACAATGATTTATATACCGGGATGTTATGATACGGGAGGAGTTGACGGATAGGATTATCGGGGCTTTTTATAAAGTATATAATGAGCTTGGGTTTGGTTTTTTGGAAAATGTGTATCAAAATGCGTTGTATCTGGAATTAATGAACCAGGGATTTGCTGTTGAAGCGCAAAAACCGATTGATGTGTATTATCAAAACCGTGTGGTTGGAAAATATAAAGCGGATTTAATTGTCAATGAGGAGATCATCCTGGAATTAAAAGCCGTTGATTATTTAGTAAAAGAACATGAACTACAATTAATTAATTATTTAAAAGCAACACAGATAGAAATAGGATTATTGTTGAACTTCGGAGCTAAACCCGAAATCAGACGAAAAATATTTACCAACGACAGAAAAAAATCCACATAAACCACCTTGTTAAAAGTGCGTGTATTAAAAATCCGTGTAAATCCTTCCAATCCGTGTCATCCGTGTGCTAAAAGAATATTATGAACAAAAACGCTAAAATATACATCGCCGGTCATCTCGGTATGGTAGGCTCAGCAATCAAACGAAACCTGGAAGCTAAAGGATTCACGAATTTTGTTACAAGAAGTGTTGAAGAACTTAATTTGTTGGTCGAAGCGGATGTAGCACGATTCTTTGAAGAAGAAAAACCGGAATATGTGGTGCTGGCAGCAGCCAAAGTGGGAGGTATAGTAGCCAACAATACCTATCGTGGACAGTTTATTTACGAAAATCTGATGATTCAGAACCATGTGATTCATCAAAGTTACCTGCACGGGGTGAAAAAACTTTTATTTCTGGGGTCATCGTGTATATATCCACGTTTAGCACCACAGCCTATCAAAGAAGAATATCTGCTTACCGGATTGTTGGAGCCGACCAACGAACCTTATGCAATAGCCAAGATTGCAGGTATCAGAATGTGTGAGGCCTATCACGACCAGTACGGATGTAATTTTATCTCCATCATGCCAACCAATCTTTATGGTCAGAACGATAATTATGATCTGGAGAAGTCGCATGTGTTGCCGGCTATGATCAGAAAAATGTTACTCGGGAGATACCTGAAGGAAAATAATATGGACGCCATCAGGGCTGATTTAAGCAAACTGCCGGTAGAAGGAGTGGGCGGAAGTGATACGGAAGAAAATATTTTGGAAATCCTTCAAAAATACGGTGTAACTAAAAAAGGAGATAAGGTAAGTGTTACCCTTTGGGGTACAGGATCTCCAATGCGGGAATTCCTGCATGTTGACGACATGGCAGATGCGTCTGTTTTCTTGTTGATGAATTATGATGCACCGGATACACTGCCCTCACATGTAAATGCCGGATGTGGTCAGGATTTGACTATCAGAGATCTGGCTGAGTTGGTCAAACAAATTGCCGGTTTTGAAGGGGATGTCGTCTGGGATGAAACCAAACCCGATGGTACTCCACGCAAGCTCCTCGATGTCAAAAGACTATTTGATATGGGATGGAAACCGTCGGTCTCTCTTCAGGAAGGAATTCAGAGGGTGGTGCAAATCTATATTGAAAACAGGTAATAAAATGCATAGGCGACATTAGTTTTTTTTTATAATCAGGGCATCTTTTATGACTTTTTTATTAATTTTGCAGCGCTTTTAAACCTGATTGTTCAGAACCGAAAAAAAGAGATATGATAACTATTGAAACAGAGCCTGTAGAAGCCTTTCCGTATGCACCTCCCACCGACGAAATCAAAGAAAAATACAAAGAAGTATTTGAACTGGATCATCCGCTGGAGGTACCATTTACCAAGTTAATTTTCGATAAATTAGTGGCGTTCGTCATATTAGTGTTTTGTTTGCCGGTAATATTGCTGCTTTTGATCATCAACTTTGTTGAGGGAATCATTATCCCCGAAAACCGTGGACCCCTGTTTTTCTATTACAATGCCGTGAGTCAGGGGAAAGTTTTTAAAAAGTGGAAAGTTCGTTTGATCAAAACTTCCTATATTGATAAAGAATTACAGGCAAAAGGCGACTGGCATGCCTACCAGAAAGAATGGATGCCCGAAGCCAGGACCCATTTGGGTGCTATCGTCAAGAAATTCTATCTCGATGAGATTCCCCAGTTTTGGATGGTGCTGAAAGGCGATATGTCGATCGTCGGTCCCCGGCCTTTGGCAATACATCATTTTGAGCGCGATCTGGCACAGGGAAATGTTACCCGCAAGCTCATACGTGGAGGCCTGTTGGGATACGGACATGTACGCAAAGGGACTCCTGAATTCGGGAAACCGGTGTATGAATATGAATATGTGTACCGTTACATGCACTATAGCCCGTGGAAATTACTGATGACCGATTTGTATGTGATATGGAGAGGCGTTGTCGTAATGGCTAAGGGGGGCGGACACTGAAGTAGCCGCTTCATTAATAACAGTTACGATAAACGATTTGCACTCTAATAGTGCAATAAAACCCAATAATTGCACTATTAGAGTGCATTTGTTGGGTTTTATTGTCTGTCTTCAGAAAATCATTACATTTGCATTATTCAAGATCTAAATAAAAAGCCATGTAATTTATAATACCATGAACACACAAATCAAACAAATTGCCGAAAGATTGCACGGATTGCGCGATTCTCTTGATCTGACTGTAGCACAGGCGGCTGACAAATGCGGAGTCACAGAAGCAGAGTTCAGACATTATGAGTCGGGCGAAAGCGATATCCCCATCAGTTTTATTTGTCAGGTAGCGCAGGCATTCGGAGTGGCCACTGCCACCCTTTTGTCGGGAGATGAACCTCATGCGAAAGCATTTTTTGTGACACGTAAAGGTGCCGGTGCCAGTGTGGAACGCCGAAAGGCATATAAATACCAGGCACTTGCCTCAGGTTTTTTGCACGCGGGGATGGAACCTTTTGAAGTGACAGTTGAGCCGGATGATTTACCGGTATCGCTGAATACTCACCAGGGACAGGAATTCAACTATGTGCTCGAAGGAATCCTGCAGTTGCATATTGCCGGAAGTGAACTTACCCTCAATGAAGGCGATAGTATTTATTTTGATGCCACCATGCCTCATGGTATGAAAGCACTGGGTAACAAAAAGGTGAAATTTCTTGCTATCATCGGGTAGTTTCTTTATCCCGTTATTCAAAATTTTATCCCTAATATATCCCTTTTACCCCAGTTTTATCTTTACTTTAACATTTTACTGTTTCCTTTGCAAAACCGTTGGTAAAACAAAAATGTAAAGTGTATGTTTGAAAAATTCCTTCGCAAAAGCGAGTTCTCAAATTTTGAAGATTTTAAAAGCAATTATGAATTGTTGGTGCCTGATAATTTTAATTTCGGTTACGATATTGTTGATGAATGGGCAGCCATCGCGCCCGACAAAAAAGCATTGTTGTGGACCAATGATAAAGGAGAATGCCGGGAGTTTACTTTTGCTGAAATGAAATATTATTCCGATCAGACGGCTTCGTATTTTCAAAGTCTGGGCATCGGAAAAGGTGACATTGTAATGGCCATCCTCAAACGTCGTTTTGAATTCTGGTTTACCATCATAGCTCTGCATAAAATCGGTGCGGTAATCATTCCGGCCACCCATCTGCTTACCAAAAAGGATTTGGTTTACCGTAATAATGCCGCCGACATTAAAGCCATCGTTGCGGTAGGAGAGGAAACCATCATTCAACACATTAATGATGCCATGCCCGAATCGCCGACCGTAGAACTGCTTATCTCAGTCGGACCGGAGCAGCCGGAAGGATGGCATGATTTTCATCATGGGATTGCTAATGCGGCACCCTTTGCCAAAGTTGAGAATCCGAATACCAACAATGACCCGCTGATCATCAGCTTTACTTCTGGTACGACAGGTAATCCGAAAATGGTGATGCTCGATTGCGTGTATCCGCTGGCACATATCGTCACCGCAAAATACTGGCACAACCTGCATGAAAACAGTTTACACCTGACCATTGCCGATACGGGATGGTTGAAAGCTGTATGGGGAAAGCTCTACGGACAGTGGATTGTGGGTGCCTGCGTATTTGTATACGACCATGAGAAATTCACCCCTGCCGATATGCTGGCGATGATAGAGAAATACCGCATCACTTCACTTTGTGCCCCTCCGACCATTT
The DNA here is from genome assembly GCA_034927265.1 of Paludibacter sp. Classification (GTDB taxonomy): domain Bacteria; phylum Bacteroidota; class Bacteroidia; order Bacteroidales; family Paludibacteraceae; genus Paludibacter. The sequence goes on from JAYFQH010000017.1 coordinate 13,745, forward strand.
TCCGCTTTTTGATTCGCGAAGATGTAACTAAATACGACTTATCGTCGCTCGAATATTGTACTATTGCCGGTGAAGCGCTGAATCCTGCTGTGTACGAACAATTTCTCAAACTCACCGGCATTAAGTTGTGTGAAGGTTACGGACAAAGTGAAACCACCCTCACTATCCTGACTTCTCCGTGGACCAATCCGAAACCCGGTTCCATGGGACTTCCCAACCCCCATTACGATATCGACCTGCTGACTCCCGAAGGACGCACAGCAGAAGTAGGGGAGCAGGGACAGATTGTGATCCGTACCGACCGCAATTATCCGAAGGGATTGTTCAAAGGCTACTATCGCAATCCGCAACTTACCCACGAAGCATGGCATGATGACATATATTATACCGGTGACGTGGCTTGGCGCGATGAAGATGGATTTTTCTGGTTCGTGGGCCGTGCCGACGATGTGATCAAAAGTTCCGGTTACCGCATCGGTCCGTTCGAAGTGGAAAGTGCCCTGATGACCCATCCGTCAGTAGTGGAATGTGCTATCACCGGAGTGCCCGACGAAATCCGCGGCCAGGTGGTTAAAGCTACCATTATCCTTGCAAAAGAGTACAAAGACAAGGCAGGAGAAGCGCTGGTAAAAGAAATTCAGGAACATGTAAAAACTGTTACCGCTCCCTACAAATACCCCCGTATCATTGAGTTCGTTGAGGAACTTCCTAAGACTATCAGTGGTAAGATTCGGAGAACGGAGATCAGGGAGAATGACAGAAAATAAATACTGACTGCATTTTTCTATTTATTGTCGGATTGTAGAGACGTGGCATGCCACGTCTCTCTTAGTATTAACTAATGAGTGTGCTTAGACCGAAATTACGAACAGCGAAATAACAAAGCAATCTTTCTTTTTAGTTAATTAAAGTTAAATGTTAGTTGCTAAAGTTTTGCTAAACCGATTTAGTTATATATTTGCCCCACATAACAATGAAAAATGGCTAAAGAAAAGCGGATATCACTTAAAGACGTAGCTAACTCAGTGGGAGTATCGCCGACACTGGTTTCGATTGTGCTGAATGGAAAAGCCAAGCAATACCGCATTGCTAATGAGATGGCAGAAAAAGTGATCAAAACAGCCATGGAGATGAATTATTCTCCTAATTTGATTGCACGTAACCTCAGAGGAGGAAAAACCCAGTTGATCGGGTTGATTGTAACAGATATATCGAACCCATTTTACTCGGCTATTGCGAGAATTGTTGAGAACCGTGCCAACGAATTGGGTTATACAGTGGTATTCAGTAGTTCGGACGAGGATCTCGGCAATACAAAGAAGCTGATTGATGTGCTGTTGAGCAAGGGTGTGGATGGTTTGATTATTGTTCCTTGTGATGGTTCAGAGGATATTATAAAAAATTTACATGACAGTAACACACCGCTGGTGCTCATCGACCGTAATTTTCCTGATCTGGATGTGAGTTTCTCCTGTCTGAACAATTATAAGGCCACTGAATTAACAACAAAGCACCTGATAGAGCAGGGCTACGAAAATATAGCATTGGTAGGTTACAAAACCGGCATGAATCATATCCTGGATCGTATCAAAGGTTACGAAGATACCATGAATGCTGCCGGATTGGGAAAATACATTCAGGAGAAGAAAGTCAACCTGCTGAATACGAAAGTGGAAATGAGCAGTGTGCTGGATGTGCTGGTGAATAAGAAAAAGGTGGAAGCAATCATTTTTCTGACGAATATGTTGGCCGTGACAGGCTTGTACTGTTTAAAGGAAATGAATGTGAGAATCCCTGAGGATGTGGCCGTGGTAGGATTTAACCGTAACGACGTATTTAATTTGTTTTCACCAACAATTACCTATATCCGTCAGCCTCTTGAGCTGATTGGAGCCCAGGCGGTAAACATTCTGGTAGACAAAATTAATCACGGAGAGCTTGAAATCAAAGCGATGACCTATTCAGAGCCTCAATTGGTGGTGGGGGCGTCGAGTTTGAGGAGGATTAATAATTGATTTGATAATAATGTTTTTTTTTACTTAAAAAGCTAAATCGATACAGCATAGTTCAAAACTAAAAAATATATAATACAATTACAATGAGAGAAAAATTTTATGGGATAGTCCCACCCCTTGTTACTCCTTTACTCGACGACAATACATTGGATTTGAATGGATTGGATCGTTTAGTTGAACACGTTGTCGCCGGAGGAGTTCATGGGATATTTATTTTAGGTACCACAGGAGAGGCACAAAGTCTAAGTTACAACTTACGTGTTGAAATGATAAAGCAAACGAGCAAAATATTGAAGCAGAGAATTCCACTTTTGGTTGGGATTACTGATACTTCAATCGTTGATAGCCTGAATTTGAGTCGTGTAGCATATGAATGTGGTGCTGATGCAGTTGTTTCTGCTCCTCCTTATTATTTTGCCACCGGTCAGCCGGAACTGGCAGAGTATTATGAAAAACTAATACCACAGCTTGACTTACCAATATTCTTATATAATATGCCGGCACATACAAAAGTTTCGTTTGGAGTAGAGACCATTAAACGACTAGCGGAAAACGAAAAAGTAATAGGATTCAAGGATAGTTCAGCAAATGGATCCTATTTTCAGTCGGTGATGTATACGATGCGTGACCGAAAAGATTTTTCAATATTTGTCGGACCAGAAGAAATGATGGCAGAGGCAGTAATGATGGGTGCCAGTGGGGGAGTCAACGGAGGAGCCAATATGTTTCCGAAACTGTATGTTGATCTGTATAATGCGGCAGTTTCAGAGAATATAGAAGAAGTAAAAGTATTACAAGCGAAAGTGATGCAAATTTGCTCAACAATATACAGTAATGGGAAATACGGATCGAGTTATTTGAAGGGATTGAAGTGCGGACTGTCGGTGTTGGGGATATGTGATGATTATCTGGCAGCGCCGTTTAATAAGTTTGATCAAAAACATAAAGATGAAATTAGAAAAGCAATTGAAGAAATTGGGTTAGAGGAAATTTGTCATAGCACTAAATAGGCTGTCGAACATAAACTTGATGTTAACTTGAATATAGCAATCTAAATGTCATAAATTTAATACTAATGAAATTAAATACTTACCCAAAAATTGGTATCCGTCCCATCATTGACGGTCGTCGCGGTGGTATAAGGGAATCGCTGGAAGAAACCACCATGAACCTGGCAAAGTCGGTGGCAAAGTTTTATTCTGAGAATCTGTGTTATCCCGACGGTTCGGCAGTGCAGTGTGTATTGGCTGATACTTGTATTGGTGGTGTGAAAGAAGCTGCTGATTGTGCTGCCAAATTCGGGAAAGAAAACGTAGGACTTAGTCTGTCGGTTACACCTTGCTGGTGCTACGGTTCCGAGACCATCGATATGAACCCGCTTATCCCTAAAGCCATTTGGGGATTTAACGGCACAGAACGCCCGGGCGCAGTTTATCTGGCAGCAGCTTTAGCAGCTCATAATCAGAAAGGTCTGCCGGCTTTTGGTATCTATGGACGTGATGTGCAGGATGCCGGAAGTACTGAAATTCCGGAAGATGTGAAAGAAAAACTGCTGCGTTTTGCTAAAGCCGGTTTGGCGGTAGCGATGATGCGCGGAAAATCTTATCTGGCTATCGGCTCTGTTTCGATGGGAATAGCAGGATCTATCGTTAATCCTGAATTTCTACAGGAATACCTGGGCATGAGAACTGAATATGTGGATACCGTTGAGATACTACGCCGTATTCAGTTGGGAATCTACGATAAGAAAGAATTTGAAAAAGCCATGCAGTGGACCAAAGCTCATTGCATGAAAAATGAAGGAGAGGATTACAATCCGGCACGTCTGAAACGCAGTCGCGAACAAAAAGATCAGGATTGGGAGTTTGTAGTGAAGATGACCCTGATCATGCGTGACCTGATGATTGGTAACCCTCAACTTAAAGAAATGGGATTTGGCGAAGAAGCCATGGGACATAACGCTATAGCTGGTGGATTCCAGGGCCAACGCCAGTGGACGGATTTTCTGCCCGATGGAGATTTTTCGGAAGCAATACTCAACTCATCATTCGACTGGAACGGCATCCGCGAAGCATTTACCTTTGCTACCGAGGATGATCATCTGAACGGCATCAGCATGTTGTTCGGTCACTTGTTGACAAATACAGCCCAGATTTTTGCGGACGTGAGAACCTACTGGAGTCCCGAAGCGATTGAAAGGGTAACAGGATGGAAACCGGATGGAATCCTGAAAGAAGGGGCTATTCACCTGATTAACTCGGGTTCTTGTACGCTCGATGGTACCGGTCAGCAAAGCGATAAAGATGGCAACCCGGTAATGAAACCTCATTGGGAAATTACAGAGGAAGAAGTGGAAAAAATGCTCGAAGCTACCAAATGGTATCCGGCATCGCTGGAATATATGCGTGGCGGTGGTTATTCCTCAAAATTTCTGACAAAAGCGGGGATGCCTTTAACAATGTGTCGTTTGAATCTGGTAAAAGGTATCGGACCGGTGTTGCAGATTGCTGAAGGATGGAGTGCTACTTTCCCTGATGATGTGTTCAAAGCGATCGACAACCGAACCGATAAGACATGGCCGTCGACTTTCTTTGTGCCCCGGGTAACCGGCACAGGCAGGTTTAAGGATGTGTATTCGGTAATGAATTACTGGGGAGCCAACCACGGAGCCATCAGTTACGGACATATCGGAGCTGATTTGATTTCAATGGCCTCGATGCTTTCTATACCGGTGTGCATGCACAATGTGGACGAAGATAAGATTTTCCGTCCGTCAGCATGGAGCGCGTTCGGTTCGGATGCCGAAGGATCTGATTACAGAGCATGTGAGAATTATGGGGCGGTGTATAGATAAATCAAGCTAATATGGTGTTATTCTAATTATTATGATAAAAAATAAAAAATCAATAAAATGAAAAGAAACAAAAAACAAGTATTGTTAGTATTGCTTATTATTTTATGTGTTGGAAATATTAGTTTTCTATCATCTCAAAATTTCCAAAAACAAGAGATCACAAAAATGTTAACGGGGCAAGTAACAGATGTGACTGGCGAAGCACTAATTGGTGTTAGTGTACTGGAATTAGGGACTACTAATGGCACCATGACTGATAATGCCGGGAAATTCAGAATAGCTCTTACAACGATTCAACCTCAATTAAAATTTAGTTATATTGGATATGCAGAAAAGGTTGTTGCAGTAAAACAAAATGAAGGTGTATTAAATATAGTTTTGCAAGAGTATACAGAGGTATTAGATGAGTTAGTCGTTGTTGGTTATGGAACGATGAAAAAAAGTGATTTGACAGGAGCAGTAGCTTCTATTGGTGGAAATGCAATAGAGACTTCTCAGTCAACACAAGTATCACAAGCATTGCAAGGAGCTATACCGGGTGTTATGGTGACACGAAGTAGTAGTGCACCGGGAGCGGCTTCGACTATTCGAATTCGAGGTATTACCACAATAGGTGAGAATGATCCTCTGGTAATTGTTGATGGGGTTCCTATTCTGGGAATTAATGATGTTAATCCAAATGATATTGAAAGTGTATCAGTACTAAAAGATGCTGCATCTGCATCAATTTACGGTGCAAGAGCAGCGGCGGGGGTTATCTTGATTACTACCAAAAGAGCAAAGGCTGGAGGTGTAACACTTCAATATAATGCGGAATTTGGATTTGAGAAACCGACAGTACTATCTGAATACGCAGGGGCACAAAGATATATGGAAATGGTCAATGAATTGAGATGGAATGATAATAACAATACTCCAGGGGCTGAATATTTTCTTTATGAGCCAGCACTAATCGATAACTACGTGACACTTCATAAAGATAATCCGGATCGTTATCCACTGACCAATTGGACTGATCTTATTCTTAAAAAATATGCTCCCAAACAAAGTCATAATATAAGTATAACAGCAGGAAACAAAGGTCTTCAAAGTAAAATATCATTAGCATATGATAATGTTGATGGATTATATGCTAGAAAATCATATGAAAGGATTACAACACGCGTAAATAATGATATAACTATTAATAAGTACTTATCTTCTTCTATAGATTTTTTTGTAAAAAGGTCGATGTATGATGATCCCAGTATAAATCCGATGAGCGAGATGCGACTTTTCCCTGAAATATACGCTGCTGTATGGTCAAATGGTTTGATTGCAGAAGGAAAAGGATCACAAAATCCTTATGCCCGATTGATGTATGGTGGTTATGACGAAACCACATATAATCAGTTTGGGGGTAAAGCATCATTGACTTTCACGCCGATAGAAGGATTGGACTTTTCTTTTATTGTCTCTTCATTACTTAATAATAATAAAGAAAAACAAGTGAGAAATAAGATTCAATACACATTTTATGATGATCCCAGTACATATATTGGCTATATAAGTAGTGCAACGAGTAATAGTATTAATGAATCCAGACCTGACAGCTATCGTTTAACAACACAGTTTTTAGCAAACTACAAAAAAACGATTGGACGTCATAATCTGAATCTTATGTCAGGATTTGAAGGTTATCAAAGTTATAGTGAGAGCATGTCTGCCTCAAGTAACCAAATGCAATTCTCAGCTTTCCCATATTTGAATTTAGCAAATACGAATTTTATTGCTGTTTCTGGTGATGCATACGAGAATGCCTACAACTCCTATTTTGGTAGAATTGTGTACAGTTACAACAATCGATATCTTTTACAGGCGAATGCAAGGTACGATGGTTCTTCCCGCTTTAATAGTGATTTTCGCTGGGGCTTCTTTCCGTCATTATCTGCCGGATGGGTTTTGTCTGAAGAGTCATTTATGAAAGAAATTCCATTATTGTCATTTATGAAACTTCGAGTTTCCTGGGGGCAATTAGGAAATGAAAGGATTGGAAACTATCCATATCAAACAAAGATTGAATTTGATAATGCTCTTTTCTATTCAGGAAATAATGTTGTCTCATCTCAAACTGCAAGGCAAAAAGCTTATGCAATAAGAGATATTTCATGGGAAACAACTGAATCAGTTAATCTAGGAATTGATATGAATTTTTTCGAGAATAAATTGCAATTATCTGGAGATATTTATGATAAGGACACTAAAAATATGTTGCTGGCATTGGAAATACCGGATTACATAGGATTTACAAATCCACAGCAAAATGCAGGTACTATGAACACAAAAGGATGGGAAATGGAATTGCGGTGGCATGATCAGGTAGGTAAATTTAAATACTCAATATCTGCTAATTTATCTGATTTTAAATCGGTAATGGGAGATTTAGGAGGTATTGAATTTCTTGGAAGTCAGGTGAAATTGAAAGGGAGTGAATTTAATGAATGGTATGGATATAAAACAGATGGAATCTTCCAAACACAGGAAGAGGTCGATAATTCACCAAAACTGAATGCCAATGTTAAACCGGGGGATATAAAACTTTTAGATATTAGTGGTCCAGATGGAATTCCAGATGGAATTATTTCTGCAGATTATGATAGAACTTTACTTGGAGGATCATTGCCTCGATATCTTTATGGTGGAAATATTAATCTGGAATATGAAAATTTCAATTTATCGTTGACAGTACAGGGAGTAGGAAAGGAAAATGCACGAAAAACATCTGTCATGGTTCAACCTCTTCGTTCAGATTATGGAAACTTTCCAGCATTGATTGATAATAACTATTGGAGTGTTTATAATACAACGGAAAAAAATATGATTGTGGAATATCCCAGACTTTCCGCTACCAGCGCATCCAATAATTATTCAATGTCAGATTTTTGGTTGTTTAATGGCGCTTATTTGCGTTTGAAGAATGTTACATTAGGATATAATTTGCCAAAATCCTGGTCAGAAACTATACAGACAAAAGATATAAGATTGTATATCACTGGAGTTGATCTTTTTTCATTTAATAATTATCCTAAAGGTTGGGACCCGGAAGTTTCTGATGCAGGTTATCCAATCACAGCTTCTTTTATTTTTGGTGTTTCTGTAAAATTCTAAAATTGTGAAAATTATGAAGAAAATTATATATTTAATATTAGTTGCAGGATTTGTTTTTTCTACGGGATGTGCTGATCTTGATTTAAATCCTCTTTCCGAAGCGTCTAGCGAGAATTGGTATTCTGATGAGGAACAGATAGAAATGTCTATTAAGAGTTTGTATTACATCAACTTTTGGAGAATGGATCAGGATCAGTGGACTGATGACTGGATGGATAGAAACACGCTGAGTGCTATTACTGGTGGGACAATAGATAGTGAGTTTTCGTATGGAGCAAACACCTGGGCATTGGCATATCAGGCTATTGCAACTGCAAATATTCTTATTTCGAAAATGGATAAATTGGACGATGGGATAATACTTAAAGAAAAGCTGGACAGATTCAAAGGAGAAGCTCATTTCGTAAGGGCTTATCAGTATTCGGTTCTTGTATCTCATTATGGAGATGTGGTTTATTATGAAAATACTCCCGACATAGAGGAAGCTTACACCTTATCACGTACAAGCAAAGATATAATATTACAAAAAATCTATGAAGATTTTGATCGCGCTGCATCACTTTTAAAAACATCGTATGCCGAATCAGGACCAAGTCGTGCAACAAGGGGAGCGGCATTGGCACTGAAAGCAAGAATAGCTCTCTATATGGGTGATTATATAACTGCAAGAGATGCAGCACAGGCCTGTATGGATTTGAATATTTATCAACTGAACCCGGATTTTCAAAGTATGTTTCTGACAAAGAAAGCGGGAGAGTCAATTTTTTTGATACCACGTTCAGTTGAGTTAGGGATTTTTCTGAAAAATTCCGGTGCAAATTTAGTAGAGTTGTTATCAGGAGAGCGGTTACAACCACTTTCTGTACAACATTACTTACCAAGAAACCTAAATGGATTTGTACAAAATATTCCTTCGTGGGATCTGTTCAGTGCTTTTTTATGTACAGATGGATTGCCTATTGACGAATCACCGTTGTTTAATCCCAAACAACCATTTAAAAACAGGGATCCTCGTTGTACAGCATCAATTGTAGAATTTGGCACCAACTTTTTAGGTGTGAGGTATCAACCGCATCCAGATACTCTGCAGGTTTACAGTTACTTAACAGGAAAAAAGATTAAGAATAATGATTGCCTTACGAATTCAGAATATGCGGCATATAATGGATTGTGTTGGAAAAAAGGGATTGACGAGACTTGGACGGATGATCTTACTGCTGACCCGGATAAAGTTATTATTCGTTATGCAGATGTCCTTTTAATGTATGCCGAAGCGAAAATTGAATTAGGAGAACTTGATGAATCAGTATTGAATGCAATGAATAGGGTACGGGCCAGAGCATATAAAGTAGATCCTTCGCAAACATCATTATATCCTGTTATAACAATGAAAAGCCAAAATGAACTCAGGAAAATACTTCGTGTTGAGCGACGGATGGAATTTGCTAACGAGGGACTTCGATATATGGATATCATTCGGTGGCGATTAGCTGAGAAAGTGTTGAATAAAAATAATTATGGTATTTTATATCCTATTTCAGACTTACGAAATAAAGTAATAAGTAAGGGTTTGTGGTTTTTTCCTATGACTCCTGAAATAGACGAAGATGGAGTTGCTAATTTCGATTCTATGTATGAACAGGGACTCATCAGATTGATTACGTCAAGAAAATTTGATGCATCACGACAATATCTATGGCCAATTCCTTCAAAAGAAATAAAAATTAATCCTAATTTGATTCAGAACCCGAACTATTAAATTAGTAATAAATTATGATAGAAGATAATAAATTTGATTTGATTGTTTGCGGAGGAGGACCTTCAGGTGTCGCTGCAGCTATAAAAGCAGCACGACAAGGAGCTAGAACCTTATTAATAGAACGCTATGGGTTTTGTGGAGGAATGGCTACTGCCGCACTAGTAAATCCTTTTTCTGGACACGAATACACCACTGCCGATGGTTCAAAGAATGGTTCGTTGATAGGTGGACTATTTAAAGAAATTATCCAAAACTTGAATTATATGGGCGGTTATGGTTCCGTTTTGTCTCCAGCTGCTTTTGATGAGGAAATAATTAAATTGATATATGATCAAATGCTTCTCAAAGCAGGAGTGAAAATCAACTATCATTCAACCATCAAATCAATAAAAACGGAGAATAAAGAGATCAAGTCAGTTGAAGTTTACAGTAAGGAAGGAGTAAAAGAGTATTTCGGTAAAATGTTTATTGATGCAACAGGGGATGGCGACATAGCTGCTAAAGCAGGCTTGAAATTTAGTGTAGGAAGACCGGAAGATGGTTTGACACAAGCAATGACTGTAAGCTTTAGAATGGCCAATGTAGATAAAGCTGATATGATAGCTACTGGGCACATACGAAAAGCAAGAGCATTGGTAGAACCTTACTTTCAAGAAGCACTGTCAAATGGTACATTGATTTATCCTTATCGGCCATTTATTCATTTTTATGATTATCCACGTGACGGGGTATTACATTTTAATATGACGAGAATAAATGAGGTCTCCGGATTATCGGTTAATGACTTAACTAAATCTGAGATTGAGGGAAGGAGGCAGGCATATCTGATTGCTGGATGGCTTATTAAAAATGTACCTTACTTTAAAAGATCATCTATTGAAAAAATTGCTTGTCAGGTTGGAGTTAGAGAGACGAGGCACATTAAAGGCCTTTATGTTATGACACAGAATGATATTAGAAATGGAACTAAGTTTAAGGACGCGATTGTACGTTCCAGGTATTTTATAGATATTCATAATCCTAAAGGGGCACATGATGTACAACAGCTAAAAGGAAAATCAGGAGCTCTTAATCATGATTTTGGTCCACAGCCAGGCGATTACTACGAAGTTCCCTACCGTAGTATTGTCTCGTTTGAATGTAATAATCTGTTGGTGCCATGTCGTGCATTGTCCGCAACTCATGAAGCCTCAGCAGCCATAAGGGTAATGGCTACAATGCATGGTATTGGGGAGGCTGCCGGAATAGCTGCTGTATTATGTTTAGATAAAAAAATTCCCGTAAATGAGCTAGATGGTTCAAATGTTCGAAACCAGATCTCATATCTTAACGAAACGCCGGATTATGATGTCCTATGGGAAGCAAAGTGTGGTTATCCCTGGTCTGCTCAATGATAAGAGAGAGCTAAGTTTTGAGTGAAAATATCTTAATAACAATAATAGTAATTAAATGAGAGTGAAATCAGTTAAAATAATTGTATATCAGTTTTTAATAATTGTAATACATTTGTTTCTATGGAGTTGTGATCAAAACGATCCGCCAATTGATGATGAAAAAGAGATCCCTGAAGAAATTTTTGAACCTACAATTGTTGGAATTCCAACAGTGAATCCATACAATAGTCTTTTTATGGGGCGTGATGGAGAAATTCGACATTATTCTGATGATGGATTTCTATATAGTAAAAATGATGGTTTAACATGGCGATATAGGAGCTTCTCAGATAATGTAGGTGTAACTTTTACAGGGAAACGCCCACTGGCAATGAATCCAAAAACGGGAACATGTATACGTGTGGTAAGTGGTAATGGAACCAAAATTCAACGTTCTGTGGATGGCGTTGAGGGTAAGTATGTCAGTACACAAATTAGTGATGTCAATATAAGTATGATAAGACCAGCATACTTTTTACCATCAGGTAGGGCTGTAATTGTTGCCGGACAAACAGGATCACGCCCATATCAAATTGCGGTATTTCGCTCTGTTGATGATGGGGTAAGATGGACTACAACTGTTCTTCCTGCAGGTCCGGCTTTTGTTGTTGCACCTCCTCACAAA
>JAYFQH010000100.1:0-3015 GCA_034927265.1 Paludibacter sp.
AGTATGAGCTACTCAGATATGTCTAGTATTTCAGTATAAGGATTTATGAAGTGCCTACTCTTTCAGTATAATGATTTCTTATTTGTCTAGTTTTCTAGTATAAAGGATTAAAAAAGTGTCTACTAAATTCAGTAAAAGTCATTGTGATAGTATGACGTAACCTTACGTCTTACCTTAACGAAACATTGCGTCACACCTTGACGTAACTCTACGTCACATCTTGACGTAACATTGCGTCTTACATTGACGTGACTCTGCGTCATACTTTGACGTAACGTTACGTCACGATGTCAGTAGCACATATGAGATTGATGTTATACTGAAGGTGTAGCTTAGTCAGCTACTCAATGTGCATAAATAACGCCAATGAGTTTTCATGAATAATCCATCTCCCGGTTTTGAATAAAAATTGCACTATGATGTAGAAACACTGTCGTATTTTTGCGATATAAAAATCAAAAAAATATCTGCATATGAAAATCACCAGATCTCTTGTCATTGTATTATTTTTCTTTCTCTTAGTCCCGGCAATAAATGCACAACAGGTAAAAAAAATAGTGTTGCCGCTGGAATATACCGGAACTCCTGTTTCCAATGGTCTGAGTGGTGCCGAAAAGGTATCGGAGGATGGTGGCATTTCAAACATTTCTGTAGCCGAGATGACCGTTCTGTTACCTCAATCGGAGAAACCGACCAGTTGCGTTGTGATGTTTCCCGGTGGGGCTTATCAGTTTGTGAACATGATTCAGGCAGGTTTTAACGGTGCTGAAGTGCTCAATAAAGCAGGTGTTGCTGCCGTGGTGGTAAAATACCGTTTGCCGAATGGCAACGGGATGATACCATTGGAAGATGGAACGCAGGCAATCAGAATGGTGCGAAAAATGGCAAAAGAATGGAACATCGACCCGGCTAAAATAGGTATCTATGGCTCATCGGCCGGTGGACATCTGGCTTCCATGTTGTCGGTACATTATCAATTGGCTGATCTTTCCTCTCCCAACGAATGGGATCATTACAGCTCAAAACCTGATTTTGTTATCCTTGCAAAAGCTGTGATTGAATCATCTGCAGGAGCCACGACTAAAAACTTTTTAGGAAAAAATCCTTCGGAAGAACAAGTGAAATTTGCTAATTCGTTGAATTATATCACTAAAGATTGTGCTCCGACTTTCATTGTTCATTCCACAGTTGATAAAGCGGCACCAGTACAGGGAGCTGTGAAATATTACCAAAAACTCATAGAGAACGGTGTGCCAGCTGAAATGCATATTTTTGCGCAAGGTGGACATGGTGGTATCGGTTTTACCGGCAAACACAAGCCTGAGGATGAATGGGTGAATCTCCTGTTGCGCTGGAAATATCTGTATTAATAATGCGAATCAGTAGTAGAAAGGTTATTGTCAGAAGTATTTGAAACATTAGCGAATGTATTCTTACTTCGTTTACGAAGCAAAGTTTAGTAACCAGTAAGCTTGCTTACTGGGGTTGATAATACTCAACTTCTAATCTCACTGCTTCCGTAGGAAGCAAACTTCTTAGGCTATAAGTTCGCTGCCTACGGCAGCAGAGGGTTATATAGGTTTGTTCTTTCCAGTAAGCAAGCTTACTGGTTACTAAACTATGCTTCCTACGGAAGCAGAAGAAAGCACTTTTCGAGTCCTGATTCGCATTAATAGGTAAATGATAAAATATTTGCGTGCATTATTGGTTGTCATCTACCAATAATGTACCTTTGTTCGTGTTTCAAAAAACGAATGAAATTAGATAAAAATGGAAATTCATCATATCGCCATTTGGACAAAGGATCTGGAAGCAATGAAGGATTTCTATACACACTATTTATTGGGAATAAGCAATCAGAAGTACATTAATCCTTTAAAAAAGTTCGAGTCCTATTTTATTAGTTTTGATGGCGGTGCAAAAATTGAATTAATGCACAGTGCTTCCTTGACAGGGCAAGTTGTGGATGAAGAGCGATGGGGTATCACGCATATAGCATTTGTACTCGAGTCGAAGGAAGCGGTTATCAAGCTTACAGAGAAACTACGCTCCGATGGAATAAGAATCGTTGGAGAACCCCGTACAACGGGTGATGGATATTTTGAAAGCGTGATACTTGATATCGAAGGAAACCGGATTGAACTGATTGCCTGATTTGTTGAATCCGTACAATAGTATAAACCTTTATCTAAATCAGACCTGTATGAAAAAAACCTTCTTATTTCTAACAATTGTGTGCTCAACCAATTGTTTCTCGATTGAATATTTTCCTTTGGTAAAGGAAAATGCCGAATGGCAGGTGAATTTTACTGACTATCCCTATGAACTTATGCAGGTAAAAACAATGACTCCCCAAACTTACATTTTGCATGGTGATACAGTAATTGATAATCGGACATATAAAAGACTTTGTATGAAAACCGGGCCTGTTGAACAACCGGTTTATCATTATTATGGAGCAATCAGGGAACAAAATAAGCAAGTATATTATATAGGTAATGGTTATTACGGCTATCCTCAACAGGCAGACCGTGAAAGAATTAGACGGATGAAAGACTGTCTCTTTTCGGGATTAAATGATTCGCAGGAAATTCTAATATATGATTTTAATGCCCGGATGGGTGACTTTGTGCAATGGGGGTATGAGTATTCACAAATTGTTGCTGTGGATTCAGTCTTGGTTGGAAATTCGTATCGTAGACGCCTGCACCTTTCATACAATAGTGATGTTATTGTTGAAGGGATAGGCAGTGTAAAAAAGTTTTTCTTATCTTCGGTAACACCAATACCAACTTGCGGTGGTTCTGGTTTTTACTGGGAGTTCGAGTCATACAGCCAGGATGGGAAAGTCGTCTACAGATCGCTGGCAAGCATCCGGTCAACAGGTTATCAAACAGTATATTCGCACCGGAAAGCGTATTATCAAACGGAATTAGGAAAAGTTGAAACATTAAAGATTGACTCTGTAGCATATTTGAATGACTCGGTATTCTATCCCTCACGGGCTATCCGGTT